>QALN01000003.1 GCA_003150615.1 Flavobacteriales bacterium | reverse complement strand
ATCGCAAGCATCTGATTCCAGCAAGTGAAATGTTTCACATATCGGTTGCCATCATACTTGCGAACATAATTGTTGAACTGAGTTCTGTTCAGAAAAGCGGTTAGTTGAGAGAATACGTATTTGTCTTGGAACATAGCAGCTATTTATATTAGACTGCAAAGTTGCAAAATCAAGTCCGTTTCATTTCAAAAAACCATGTAAGTGACTATATTTCAATAATTTCAAAGAACTATTTATCCACTTTTACGGGACAGTAGTGATTTCTTCTTTTAAATTCGTCCGATACAAAAATCAACAATATTTTCCATTCGACGGAATTTTTTATATAGATTTAACTAAAGCCCCTTACAACAGGGGATTTAACTTAAAAAAAGATTTACGGCGCCCATGTACGCAAAACGTTTTTCTCCGGCCCGAAATCCATACGCGGAAAACGCTCTTCGAGCGAAGCTATCCTTTCCAGCGCCGCGCGGCAAAAGTCCCTGTAAGCGGTTCCGGAGGGATTGAACGGCCGGTGGGAACAATCCCTCTCTATCCTTTCGATTTCGCCAAGCACGGATAATGTACCGCCTCCGAACATACACGAACATATCTTTTCCCATATGTAATCCACAGCCAGGGAATTAGGATGTACCATATCGCCGGCAAAATAACGATAGTCGCGAAGTTCATCCATCACTATCTCGTAGGCCGGGAAATAATAATTGCCAGCCCCGCTGCGCTCCAGTATGTCTTCTATAGCGCAGAACAGCCGGCCTTTGCCGGCATTGGCTCCAAGAGGGCCTTCGTTCAGGTAACGCACAGGGCTTACGGTATATACGATGTTTACATCGGGATTTATACTTCGCAGGCTTTCCCCGACAGAGAGCGCCAGATTCGCTATTTGGCCGGCTGTCATGCTTTCTTTCGAAAATTCTTTCTGCGGTATCTTGTGGCAGTTGGCGCATATTTCCCCCGTAGGCCGGTAGCGGAATACCTGCGACGTACCGAAAGTGTAAAAAACATGCGTCAGCCCGGACAGCCGTTCATACAGCGTGTCGATAAGGGCATTTACGGCCGCCGCGCCTTCGGACGCAGTGGCGAAACGGAAATCGCCGTGCAGCGAGAGACTGAGGTATGAGCCGTCTTCGGCGCGGAAAAAGTCGCTTTCGGAAAAATACCTGCGTTCTACGATCCTGTCCATGGAGTCGAGTACCGAGAAAGGGTTGAACAGTACTCCGAAAGGATTGACACTGACGTCGAATTTGGCGGCTGAGAACTTTTCCCCCACGTTGGACGCAAAGCAGGAGCCTATGAACATGAGCGACGAGCCGTAAGATATTTCAGGGATGTCTTTCGGCAACGGCACTTCGGTTATCAATTTCATCCGGAACGGTTTTTAATTAGTCGTTAACTTGAGGCCAAAGGTACGCAAAACCGCATTAAAGGCGCAATTCGATACCGGGCAATTCCATTTCCAGGGCTTTCTTGTCGATTTCGAAATAGTGGTACGGATACAATATCCGGGGATTTATGGCCCGGGCAGCCTCGACGAACATGGCGTCGCTCATGGTATAAGGCAGGTTTTTAGGCAAAAAAGCGATGTCCATGCCGGTAAGTGCGCGCATTTCGTCGGTCAGTTCCGTATCGCCGGCTATGTATATTTTAAAATCGTCAAGACACAACACGTAACCGTTGCCTTCGCCTTTGGGATGGAAAGGTTCTCCCGGCGCGCGCATGCCGGTGGTATTGTACGCGGGAACGGCTTTTATCTTCATGCCTCTCCAAGAGGTCATCTCGCCGTTCTTAAGGCATGTGACGTCATCGAACAATTCCCGGCAAGCCATGTTGCCGATATACGACGTGCCGGGTTTGACTATATGTCTGAGGGCTGCAGGGTCGTAGTGATCGTAATGGTCATGCGTTATCAGTACAAGGTCGGCTTTGGGCATGCCTGAGAAATCGCAGACTTCAGAATAAGGGTCCGCATATATGTTGCGCCCGTCCACGCGCAGCAGAAGACCGGCATGGCCTAGGGTGTTTATTTCCAGATCACCGAACGGAGTGTCGCAATTGCTTTTCATGGTTTCATCGGTTTTAACTGTTGTTACTGTCCTGCCGGGCCGCATGTGCCGCCCCGCCGCAAGGAAGCATGGCCGCGCAACCGGGGCGGACTCAGAGTCAAAGTTAGTACAATAAGCCCGGAAAACAAAACGGAGGGTATAAAACTCCCTCCGTTTACAAACTATTTCGGATGCAGTGCTACCCCTGCCGATGGTTTCCGGCTGCCGCCATAGGCCGTCCGGTATTTTTTGTCCGGCGAGGTCGTTCACCCGCCAGGGCTACCGGGGTTATTTTAAGTATCTGAAATCCTCACCCAAGGGTATGGAAAGTACGCTGTGGTAAATAAGGCGTATCGTATTTTCTACGTCTTTGCGCGAGACCATCTCGACCGTAGTGTGCATGTATCTGAGCGGCAGGGATATCAGAGCCGAGGCTATACCCCGTCCGGAAAAGGCGAAAGCGTCGGTATCGGTACCGGTGGTGGACGAATGGGCGCAAAGCTGGTAAGGTATGCCGTTGGCGCGCGCTTGTTCAAGTATCAACGCGCGCAGGTTGTTCTGTACCGACGGGGCGCGTGATACGACAGGCCCCAGACCGCATTTTATGTCGCCTTCGGCTTTGACGTCTATCATAGGCGTGGACGTATCGTGCGTAACGTCGGTGACGATGGCTACATCCGGACATATCGTACGGGATATCATCTTCGCGCCGTTCATGCCCACTTCCTCTTGTACGGCGTTGACAAGGTACAGTCCGAAAGGAAGTTCTTTGCCGTTTTCGCGCAGAAGGCGCGCAACCTGGGCTATCATAAACCCACCCATGCGGTTGTCCAGGGCGCGGCCGACGTATTTATCGCCTCCCAGGACAAAAAATTCATCCGGATAAGTTATCACGTCGCCTACCTGCACGCCGGCTTTTTCAACTCCGGCCTTGTCGTCGGCGCCTATGTCGATGAACAGTTTATCGACTTTCGGCGTTTCTTCTTTCGCTATGCCGGCTCGAAGGCGCGTATGTATGGCAGGCCATCCGAACACACCCCTGACGATGCCGTTTTTTTCGGTATGTATGTTCACGACTTTGGAAGGTGCGGCAATATGGTCTGAGCCTCCGTTGCGTACCACGTATATAAGACCTTCGGGAGAAATGTAGTTGACGAACCACGATATCTCGTCGGCATGGCCTTCTATGGCCACTTTGTAAGGAGCGTCGGGATTTATCACGGCCACGGTGGTACCGTACGTGTCGGTAAATACGGTATTGGCGTAAGGTTTTACGTAATCGAGCCACAATTTCAGCCCGCGGCTCTCGAAACCGGTAGGCGAAGGTGTGTTTATGTATTCTTCGAGGAATTTTTCGGCTTTTTCGTCTATTATCTGCATATACGAATGTTTAACAACGGATTATTATTCTCTTATGATATACGCGTTACCGTATCGCAGCCGTGCGGATACACCGGTAAACGGGAGAAAGGCATTCCTCCCGTGCTTTCCATTTGTATTCAGGCGTGAGGCATGTTGTCTTTCAGGTTGAGCGCGGGCAAAGACAACTTGAAACGTACCACGATAAAACGTGCGGCGATGATGCCGAACAGGGTGACGAGCGTGTTTATGTTCTCCGGCACTTCGAGGTACATCATAAGCGTATAAGCCCCGCCGCCGACAACGCATATAGTGGCGTATATCTCGCGGTGGAATATAAGAGGCACTTCGTTACATAGCAAGTCGCGCACCACTCCGCCGAAACAAGCGGTAAGCGTGCCCAGACATATGCCGAGCATAGGACTGTAACCCCACGTGAGGCCTATCTGCATGCCTATGACGGTATATACGCCCAATCCTATCGTATCGAAAAAGAACAGGGCTTTGCGCAGGTATTGCAAATAGTTGCGGAATACTACGGCCACCGGAGTGGCTATGAAAAGTATGTAGAGGTACGTTTCGTTGTGGAGCCAGAAGACCGGACGGTTGATAAGTATGTCACGTATCGTGCCGCCGCCGAACGATGTGCCGAAGGCTACTATAAGAACACCGAAAACGTCCATGCGTTTCTGCATGGCCGTAAGCGCACCCGAAACGGCGAACGCCCATACGCCGGAGAGGTCCAGCACGGTCAGCAGTTGGCCTGTATCCATCGTTGTTCGAGGAAGTTAATATGTTTGATTATTAAATGTCAGTTCCCGGCGTAATCATCGACCATACGTTCGCCTGTCATGGGTTCGTAGACCGTGAAATTGATATTGTCTATCAGTTCCGGGACATTGCCTTCGACTGCGCGCATGAACGCGTTTTTGTACTGACCGTCCTCGAAGAACAGAAGCGTTTGCGTGGTCATGTTGGTTGCCGGCAGATAACGTTCGATGAAACGAAGTACCGGATGGCCTTTTTTGTCGTAATACGTAAGGTCGTCCGAAGAACCGAGCGTCTGGCATTCCATGCTGTCGTCCTTGAGTACCGTACCGCTTTTACTTTTGTATATGTGGGTAGTGGTGGAACACTCGGTAAATACGGCCGAAACGGAATCTATGTTCCGGTAATCGTCGTTAAAGTCACATACGGCCGCTTTTGCCTGGTCGGGCAAAAGAGCGAATATCTTTTCGGATGACCACACTTCGTATTGCAGGTTAGATCCTTTAAGTTCGGTCTGACGGTCCGAAGTGCACGACACGAGGCACAATAACGCCACTGCCGATATTAAACATATTTTTTTCATAATTCCAAGTTTTTACATATCAAACGGTCTATGACCGCAAAAGTAGTTATTTTGGCGATATGCCGATAGTATTTTTTATGTTTGCGGGCGTATAAATTTATATCGGAGGCAAAACGGATATTTTCATCGCTTGCGGATACTCCGCCTTATATCTGAGCAATAGGCTAAAAAGAGGGAAAACAGCATCTTGCACCGGAGGGGTGCGTCCGTTCCGGCCGAAGATGCGCGGATAAATACCGAAGAATGACCTGGCGGCAGATATTCATGGAGGATGCAAAAGACATGTGAACGGGCCGAACACGTATGGAATTTTTTATCTAAGTTTGTATCGAAAAACCAAAGATGAGAGAAATGCAAAAGACTGTCATACTTTCCGATCAGGATATAAGACTGAAAATACGCAGGATAGCCCACCAGATACACGAGGCCAACCTCGAAGAAGACAAGGTTTTCATTGCCGGAGTGGCCAAAAGCGGATACAGGATAGCCTGCCTTATAAAAGAAGAGTTGGAGAAAATAAGCGGCCGCGAAGTAAAACTTGGCGAACTTCAGGTGAACAAGAAAGATCTGTTCGCGCCGTACAAGTTTTCTTTCGACATGGAGGAACTGTCAGGGCATTCGGTGGTGCTTGTGGATGACGTGCTTAACAGCGGCGCCGTACTGATATATGCCGTAAGGTATCTTTTGTCAGTACCCCTGAAGAGGCTTACTACGGCGGTGTTGGTGGACCGCAACCACAAGAGGTATCCGGTAAAAGTGGACTACAAGGGCCTGTCGTTGTCCACGTCGCTGCACAACCACGTACAGGTGGTGTTTGCCGGGGACGGGACGATACGCGCTGAACTCAGCTGATTTTATCCGGCTGGCAAACGCAAACAACGGCTCAATAAAAAACGCCGGCTCATAAAGAGCCGGCGTTTTTTATTGAGCCGTTGTTTGCAGGATTCTTACGGGTTCGTCCGGGACTATCCGCACGTGGCTTACCGAGGCGGGAATAAGAATGCATTCCCCTGCCTTGGAACGGACAGGTTCATTACCGTCGGTCTCCAGCGTAAAAGAGCCTTCCACGCATGTGTATATGACGAAACTGTCGCCCGCATCCGAGTAACTGAGTTCGAGTGTGTCGCAGGCGCATATCACAGATGTTTCGAAATAAGGTGAAGACACCATACGGGCACACCCCTGCCCTACCGGGGAATATTTTACGCGAGGATCGCCGGCTGCCGAAAAATCTATGACGTCAAGCGCCTGTTCTACATGAAGTTCGCGCTTTTGTCCGGAGAAATCCGTACGGTCGTAGTCGTATATCCGGTACGTTATGTCCGAGGATTGCTGTATTTCGGCCAAAAGTATCCCGCTGCCTATCGAATGTACGCGTCCCGTCGGTATGTAAAAACAGTCCCCTTTTTTTACAGGAACGGTCATAAGCAGGTCTGTCAGGTGTCCGCTTTCAAAATACCGGAGGTATTCCTCACGCGTTGTCTCCCTTTTAAACCCGGATATCAACGTAGAACCGGAATCGGCATCCATCACATACCACATTTCTGTCTTGCCGGGACAGTTATGACGAGCCATAGCCGAAGAATCGTCGGGATGTACCTGTATGGACAAATCGTCCGCAGCGCTTATGAACTTGACCAGAAGAGGAAAGCTGTTGCCGTAGCGGCGGTATATCTTTCCGCCTGTAAGCGCAGCTCCGTATTCACTCACAAGGCTGTCGAGCATCCAGCCTTTCAACGGACCGCGGTCCACACAGGACACATTTCCTGGAACGGCTGATATTTCCCACGTTTCCCCGCAGTTGGGAAGTCCGGGATATTCCTTGCCTAATATCGTGTTTATCTTGTCGCCCCCCCATATCTTGTCTTTGAAAATTGGACTGAAGGTAAGCGGGTATAGTTTTTCCATGTTTCGATATTTTTTAACGGCTCCGGCGCACCGGGTTGCCGCAGGGTGACAAATATAAGCAATTAAGATAATTTGAGGTTTATTTTTCTAACCCGGCAGGCGACTATATGGAAAATTTCGAAGGCCGAGCCGACTGACGTCGGTGAGCAGTCGGGTGAGCGCCCTAACTGGACAGATATAAATATCAAACGACCTATGGCCGCGGGAGCGTATAAATGATGACGGATAATTGGCGTATATTTGTGCCAGAATAATTTTATACAAAACTCACATGTCCGATATGAACGGTAAGATAAAAGCGGTTTTCAACTGGAGCGGAGGCAAAGATTCGTCGCTGGCACTGCTGAAGGCTTTACGAAGCGGACTGTACGACATAACCGCCCTTCTGACTACGGTGAACTCGGCAAAAGAGCGTTCGTCAATGCACGATATACCGCTTTCACTGCTTGAAAAACAAGCGTCGTCGATAGGGATACCGTTGTACAAGGTGCCTCTGGTTCCGCACGGCGACATGCGCGATTATGAAAATGCGATGAGGCAGGCCGTACTTCATTTCAGGAAAAAAGACGTTACGCATTTCATATTCGGCGACATATTCCTTCACGACGTGATGTCTTACCGCCGAAGCCAACTGGAACCGTACGGGATAACGGTGGTCGAGCCGCTTTGGGATACGGGAACAGAAGAAATAATGGACGAATTTCTCGCGTCGGGCCTCAAGACGGTGATAGTGACTACCGATGCGTCGGTACTCGGCTCCGAATACGCCGGACGCGAGATAACGCGCAATCTGGTGGATTCCTTTCCGCAAGGATGCGATCCTTGCGGGGAAAACGGCGAATATCATACGTTTTGCTACGACGGGCCTTTGTTCTCGAAGCCTGTGCCGTTTTCTCTGCACGGGGAGCCTTACATGCGTACATACCCCGTAAAACTGGACGACGGTTCGGAAAAAGATTATTCGTATTGGTTTGCCGGGCTTTACGACCCGGAAACGGAAAGCGTGGTGTAAAAAACTCTATCGGAATCGGGAAATAAAAAAACCGCCGGAAAAATTCCGGCGGTTTTTTTTAATCACGTGGGAGCAGAGGGGTTCGAACCCCCGACCCTCTGCTTGTAAGGCAGATGCTCTGAACCAGCTGAGCTATGCTCCCGCTCGGGCCGTTAAAGCCCTCGTAATAACAACAACTTACACAACTAAAAAATGTAAGTGCGTTATATGTTGAAGAACACGTAAAAGCAACACATGGCGCTTTTTTCTTTTCGTGGGAGCAGAGGGGTTCGAACCCCCGACCCTCTGCTTGTAAGGCAGATGCTCTGAACCAGCTGAGCTATGCTCCCTTCGCGGTCGTCATTTTCCGTTTTCCGCTCAAAGACGAGTGCAAATGTATGCATATTTTTTAAACCTTAAAACATTTGCCGAATATTTTTTTTACCAGAACCTCAGCAAAGCCTTTACCGGAGCTTATAACCTACGGTTTTTCACATCGGAGGGCCTTACGATACGGAGAAAAAAACGCGGGAGAGGTTTTAAAAACCTCTCCCGCGTTTATCCGTGCCAAAGACTTCGAGTCAGTGGCTGGTGGCGTTGAGCTCGACTTCGATGTTGCCTTTTGTAGCCCTGGAATACGGACATATGCCGTGCGCCTGTTCCACCAGTTCACGCGCAACGTCCTGGGAAACACCCGGCACATTGGCGTCTATACGTGCGGCAAGCTGGAAGTTGCCCTGTTCGTCCTTGCCCAAAGACACGGTGACTTTTACCCGGGGAGGTTCCGAAGGCGTTATGCGTTTGAGTCTTGCCGCCAGGTTAAGCGCACCGTTAAAACATGCCGCATATCCGGCTGCGAAGAGTTCTTCTGGGTTGGTGGCTCCGCCCTGGCCTCCCATGGCTCCGGGTGTTTTGAGGTCCACGTCGAGTATTCCGTCTTCCGATTTTACATGTCCGTCGCGGCCTCCTGTGGCTGTGGCGGATATCGAATACAGTTTGTTTGCTATTTTACTCATGATTCAGGTATTTTGGGTTTATAATTAAATTAAGACATTACAACAATATCCATGTCAAATATCGGAAAAGGTGATTGCAAAGTCATCAAATTTTATTTGAATGTCTTGCCTAACCGCATCCTATATTCTACAAATATAGTGAAACAAATCGGATATTAAAAATTCACCTACAAAAAAATCCCGCCGGGTATTTCCGAAGCGGGATCGTTCATATTTCAGGCGTTGCCGTATTTTCAGCGTTGTCCCCATGAACCGCGCCCCTGACGGTACAGCTCCAGTCCCATCAGCGCTAATACCAGAACAGCCAGCCCGGTAGTAACCCATGGGCTGTAAACCAATACCGAAGGATACATTATTATCGTGAGCAGTATGCCGGAGGCAGCGCCGCCCAGATGCGCCGAATGACCTATGTTGCCCATAGAGTTGCGCATACCGTAATTGGTGTAAAGCAGGTATGCCACCGCAAATACGTAACCCGGTATCGGAAGCGGTATGGGTATTATCATCAGTTTTAGGCCCGGTTCGAGCATGATGGCCGAGAAAAGCACGGCGGTTACCGCGCCCGATGCGCCGACAGCGGCATAGTTGGGTTTGCGGTAATTGACTGCGTACGAAAACAGGCTGGAAAAGGCAAGACCTGCAAAGTACAGCAGAAAAAAGCGCATCTCGCCGAGTACGGCGAAAGGCACCCCGAAGAAAAAATACAGGGTTATCATGTTGAACAGCAGGTGCAACCAGTCGGTATGCAGGAAACCGCATGTTATAAGACGGTAATATTCCCTGCGGTATTTCACGTCGTTCACGTCGAACAGGTAGCGGCGGAAAAAAGACTGGTCCCTGAAACCTTTCAGGGATACGATGAATATGGCTGCGAACAGCACCAATACGGACAATTCAGGCATTTTACATGTGTTTTTCTCGTTGCTCCCGCATGCAGTATGAAAAAGGTTATCGCGGCATTCTCTGCGACGCGGGATTACAAAAATACGACTTTTAGCGACATAAGCATCACTATACGCGGAAAATACGATCCCATATAAAGAAATTATCCCCGGTGCCAGGAGCCTGTTCGTATCCGGAAAGACACGAAAACCTAGTACGGGACCCGGCAGGTGCGCAACATACGGGGAACACCTAGTTATGGACAAAAATCCGTACCTTTGCACCCCGGTAAAAAGGTTCAATAACCGGACATAAAAAAATGGAAAAAGCTGCCGTAAAGGAGAAAAAAACAGGTGCGGTATCACTGTTCCCCCTGTTCGTGTTCTTCGCCCTCTACCTCGGAGTATCGCTTTGCGCCGGGGATTTCTACAAAATGCCCATCACAGTTGCTTTTCTGGCCGGGGCGGCCGTTTCGATAGCGATGTACCGGGGCGTGCCGCTCGGCAAACGGATAAAACGTTTTTCCGAGGGGGCATCCCATAGCAATATAATGCTCATGGTGTGGATATTCGTACTGGCGGGGGCGTTCGCGCAGGCGGCAAAAGCTACAGGGGCGATAAACGCTACGGTCAACATGACGCTGTCGATACTTCCGGGCGATTTGCTGCTGGCAGGGATTTTCATTGCTTCGTGCTTTATATCGCTGGCGGTAGGAACCTCAGTGGGCACGATAGCGGCGCTTACTCCGGTAGCGGCGGGCATAGCCGCAAAGACAGGCGTAGACCCTGCTTTTATGACAGCCGTGGTGGTAGGAGGTTCGTTTTTCGGGGACAATCTGTCGTTTATTTCCGACACGACGATAGCTGCGACCAAAACACAGGGTTGTATGATGAAGGACAAGTTCCGCGCCAACCTGATGATAGTCCTGCCTGCTGTGCTTCTGGTACTCGTTTTCTATATTTTCAAAGGGACGGGCATGCACTGGGATTCAGGGGAGGTTCCGGCGGAGGATTACTTTTTGGTATTGCCGTACCTGATAGTGCTGGTGTGCGCGGTGTGCGGCATGGACGTTACAGCAGTGCTTGTGCTGGGGATTGCAAGCACTGGCATTACCGGCATGGCAGCGGGCGAAGGCGGTTTCTGGCCTTGGCTGTCGGCATTGGGCGAGGGAATAAAAGGCATGGGCGAACTGATAATAGTGACGCTTCTTGCGGCCGGAATGCTGGAGATGATACGCGCCAACGGAGGCATGGATTACATAATATCGCACCTGACGCGGAGAGTATCGACCCGCCGGGGAGCCGAGCTGAGCATAGCCGCCCTGGTGAGCCTTACCAACATGTGCACGGCCAACAATACGGTGGCTATTATCACCGTAGGCCAGATAGCCCGTGACATTTCCTCCCGTTTCGGAATAGACCCGCGCAAGACGGCGAGCATACTGGATACGTTCTCATGTTTCGTCCAGGGTTTGATACCTTACGGCGCGCAGGTGCTGATAGCTTCATCGCTGGCCGGAGTGTCGCCGCTGTCGATAATAGGCAGCCTGTACTACCCTATGCTGATGGGCGTTTTCGCTACGGCGGCAATAATTTTCAGATATCCGAAACGCATTTCACGGTAGGTCATTCATTATCAGCAGTATTATTTTCTTATCACAGACCGTCCGATATTTGCTTCCGTTCTGTGGACATCAGTCGGCGGCTGTACGGCGGTGCAGCCCGCACGCCCAGACCGCCCTACTTTCATTTTTTGAAAAAAAACGCCACCACATACGATTTAATACGCACGGACAAGGATAGTATTCGCCATATTTTGCATAACTTTACTGCCGTGCGTACCGTTATAGTCGCTCCTTCCGGGCTTTTTTGCAGCGGCACGATAACATATTGTAAAATAGTTTATATGCATCTAAAATAAATGTATCAAAATATGACTACGGATGAAAAAATAGCCGCCCTGAGGGCGTTGATGAAAACAAAAGGCATAGATGCGGTGATAATACCGTCTTCGGACACGCACCAGAGCGAATACTCGGCGCCGAGGTTCGCCCTGAGGGCGTGGATATCGGGATTTTCCGGCTCGGCCGGGACTGTGGTAATAACACATGGACATGCAGGACTGTGGACGGACTCGCGTTATTTCCTCCAGGCAGAAAACGAACTTTCAGGCAGTGAAATGCAACTGCACAAACTCCTCGTGCAGACCAGTCCGGAATGGGTCGAATGGGTAGCCGCCAACCTTCCGGAAGGCTCTACAACAGGAATAGACGGGCGCGTATTCTCGCTCGGCGCAGCGCGTACGATGGAAAAAATGCTGTCGGAAAAAGGCATAAAGCTCGTGACCGATTTCGACCCGGCACAAATATGGACGCAAGGCCGCCCGGATATGCCCCACAGCGACGTTTATGTACATGACGTTCATACCGCAGGAGCTACGGCGCGCGAAAAAATAGACTCCGTACGACGCGTGATGGAGGCCGAAGGCGCACGGTCCATACTTATCGACTCGCTGGACGAAGTTGCATATATGCTGAACATACGCGGCGGCGACGTGGCGTACAACCCGGTCACATATGCATATCTGGCTGTAACAGCAGGCAAGGCCACACTTTTCATCGACAGCGGCAAACTGCCTTCGGAAGTGAAAAACTACCTCCGCAGCGCAGCTGTAGAAGTACGCCCGTATGAAGATGTGGAAAAGTGGATAGCCTCCGAAACAGGAAAAGCGCTGATGGCCGACCCGGCTAAATTTTCAGCCTACCACCGCTCGCTGCTGCCGTCAGATGTAAAACTGGTGGAACGCACTTCGCCGGTGGCAATGATGAAATGCGTAAAGAACGAAGCCGAAATACACGGCGAGCGACGCGCGATGCTCAAGGATGCTGTGGCGCTGGCCGAATTTTACCGTCTGGCCGAGGAAGAATCCGAAAAGAACGGATGGGACGAAGCCGACCTCGCAGACCTGGTGGGACGCATACGCGCCAAACAGCCCGGATACGTCAGCGAGAGTTTCGGCGCGATAGTCGGTTTCCGTGAAAACGGCGCTATAGTGCATTACAGTCCAAAAAAAGGTACGGCAAAAAAGATATCGGGAAGCGGCATGATGCTGATAGATTCCGGAGGACAATACACGGACGGCACGACGGACATCACACGTGTGCTGTACATAGGCGAGCCGTCGGAAGAAGAAAAGAAAGCTTACACCGCAGTGTTGAAAGCACATATAGCAATAGAAAGACTCGTTTTTCCCGAAGGGTACAGCGGTCCCCAGCTCGACGCCGTTGCCCGCAGCAGGATGTGGGCCTACGGATACAACTACGGACACGGAACGGGACACGGCGTGGGAGCTATGATGAACGTCCACGAAGGGCCTATCAGTTTCGGCAACAAGGGTATAACATCGGCTCCGGCATTCCGCAAAGGCATGGTCATTTCCGACGAGCCGGGATATTACGCCACTGGCAAATTCGGCATCCGCATAGAGAACTGTGTGACGGTGCGTGAGGCTTTTGAGAATGAAAACGGACGTTTCCTAGGCTTCGAGCCACTGACACTCGCGCCTATCGAAACGAAACTTGTGGACAGGGACATGCTTTCGGACGAGGAACTGGAATGGCTGAACGGTTACCATGCGTTGGTGCTCGAAAAGGTACTGCCTCTTTTGGATGGGGAAGACGCCCGGTGGCTGGCTGAAAAATGCCGCCCGATATACCGGTAAATCCATACTACCCTATTACAAAACAAACAGCCGTGTCATAAAATGGATACGGCTGTTCGTTTATCCGGACATGGCAAAAGGCGGATCAAACAGGTTGCCTTTTGCTATCTCAAATAAAATTTCTTATATTTGTAGGGGAATACGATTAAATATTCAATTTAAAACTTAAATGAAAATGGGAGCATCATCTGCGGTATATGGCTATATAGCCTCTAAACAAACTCACGGAAGCCTGGCTACGGACAATGACAGGGAAACGGCCATGTCATATCAGGAAAAAGCACAAAAGGCCAAAGAAGAGGAAAATAACCTGATAAAAAATATAACGAATCAACTCAGGGGATTATATTCGAGTATGATAAACGGCAGCAGTACCGATTACAAGAAACTGAATATCATCAGGACATATCTCCATTACAAATTCGGTAACGGCCAGCCGATGTATGTCGATATAACAGGCATGCACATACCGACGATATCCGCCAAACGGGATTTCAACGACGAGGTCGGCGCTAAAAAATCAATCAACACCTTTAGCATCAGAGAACTATCCATGATAGGGGTGACTTTAGGCAGCGTCGATTTCAAATATTTAGGCAATCTGAAAGTAAAGGTAACGAAATCCGACAGGTATGACTTCGATTGGCAAAAAAATGGCAAATCGGACAGAAATTTTTATACATTACTTGGCAGCATAGTACATAATATGCCCATGCCTATACCGGATACGGTATTGATGGCCCTGACAACCGGAGGCCGTAGTTTCGATATTGAAGTGAAAGGAGAAGCAACCGTAAACCCCTAAATAGACATGAATAATATTTGTGAAAAAAAATGGACAGTGGCTATAATCGCCATATTTTCATCCTTTGTACTGACTATAATAGCAGTTACGTGCATAGAGATATTCAGGGATAAAATCGTTTTACTGTGCCAAAACAACATTGTTCCCGCCGACAAAGAATTAGGCAACAATTATATGTTTCACAGGATCAGCGGCAAATATCCTATAATATGGCGCAGCGGCACGGGCGAAACGGTAATAGACGAATTCGTATATGAGTATGCGTATGATGAACGTTTTATCCTGGTATTCCGGTTTGCCGGGGAAAAGCCTTACGAAAATCCCAACAGGCTCGATCCCAAGGTAGTCGATTGGGGCAACAGAATGCGTATTTTCAGGGCGCAGAACCGGCCGGAGTTCTGGATTATAGACAAGCCTTCCGAGAATGTACACGGGCCTTTGGATCTGCACGAGTATCAACATATGCGCGATTCGCTGGGAGTGCCTGAGGGGCTGAAGATGAAGCTGGAGTTCAATATGGAATTATAAAAAACATGGCCGCGCAAAGCGCGGCCATGTTGCGTTTTTAACGGTCTATGGATTACCTGAGCAACATCTGAGTGCTGCCTACTTCTTTGCCTGCGGCATATACGAACACCTGATAGCGTCCTTCCACGAAATCGCCCGGAACACCGTCCACGAATACGCTAACGTCCAGATCCTGGTTTTCGTACATAACTTCCTTGGCGCCGCTGAACTGCATGCGCTCCTGTCCTACGGCGAAGAAGTTATTTCCCTTTTCGATACCTATCAGTTTATTGGGCGAAACCACACGGACATACACCATAGTAGCTCCGCTCTTTGCGAACTGATTCTTGGAAAGGGTGAACGATACGCGTATCTGGTCTGTGCGTTTTGCACGGTCGGTATCAGTAATCTTTCCGGAACGGGACACGCTTATAGCCTGGGCTTTGACATTGCGGGCGTCGAGCGATGCCGCCGTCTTCATATCGGCCTGCATACGCACGTTTTCCTCGACCAGAGCCTGGTTGCGCGACGATGTCTTGCGAAGCGAGTCCTCCGCCTTGTCCCTCTGGGCTATCAGCACTTTGTTCAGCCTGTTGAGCGAATCGGCCACATGGAACAGCTCGCGCTTTTCTTCACGCAGGCGTTTTATCTGACGTTCGTATGAACGCAACAGGTTGATGTTGGCTTTGTAGTTTACCATAGAGTCCCTAAGAGAAGCTATGTGCGACTGAGCCTCGTCTATCTCTATTTTCAGTTTTGCGTCCTGAACGTAGAGAGTGTCATAGTCTGCCTGGAGAGCAGTGAGTTCCGCTATCGCCGTCTGTCGGTTATGCTCTATTATGTCGTTGTACTGTCCGCGTGAGTAGAATATATACCCTACGGCCGCAAGAAGCAGCAGTACGAGCAATATGAGCACAGCCGCGGGCCGTTTGCGCGGCTTCCTTTCATCCTTTTTGTAAGGATAAGGCTGATTTTCTTTTTTGTTTTCTTCCATCGCTGTCGTGTTTTAAGTTATTGTATCTTTTGATAAGGAGTGGGTTTTTCCGCAAATGCGGTACTACAAATTTATACAATAAAACGTCTCGAGATACTCTATTGAGTCTATAAATGCGTTTTTTAAATTTTTTTTAACTATCATACTCTCTAAACGCACCAAAAGTTAAAATCAAGTACGCGCTAAGCGTGCAATACAGGAAACACATCGGCAGCAGTATGGCTCGCGACGCGTTGTCTGCCGTTTAAAATTTAAGGTTATTTCACGGCAATTAATTACTTTTGTAACTTTGACAACAAAAACTTAAGAGTACCAATAATATGATAAAGAAAACTTTGTTTGCGGCACTTCTATCGTTTGCCGTGCTTATGCCCTCCCGCGCATTGGCGGACGAGGGTATGTGGTTGCCCGTGTTCATAAAACGCCTTAACTATGTGGACATGCAGAAACAGGGGCTCCAGCTGACGCCACAGGAAATATACGACATAAACAATTCCTCGCTCAAAGACGCCATACCTATTTTCGGAGGCGGGTGCACGTCGGAAATGGTATCGCCAAACGGACTGGTGCTGACCAACCACCACTGCGGATTCTCGGCCATAGCGGCACTCTCGTCAACCGAGCACGACTACCTGCGCGACGGCTTCTGGGCTTCTTCATACGACAAGGAACTGCCCGCCAAAGGACTTTCGGTGCAGTTTTTCGTACGCATGGAAGACGTCACCAACAAAGTACAGGAAGTGCTCGCCCCCAACATGACGGAAGACGAGCGGTACGAGGCCGTAAACAAAATAGCGAAGGAAATAGAAATCCAGGCAGCGGAAAACGGCAAATACCGTACCGAGGTGAAAAGTTTTTACAGCGGCAACGAATATTACCTGTTCGTGTACCAGGTGTTCAAGGACGTGCGTCTGGTAGGGACTCCCCCGCAGTCGATCGGTAAGTTCGGCGGCGAAACGGACAACTGGATGTGGCCCCGTCACACGTGCGACTTTTCCATATTCCGCGTATATGCCGACAAGGACAACAACCCTGCCGAGTATTCCGAGAGCAACGTTCCGTACCATCCTAAAAAATATCTTCCTATCGACATAAGCGACAAGAAAGAAGGCGACTTCGCGTTTATAATG
Source organism: Flavobacteriales bacterium (assembly GCA_003150615.1). Lineage (GTDB taxonomy): Bacteria > Bacteroidota > Bacteroidia > Flavobacteriales > UBA1820 > Merdimorpha. The sequence continues at coordinate 258,699 of QALN01000003.1, read as the reverse complement.
GGCTATCCCGGCACCACGCAGCGCTATCTGACATCGTGGGGAATAGATTTTCTCGTCGACACGGAATACCCGGCGTTCGTAAATGCGCGCGAGGCCAAACTCGACATATTGCGCCGCGCCATGGCCAAAGACCAGGCCATACGTATAAACTACGCCAACGACTTCGCTTCGACATCCAACTACTGGAAAAACCGCATGGGTATGATAAAAGCCCTGACGAAAAATAAAACCGCCGACAGCAAACGCAGGACGGAAGCCGAAGTAGAAAAATGGATAAACGCCGACAATGCGCGCAAAGCCGTTTACGGAGGCATTTTCGACGACATAAGCGGCTATTACTCCCAGACGGCTCCGGCCACTGCGGCAATACAATACCTCTCCCAGGCCGGACTTTCCGGTTCGGCGGCAGGCAGGACGGCTTTGCTTGTAGCGTCGGCTGTGGGCAATGAGGACATACCGGAGGAGGTCCGCAAAAAGACTGCGGAAAAAGTGGATATACCCAAGGCATTCTCCCGGCTGGACATGGAACTGGAAAAGGAACTGTCCGTACAGTTAATGAAACACATAGTGAACAACGTCCCCGAAACGTTGCTGCCCGACACGCTCAAAAAAGAGATAAAACTGGCTGGCGGCGTTGACGCGCTGGGCGAAAAGATGAAATCGTCGGTTGTCTTCCGGCCGGACGAATTTCAGAAAATGATAAAAGAAGAGCCTGAAAAACTTAAAAACGACATACTCATAAGGGTATTCCGGTCTTACCAGGAGCAGGCAGTCAAACTGAACAAGGAAAACGCAGCGGCACGAAACAGTTTCAACCGCGCAAACCGCTTGTTCCACGCGGCATTGCTCAAGACGTTCGACGGGCGCAAAACGTTCTATCCGGACGCTAACTTCACCATGCGCCTCACTTACGGGCAGATACTTCCGTACGATCCGCAGGACGGCGTGACTTATCATTACCAGACTACGCTCAAGGGAGTGTCCGAAAAGTACAAAAAAGGCGACGTGGAATTCGATGCTCCGCAAAAACTTCTCGACTTGTACGCAGAGCGCGATTTCGGCCGATATGCCGATTCCAACGGCGATTTGATAACGTGCTTTTTGACAAACCACGACATCACTGGCGGAAATTCCGGATCGCCGGTGATAAATGCGCGCGGCGAGCTCATCGGCATAGCGTTCGACGGCAACTGGGAAGCCATGAGCGGCGATATCGAATTCGAACCGTTGCTTCAGCGCACCATAAGCGTCGACATACGTTACGTGCTGTTCGTGATAGACAAGTTTGCCGGAGCGCAGAATATAATAGACGAACTAACAATCGTCAATTCTTCAAATTTCCAGAAAACGAAAGTGATAAAAGCCAAAAAGATAAAAAAGGCGAAAAAAGTCAAAACGGCTGCATAATCTTGTAGCTGACAATGAATGAAAAACCGGGAGCATGCTCCCGGTTTTTTTATAACCGTATTTTTACGGCTTATAGCTGCAAAGTATCGTTTAGGCAAAATACGGCTGCCGCGCTCAGGCTGCCATGTATTTGACCATGGCATACCCACCGGCAAGAAGCCATACGTACAGTATGAATGCCAGAAGGAATGGTTTCGGGCCTGCTTTTTTGAATTTGTTTATATCCGTTTCCATACCGAGGGCGGTCATTGCCATCGTAAGCAGGAAGGTATCGGCATAATTGATAACATCAACCCCCGCCGAGGGCAAAGGCACGAACGAATTGAAAACAATCACCCCCAAAAAGCCGAAAGCGAACCATGGCACCGATATTTTGCCTTTACGTCCGTCGTTTTCGGCCAGGCTGTCTTCGGCGGATCTTTTCGCCCTCATCCTCGATATGGCATAACCCAAGACCAAAAGCACTGGGACGAGCATCATAACCCGTATCATTTTGACTATTATAGCCGTATCGGATATTTCTCCGCCCATGGCATTGCCGGCCCCGACCACGTGCGCCACCTCGTGAAGTGTGGCGCCAGTGTAAACGCCCATTTGCTCCGGCGACAGGCCTAAAAGCCCGTTACGGTAGGCCAGCGGATACAAGAACATAGACAATGTGCCGAAAATAACCACGGTAGATACCGCTACGGCTGTTTTATAAGGTTTTGTTTTCAGTGCCGACTCGGCCCCCAGAATGGCTGCCGCACCGCATATCGAACTTCCGATAGAAGTAAGGAGAGTTATGCCCCTGTCCATTTTGAGCATTTTTCCTGCCGCCAAACCGATAAAGATGGTGGAACATACGATCAGCGCATCGACCATTACGGCTTGCATTCCTACGCTTTCTATGTCTTTGACAGAAAGGCGGAAACCGTATAGTATTATACCAAGCCGCAAGATTTGTTTTGAGCTGAAGACAATACCCGGAACCCATGTTTCGGGCAGGCGGCCGCGAAGGCTGTTGGCATACAGCATCCCGAATACGATGCCGATGATAAGAGGACTTATGGACAGCTTTTCAAGTACCGGGATTTCTCCTATGTAAAAAGCCGCACATGAAAACAAAGCGACCAGCAATATGCCGTGCAGAATGTCTTTCCTTTTCTCGTTGAGTACCATTTTAAAACAGATATTTGTTTGTTCCCTGGTGCAAAGAAAAGAAATATTACAATTTCACGCCAGACATATTTTTTTATACGCGATAACTTATAGTAATATTAAACAAACATGTTTCACATGCAAAATACCTAAAATCAAAATTTTAATTAAAAAACCTTTACACACACAAACCACATTTCAAATAACTTTTCAGAATAAAGACGCCGATTTTTTTTTCAACAAACAATCCCCTGCACAGGCCTCGGCATGCGGGCAGTAAAACACAAAACGACGAAAACTTAACGAAAACGCGCGGTATAAAGCGTAAAATCAATCACCGCTCCACTCCCCCGCTTTGGTATATGGGCGACACACCATTGCCGACGAACCGGAAACGAGCACAGGACGTTCGATGAGTACCGGATTTTCGAGCATAGCGTCTATGACCTGGCTGTCGGACAGATTTTTACCGGCATATTTTTCCTTCCAAACCAGCTCCTTGACACGCACCAGCTCCAGAGGCCTTATACCGAGAAGCGATATCACATTCTCCAGTTCCGCACGCGAAGGCGGCGTTTTGAGATATTCGACTATTTCAGGTTCGATGCCTTTTTCACGCAATAACTCAAGTGTGTTGCGGCAGGTGGAGCATTTAGGATTATAGAATATTTTCATAGCTGCGGATTTTTAAACCTAATGTTAAAAAAATAAGACATAGCGAAAGGCACTCCGGAAAAGACGTTTTCAACACGAACTGCCACCCATCCGTCTACAAACACTGTACACACATCAGGCACACGGCCGACAGAACTCCTTTACAAAACTTCCCATTCTATTTTTTACCGGCAGGCATGGAAATGCCGGACGGTTATCATTCGACCATACGTATCTTGTCGGAAACGTCGCCGAGGAATTTTTTGAGCGGACGCTCCACCATCATGCGCAGCATCGGGTTGACGTCGGCATCTATCGACACTTTCACGGACGAAATGTCGTCGGTGACGTATTTTATCTCCACTGCGAGCGATATTTTAGCACCCATAGGCGTGGAAAACGATACTTTGGAATACGGTTCGGCCGTGTCGCGCACGAGTTTTATTTCGGGCATCCCGCCAATGGTAAACGCGAACCAGGGCATGCCGAAATCTTCGCCGGTACGGAACGAGCCGACAGCATCCGGCATGAATTCCTTATACCTAGCCACATCGTTCACTGCCTTATAAACTGTCTGCTGCGATTTTTTCACCTCCGTGAAAGGACTCTCCAACCTCATGATATTTATAGTGTTTTAAGTTTGACAAATTATAAAAAATAAAAAAAGCGACATGGGGCTATTATTCCCGCATCCATCCGGCAGGGTCTTTCCTCCACCGGGCAAGCAGTTCAAGTTCTTCAGGACGGACATAACCGCTTTCGGCCGCTTTTTCCACCAGCACTCCGTATTCGCAAAGGGTGGTCAATTTTACTCCGGCGCGCTCGAAATTCTCACGCGCTATGTCGAATCCGTATGTCATTATGGCCGTCATGTACAGAACGTCGGCTCCAGCCTCGCGCAATGCTTCCACGGCACAAAGGCTGCTGCCTCCGGTACTTATCAGGTCCTCGATAACCACGACCCTGGAACCTTCGGGCAGGTGACCTTCTATCTGGTTGCGCCGTCCGTGTTTTTTAGGTTCGGGGCGTACATAGACAAACGGCAGGCCCATCTGCTGGGCCACGAGCATACCTATGGCTATGGCTCCCGTGGCAACTCCGGCTATCACATCGGGACGTATGTCGCGATTTTCTATTATCTTTGCCATGGAACCGGCAAGGAAAGTGCGTATGTGCGGGTAGGACAGCGTCAGGCGGTTATCGCAATACACAGGCGAATACCATCCGCTGGCCCATGTGAAATAATCTGCCGGAGATAGCTTTACAGCTTCGATTTCCAAAAGGTATTCCGCCGTGCGGCGCGCCGTGGCCATGTCTTCTATCATATCCTAAATTATGCTTCTAAACGTTTAAAATTATATGTACAAAGTATTTTTCAACCGGAGCCAGATAATGTTTCCCGACGACATATCGCAGGGGGAAGGAGCCATCATAACCGACCCGGACGAAGGGACGGTAAAGGCCATCATATCCGACTGCCTGGGCAAAGGTAGTGTAAAAATAGCTTTTTTTTCATCCAGACAAGACGAGTTGATAAATTTATTCAATAAAAATTTCGACATAATACCGGCTTCGGGAGGTATCGTGCGCAATGTATCGACAGGCAAGATACTGCTTATACACCGAGGCGACATGTGGGACCTGCCTAAGGGATGGACCGAAAAGGGAGAAAGCCCCGAAGAAGGGGCATTGCGCGAAGTGCGCGAAGAAACAGGCATCCGGCATCTGGAAAACGAGGGCTTTGTAAACACCACACGCCATGCCTACATGCTGAAAGGACGTCTGGCACTAAAGAGCACCTCGTGGTTCGCCATGCGGACGGACGAAACACATACGACGCCGCAGACGGAAGAAGGCATCGACCGCGCCGAATGGTTTTCCCAGGATGAGCTTCACTTGCCGATGGAGAACACTTACGACAACATCCGCGAAACGATAAACGCATATATGGAAAAATACCCACTACGATAAACGATGACAAGGCAGGAACAGGAAACGGCAGTAAAAGCGGCCGTATCGCTCGGAGAGGCATTTCGACGCGGAAGGAACGATGAGCGCCTTGGCAGGGCCATGGACGAGGCCGCACGGCAAAACCCCTGGTTTACCGAAGAAAGCCTGCAAAGCGCGATATCCGAATGGGGGCGACTGTTAAACGAAGAGGAAATAAACCGCTGGGTGTCGGCATATGCCCTGCCACGTGAAAAAAAAGACGTCGCTCTGGTGCTGGCAGGCAACATCCCGTTGGTGGGGCTTCACGATATACTGTCGGTTTACCTTAGCGGTCACCGCGCGCTGATAAAACCGTCGTCCTCGGATACAGCCCTGATAAATTATGCGGCGGAACACCTCATGACCGCCAACCCTGCCATGGCTGCTAACATAGAAATTACCGCCGTCCCGGCAAAAGGGGTCGATGCCGTAATAGCAACCGGAAGCGACAACACGGCGCGCTATTTCGAACAGTATTTTAAAGACATCCCGGCATTGATACGCCGTTCCCGCGCATCGGTAGCAGTAGTATCCGAGGAAACGACCGACGAGGATCTGTCTTTGCTTGCCGGGGACATAATGAAATATTTCGGAATGGGATGCCGCAGCATATCGCTGGTATTTTTGCCTGCCGGATTCGACATACGAAGGCTCATAAGAGCCCTGGAGCCTTACCACGGATATATTTCCCACCACAAATACGTCAATAATTACGACTACCAGCGCGCTATGTACTCCATGACAGGCGGGCATGGCGTCTACGATACGGGATTTCTGATACTGGCGCCAGGAGATACGCTGCGGCCGCCGCTGGGAGCGCTTTCGTACGAATACTACGACAATCCGGAGAGACCAGCCCGGTTCGTCATGGAAAATGCCTCCGGCATACAATGCGTGGCATGGGAAGGCTTTCCCGGCGGCGTGCGTTTCGGCATGTGCCAGAGTCCGGGGCTGACCGACTATGCCGACGGAGAGGATACCATGGCATTCCTTTCGTCTTTGGCTTGAAATACCGGCGTCCCACGCATTTGAAAACGAGCCCCAGGCCCAAAAAAACAAGCCCGTTTTTATCGGAAATGTTATAAATAATCAGTACCTTTGCTTCCGTGATTTTAGGAAGGAAATATTAAAAACATACTTTTTGCATCATGGCAAATAACCAGATTAAAAAGATAGGCGTTCTGACCTCGGGCGGGGATGCTCCCGGAATGAACGCGGCTATACGGGCTGTGGCGCGCACATGCGCTACCAACGGTATAGAGTGTGTGGGTATAAAACAGGGCTATAAAGGCCTTTTGGAAGAAGATTTCGAAGAATTGACCCCGCGCTCGGTGGGAAATATAATAAACAGAGGCGGATCATTCCTGCGCTCGGCCCGCTGCAAGGAGTTCAAATATCCCGAAGTGCGCCAGAAAGCGGCCGACAATGCACGCAAGGCCGGCATAGACGCTTTGGTGGTCATCGGCGGGGACGGCTCGTTCACGGGAGCCCTGAAACTTCAGCAGGAAACCGGAATACCGGTCATGGGCATTCCAGGCACGATAGATAACGACATATACGGCTCCGACTATTCGATAGGCTTCGATACGGCCATAAACACCGCTATGGAGGCTATCGACAAGATACGCGACACGGCGGCTGCGCACGACCGCATTTTCTTCGTGGAGGTGATGGGACACGGTTCGGGTTACATAGCCGTTTACACCGGCATAGCCACGGGAGTGGAACAGATAATAATGCCTCCGAAGAAAGACGAGGAAAACCACAGCATAATACCCGACAGCGACGAACTTTACGACGATATCGTAAAAGACCTGCGCGAGGCCGAAGGACGCAAGAAAAGCTCGTCCATCATAATAGTTTCCGAAAACGGACAGAACATCGGCGAACGCGTGAGGATAATCACCGAAGAAGTGAAAAAGCGCATGCCGGACAAGGACATAAAAGAAACCACCCTGGGCCACATACAGCGCGGAGGCTCGCCCACCACTGCGGACAGGGTGCTGGCCACTCGTCTGGGAACTGCTGCCGTAGAAGGACTTCTGGCAGGAGAACGCGGCAAGATAGCTGGCGTGAGGGACAACAAAATAGTGTACACTCCGCTTCGCGACAATACTAAACCGTACGACCTTACGAACGATTTCGACGTAAAACGCACGCACGACACGATAGAAGAATTCCGCCGCGTGGCGAACATCATGAATTCATAGTAAAAAATTCGATTCACAAACAAAATATTTTAAGACAATGGAAAAAGTTAAAATTGGTATCAACGGCTTCGGCCGTATCGGCCGCCTGGTATTCCGCGCAGCCGTAAACCGCCCCAACATACAGGTGGTGGGAATCAACGACCTTATCGACCCCGAATACATGGCCTACATGCTGAAATACGACTCGGTACACGGCAAATTCGACGGCGACGTACAGGTTAAGGACGGCAATCTGGTAGTTAACGGCAACGTTATCCGCGTTACGGCTGAACGCGACCCGGCAAACCTGAAATGGAACGAAGTAGGTGCAGACTACGTTGTGGAATCCACAGGTCTTTTCCTTACAAAAGAACTGGCAGGCAAGCACATACAGGCAGGCGCCAAGAAAGTGGTTATGTCCGCTCCTTCTAAAGACGACACCCCGATGTTCGTTATGGGCGTAAACCACATGACGATGAAAGCTACCGACACTATCGTGTCCAACGCTTCGTGCACGACAAACTGCCTTGCTCCCCTGGCCAAGATAATCAACGACAAGTTCGGAATCAAAGAAGGTCTTATGACTACCGTACACGCTACTACCGCTACCCAGAAGACTGTAGACGGTCCTTCGGTTAAGGACTGGCGCGGCGGCCGTTCGGCTCTTACGAACATCATACCTTCTTCTACCGGTGCTGCAAAAGCAGTTGGCAAGGTAATACCTGCCCTCAACGGTAAACTGACCGGTATGGCATTCCGCGTTCCGACTGCAGACGTTTCTGTTGTCGACCTGACTGCAACGCTGGAAAAACCGGCTACTTACGCTGAAATATGCCAGGCCGTGAAAGAAGCTGCCGAAGGTGAACTGAAAGGCATAGTAAGCTACACTGAGGACGACGTAGTATCTCAGGATTTCGTAGGGGAAAAGTGCACTTCCAACTTCGACGCCAAAGCCGGTATAGCTCTTACCGACAAGTTCGTTAAGCTCGTTGCATGGTACGACAACGAAACCGGTTACTCGAACAAGGTAGTTGACCTTATCGAGCACATGGCTACCGTTAAATAAGCGGAAAAAAATCCTATATACCCAAAACCGGGATTTCCTTGAAGGAAATCCCGGTTTTTTATCGCCTTATAAATCCGAATTACTTACGGATTACTTGCCGTTCCTGCCACGGCGGTTCAATATTATACCGTTGTCATTCATGTATTTGTAGAATGACTTCATGTTGCAGCCGACCGTATTGCATATTTCAATCACTTTCATGTCCGAATTTTCATACAACGAAGCGCACAGCCGCAATTTGGCGGCGGTTTCGGGCGAGCAGCTACCTTTCGGACGTCCGAGTACGCGGCCGCTGCGACGGGCTTTTGCCAGACCGTCCTTTGTGCGTCTTACAGCCATACGATGCTCCAAATCACACAATTTTCCCATTATCCCGGCAGATACGTCAAGCCAGGGTTCGTCCAGAGATACGATACTGCATTTGCGGGAAAAGACGGATTCTATGGCGGAAAACAACTTGCTTATGCTGCTGAAAAAGTCCGCAAAAGAGCGTATATAAATGACATCGCCTTCGTTCAGACGGTCATAAATCTCTTTAAAATGTTCCACAAAAATTATACCGGTAACATCTATACCGGCGGCCGACAAACGGCCTGCCTGGTCGCATTTCTCAGTCGCCAGGCCTTTTTTAACGAGACCTAATTTCACCAGTTATACCCACACAATTTATACATGGCTTCGGAAAACGAAAAAAAGAAGCCATAAAATGTTATATATCAAACACATATACGTTTTTTAGTCTTTAAAAACGTTCGTTTTTCCAGTCAAAATTAAAAAATTGCATTTTAAATCCCGGTATTTTACATAAAAAATAACATTCAGTTGGTTATATACATCAATGTACGATTCTCCATTTTTTCCCGCCTAGAAAATTCCTACAACAACGTATAACGCTTTAAACGAACGTTTTAACCTCTTAAATTATTTTTTAACAAGGCCTCCCCGAACGGCCCTTGAGGACTAATGTCTCACCGGAGAAGAAATATAGAACGGCCTGTGTAAGATATCACAATTCCTTGCCAAGGAACGATGCCGTATAGCCCGCACCCTTGCCGACTATCTGTTCGGGTGTGCCTGTGGCCACCACGTAACCGCCCTCCTGCCCTCCTTCCGGGCCCATATCTATGATATGGTCGGCCAGTTTTATCACGTCCATGTTGTGTTCTATCACCAACACTGTGTTGCCTTTGTCGGCAAGCGAGCCGAGTATGCCCATAAGTACGCGTATGTCTTCGAAATGCAGGCCGGTAGTAGGCTCGTCCAGTATGTAGAATGTATTGCCGGTATCTTTTTTAGACAACTCGGAAGCTAGTTTCACGCGCTGGGCCTCGCCTCCGGACAAAGTGGTGCTTTGCTGTCCGAGTGTAAGATAGCCGAGGCCGACGTCCTTCAATGTCTTGATCTTACGATAAATGGAAGGAATGGGTTCAAAAAAATCCACCGCTTCGTCGATGCTCATGTCCAACACGTCGGATATCGACTTGCCTTTGTACCGTATTTCGAGGGTTTCGCGGTTGTAGCGTTTGCCTCCGCAAGAGGGGCAGTTCACGTGGACGTCAGGCAGGAAATTCATTTCGATGGTTTTGAGGCCGGCGCCCTGGCATTCCTCGCAACGGCCGCCTTTGACATTGAACGAAAAACGGCCCGGTTTGTATCCGCGTATTTTCGACTCGGGCACTTCGGCAAATAGCGAGCGTATGTCGGAGAATACTCCGGTGTATGTGGCTGGGTTGGAACGCGGGGTGCGGCCTATCGGCGACTGGTCTATGGCTATGACTTTGTCGATATTTTCCAGCCCTTCTATGCTGTCGTAAGGCAGGGGCTTTTTCAGTGCATTGTAAAAATGCGCGTTTAGTATCGGATACAGCGTGTCGTTTATCAGCGTCGATTTACCGCTGCCGGATACCCCGGTCACGCATATCAGTTTTCCGAGAGGGAAATCGACCGTAACGTCTTTCAGGTTGTTGCCTTTCGCACCGCACAGGCGCAGTATTTTCCCTGAGCCTTCACGCGGTTTGTCACGGCGCGGAACGGATCTGACGCCGTTTATGTAATCGGCAGTAAGCGTGGTCGCTTTTTTGAGTTCCGAAGGGCTTCCCTGCCACACTACCTTTCCGCCGAAAGCTCCGGCGGCGGGACCTATATCGACTATGTGGTCGGCGGCGAGTATCATATCGCGGTCGTGTTCGACCACGATTACCGAGTTGCCGGCGTCGCGGAGCTTTTTAAGAGAGTCGATAAGGCGCTGGTTGTCCCTCTGGTGAAGGCCTATCGACGGTTCGTCGAGGATGTAAAGCACGCCTACCAGTTGTGAGCCTATCTGAGTGGCAAGGCGTATGCGCTGCGATTCGCCTCCGGAAAGGCTTTTGGAACTGCGCGAGAGCGAAAGATATCCCAGACCGACATCGAGCAGAAATCCGGTGCGGCTTTTCAGTTCCTTGAATATCTCGTCGGATATCTTTTTATTCTTGGCGTTCATCGAGGAGTAAGCCCGGTCATACCAGTGGTACAGTTGAGAGAGCGGCATTGCGGCTACTTCCGCTATGTTTTTCCCGTCGATACGGAAATTGAGCGCCTCTTCCCTGAGGCGCGTCCCGTGGCACAGGGGGCATTCAACTTCGTTCATGAACTCGCGTGCCCAGCGCGAAAGGGCTTTGCTTTCGGTGTCTTCGGCCTGCGAGCGGATGAACGAGGCCACGCCTTCGAAATCTATCTCGTAGCTGCGGGTAACGCCTATTTCCTCGACCAGTTGCGAAAAACTGTCCTGCCCGCCGTGAAGTATCACGTGCATGGCTTCCTCCGGGATGTCCTTTACCGGGGTGTCTAGCGTGAAACCGTAACGGCGGCCGATAGCTTCCATCTGCTGGAATATCCAGGTCTTTTTAAATTCGCCCAGAGGGGCTATACCGCCCTTGCGTATGGACAGGGATGGGTCGGGTATTACTTTTCCGGTATCTATGAGAAGCACCTCGCCTATGCCTCCGCACTGAGGGCACGCGCCTTTTGGCGAATTGAACGAGAACGTGTTGGGTTCGGGCAACGGGTATGAAACGCCTGTCGAGGGACACATGAGCTGGCGCGAATAATAGCGCACGCCGTCTTCACCCCATTTTTGCACCATCAGCGTGCCTTCGCCGTGATACATGGCCGTGCGTATGGCTTCGGCAAGGCGCGCAGGGTCTTTTTCCGGCGAGGATATACGGTCAATGACTATTTCTATGTCGTGTGTTTTGTATCTGTCGAGGCGCATTCCGGAGGTAATGTCCGTTATCTGGCCGTCGATGCGGGCTTTGAGGAAGCCCATCTTGAGGATATTTTCAAACAGTTCGCGGTAATGCCCTTTGCGGGAGCGTACCACAGGAGCGAGGACGGTCATCATCTGCCCTCTGTAGGCGTCCTCGATAAGCGTTTGTATCTGCCGGTCCGTATGGCTGACCATAAGCTCGCCTGTGGGTGAAAATGCGTCCGAGGCGCGGGCATAAAGAAGACGGAGGAAGTCGTATATCTCGGTTATAGTGCCTACGGTGGAGCGCGGATTTTTCGACGTGGTCTTCTGTTCTATCGATATGACGGGCGACAGGCCGTCGATCTTGTCCACATCCGGACGCTCCAGGGATCCGAGGAACTGGCGGGCATAGGCGGAAAACGTTTCGATGTAGCGGCGCTGGCCTTCGGCGTATATGGTGTCGAATGCCAGGGACGATTTGCCGGAGCCGGACAGACCTGTCACGACAACCATGGCTCCGCGCGGTATGGTAAGGTCTATATCCTTGAGGTTGTGCTCGCGGGCGCCGAAAATATCTATGGTTTGCTGCTTGTTTTCCATGGTTCAGGGTACGGCCTGAGTGAGCCGGGGTGCAAATTTACGAAACAATCCGCGAGCATCGGCAACACATACCGATAATTAAGTCATTTTTAAGCCATAGGCCGCAGCCAGAGGCTCTGTTCGATATTCACAATACCGACCATTTATTCCCGTCCGGTCAGGGATAATTTCAAGCTGCCGGACAAAACATATGGCCGCACCGGTAAAAACATCGGAAGCGGACATAATAAGTCAGTCAAAAAAATTTAACAACAAAATGTGTAACTTTCCACCCTCTTAAACGTTATACAAGCGTAATGAGCATAGAAATATTCAAAACGAAGATTTTGCCTTTAAAGACGAGCGCATTCCGCCTTGCGTACCGTCTTGTCGGCCAGGGTGTCGACGCAGAGGATATCGTACAGGATACTATGCTCAGAATGTGGGAAATGAGGGTTCAATGGGAAAAACTCGACTGTCCGGAAGGATACCTTATGACCGTGTGCCGCAACCTGTGCTATGATTTTTTAAGGCGCAAAATCAGGCAGCGGGGAATATCGATAGACGACGGCTTCGACATAGAAGACGAAGGGAATCCGCTTCCGGATAAGATTATCGAGAACGATGAGCGGATGGGACAATACGAACATATACTCGAAACACTGCCTCCGTTGCAGCAAGCGGCCATGAGGCTGCGCGAGGAAGAGGAAATGAGCTATTGCCAAATTTCCGAAAAACTGGATATTTCCCAGGAAATGGTAAAGACGAGCCTTTTCAGGGCGCGCCAAAAGATGAAACAAATGTATCTGAAACAAAAGGAGAGGCTATGAAAAACGAAAATATGGACACCCAAGAAATAAAAAGGCTGATAGAGCTGTATTTCGAGTGCGGTACGGACGTGCGCCAGGAACGGATGCTGAGGGATTATTTCTCATCAGGACACGCCGACGGGGAGTTGAAGCGGTACGAGGCGCTTTTCTCGCGCAGCGATTACGACGAGGCCTCCGTACCGGGGGACGATTTCGACATGAAGATACTCGAAATGATACAGCGGCCGCAAGTTACCGAAAATGCGAAACGTCCTGTCGGGCGTACCATGAAGTTCGTAAGGATAGCCTCGATGGCGGCATGTCTGGCGATTCTGGTGACGGTGGGGATAAAACGCGATAATGTGAATCCGGAGGAGTGTATGCTGTGTGCCGATACGTTCAGCAATCCGCACGAGGCGCTCAACGAGATAGAGAGCGTATTTTCCATGATGGCTTCCAGGATGCAGGACGGCAGTGAAATGATACGCCATGGCGCGGGGCTGACCGAACCGGTTATGGACGTATTCAACATTCCCGGATACAACGACAGGCAGTGCAATAGAAACATATGATTCATCTGTTGCCTGCGGATAAAAAACGATAACAAAATAAAAGCATACTATATCGACGATGGAAAATAAGAGAACCTTCATCATTATGGCCTTTATGGCTGTTTCCGCAAGTATTGCGGCGGAAAACCTGCGTCCGCAAAGTACGGATACAGCGGACAGTCCGGCGCTGCGAATTCATGACAGTACGGATGGGGATAACGCGAAAGATGCCTACGGATGCGTGATAATGGCGTCGGACAGTCAGGCTCCGCAGACACCTCCGGTTCCGCCAGTTCCTCCGGTTCCGCCAGTTCCTCCGGTTCCGCCAGTTCCTCCGGTTCCTCCGGTTTCGCCATCCAAACCCAGCTCCAAGGCGGCTACCGCTACGATAGTTACCTCATCCAAAGGGGAACAGACGTTGTACATAAACGGCGATCTGGACATTTCCCAGATAAAACATATAGAGGTGCGCAAGGACGGAAGCGGGAACAAAAAAATAATCATAAACGGCAATGTGCAGCAGCTCAACGAAAACGTGACGGAGCCTTTCCTGAAAAAGTATACGTACGAGCGTTACCGTTCGGTTATAAACATTACGCCGGATATGCTGGAGATGGTTTCGGCGCTGAACCCGGATACGGGCAACGACGACCTTACGGCATTGCTCAAGTCGATAACGTCGATGAGGGTGATTACTTACTCCGGGATGGGTACATCTGCCATGAATACGTACATCGAGGCTATATTGGATCTGATAAAAAACAGTCCGTACAAGGATATGATGAAGCTGAACCAGAATTCCAACGTGACGGACATCTATGTTCAGAAATTTCCGGACGGACGCATAAAACGCTGGCTGATGCTTTCATACAAGTATTATTCATACATAACCATTGTAGAGATAGAGGGCAATATGGATATGCAGACGATAGCAAAGGCTCTAAAGACGATGAATATAAATACGGAAAACGCCATACCTAACGCGATGAAAAAAACAAACGGCGGCAGGTAAGCGCGACCGTCACTACCCGGTAAAAAAGCGGGGGCCTGTTGGCCCCCGCTTTTTTACCGGGTAGTGACGGTCAGCTGCCGAAGTCGTCGTAATGCACGTTCTCCCTCGGCACGCCCCAATCATCGCACATTTTGACCACGGCCTTGTTCATCATCGGCGGACCGCAGAAATAGAATTCTATATCCTCCGGCGCGGGATGTCCCTGAAGATGGTTTTTTATCACGGCATCGTGTACGAAGCCTATGAAACCGTCGCCTTCGGGATCGTCGGCCGATTTCTTCACTTTCCAGTCGTCGCCTTTTTCCGGCGAGGAAAGCACTTCGTAGAATTTGAAATTGGGATATTTCTTTTCCAGTTCCCTGAAATCCTTTTCAAAGAACAGTTCCTTGCGCGAGCGGCCGCCGTAGTAAAACGTTATCTTCCGCTTGGAATGTTCCGTCTCAAGAAGGTGCATGATATGCGAACGCAGCGGAGCCATGCCGGCTCCTCCGCCTATGTAAACCATTTCGGCATCGCTCTTTTCGTTTATAAAGAATTCTCCGTATGGACCTGAAACGGTAATCTTGTCGCCCGGTTTACGGGAAAAGATGTATGACGAGCATATACCTGGGTTGACTTTCATAAAGCCGCCGGCTTTCGCGTCGTACGGCGGGGTAGCTATACGCACGGTGAGCATTATTATATTCCCTTCGGCAGGATGGTTGGCCATCGAATAGGCGCGGAAGACCGGTTCCGGATTTACCATCCTGAGGTCCCACAGATGCATGGCATCCCAATCGGATTTGTATTTGTCCGGTCCGGCCGGGTCGTCGGGAGCGGGACTTATGTCGATGTCCCGGTAGTCGACTTCTACCGCAGGCACATCTATCTGAACATAACCGCCTGCACGGAATTTAAGGTTTTCCCCCTCCGGGAGCTTGACTACGAAAGCTTTTATGAAAGTGGCTACGTTGTAGTTGGACACTACTTCGCACTCCCATTTCTTTATACCGAAAATCTCTTCGGGTACGAGTATGTCCATGTCCGAACGCACTTTGACCTGGCATGCCAGACGCCAGCTGTCCTTTATCTGTCCACGCGTAAAATACGGCGTTTCGGTAGGAAGTACGGCTCCGCCGCCGGAAATCACCCTGCATTTGCACATACCGCACGTACCCTGCCCTCCGCATGCCGAAGGCAGGAATATCTTCTCGCTGCCAAGTGTCGACAGAAGGCTCGAACCGGAGTCGACGTCAAGGATACGGTCGTCGTTTATCTTTATTTTCACCCGTCCGCCTGGCGCCAGTTTTTTCCTGGCCCACAGGAGCAACGACACCAGTATCAGCGTGACCGCTAAAAATACGCCAGCCGCGAGGATTATTATCTCTGTATTCTTCATAGTATCTTACGGTTTTCAGGAAAGTTTTATACCCATAAAGCTCATAAAGCCTATCGCCATAAGTCCGGTGACGATAAACGCTATACCCAGACCGCGCAAAGGTTTGGGGATGTTGGAATAGCGTATCCTTTCCCTTATGGCGGCAAGTTCGACGATGGCTATCAGCCAGCCTATGCCGGACCCTAACGCATAAACGGCGGCCTGTCCGGTGTCGGCGAAGTCTTTGGTCTGCATGAAGAGCGAGGCTCCCAGTATGGCGCAGTTGACGGCTATCAGCGGCAGGAAAATTCCCAGCGCTCCGTAAAGCTGCGGGGAGTAACGTTCTATGGCCATTTCGAGTATCTGCACTATCGAGGCTATCACCGCTATGAACATTATGAAGCTAAGGAAACTGAGGTCCACATCGGCAAAGTCCTCACCCAGCCACGAAAGGGCTCCAGGTTCGAGAACATACACCTGCAACAGGTAGTTCACCGGGACCGTTACCACCAGCACGAATGTCACCGCAGCACCCAGTCCGAATGCCGTTTTTACATTTTTAGATACCGCCAGATAGGAGCACATACCCAAAAAATAGGCGAATATCATGTTCTCGATAAAGACGCTCCTTATGAAAATATTCAGGTATTCCATGTTGTCTTGTCTTTTTTCCCGGTCATAGGCCGTTTATGGCACACCGGTAGTTTTTACGCTACTTTTTTTATTTTTTTAAATCCCGGCATACGGCGTCACCATCCGTCCTGTTCTTTTTCCTGAAGGCTTTTGTCCATCGAACGCTGCACCCAGACTATTATTCCAAGTATGATAAGGGCCATCGGCGGCAGTATCATAAACCCGTTGGGCACGTAACCGAGCGTGTCGGTCATGAAATGTTTCAACGGCTCGAAACCGAAAAGCGTTCCGGTACCGAAAAATTCCCTCACGACCGCTACCGTGAGCAATATCAGAGCATACCCCAATCCTGAACCCAAGCCGTCGAGGAACGATTTCCACGGCGTATTGCCAAGCGCGAACGCTTCTATACGTCCCATGATGATACAGTTGGTGATGATAAGGCCGATGAATACCGACAGATTGCGCCACGTGTCGAACATGTACGCCTTGAGAAGCTGGTCTATCAGTATTACGAACGCAGCCACTACCGCCAGCTGGACGATTATGCGGATACGGCCAGGTATGGCGTTGCGCATAGCGGAAATGATAAGGCTCGAAAATGCCGTAACAGCCATTACCGATGCGCCCATGACCAGCGCGCCTTTTACCTGCACGGTCACGGCAAGCGCCGAACAAATGCCCAGTACCTGCACCGTTATGGGGTTGCTTCGCCCAAGGGGACGAAGTACGAGCTCCATGTTTTTCTTTGAGAACGGGTTCATTTTCCTGTATTTTTTTCGTTTTTCATCTTTTCGAAATACGGCACATAATGCGACAGGCGTTCGCGTATCATGTCGGTGACGCCCTGTCCTGTTATCGTGCCGCCGGTTATGCCGTCCACGGCCCACTTACGCTTGTCTTCGGGCAGGGTCGCCACGCCGCCTTTCTGTACTGTGAACTCGACATTGCCTGAAGAGCCGAACAGCTGCTTGCCCCGGAACTGTTCCTCGAACCAGGGTGAGGCTATCTCGCCGCCAAGACCGGCAGTTTCGCCCTTGTGGTCGAACACCACGCCGTAAACGGTATTGAAGTCGTCCTGAAGCGCTATGTACCCCCATATGGCGTTCCAAAGCCCGTCGCCGTCCAGAGGTATTATATAGAACGTGGAATCGTTTTTCTCGGCTACGTAAACCGGAAGCGCCTGTTCTTCGGCCGGTTTCTTACGCTCGGCCGTGAGGTTCATGTTGAAAATATCCCCGCCGTCCACGTCCTGTCCGGTGTAGCCTACGGCTTTCATGTCTTTTACATAATCTCTGAAAAGACGCACCGCCTCATCGCGCGATACATCCACGCGTATGGTCCGCAGTATGTCCTGCATCTTCTGCGCATCGAGGTTGCGCTTTTGCGAGGGGCCGAGCAAAGTCGCCGCCAAAGACAGGACAACAGCCACGACCACGACCACGACGGCCGAGAAGATATATATGTACGAGTTTTTGTCGGTATTCATATCTCCGTGTTTTTTAAGCGTTTACTCTTTGACCTGCAAGATGCGCCCGGGCTTTCCTGCGGGCTATGTTGCGTCCCACGACGCAGTAGTCTATAGTCGGGGCCAGCGTATTGCAGAACAATATGGCCAGCATCATGCCTTCAGGATACGCCGGGTTGGCTATGCGAAGCAGTATGCCGAACGAACCTACCAGGAAACCGTATATCCATTTTCCCGTTTCGGTCTGGGCGGCAGAAACGGGGTCTGTGGCCATAAATACCAAAGCGAAAGCGAAACTTCCTATCATAAGGTGTTCCCACCAGGGAAATTGCATCAGCGCATTGCCTTCGGGACCGGCGAGATTGAATATTATCCCGGTGAAAGCTCCGCCTGCAATACCTGCGGCTATTATCTTCCAAGAAGCAACTCCGGTGTATATCAGGAACAACGCGCCGAGTATTATAAGGAACGTGGATGTTTCGCCCACCGAGCCTGGTATAAGCCCGAAGAAAATATCGGAAAGCGAATACTCCGCACCTCCCTGTACCGGCATCGCCACGGGAGCGTTTTCCACAAGCTGGCCTATTATCGTTTCGCCCGACATGCCGTCCACCGTACCTGCGCCGTCAACCCATACTTTGCTTCCCGTCATGTACGTCGGATACGAGAAAAATGCGAATGCGCGGGCCAACAGAGCCGGATTCCACACGTTCATGCCCGTGCCGCCGAATATTTCCTTGCCTATTATCACTGCGAACGCAGTGGAGAGGCCGATCATCCACAGCGGCATGGTAACCGGCATTATTATGGCTATCAGCATGCCAGATACGAGAAAACCTTCCTCGATGTCGCGACCTTTCAGGTATGACACGAAAAACTCTATGCCAAGGCCCGTACCGTAGCTTACTATGAGCATCGGCACTACCTTTTGCGCTCCGAAGAGAAAAGCCTCCCAAAACGTGTAATCCGTACCGTAAATATGTTTTATCTGCTCGAAGTGCTGGTATCCGACGTTGTACATACCGAAAAGCATGCACGGAACCAGGGCCAGCACGACCATTATCATCACCCGTTTCAGGTCCACTGCGTCGAATATCTGCACGTCGGTTTTTCCGGCCACCCGGCGCGGGGTGAACAGGAAAGTCCTGAATCCCTGATATATCGGCATCCAACGTTTGTACCGGCTCTGCTCAAGCCGGCGTGCGTTGCGTTCAAAAAAATCGTCCAGTCTGTTCATCTGTAATCTTATGTCCTTGAGTTAGTACCCTGCATCCTCTTTGCATATTTTGTCCAGAGCGCTGCGGATTATCACCTGGTGTTCTATCTTCGAGGGGCATACGAAAGAACATAGGGCGAAATCCTCAGGCGCTATTTCGTATATGCCTAACGCTTCCATACGTTCGACATCGCCCGTGATGGCGGCTTTTACCAGCTCTTCGGGGAAAATATCGAACGGGAACACGCGCCCGTATATGCCGGTCAGCACAAAATGACGCGGCTCTCCGTTGGTCGACGTATTTAGTTCGTATTCCCTTGAAGGGAACAGCCAAGAGAAAGTCCCGGCTCGCAGGAAACTGAACCTGTCGGACGAAGGCGATATCCAGCCGAACATACGCGTGTCGCGGTCGCCTTCGGGGATCACAGTCACCTGGTTGTCGTAAAAGCCTATGAAGCCGTCGCGTCCCGCATCACGGCCCGTCAGAACGTTACCGCTTATGAAACGCATTTTTTCTTCGCCACGGATATTTCCATCGGTAAGTTTTTCAATCGAAGCGCCTTGAAGCGCCGATACGTATCCAGGTTTTTTCACGCCGGAACCTGTAACTGCTATTTTCCGCATCGGACTGTATTTGCCCGTTAGCATGAACGAGCCTACCGTCGCTACGTCCTCCGGGGACATGGTGAACACCGTTTCGCCTTTGTTGACAGGGAGTGTATGGTTTATAAGCACACTGGCGTTACCGGCAGGATGCGGACCTGTTATGAGGATTTTCTCGACGCCTGTCACGGTGTCGAAAACAGAATCGCACACCGCACCGTCCATTCCCATCCATACTTTTCCCGGTGTCAGTGCGGCCAGGGCGTCGATACCCGCCTGGAACTCTTTCATCCGGCCGGCAAGGGTAAACTGAGTGTCGGGAGCCAGCGGCGCAGTGTGAAACGTGGATACGAAGATGTCACGCGGCACAGCGTCCTGCATGGGTACGGTATCGAACGGACGGGTGCGGAAGAAAGCCCACAGCCCGCTTTGCTGCATCAGTTCCCTGATTTGCCCCGATGACGGATTTTCAGGAAGCGAAAAGCCTCGGTACGATTGCTCGACATCGGCGCGTATGAGTATCATTTCCACTTTACGGCGTTCGCCCCGGCGTATTTCTTCGACAATGCCCGATACTGGCGACGTGAAACAAACGTTTTCGGATTTTTTGAAACGGAAAAGCACATCTCCGGCCAGCACCCTGTCTCCCTGGGAAACTTCGAGTTTAGGCGCCACTGCCGGGAAATCATCGGGGAAAACCGCATATAATCCATCGGAAGGCACCGTGAAAGATACTTTTTCAGCGCGGCCTTTAAGGTGTATGTTCAGCCCTTTCCTTATACGTATGGTCTTAGGCATATGGGTAGTACATTAGTTAATAGTCCTTAATTAGTTAACTAATGTACGACTTTTTACTTCTGCGGTCAAGATTTGGAAAGATGTTTTCGATAAAAAAAATCTATGTAAAAGTATTTAACACTTTCATACGGACAATAAAACGCGTCCAAAACACATGTCAACGCATTTTTACACTTCGGCAAAAGAGTAATGCGTTAAATGAAAACACGTAAAATACGGCTATTTTTTTAAGCTGAAATCCGACAAAATGACAATCGAACGGTCTTTGACCATATAATTTTCCTGGTCGTAAAGCTCCCGGAACGTGAAATTCTCCCCAGCCGGCAGGAACGTATCGGCTACCAGGTGCCAACGCCCGTGAATTGGTTTTGGCAATTGGAAACTTATATCGCCCCAGTACATGTTGAACACCACGTACAGGTGTTCGCCCTTTTCCGGATGTACCATTTCCATGGCCAGCGTATGTGACGACGGCGACCAGTCGGCCCCGTTGAGAGCTGCACCGTGCCACAGTACGTACGGACGGTTTATGTCATGCCCTACTTTTATGAGATCCTTGAGCTCGAAAAGCGACAGGCCCTGCGTGTACTCTATCAGTTTGCGGGTGTATTCGAACGTCTGCCCGTGACGTTCCAGATCGTTCCAGTCGAACCAAGCCGAAGGATTATTTTGGCAATAGGCGTTATTGTTGCCGAACTGCGTGCGGCGCACTTCGTCGCCCATGACGAACATAGGCGTGCCTTGGGTAAAGAACATTGCAGTCATGAAATTGCGCACCTGGCGTTCGCGGACGGCTTCGACTGCAGGATCGTCGGTAGCGCCCTCCACGCCGTAATTGCAACTGAAATTTTCATCCAGACCGTCGCGGTTATCCTCGCCGTTGGGAAGATTGTGCTTGCAGTTGTAGCTGACAAGGTCGCCCATAGTGAAACCGTCGTGGCAACTTACGAAATGTATGCTCTGGTTTATATCCTGGTGCGGATTGACGTAAATATCGGGCGAACCTATTATACGGGCGGCAAGTATCGGCACCATGCCTTCGTCAGAACGGATAAACTTGCGTATGTCGTCGCGGTAGGCGCCGTTCCATTCCGCCCAACGCGTATCCCCGTTGCGCCCGGCGAAAAATCCGAGCTGGTAAAGCCCCGCCGCATCCCACGCCTCGGCTATGAGTTTGGTATCGGCCAGCACGGGGTCCACCTCTATCGAATTCACTGCCGGGGAATTGACGAGCACCTGTCCGTCCTCGCCCCGGGTGAGCACTGCCGCAAGGTCGAAACGGAAACCGTCTATGTGCATTTGCTCCACCCAGTAACGCAACGATTCCCGCATCACACGGCGTAGGATGGGATCGCTCACGTTCACCGTATTGCCGCAGCCGGTATAGTCGGAAAACTGTTTATTCTCATCCAGCATGTAGTACACGCCGGCTTCCTGTCCTTTGAAGTTCAACCACGGCCCGTTTCGGCCCGATTCGGCCGTATGGTTGTATACCACATCGAGGATAACTTCTATCCCGGCTTTGTGGAGCGCTTTTACCATGTCCTTGAATTCGCGTATGGTGGCAATAGGGTCGGGAGATGAACCGTAGCCCCAGTGCGGGGCGAAAAAATTTACAGGCGAATATCCCCAGTAGTTTTCCAGTCCAAGGGGAGCATCCTGAGGGTCGAACACATACACCGGCATCAGTTCGACAGTCGTTATGCCCAGTTCTTTCAGGTATGGTATCTTTTCTGCCACACCGAGGAATGTACCTCGTTTTTCCGGCGACACGCCCGAATTCGGGTTGGCTGTAAAACCGCCGACATGCATTTCGTATATGACGGACGAGGATAGCGGGCGGCGTGGATGGCGGTCGTCCTCCCAATCGTACGTGCCGTCCGCAACCACTACGCTCTTGAGTGCGGTAGCCGAATTTTCCAACCCGAAAACGGATGCGTCGCCACGGCTGTAGCCGGCCCCGTATATGCCTTTGGCAAAAGGGTCCGAAAGGAGTTTCGAGCCGTCGAAATGCAGCCCTTTGGACGGGGCGTACTCCCCATGTACTTTGTAACCGTAATAAAGCCCCTCGCCTGCACCCTCGACGAACACGTGCCAATAATGGTAAGACCGGTTTTTCTCAGGATCGAGTTTTATTATCTGGTACGGAACTGCATCTTCGGGATTTTTGAAAAGCCACAGTTCTACGCTTCGGGCATTTTTGGAATACATGGAAAAATTAACCCCTCCGTCGGAAACGGTCGAACCCAACGGCGCAGGCTTACCGGCAGAAATGCCATGCTTTGCCGCAGACGGCGTTTTTTCATTTGCCTGAAGTGACGTACTGTTCATGTCTTCGTTTTTTTTATGCAGGTTTTACCAGGACTACGACAGTACCGGTTTAAAAAACATGGTCAGCCGCATGGTAGGACGAGCGTACCAGCGGCGCGCTCTGTACTATGCGGAAGCCCATCCTTAGCCCTTGCTGACGGTAAAATTCAAATTTTTCCGGCGTGACGTACTCGGATACCGGGAGATGTTCCTTTGTAGGACGCAGGTACTGCCCTATTGTGACGATATCCACATCGGCCGATCGCAAATCGGAAAGCGTGGCGAGTATTTCGTCCTCCGTTTCACCCAGTCCGAGCATTATTCCGGATTTGGTGCGCCGCGCTCCGAGGCGTTTCATGGTTTTCAGCACTTCGAGGCTGCGGTCGTAACGCGCCTGGACTCGCACCTGGCGGGAAAGGCGTTCGACTGTTTCCATATTGTGCGATATTATGTCGGGAGAAGCTTCGACCACCGTGCGTATGTCTTTTTCAACACCCTTGAAATCAGGCACGAGCACTTCTACGGTTGTTCCCGGAGATACTTTCCTGACAGTGCGTATAACCTCGGCCCAGAACGCCGCGCCGCCGTCGGGCAGGTCGTCGCGGTCGACGGACGTTATCACGGCATGGCGAAGGCCCATATCGCGTATCGATTCGGCTACGCGGCGCGGTTCGTCCGGATCGGGAGGTAGCGGCCGGCCGGTGGTCACGGCACAGAACCTGCACGAACGGGTGCATATATTTCCCAGTACCATGAATGTGGCGGTACCGGCCATCCAGCACTCGCCCATATTGGGACACGCACCGCTCTGACATATCGTGTGCAGGCGTGAGCCTTCTATTTTTTCCCGCACGAACGGATACTCCGCCCCGCTTCCTATCTTTACTTTGAGCCAGTGCGGTTTACGCAAGGGCATGTCTTTATTTTCCGTTTCACCGGTTTCTTCTTTTCCCGGATGTGTAGTCGTCGGTTTCATTTTCTTCCGTAATTCAGCGATATGTAAAATGCGTTGCACAAACCGTGATCCCTCTCCGCCGTATTTCATTATTGACAGTTCGGAGAAATAATAATCGAACTCGGAACCTGCCTGCCCATACCGTAAATATGTATATTTCACCAGTCCGTCGCTTTCGATTACCCACAAATATACGGGTTTAAGCAATGCCAGCGACAGGCCGCCTGAGATAAAATAATTGATTCCCACAGCACCGATATCCGCCTTGTCCGCTATTTACTTGTTTATGCCGTAACAAAGACGCAGCTTGAAATGCGGATTGACATTTTCGTATCAGGTGTCATCCCTGACGGACAGCCCTGCTGAATTCCCAGCGCCGCGACTCCTGAACAAGGCGTCAAATGCCGTAAAGACCGCCATCCGTATATCCATAATCGAAAGTTTTGATTTTTTACCTACGATAATAAACATACGCAAACAAGTGTTTAAAACACTGATTACCAAGAAAACACAAACAAACCTACTCCATCCCCCGCATAAGGACGCGGCGGGCCCGCATCAGTATGACCTTAACATTGGACACGGAAATGCCCAATGCTTGTGAAATGCCTGCGACGGACATGTCGTCGACGTACCTCATCCGCATGACCTGGCGGTAGCGTGGGCTGAGGTATTCGAGCGCGGCAGCGAAACGTTCGATAGTCTGGTTGTTTATAAGTTCTGTCTCCGGGGTATCGTAAGCCACAGCCACTGCAGGTATGTCCCAACCGTCGGAGAGTATTTTTTCCGAAAAAAGCGACAGGAGCGGTTCGTTTTTCCTAAGGAAGTCTATATGGTTGTGTTTGGCTATGTTTATGAGCCATGTTTTAAAACGGTACTGGGAGTCGTAAGTTCCGAGTTTTTCAAAAGCCTTGGAAAATGTCTCTATACAAAGGTCTTCGGCGTCTTCGGGCGAGAGTTTTCTGGAAGCCAGAAAAGAATACACATCGGTCCAATACATCGACAACAGGGATGCAAAAGCAGCCTGCGAGCCGGACAGTGCGTCCCTTATCAGTTCCTTTTCCTTGCCGCTCACTTCCATTTTCCAGGTATTGCGAACATTGCGGAGAGCCATACGGCGGCATTTACCGGCAGCAACACCATATCGGCCAGGATACCTGAGGCCATCCACCGCGTAGCGCGGAAACGGGCCGAGCATACAAACCCGGCGGCAAAAGACAATGCCATAGGTACGGCTGTGACAACCCAGAAAGGCCACCACGAACAATATATGACGCCGCACGCTATAGCCAGAACAATGAAAAGCACTTTCAGCAACGGCATTGCCAACGCACGCAACATCACTGGAAACTTATAACAACGGAACGAGGCATAATCCGATATTGCCTTATCAAGCCATTGCCTGATGGTGTCAACGCTACCGCACTGCACGAAACCCTGGCGGGATGCCATCACGGACACATTGGTGCCGTCGGAATAATCACCGAGCAGGAAATCCGCTTCGCCGGCAGGTATGCGCATGTTGTTCATATACCCGCTTCCGGAAAAGAACATCGTCCTGGTAAACCCGAAATTGGAGCCTTCGCCTTTGAAGGGCAGGCCTATCCGCGCCCATGCCATAGCATCGGAGGAAAAGAGGAACGACGACGCCGCGAAAAACGACGATACGGCCCTTTGGCCTTTTTTATAAAAATTGTAACCCAGTACCATGTCCGTACCTTTGCGGTCGAAAGCCGAGGCTACATTCGAGAGCCAGTTTTCTGATAACGGCAGGGCCGAGGTATCCAAGAGGACTATACGTTCGTACTGGGCCGCCTTAACGCCCATAGTTACGGCGAATTTCTTGCCGGGCCAGGGGTATGTCGTATCTTCCGGTATGGTTACGACCTTCAGTACGCTCGGATAGTTCCTTTGTATGGATTTGAGGAATACCGCCGTATTGTCGAACGAACGGTCGTCTACCACTATAAGTTCAAAGCGCGGATATTTCTGGGCTATTACCGAAGGTATGAGCGAGCGCAGGTTGTCTATCGCATTACGGCCGACCGTTATCACGGAAATACCTTCGGCTTGTTCTTCCGGGCCGGAGCCGTTTTCCCTCACGGGACGCGTGGCCGCAATAAGAAATACGTAATAGGCCGCCAGAAGTGCGGAAACACCGGCAAAAACCGGGAAAATCATATCGTACATACCTTAATACTTTCCTTTTATTTTTTCAATACGGACATGTCCGCATAACATAACCGTATAAATACCGGAATATTTCCGGCCATATCATCAAACATCACCTGCCGCACGAACCGTCGCCACGGCAGTTGCCACACGAGCCGGAACCTGAGCATCCTCCGCCTTTTCGCCGGTGCAAACCGACAAACAGCAGCAGGAACACTGCTGCCATAAGCACTACCGCAATTGTCAAAGTTTTCATAGCTTTTTTGGTTTTTAAATCTTCTCCAAAAACAAAGATACGCTTTTAAAAGCCTGAAAAATCATTTGCATGCATCGATTTTCCTTATCGATCCATTGTCCACGATATTGACTTCGGGACTGATGACAACGCCGAATTTTTCCTGCACATCGCGGCATATGTCGCGGCACAGTTCCAGCACCTGAGCCCCGGTACCTCCGCCGTAGTTGACAAGCACGAGCGCCTGGTTCTCATGCACCCCGACAGCTCCGCGTCGATAGCCTTTCCATCCGGCGCGCTCGATCATCCATGCGGCCGGGATTTTCCTGTAATGTCCGTCGGATGGGTTTTCAACTCCGAAAGATGGCATACCTGGATATTTCGCCGACAGTGCCTCGAATTGCGAACGAGGGAGTACCGGGTTTTTGAAAAAGCTGCCGCAGTTGCCCGTTTTGGCGGGATCGGGCAGTTTTTCCATGCGTATAGCGGTTACCGCGCGCGCCACATCGGCTATACCGGGCGAAGCGATGCCTTCCCGCTCCAGATAAGCGCGTATATTGCCGTAATCCAGACGCGGTTGGTATCCACTTTCCCTATGCAGGCGGAAAAGCACGGACAATATGATGTAACGGCCTTTGTATTCACCTTTGAAAACGGATTCCCGGTAACCGAAACGGCACTGTGCATTGGTGAATGTGCGTATTTCAAGCGTGCTGACGTCCAGAGCTTCGACGCTTTCTATTATATCCTTGGCCTCGGCTCCGTAGGCCCCTATGTTCTGTACGGGAGAAGCGCCGGCCTTACCCGGTATGTATGCGAGGTTTTCCGCTCCGCAGAGAGAGTTTTCCACAGTCCACTGTACGAACCCGTGCCAGTTTTCACCTGCCTGGACACGGACAAGAGTGTCGGTACCGTCACGGCCTTCCGTTTCTATGCCACGCGTATCCATATACAGGACTACGGCGTGCAAGTCCTCCGTTATGAGCATATTGCTCCCGCCGGAGAGAACGAGCAACGGGAGTCCTTTCTCCTTTGCCAGGGACACGGCGCCGGCGACATCGTCACGGCTGCCGGCTTTTACGAAAAAGTCGGCACGGACGTCCATCCCGAATGTGTTGTACGGCAAAAGCGATACGTTTTCTTTTATTTCCATATTATCGATATTCAACGTTTTACATACGTATGTCACGGAAATGGCGTTAACAGTCAGGCAGGCTGACGGGGATCTGGGAGGCAAGTCCGCCCTGTGCCGTTTCCTTGTACTTGAAATTCATGTCGAGCGCCGTTTCCCACATGGTCTTTATAACTTTATCGAGGCTTACCACGGGCACGGACGGGTCGTTGTTTATAGCCCAGTTGGCGGCCGTAATAGCTTTTATCGCACCCATTGAATTGCGCTCTATACATGGCACCTGCACCAGCCCGGCCACCGGGTCGCACGTAAGACCAAGATGATGTTCCATGGTGATCTCGGCCGCGGCAATACACTGCGAAGGCTGTCCGCCCATAACGTGGCACAACGCAGCGGCGGCCATTGCCGAAGACACGCCTATTTCAGCCTGGCATCCGCCCTGTGCGGCGGAAATGGTAGCTCCTTTTTTGAAAATGCTTCCTATCTCGCCGCTGACCAAAAGGAACTCTATTATCTCGTCATCGCCGGCCTTGGGGTTTACGAACGAGAGATAGTACAGCAGCACGGCTGGTATGACGCCTGAAGAGCCGTTGGTAGGCGCGGTGACTATGCGTCCGAGCGAGGCGTTGACTTCGTTTACCGCTATGGCGAAAGTACTCACCCACGTGAAAATGTTCTGGGAGTCCGGACGGATACGGCGCAGCTGACGAGCCCAATCACGGTAATCTTCGTATATCAGATAAGGTTTTATCCTGTCGTAAACGTATGCGGCGCGGCGTTTGACGTGCAGCCCGCCGGGAAGCTCGCCAAGCGTATGGCATCCGGTGTACACGCTTCGCAACATGGCGTCCCATATCTGCAGAAGGCGGGTGCGGACGTTTTCTTCGGTATCGAGCGTTTTTTCGTTTTCCAGTACTATGTCCGTTATCGAACATTTGTTTTCGACCGTGTAAAGGAGCAAATCCTGGGCGCACTGTATCGGGTACGGGAAAGCCTTTGCACCGCAGGATGGCTGAGGCTGTTCGTTCTCACGGATTATGAAACCTCCGCCTATCGAATAATACGTTTCCTCGGCCAGCACCCCGCCGTCGGCGGAAAAGGCGGAGAATGTCATGCCGTTGGAATGGAAAGGCAGGAATTCGCGGTCGAAGACTATATCCTGAGCGCGGGAAAAGCGTATCTTCCTTTCCCCGGCGAGAGCCATTTCCCCGGAATCCGTTATACGGGATACGACGGGCTGTATGTCCTTGGGATCTATCGTCTGCGGATCGTAACCCGAAAGGCCCAACATGACGGCTATGTCCGTATAGTGTCCGCGCCCTGTCATGGAAAGTGAACCGTAAAGTGTGACACGTACTCTTTCCGTGCTGGTAAAAACGCCTTTTTCCTTCAGGCAGCGCAAAAAACGCTCCGCAGCCCTCCAGGGACCGAGGGTATGTGAACTCGAAGGGCCTATGCCTATCTTGAGTATATCGAAAACGCTTATCTGTTCC
Source organism: Flavobacteriales bacterium (assembly GCA_003150615.1). Taxonomy (GTDB): domain Bacteria; phylum Bacteroidota; class Bacteroidia; order Flavobacteriales; family UBA1820; genus Merdimorpha. The sequence goes on along the minus strand of QALN01000003.1, from coordinate 229,705 downwards.
ATAGTAGTTATTTTACAGGCATAGCCTGTCTGATATTTATTTCTGACAAGTGAGAGTTTCCCACAAAGGTTCGTTTTCCGGATAAGGGGCAGCCACGTCAACCGGGATATGGCTCACGGGATGCTCGAACCTGATACGCCTCGCATGAAGGCTTATGCTGCCGTCCTGGTTAGAACGCGGAGAGCCGTATTTCAAGTCGCCGCGAAGTGGAAGTCCTATAGACGAAAACTGACACCGTATCTGATGGTGGCGGCCGGTTTCCAGATCGACCTGCGCGAGCATGTAATTTTTTCCGCGCGAGAGTACCGTATAATGCAGAACCGCCCTTTTAGCTCCTTCACGCGGGGTATCGTAAGCGCGCGAACGGTTGGTACGGCCGTCCCGGACAAGGTAATTTTCCAATGTGCCGGCATCCGGAATGTCCTTGAGCGGCAGTATTGCATGGTACGTTTTTTCCACTCCGCCGGTACGGAACAGCTCGGCCATGCGCGAGAGAGCTTTGGACGTTTTGGCAAATATGACAGCCCCGCTCGTGGGCCGGTCGATGCGGTGCGTAAGCCCGCAGAAAACATTTCCCGGTTTGGAATACTTTTCGCGAAGGTATTCCTTAACTATGTCCACAAGCGGCATATCGCCCGTTTTGTCGCCCTGAACTATGTCGCCAGGACGTTTGGAAACGACGATGATGTGGTTGTCCTCGTAAAGGACCGCTATATTGTCCTTTGTCGTACGCATGGATTAAAGTTGCGAAAAATATTTCTTACCGCAAACGAAATGCTGTAAAACGACACTGCCCGTGTGGTAGTATTTTCTGGTTTTGGCAGGCGTGAGCGAACGTTTGCGCCACATTTTCATAAAATTGGCGTAGAAAGAAAAATGAGCGCGCACCAAAGCCCACGTATGCCTGGGCCGTTTTTCACCCAGAAAGCGTACTCCCTGCACTCCGTCCAGAAGAAGCCTCAGCAAAACGACATACGGTATCCTGTACGCCGGCATGTTTTTCACTATCGCGAAAAGGCTGTTGCGGAAATTGAGATATGTTTTGCGGGCGTCGTACTTTTTGAGGGTAGCCCCGCCTAAGTGATATACTTTGGACGAAGCCAGATAACGCACCCGCCCGCCGCTGTTCAATATGCGCCAGCACAGGTCTATCTCTTCCAGGTGGGCGAAAAAGTCGGCATCGAATCCGCCGAGCCGCACAAAAGCGTCCCTGCGCACGAAAAGGCATGCTCCGGTAGCCCAGAATATGTCGGTATTTTCACAGTACTGCCCTCTGTCCTCTTCTATTTCGGTGAAAATGCGTCCCCGGCAGTACGGGTATCCGAGTTTGTCTATGAAACCGCCGGCAGCGCCGGCGTACTCGAACATCTTTTTATCCTTGTAGTCCAGAAGACGCGGCTGCGCAGCCACTGTCGAGGGATTGTTTTCAAACTCGGCAACTGCCGCATCGAGCCAGCCGGGAGTGACCTCTATATCCGAGTTCACAAGCACGAACACATCTTCGGAAAGGCCCTCCAGGGCTTTATTGTAGCCTTTGGCGAAACCGTAGTTGGCTTCGTTGCGTATTATGCCGACCTGAGGATAATTGCGCCTGAGAAATTCCAGCGAATCGTCAGTCGAGGCATTATCGGCCACGTACAGCCGTGCCTGCGGATGGTTGCAGGCCACGAGCGAAGGGAGGAATTTTTCCAGCAGTTCCCTTCCGTTCCAGTTGAGCACGACTACCGCGAAAGACAGTTTATTTTCGTTCATCGACGGAAGTTTTCTTCTGATCGTTTTTTAAATCCGCGTATTTCCAACGTCGGTGCGTCCACAGCCAGCAAGACGGATCGCGCCTTATCTGTTTTTCGAGGCGGTCGAAAAAGCGGTCTATTATCTCGTACTGCCCTACCGGTTCGCCGGGGGTGTATATCTTTTCCGTGACAGCAAGGTAATGCCCGCGAGAGATACGGCGCATTTCGAGGAATATCACCCCGAATTTAAGCCTGGTGGCTATCTGGTGCGCGCCGATATGCGCCGGGGTGTCTATGCCGAAAAACTTTACACGGTGTTTTATCAATTGGCGGGCAGGGCTTTGGTCGGCTACGAACGCTGCCATCGAATTACCGTCGTTCTTAAGGCGGGAAAGCCCTAAAAGGGCGTTTTTGGCTTCCATGGCCTCCATTCCGAACCGTTCGCGGGCGTGCCTCGTGCAGGCGTTTATGAACGGGTTTTCTATCTTCTGGTAAAGGGCTACAAGGTGCATTTTAGGGAAAATGAGTTGGGTGAACATGAGCCATTCCCAGTTGGAACAATGCCCGAATATCATTATGTGGTCATGACCGTCGTTAAGAAAACTGCGTAGTTTGTCCTCATCCTGATAACGGAACCTTTTCGACGCTTCTTCCGGGCTTATGGTAAGCATTTTTACGGATTCGAGCATCGTGTCGGTAAATCCCCGGTAGAAATCGCGCGCTATTTTTTTCAATTCGCCGGAGCTTTTCTCAGGAAAACACATGGAAAGATTGCCCATAACCACACTCCGGCGATACCTTATCACATGGAAGAGCATCCAGGAGGATATGTCCGACAGAACGTACATAACCCCGAAAGGTATCCGTGAAAGCATCTTTACGATAAAAAATCCGGCTTTGGCAAACATAGCGCGTCAATTGTTACAACTGGCAAAAATACGCAAAATACTTTTACAAGCGGCGGAATATTGCATCTAAAATAGCCTGCGGACGGCAGGAATGCCCGTCCTGCTCCAACTGGACGGGCACTTGCTCCGTCCAGGACCTGACGCCGCCATAATTGTACGACATTTTTCCGCATATCGTAAAAAAAATGCGATATTTGCACGGTTACGCGAAGGGTAAAAGAACGTAAAGAAAAACAACATACAAGCAGACACAAAAATGGCCATAAACCCAGCCGTAAAAAGAACCGTTTCGTTCTCGGTGAAGTTCGTATTATTGCCGGCAATGGCTCTTGGGCTGCTTTACTACGCATTTTCAGGACTCGATCTGGCCAGCATATGGTCGGCGATCAAACAGGCCGATTATTTCTACGTGGCCCTTTCTTTCATAACCGGATACGCCGCATTCGTGCTGATAGGGATACGATGGCTCATACCGCTCGAAGCAATGGGCTACCGGAACATATCGGTCGCAAACTCGGTAAATTCGGTCACCGTGACGTACATAGCGAACCTGGTAGTGCCGCGCGCAGGTGAAGTGGCCCGCTGCACCGCCATGAACCAGGCCGAAGGAATACCGGTGAGCAAACTCCTGGGCACGGTGATACTGGAACGCGCAATAGACGTGATAATGCTCGCCCTGAGCATTATGCTCACGTTCATGCTCCAGTACGACAATATCGAAACTTTCGCATACGAGCTGATAACCATACGCAAAGACGCAGGGTCGGCTCCACCGGCGATGGATTATAAATACATACTTCTGGGCATGCTGGCGGCCTGTATACTTATAATATACGTGTTCCGCAAAAAGCTCCGCCATACGATACTTTACCACCGCATAGCCGATTTCATATCCGGCATGGCCGAAGGGATAAAGACAGTGACGCGCCTGCCCCGAAAATGGGCTTTCGTGAGCTACACGGTACTGATATGGCTCATGTATTACCTTATGATATTTTTCATGAGCTACGCATTCCGGGAAACGTCGTCGTTGTCCGCGGCGAACATACTGTACCTTATGACAGTCGGAGGGCTGGCCCAGCTCGTACCAGTGCAGGGAGGCATAGGCGCATACCACACGGCGATGAAAATAGGCATACCGATACTTGGCATAGCGGCCATAACGCCCAACATAGCGATGGCGTTCGCTACGCTCAACCACGCCACGCAAACCATAATGCAGATACTTACCGGAGGTGTGGCCCTTATGATGATAAGCCGTGCGAAAACCATACGTCTGCATCGTGAGGAAAAACAAAGGGCTTGAAACGTACGTGGAACGTATTTCACGGCGGCAAAAATGTTAAATACGCCTTTTTTACAAAAATTTATGCGCGAAAATATTGCGCGCGGCACAAAAACATATTACATTTGCAGCGTCAAAATAGAAAAGTAGTAGTTTCATAGTTATAGTTTTGAGTTTAGGTTAGTTTTTAGGACTTGTCAAGCTTTTGACAAGTCTTATTTTTTTATCGTACAGCGCATACTTTCAGCCTTTTTATATCTTCACAAGAGCACCCGCGCCGCACATCGGCAGCAATATACCCGCACATCGGCGCGCAAAGAGGCGGCATTTATCCCATTTTTTACCTTTATTCTTAGGTATGTACGGTTTATTAAATTAAATTTGTACCCTACGAAACAATAAAATCAAAACGAAATGGACATAAAACAATACCTCGATTCGACGTACCTCGACACACCTGAAAGAGCCGGCATACCGGTCGAAAAATACCGGGAAATAGCACACGGTTACATACAGGAGGCCATAGCGGAACACTTCAAACTGATAATGATACGTCCGGACATGGTAGCCGATGCCCGGAAGATGATAGACCAGGTAGGCTCGAAAGTACTCGTTGGCACGGTGATAGGTTTTCCCGAAGGCACGTATTCGATAGACGAAAAAATGGCCGAGGCGAAGCAGTCTATATTAAACGGAGCCGACGAGCTGGATTTCGTGGTAAACTACCCGATGTACAAGCGCGGAAAAACGGAAACCGTAGCCGAAGAAGTCCGCCGCTGCACGGAGCTGACGCTTAACGCCGGTAAAACCGCAAAATGGATACTGGAAACGGCAGCGCTGCGCGAAGACGAAATAGAAGGCCTGTCGGAGCTGATACGCGACGTGGTTCTTGAAAACTTCGGAGAGGCGAACGCGTCCCGCGTGTTCCTCAAGACATCGACCGGCTTCTATAAGACGGAAAACGGAAAACCTTCGGGAGCTACGATAGAAGCCGTGAAGATAATGAAGGAGTACGGTTCTCCGCTGCCTGTAAAGGCCGCCGGAGGTGTGCGCGACATGGAAACTGCCAAAAGAATGATAGAAGCTGGAGTGACGCGCATAGGCACCTCATCGGCAAAAAAACTGGCCGACGGACAAAGCGCATCGTCCGCATATTAAACCCACTCGCGCGATGGACAGGGACGAAAGGATATTACTCGATATGGTAAACGCGGCCGTAAAGGCCGGAGGAGCCATCCTGGAAGTAAAAAACAAAGCCCGGTATTCGGTAAAGGAAAAAGCTGACAATTCGCCTGTCACGGATGCCGATTACGCCGCACAGGATACAATAAACTCTTTTCTGGGACAGACAGGCATTCCCGTGATAAGCGAGGAAGGGGCCGAAGAAGACTATTCGGTACGTAAAAACTGGGACGAAGTATTTATCGTGGACCCGCTGGACGGCACCAAAGAGTTTATAAACGGCTCTCCGCAATACGGAGTCAACATAGCCCTTTGCAGGAAAGGTTCGCCTGTTTTCGGCGTCATATACCTGCCGGAAGACAAAGCGCTTTACTTCGGTACGGACAAAATACCGGCAGTGAAAGCATCGGTACAACCAGGGGCGGCGTCTTTTTCAGGAGTGGACGAAATACGTGCGTCACAGCTTCCTGCTTCCGCCCGCACGGGCCACTACATATGCCTTGCAAGCAAGTCGGCACGCACCAAAGCGACGGAAGATTATTACAAAGCACTGACGGAACGCATTCCCGGCGCCGAGATATTACCCATGGGCAGTTGCGTCAAATACTGTACCCTGGCCGAAGGACTGGCGGACGAATACACGAGGATGGGCAGCGTTATGGAATGGGACACGGCCGCAGGCGACGCACTTTTGCGCTCTTTGGGCATGCCGTTGCGCTCGATAGAAACCGGCGAGCCGCTTATGTACAACAAACAGGTGCTGCGCAGTTCCGATTTTACGGTGAAAAATCCGGCAAGGGAACTCTAAATGCCGGTACGGGTTCTTTAATTTCCGGTACAGCCGGAAGCAACATAGCAGTCATTGATTTGCGCGGCGTGTACGACAGACGGCGCCGGTTGCTTTTACAAAAACACATAAGGATATGAAAAAGGCAGTTTTGGCAATATTCGCCGCAGTACTGTATTCGTGCGGCGGTCTTTCGGAGCAACAGGCTCCGGATGAGGCGCAAGGCATAGGCGGGATCACGGAGGATATCAGCGACATCGCTGTGTCAGCTATAAACGACAGTATCACCAAAACGGTGACATCGGGACGTTTCAGCATGGAAGTTCCTGCCATGATGCACAATTACAGCCATCTGGACCCCGAGTCAGAGATAACGTACGGCGACACGACTTCAGGAATACATCTAGGGGTTTATAAGATGGGCAAGAAAGAACTTTCGGATTTTGTAGAAAGCAACGATCTGAAAAGCGTCGTAACGCCGGACCTGTACGGCTACAACAAATTATGCATGGCAAACGTGGCAAACGGAGACAATGCCGTGGAAGGTGTTAAACTCGTGTCCTCCGTTACTGCCGATACGTCCGTTGTGAACGGGATGAAACGCATAGACAACAGTTTCATTATCGAAATAGACGGTACAGATTTTGAAACCAGTTACGTTTTCACAGAAGGGAAGGATGCGTTTTACATGATATATCTGTCAATGCCGAGGACCGTTTCAGACAAATACGATGCCTTGCGGGGCAAGGTACTCGGTTCGTTCCGGGAAAACCAATAATTCGACACACTTTGTCTTTTTTTTAATTTTGAATCAAATACGCTACTACCATGAAAAAAACGATTTCTGTCATTCTTATTTTCATTCTGGTTATCACCGGGTGCTCACCGGCAGGGGATGCGGGCCGAGGCACGAAAACGGTGGAAACAGGCAGTTTCTCTTTGGAAGTGCCCTCACAGGCGAGGGAAAACAAGTCCATGAACGAAGATGCGGCCGTATGTTATGTAAACCTGATAAAGGGACTGTACACCATGGTGATAGAAGAAGATAAGGAAATATTCGCGCAAATGCTGTCGGACGAGGGACTTTCGGATTATTATACGCCGGATCTGGCCGGATATAACAGCGTGGTACTGGATGCGTGGGGGAACGATGTGGACGGTCTGGATATAATATCCGACATCGATTCGGATACCCTGGTGGTAAATGCTCTGCCGCGTATTTCCAACAGTTTTACCATAATATCCGACGGGGTGCATTTCATGTACGACATAGCCTGCATAGAAGGAAAGCAAAACTACTACCAGCTGGTATTTTTCTGCCAGGAAAAAGATATGAAAAAATATTCCGCCGTCAGGGAAAAGGTACTCGGTTCGTTCGCCGAAAAATAACCCGGATGTTTCAATGAACCGCTCAAAAAAAGCGGGGCCAAAGGCCCCGCTTTTTTTGAGCGGTTATCTTTTGAACGTTATTTTTCGGCGGCTATTACATCCTTGAATGTCTTAAAGCCATAACCTTTTTCTTTTAATTTTTCTATGATCTCACCCAGATGCGTGTACAGGCGGTCATCGTCCGTGCGGTTGGGATAGTCCATCGCGTGTACCAGGATCACGGCTCCGTCGAGAGTATTCTCGGCTTCGTATTTCCATATATTGTCGATGAGTTTCTGTGCCGAATGGTACTGCGGATGCTCGGGTCCCATCCAGTCCATGCCGGTAACGAGCCCCTGAGTGGGATTGACAAGGTGGTAACCCAGTTTGCGGAGTATGTCGGCACTGAACTGGTTGTAGTGCTCGTAAGGCGGTATCATCCAGTAATACTGATCTTTGGTAAGTCCGAATTTTTCCAGTTCCGCCTCCATACCCTGTATATCGCGGGTAAGGGAATCCTCTGTGACGTAATTTTCACTGCGGTCGCCGTACGAGCAAAGCAACAGGTGCTTGTCCGAATGGGCCGAGAGGTAGTGTCCCTGCGATATTATGTCTTTTATAACCTGTTGGTAACGGTCCACACGGAAACAGTTGCCGGTGGGAAAAAACGATCCTTTCACGTCATGCTCGGCCATTATTTTCAGGACATCGTCCGCTCCGTCGAAATTTTCGAAGTGTCCGTCGTCATCCGTGCTGTAATGTCCGGTAAACACCAGATAAACGTTTTTTTCCGAAGGATTTACTTTGTATGCAACCCCATACTGGTCGGTTACGAGTTCGAGGGGCTGTTTCGCCTTGGCGCAGCCGGCGGCCCACACTGATGCGGCGAGGATAAATGCGTAAAAAATGCTCTTTTTCATTTCATATCGTTTTTTTAGATGTAAACTGAGGTTTCAAAGATAATGAAAAAGGCTTAAGAAGCCTTTCAATTTTCCCGCAGGAGATTTTTTTTGATCGTTCATGTCAGCATACGGTACAATTCGGACTTAAACGAGCAGGACAAAAAAAGCCGGAACAATCAAAATTTAAACAATTTCTTATACTTAACTTTGCGCGTCATTTATCAAAGATAAAAACATCCGGGGAATTATCCGCCGGCAAAAAAAACAACACGGATAACATGAGTTTAAAACTAAGGCTCATAACGATGAATTTCTTCCAGTTCTTCGTTTGGGGAGCATGGATGATCACTATTGGCAATTACTGGTTCGGAACCAAGCACTGGGCGAGCGAGGATTTCGGGATCATATTCTCGACCATGGGAATATCCTCCATTTTTATGCCTGCACTCTGCGGCATGATTGCCGACCGATGGATAAATTCCGAAAGACTATACGGAATACTGCATATCCTGTACGGGATAACATTTATTTCGCTTCCGGTCGTAGACGACCCTGTGACGTTTTTTTGGGTGATACTGCTGGGAATGATATTTTACATGCCTTCCCTTGCCCTGTCGTATTCGATAGCGTACAGTTCGCTCAACAAAGCCAACCTCGACACGGTGAAACACTTTCCTCCGATACGCGTATGGGGGACGGTGGGCTTCATCGCCGCCATGTGGCTTACAAACCTGACAGGGAACAAAGCCTCGGAAAACCAATTTTACATAGCGGGCGTTTCGGCCATATTACTCGGTTTGTACGCGTTTTCCCTGCCGGCAGCGCCTCCGCAGAACACAGCAGGCAAAGGCAGGACGCTTGCACAGATACTCGGACTGGAAGCATTCAAACTGTTCAAGGACCGTAAAATGGCATTGTTTTTCCTGTTCAGTATATTCTTGGGCGCTGCGTTACAACTGACCAATGCCTACGGCGATGTGTTTCTCGACGATTTCAAATATGCCTATCCCGATTCGTTTGTGGTAAGGTATTCCACTATAATACTTTCGATATCCCAGGTATCGGAAATCGTATTTATACTTGCCATTCCTTTCTTTCTGAAACGTTTCGGAATAAAAGCCGTGATACTGACAAGCATGCTGGCATGGGTGTTCCGTTTCGGGCTGTTCGCATTCAGCAATCCGGAAGGAGGACTGTGGATGATTATCCTCTCGTGTATCGTATACGGTATGGCATTCGATTTCTTCAACATATCCGGCTCGCTGTTCGTCGACAAATCCACCAGCCCGAAAATACGCTCGTCGGCACAGGGTTTGTTTATAATGATGGCCAACGGATTCGGCGCGGTATTAGGCAGCTGGACGAGCGGCATTATCATCGGAAAGTTCTTCACCGCGGCCGACGGCATGAAAGACTGGCAGTCCATTTGGCTGTGTTTTGCCGGTTACGTAATGGTCCTGGCCATACTTTTCGCCATATTCTTCAAACACAATGAAGTGGCGGAAAAAGAAAAACAAACGGCTCATTAAACTCCGTACCAACCATACCCCATAGTGCGTATTCCTGTGGCGGGGCATACGTTCCCGCTTACAAGTCGGGCGAAGTGTGAACGTGACAATAAAAAACAACGCCGGCTATACAAAATTTCTCGGCAGAAAACATTATTTTTGCATCGTTCGATTTCTAAACAAAACATCATTCGTAATGTCATCACCATCTTTAAAAGATATCTGTACGCAGACCCGCAGGGACATCCTGCGCATGGTAGGAGCTGTCAATTCCGGGCATCCGGGCGGCGCGCTGGGCTGTACGGAATACATGGTAGCGTTGTTCAACAAAGTAATGGAGCACACGCCGCAACCGTTCGATCCGGACGGACGCGATCAGGATTTGTTTTTCCTGTCAAACGGTCATCTTTCGGCCGTCCTTTACTCCGTACTTGCGCGCACGGGTTATTTTCCCGTGTCCGAACTGGCAACGTTCCGTAAGATAAACTCACGCCTTCAGGGACACCCTACCCCGCACGAAGGGCTTCCGGGCATACGCATGGCGTCTGGCTCGCTGGGACAGGGGCTATCTGTGGCCATAGGCGCTGCGCTGGCTAAAAAACTCAACGGCGACAGCCATATCGTATATTCGCTCCACGGCGACGGAGAACTGCAGGAAGGCCAGATATGGGAAGCGGTGATGTATGCCGGCGCAAAAGGCGTTGACAATATCGTAGCCACCGTGGACGCCAACAACTGCCAGATAGACGGCACTACGGATCAGGTCCTTTCGCTGGGCAACCTCGAAGACAAATTCCGCGCATTCGGTTGGGAAGTGCTTCACATAGGCGACGGCAACGACATAGACCAGGTGGTGTTCGGATTGGAAAAAGCAAAGGCCATGACAGGCAAAGGCCGTCCGATAGCAGTGATAATGAAGACCATGATGGGCAACGGCGTGGACTTTATGATGCACACCAACAAATGGCACGGCCAGGCCCCCAACGCCCAACAACTCGAAGACGCCCTGGCGCAAAACCCCGAAACACTCGGAGATTACTAACCGGAAAGACATTCGCTAAAAAAATGATGAAAAAATACGAAATACTGGGTAATAACGATACCCGCAGCGGATTCGGCGACGGACTGGCCGAACTGGGCGATGAAAACCCCGATGTAGTGGCCCTGTGTGCTGACTTGGTAGGCTCGCTCAAAATGGACAAGTTCATCAAGACCCACCCGGAACGGTTTTTCCAGACAGGTATAGCCGAAGCCAACATGATATGTATGGCGGCGGGACTTACCATCGGCGGAAAGATACCTTTCACCGGCACGTTCGCCAATTTTTCCACCGCCCGCGTGTACGACCAGATACGCCAGTCGGTAGCCTACTCCGGCAAAAACGTCAAGATATGCGCCTCGCACGCCGGGCTTACCTTGGGCGAGGACGGCGCCACGCACCAGACTCTCGAAGACATCGGCATGATGAAAATGCTGCCTGGAATGGTTGTGATAAACCCGTGCGACTACAATCAGACAAAAGCCGCCACGAAAGCCATAGCCGACTACAAAGGCCCCGTTTACCTGCGTTTCGGGCGTCCCAAAGTTCCTATCTTCACCCCTGCCGACCAGAAGTTCGAGATAGGAAAGGCAATAAAGCTCAACGATGGCCGTGACATCACGATCGTCGCCACAGGGCATCTGGTATGGGAAGCCATAAAAGCGGCCGAAGCGCTGGAAGAAAAAGGCATAAGCGTGGACCTTATAAACATACACACCATAAAACCTCTGGACGAAAAGGCGATACTGGACTCGGTGGCAGTGACAGGCTGTCTTGTGTCGGCGGAAGAGCACAACGTAAAAGGTGGGCTGGGTGAAAGCATAGCCTCGTTACTTGTCCGCAACAATCCAGTACCTCAGGAATTCGTTGCCGTTATGGACGTGTTCGGCGAATCGGGCACACCGGAACAGCTTATGGAAAAATACAGGCTCAATGCGGCCGCGATAATAGAAAAAGCGGAAAAAGCGCTCGCCCGCAAAAACAAATAAACTGCAAGCCGGCCGGGTGTCCCCGTCTGAACAGATATTAATATCGAACGGACTCTGACCGCAGCGTTTATTGTAAACGCTGTTTAAAATAGAACCAAAGCTATAAGATCCGGAAGGGATATCCTTTCCGGATTTTTTCGTTGCAATCGCAGGAAACCGTACCATGCGTCTTCCGTCCGGCATATATAAAGCAGGAAAAGCGGTTTTTACGGGAAAAGGCGCCGGAAAGTATTACCGGGAAACAGGAAAAATGACTAAATTTGTAGTTTGAAAAAAATCTCATTCCCCAAAAGAAACACACACATTTAAGAATATGTTTGAAAATCTGAGCGAAAAGCTGGACCGCGCCCTGCAAGTAATCAAGGGCGACCACAAGATAAGCGAGATAAAGATAGCTGAAACGGCCAAGGAAATACGCCGCGTGCTGGTAGATGCCGACGTAAACTACAAGATAGCCAAAGAATTCACCGACCGCGTCAAGGAAAAGGCCATAGGAGCACGTGTACATACTTCGCTCAACCCTAAGCAGGTATTCATAAAAATAGTCAAGGACGAGCTGACCGAACTTATGGGCGGCGGCGCGAAAGACATAAACATAGAAGGAAAACCGGCAGTCATACTGATAGCCGGTTTGCAGGGTTCCGGTAAGACCACTTTTTCCGGAAAACTGGCGATGCATCTTAAAACGAAGATAAACCGCCGCGTTCTCCTTGCCGCAGGCGACGTTTACCGTCCGGCGGCCATAGACCAGTTGAAAGTACTCGGAGAGGGCATCGGCGTGGAGGTATATACCGAAGACGGGAACAAAAACCCGGTACAGATAGCCGAAAACGCTATAAAATACGCGCGCGAACATTCGCTCGACACGGTGATAGTCGATACCGCCGGACGTCTGGCGGTAGACGAGGAGATGATGGACGAGATATCGCGCGTACATGCGGCCGTACACCCGTCGGAAACTTTGTTCGTGGTGGACTCGATGACAGGACAGGACGCAGTGAACACTGCAAAGGCATTTAACGACCGTCTTAATTTCGACGGCGTGGTGCTGACCAAACTCGACGGCGACACGCGAGGCGGTGCGGCCCTTTCCATCAAAGCGACGGTCGATAAACCGATCAAATTCTCATCAACCGGGGAAAAAATGGAAGCGCTGGAGGTTTTCCATCCCGAACGACTTGCCGACCGCATACTCGGCATGGGCGATATCGTATCCCTGGTAGAAAAAGTCAATGCCCAGTACGACGAGGAAAAAGCACGCGAACTGGAGCGCAAATTCCGCAAGAACCAGTTCGGATTCGATGATTTTCTGGGCCAGATAGCGCAAATAAAGAAACTGGGCAACATGAAGGATATCCTCGGCATGCTCCCCGGCATGGGCAAGGCCATAAAAGATATAGACATACCCGACGACGCGTTCAAACATGTCGAAGCGATAATACAATCCATGACTCCCCAGGAACGCCGCAACCCGGACCTTATGAATCCTTCTCGCAAAAACCGCATAGCCGCAGGTTCCGGCCGGCCGGTAGAGGAGATAAACCGTCTGCTCAAACAGTTCGAAGACATGAAAAAAATGATGAAAATGATGCAGGGAGGCGCCGGAGCCAATATGATGCGTATGATGGGCGGCGCACGTTCAGGACGCAGATAACCTTTCCCTTCAGGCGCGCAAAAAAAGAGAATACAAGCTAAATTCTGACAGAAGATGGAAATACTGGACGGGAAAAAAATATCGGCCGAGATAAAAGCCGAGATAAAAGCCGAAGTGGAGAAAATAAAAGCCGAAGGACGTCGTGCACCGCATCTGGCAGCTGTACTGGTGGGCGACAACGGGGCAAGCGTCACCTACGTCAATTCCAAAGTGCGCTCGTGCGAGGAAGTGGGGTTCGACTCCACGCTGATAAAATTTCCCGATACGGTGAGCCAGAAAGAACTGCTGGACAAAATAGCGGAACTTAACGACGACCCTGCCATAGACGGTTTTATAGTACAACTGCCATTGCCTGCCCATATAGACGAAAAACTGGTCACGGAAAGCATATCTCCCGACAAGGACGTGGACGGTTTCCACCCGGTGAACATGGGACGCCTCGCTCTGGGGCAGGGCCGTTTGGTACCGGCTACACCGGCCGGCATCATAGAACTCATATCGCGCTACGGTATCGCTACACGAGGAAAAAACACCGTGGTGATAGGCCGCAGCAATATCGTAGGCATACCCGTATCCCTGCTTCTGTCAGGAAAATACCCCACAGGCGACTGCACGGTCACGATATGCCATTCCCGCACCGAAAACCTGCCTGAAATAACCCGCCGGGCAGACATACTGGTTGCTGCGATAGGCAATCCGCATTTCGTCACGGCGGATATGGTAAAAGACGGCGCGGCGGTGATAGACGTTGGTATAACCCGCGTCCCGGACGCTTCGAAAAAGTCCGGTTTTGCACTCAAAGGCGATGTGGACTACCAGAATGTAGCGCCTAAATGCAGTTACATAACCCCGGTACCGGGAGGTGTAGGCCCGATGACAATAGCGATGCTTATGAAAAACACGCTTACGGCTATGAAACTAAGGGAGGTTCACGGCAGCAAAAAGAAATAAAAATACCGATACGGCACGGAAACGATTTTCCCTGTGCCGTTTCCATATTGCATACCGCATAAATGCAGGCAAGCGACATAAAAGAAGCCGCGATTGAAAAATACCGGACGATAAAGCACAAAAAAACAGCGCTTTTTGTCGCCGCCGCAATTATTTTGGCCATACTCGGGCCCTGGAACCTGTTCTCATCGACATCGGAAGACAAAGGCTGGGACATCGAACCGGATCCTACGGCAGTAAACCGCCGAATAAGCAATGCCGACTCTGATCTGGAATCCACAAAAAAAATGGAGCGTATTATCACTAACTTCATGCGTGAGTGGCATCTGAAAGGAGCGTCGGTGGCTGTGACGCGGAACGGCAGGCTGGTATATGCCAAAGGTTTCGGCTGGGCCGACGAAGAGGCCGGGGAAAAGATGGATGCGGGACACATAATGCGTATGGCTTCCGTTTCCAAACTGATAACTGCAGCCGGCATCATGAAACTATGCGAGGAAGGCAGGATAAAACTATCCGACAAAGTGTTCGGCCCGAAGGGTATACTTTCGGACAGCATATATGCCGACATACGCGACAAGCGTTTTTTGGACATAACGGTGGAGCACCTGTTGCGGCACGACGGAGGATTTACCCTCAAATACGGCGATCCGATGTTCTGTTCGCTGGACATAGCCCGCAAGATGGATGCCAAAGCCCCGGCCGACAAACAGACTATGATACGCTTCGTACTTTCGCGCGAGTTGGGCAATGCGCCAGGCCGCCGCGTGTCGTACTCGAACGTAGGCTACCTGATACTATCGCAGGTGATTGAAGAAGTCAGCGGCACTGACTACATTACGTACATAAAGGAAAACATATTGCGGCCGGCCGGGTGTTACGACATGCACATGGCATACAACACTTCGGACAGGAAATACCCGCACGAGGCGCGTTATTACGAACCTGAGAATGAAAAAACCATACCTTCGTGCGACGGGAGCGGACAAAACGTACCAAAATCCGACGGAGGCAACGATGTGCGCGGATTGCTCGGAGCTGGAGGATGGGTAGGTTCGCCGGCCGAGATCGCACGTTTCGTATGCGCCATAGACGGACTCGGAGGCACCGATGATATATTAAAACCTTCGTCAGTACAACAGATGACGAAAAATGTACGGGGACGGTTGCCGATAGGTTGGATAAACACGTACGGCCGGGGCAACTGGACGCGTTCCGGCTCGTTTGCCGGGACATCGGCGATGGTAAAACGGCAGAAAAACGGTACGACATGGGTGTTCGTCACAAATACCAGCACATGGGCCGGTTCAAAATTCCCGAAAAAGATAGAAAACATGATGTCCCGCGCTCTTTCATCGGTAAAGGGCGGTTTTCCCGACAGGGACATGTTCAGCGAAGACTACAAATCCGTCGCGGCAGGGCAAAAGAAATAAAAGGCAAAACGTATTTTACACGGCTCTTATCTTACACAGATGTACATAAAAACAGCCACAAGTATCGTACACTATGCATAAGACGGAGGCTGAAAATCTACACTTAAAAACCATTCCGTTACATTTCAAAGGAAAAATATGAACAACAGCGGTATTGCTATGCCGACTGAGAGTTCTATCCCTCCCCTGCCCCACAGTCCTTTTTTCCCTTTGACCATCACCAGTCCGGTAATAGTTATTACTATCAGGCAAGCTGCAAAAATATCGGAAAACACGGTCCAGTTTTTCGACGGGTTGTAATGCAGACGGTTGAGACTTCCAAGGATAGGGCGTTTTTTCACCGATTCGTACTGCGCTGCGCCGGTTCGGGTATTTACGGTCAGCGAAGAGCCTCCCTTGAGAAACACTTTCATCGTATTTTCCGAAGGGAAATAATGTTTTGTGTAATTGCCGTCCTCTTCAAGGGGTTCCAGTAGACTTTTTACCAATGCCTCGTCATATCCGTCCTGGGAGGCGGGAAGAGATCGCGCAATGTCGTATTTTTTTAGTTTTATCAAATAATCGGAGTTGAAATCGCGTTTGTGGTTAAGGCATATCCCCGATACGGCGTAAACTATAAGAACCCCGGCAAACAGGTACGACAAATCGCGGTGCACTATGCGGCTCCATTTCCTTACGACCGATATCGACATGTGTTTTTTCATAGTATTTTTCCGGGTATTTTTTTACCGGCGCTCAGGCAGGACATACCATAGGTCCGTAAACATTCTCTCAGCTTTCTTTTGCCGCTCCAAAAAGACCGGAGGGCCAGGCGAAACAGAAATAAACAACCTACATTAAATATCGAACGGTATGTTAGCGTCATACAGTTTATGGCCAGGTTATTTTATTTCGTACTGCGAGGCGTCCACATGATAGAATGAAAGGTACGGCTTGCCTTCTTTTTCCGTGCGTGAGGCTATCTTGCTGCGGAAATCCCCGATACGGTCGAAGGCGTTTTTGATATCGGCCTGGCCCTGGGCTTTTTGTTCCGCATCGCAATGGGAGCTTTCGGAGGCCGTGTTCACGGCTTCTGTTTCCTTTATTTTTTGCTCCCATGCATCGAGATACGCCTCGTCTATCCTGTCCTCTGCCAATATGCCTTTAACGACGACTATGCTGTTGACCGTCTCTTCCGGAAAACTGCCTATGAAGCCGTCGGCCTCGACACGGAGCACTTTGGAATCGTCAGAACCCATCACGAATATTTTTCTTCCGCCGTGGGCGCATATGTGGGTACATACGCCTTCAAACACAACCTCATGACCGGAAAGGGAGTCGGCCGAAACCAGCACCCGGTCCACGGTCATCGTGTCTGACACTCCGGTTATACCTGCCGTTTCCCCGCCGGCATACTCTCGGCCGCTTTTACACCCTGAGGCCAAAAATACAGCCGCCATGGCAACGACTGCAACAAATGTTTTCCGTATGTTCATCGCAATAAATTTTTAAGCAAATTTACTCCCGGCTATCATTGGGGGAAATAGCTTATATCCGTTAAAAAAAACTCCGGCATCCCCATTTCAGGGGATGCCGGAGTGAAAATTACAGTCGTATATTATCTTCAGTCGTTAAATATAATCATAGCCGGGAAAACGTACTCTTCGTATTCGAAACGCGATTTTTCCGCTCCGGTTTTACCGTCGAACACTACGAGTTTGTTTTTGTTGTCGCCCCAGCTTACACCGGTAAAAGAAGCCAGGACATCACCGGTCGAAGGGTCGACCTGTATGCCGGCGCCGTACAGGAAATCGGTCGCCCCGCCCTGTGCGAAAGGCTGCGAGAGCGAAGAGGCATTGCCTATCTCGTACTTGTATATCTTTTTCACTTCATATCCGTCCGCACAGCCGAAGAAAAGAGCGTTTTCCGAAGACGAAGCGGCAAACATGGCCGGCTTCCATGCCCACTGGTCGGTATATACGGAAAGTCCTTCGGGCAGGTCGGTCTTGACTACGGAAAGCGAAGACGTGTTTATGCGGTAAAGCGAGCCGCCATCCGAAGCCCACAGAGAGCCATCCTTGGACTTTACGAAACCTATATGAGCCGGGCACAGATTTTTAATGAAAGAATAGTCTGCTTTGGAATATACCAGCACGCCGTCCTTTATGTTTATGACGAAAATATAGTCGCCTTCGGTCACCGCCGCGCCGCATTGTGCGGACATTCCGGTCGTTCCGGAACCTTTGGAACCTTCCAGATATTTTATTCCGGTAAATGTATTGAGGTCCACTATGTACGCTCCGTTGGCCGTGGTGTACACTCCGTGGTTGGCGTCTACTCCGGCAAAGGAACGTCCGTCGGCATCGGCGCCCTGTACGCCAGGAGTAAATTCTCCCTGGTCCTTAAAGTCAGCTGCCGATGCCTTGACCAGTTTACGTCCCTGTTTCGATACGAAATAATAGTTGCCGTTCCACAATGCGCCGTAATCGGTAGTATTGCCGAGTTCCTTGCCAGGATTGGCGGCTTTGTACACGGCCGGGGTACGGGACGAGGCGTCGGCAAAATAATCCACAGTACCCATCGTACGGCCGAAAGATCCCTCGTTTACGATGAAAAAGCCGCCTTTGTATTTTACTACATTGACCGAAAATTTCACCTCATCGCGGCCTATGCTGTTGACAGCGATGAAAACTACCTCGAACGAACCGGTCTTATCGGGAGTAAACGTGTAAGTTTTGCCTTCCGCTACCTTGTCTCCGTCCAGAAGCCATGCGAAAGAGGCCTGATCTTCGCAAACCATTCTGGCGGAGAATGTAACGCTCTCGCCTGTTTTCAGTTTCATACCGTCGACGGCGTTTTCCACTTCGCCTATCTGAGGGGCGGACGACGGGCCGTCTTCTTTGGAACACGATACCATAACCAGCGCAAACGCAGCCAGCAGCACCGCAAATACTTTCGATTTTTTCATTTGTCCTGTATTGTTTTTCAATTTTTTTTACAGAATGCAAAGTTAGCAAATTATACGACAAGGCGACTTCCGTTTTGCGTATACGGTTATAAAAACATTTTCCTCACTGGACAAAACTAAGCATCCGGAACATTAAAAGGTGTTTTTTACATAACTTTGCACAGCCGCCACAAATGCGGCGGGAAATTATTATGAACAGACTCGAAGAATTCAAGAAATACCAGGCCCAAACCACGCCTTACCCGCTGGGACTGGACATAGACAAGGCCGAAGGCTCGTGGATATACGACAAATCGGGAAAGAAATATCTGGACCTGGAAGCCGGAGTGTCGGCCAACGTGATAGGCCACTCAAATCCACGTGTGGTCAAGGCCATAAAAGAACAGGTGGAGAGGTACATGCACGTGATGGTGTACGGAGAGTTCATACAGGACGCCCCGCTCGAATACTGCCGCATGCTGACCGGAATGCTGGAACCGGGGCTGGATTGCCTGTACATGGTAAACTCGGGAACGGAAGCTATCGAAGCGAGCATAAAACTGGCAAAACGCGTAACTGGCCGCACGGAGATGATAGGCGCCAAATGGGCTTATCATGGCAATACACAAGGATCGCTGAGCATGCTCGGTGTGGAAGAACAGAAACGCGCTTTCCGTCCGTTGATCCCGGACGTACGTTTTCTGGAGTTCAATAACTTCGACGACATAGATATGATAACCGAACACACTGCCGGAGTCCTGTTGGAATCGATACAGGGCGGAGCCGGTTTCATATTGCCGGAAAACGGCTGGTTGGCGGCCGTACGCGAGCGTTGCACACAGGTGGGAGCACAGTTGATAATAGATGAGATACAACCGGGATTCGGACGTTGCGGACGTTTGTTCGGATATCAGAATTTCGGCATCGTACCCGATATACTGGCAATAGGAAAAGGAATGGGAGGCGGGCTTCCGGTAGGAGGTTTCGTTTCTTCGCTGGAAAAAATGCGTACGTTTCTGGACAATCCGAAGATGGGGCATGTCACTACATTCGGAGGAAACCCGGTAGTGGCCGCATCGTGTCTGGAAACGCTTAAGATACTGACCGAGGGCGATATCATACCGCAAACGCTGGAAAAAGAAAAACTGTTCCGTAAATATCTGGTACATCCTTCGATACAGGAGATAAGGGGCATGGGACTGATGCTGGCGCCGATGTTCGCTTCCGACCGGACACCTGTAAAACTGATGAAACGCCTTTTGGACAAGGGGGTAATAACATTCCTTCTGCTATATGAAAAGCGCGCGCTGCGCCTCTCGCCTCCACTTACCATATCGGCGGAAGAAATAGAGTACGGATGCCGCATGATATGCGAAACACTGGACGAAATGGTAAAAGACGGAGATATTTAAGTTAATGTTTTCTTAATTTCACAACCGGTTATACGCTCAGGCATTGACAGAACAGGAATAAAACCCCGGTAAATTTGCAAAAAGGGCAAATAATGTCATTTTCAAAAAAAATATAACTTTAACTTACATCTAACAAAATATATTTTATATATTTGTCGGGTTGTAAAACAAGAGGATAACATTTACCGGAAGTAAATCATTATCAGATATTATAAACAATTTTTAAGTCATTATCAAGATGAAAAAAGTAGTAGTTCTTATGTCGTTCGCAGTAGTTGCCCTTTTCGCAGCTTGCAAATCAACCGAAGCCGAAGCTCCCGTTGAAGCTGACAGCGTAGTTGTTGAAGAAGCAGCAGTTGAAGTAGTTGACACTACGGTTGCTGACTCTACAGTTGCCGATACGACTGTAGCTGCCGAGGTAGTTGCTGAATAAGAAACTAAATCTAACATTCCCGCGACACAGGGAATGCTAAGCTCTAAAAAATGCCGGTTTTTTCAACCGGCGTTTTTTTTATACGTCCACACAAAAAAATGCGGGGCCAAAGCCCCGCATTTTTTTTTGCGCCTAAGTACGGAGCCGTTAAATCGCAAATGCATAAACATTTCCGGCAAAATCGGCCACATATATCATACCATCCACTACGGCAGGAGTGGTGAGAATCGGACAGGCGAAGTCGTAACTCCATATTACGTGGCCGTCTTTTTTGTCCACCGCACGGAAGATTCCGTCGGAAGCCCCGAAAAGCACGGCATTTCCGGCATCGACGGCAGAAGCCTCGACCGAACGCGTACCATAACCTGAATAAGGAGCTGTGCAGAATATGGCAGGGCCTACCTCGGCTTTCCATGCAAGGTCGAAATTATCGTTCCTGAAAGCCAGAAGACCGTCGAAAGAACCGGATATCAGCAGCCCGTCAGTAAGCAACGGAGTCGATGCCACCTGCATTATGTGTTCCGTATTACGCACATGCATGAAATCTCCGTTTCCGGGCGACATTTCATACACTCTGCGGCTGGAGCAGACATACATTTTCCCGTCATAAACGGAAGTACCGCCGTCACGGTAACGAAGACCTGAAGCTCCCTGCCTCCAAGTCATCTTGCCCGTTTTTATGTTCGTACCGTAAAGCGCGTCCCAGTGAGCGGAACTTATAAGCGTATTTCCGGCCAATGTCATGGTGGTGACCGTACCGCAAGCCTGGCCGAAATCCTCATTTTTCCAAAAACGCGAACCATCCGAAGCATTGAGAGCGGAAAGGCCGCGTCCGGCGCCGGCATATAACGTATCGCCACGCACCACAAGTCCCTCGCAGATAGCAGGAAGATAACCGACTTCCAATTTCTTTTTCCATACGAGTCCGCCTGTATCCGCATCCAATGCGTAAACAGTACCTTCGGCATCGACGGCGAATACCTTTCCGGAGGAATATACTATCGTATTTTTAACGGAGTTGGCTGTGGAGTATCTCCATTTTTCGGCTCCCGTACGTGCATCGAGCGCCACTACCGCCGAACGTCCGTCCATATCGTTATCGACTGTGGCGGTGAAGACCGTTCCGTCCGCAACTATCGGCGATGCCATAAAAATGTTGCCTCCGGCATTGGCGACCCATGCCAGACGCGGATATTTCACTTCGCGGCCGTTTGTCACACCAGCCTGATTGTGCATTTCGTTGCCGCGCAGCTGCGCCCACGGTCCCTGTATTTTTTCTGGGACTATGCTTTCCGAAGATACGGTGAAATTGCGCGACACTTTTTTGGTCTGTCCGTCGGATGTGAAAGCCGTGACCTCGACCGTGTATTGATCGCCGCGTACGGTTTTTAATTTTACATTGCGCGCGTAATTCCAGTCCGTAACACGCTCAAGAGTCCCTTTAGAGATAACTTTACGACCTTTCAGGACAGTATAAGCCACTTTTTCCACATGAGCCGTAGCGTTATAAGCATTGGCCGAAATGTAAACCGATCCGGAAGAATACACCTGGGACGAAGGGCTAACGAGCGCCAGGTTCATGGAAGCATAACTGTACACGCCCTTGGAAGATACGCCTCCTTTCTCATCCACCTCCACTACCCTGAAAGCCGAAGGAGAATGGTCAACACCGCCTTTGTTGGCCGGAGACGTCACTATGTAAGGCACTCCAGCCGGTGTGTTCTGACGGTAATTTATATGCCAGTGCCCTATCAAAGCTGCGCGGATATTGTAATCGTTGAAATCTATTTTTCCGTCTTTTGACTTAAATACAAGTTCGTTGCCGGAGAGCGTATTTTCGTAGTGCGTGAACACCACTATCCTTTGTCCGGGAGCGGTTTGTGCCAGGTCGTTTTTGAGCCAGGCATAGATCTGTTCGGCGGTATATGTAGGACGTCCGTCGCCAATTAACATAGGTACGACGATAAAATGCACACCTGAGGCTTCAAACGAATACCACGCCGGACCCAGACATTCTTCGTACAGATATTCCGGTTTGGCTACTTTTTTCATAAGGTCATGGTTGCCCATAACGTAATACACCGGTACGCCCATTGTCGAAGTATTCACACTGTCGGAATGGAAACGGATACCTGGCTCGTAGCATATATCTCCGGTATGGATTATAAAGTCCACTTTTTCGTTGGCTGCATAGCGGCGTATGACGTCCACCCATTTTCTGCCGTCGCTCGTTTCGGTATCGGCCAACTGGATGAATTTCGCGGCTTTGTTTTCCTTGCGTTTGGACATAGGAAAATCATACTGTGTTTTCCCGTCGACAGGCGACCAGGGACGTACGGAATAATATCCGGAAGGGACCGTCACGAAGACAAAACGCGGGTCGGCATGGCCGGGGAGGAAAAAAGTACCGTCGGCTGCCGTTTTAACGACATTCAGACCGTCGGATACCTTCACATCCTTCAATGGGCGGTCCGCCTTGTCGAACGAACCGTTACCGTTAACATCTTCGTAAACCCGTCCTTTGTACGGCTGGGCCGAGGCCGCGGCAGACAAAAGCACCAGCAGCGGCAACATCAGTTTTTTAATCATAAGCATCGTATTTTTATTCATGGTATATGTGCGGACGATCAACGTCTGACATAAGTTTTTATTTCATATAGGACATGAGAATATCCCTCCACAGGCGATAGCCTTCCCAGCATAAATGGAGTCCGTCGTTGGTGTATTTGGCATCCAGATTGCCGTCCCTGTCGGACATTGCGCCGTGAAGGTCTATAAATGAATATCCTCTTTCATGGGCGGCGGCGGAGAGCGATTTGTTTATACGCCGTATAGGTTCGCCAAGCACCGTGTGGGAGCGGAACGAAGGAAATGTAGGGTTGACAGGTAGAAGACTCTGTACGTATATCTGTGTTTTGGGAGCCATGCGTTTTATTTCGGCTACTATCCTGAAAATATTTTCTACTACATACTCTTCGGTCTTGCCCGGAGGGTTCCCCAAATCGTTCACTCCTATCATGATGAACACTTTACGCGGAGGCACGCGCAACATACGCGGCAGACGTACCAATACACCGTCCGTGACATCGGAACTGATACCGCGGTTCTTGGCGTTTTTGTTGCGTAAAAGTTCGGCCCACTCCCCGCCGTTGGTTATACTGTTTCCTATCATGAGTATATCGTCGCTCGTGGCGGGCAGATATTCTATTATCGAATTGCGCGTTTTAACAAAACCGGTCAGGGGATAATCGTCGCGTACGCCTTTATCGTCGAGTATGCTTTTAGACAGGTACGTATGAAGGGCTTCCACGGCGGCTTTGTAACCTTTTCCGTTCAACAGCACCGAATTGCCGTACGCAAACTCAGGACGCAGGCGGCCATCGGAGCCTGTCATGGCAGGAAGTATATCTACGAATGTTATTCCAGGTACGGTTTCGCTTACGATGCTGTCGTACTTGCGGTATTTGGCCAGAGTGCTGTCAGGGGTGGTCTTATCGGGTATTATGCCCAGTACATATACCCGCGTATGTTTAGAACCGGAACGGATACGGCCTACTATATCGGAAAGATACGATGCGGCCAACTCCGGGCTCATTCCGGCTTTTATGTCGCGTTTGCCTATGTGTATAAATACCTTGGCCGGACGGTATTTGATTATATCGTCAAGCCTGTATGCCAGTCCTGCCAGGTTATCGGCGTCTATTCCCCTGTTTTTTATATACGGATTGCCGTATGATTCGGCCCACATGCCACGATCCATAAAATCGTCGCCGAGCATAACTATGTCAGTGGTTCCCAGACCGAGCCCGGCAAAAAGCGTACGGCGCTGGTCCCAATAGGTAAAGTAACTGAGTCCATTGGGATTATGCTGCGTACTGCTTTGGGCCTGTACCGTAAAAAACGGTGCGGCAAGGACGGCACTCAACAAAAACGCTTGAAATATCCGGCGCAAATCGAAATTTTTCATGATGCAATAATTATTTGTTTTAAATGCGGCACTCTGCCACACACGAACTGTTTTTACAATCTGTTCCGTCTCGCCCGTTCGACAGCCATAAGCCGTTAGATATTTTCCTATCCGCAGGGATCCGCCCGGCAGGCAGCCTATGCATGTTACTGTTTGTCCGAAACGGTTTTGGCAATGTTGTCCATAATGCCGTCCATGTTTTCCCCGGCCCATTCAACCAAAGCCCGCAAATGAGGCATAAGGCTTCTGCCGCGTTCGGTCAGGCTGTATTCAACCCTCGGCGGGACTTCGGGAAATACCTCCCTTGCCACCAAACCGAAATCTTCAAGACCACGAAGCGTCACGGCCAGCATCCTTTGCGATATGTCGCCTATGGACCTTTGCACGTCGTTGAAACGCATCGTGCCGTTTGCATACAGGCTTACCATAACCAGCATGGACCATTTATTCCCTAAACGGGAAAGCACGTCCCTTATTGGACACCGACCTGTAGCGTTGAATTTTTTCATAATATTTCATCTGCGGAAAAACCTGACGTACAACATTAGTTACTTCCGTGTAAGTTCCTCACAATCCGGTACGTTCTTGCGCGTGCGAATCAAAGGGATTACTTTTGCCGTATGATAACAAAGCGCATGCACACGGTAAACGGTTTATCTTTTGGCGGCAACCGAAACGCTGTCCAAAGCATTGCCGTTGCGGTCGTAAAGCGTCAGGTGCAGTTTGCTGTCATCGGCGCGGAGAAGTATGGCCCCTACCGTGCTGCCGCCTTCCGTCCAACGGAACTTTATGAGGTCTTTGTTGTCGGTCCATTCCTTGAGCCCCTGGCCACGCTCGTTGTCCGAAGATGGTGTCTGGATGTAAACAGTGCCTTTGCTTCCGTCCGTCTCACGTCCCTGGTAAATGGCATTGGTGCGCGCGTATATATGATTGTTGGCTCCGATGGCAAGGTCGACCCCGCATTCATCGAACAGGTCTTTCCAACGCCCGTATTGCGATGTCCGGCCGCTTTCCCCGAAAAACCACTGGTAATGCTCCATGACGACGACGTATTTGGCCGGGTTGGATTTTATCACATCCCTGACCCATGCCTGCGCTGCGGCAAGGCCTTCCGCGCTTCGCATGCTCTCGCTGTTGAGAGCATTATGAACAGGGCGTTACCGTAGGTGAAATGATAACATACCCCTTCTTCTCCATCATAACCGTTATCGGGATTGTTGTTCACGTACCTGAAATAATCGTTGGAAAGGCGGGAAGACGTGCGGTCCATGTTATCGTGGTTTCCGTTTACCCCAGCCCACAGGTATTTGGAAAAATAAGGTTCGCTGTACATACTGCGCCAGAAAGAATAGCTTCCGCCCCATGCGCATATATCGCCCACGTGCAGTACGATATCAAAATCGCCGCCGTTGCATTTTTCCAGCATGCCAATCATACCCATAGCCGCATCCAGACGTTTAGGCAGAGGCGTGTACGAGTGGAAATCGGAAATAATGGCGGCGCTCCATGCTCCGGAAGACGGGGCGGTCTTAAAGTAACGTATCTGGCCGCCTTTACCCGCACCGACGCGGTACATGTATTCAGTATCGGGCTCAAGGCCTTTAAGCTCTACTTTGTAACGCATAAAAACTGCGTCTTCATAAAAATTCTCTCCGTTGGCCTTTTTGGAGTAAAGGCTGTCAAATGCCGTGCAAAACTCAGCGTGAGCACGTATTTTTTTTGCTTTTTTCCATTTAGTATCTCTGCGTTTGGTGTAGATGCAGTAATTCTTTTTCCCGCTGTCCAAATCGGCATGCCAGTTGATACGCACCTGGCTGTCGGCTTTTTCCCCAGGATTGGCAATTACGGTGTAAGCGCTTCCGTCTTCGTTTTTGCGTTCGTTTTGCGCCTGGGAGGAATACGCAACACCCAGCGCCAACGCGGCGAACAATATATATTTGAGCCTCATAAAAATTATTGTTTTGAAATTATGACAAACAAAAATAACCAACTTATCAAGAATAACCAAAACATTTAAGACCATGTCAAAAAAAGCAGCTGTACTGGCCGTAAATCCCGTAAACGGAAGCGGCCTTTTCCAATACCTGGAAGCGTTCTATGAAAATGGCGTCGGATACGAAGTATTCGCAGCGGCGCCTTCACGGGACATAAAGACCAATTCGGGGATACCTCTGACCGCAAACGGTACGGTGGCAGAACTGAAAGAACGTACCGGCGATTTCGATGCGCTCATTTTCGCCTGCGGCGATGCGATGCCCGTATTCGGACAAAACGCCGACAAACAATACAACACCGACATGATTGAAGTAATACGCCTTTTCGCCGGGGAAAAGAAAATCATGGCCGGACACTGCGCCGCTGCGCTGGCATTCGAGATTGCAGGGGTGGATGCGGGAGTGCGGATGGCAGCACATCCATTGGCCGCGCCTGCAATAAAGAACGGCATAGCCACCGGAGAAGCAGGAACCCATGACGGTAATTTTTACACCGCACGCGACGAAAACGACATTCGCGAGATATTGCCTGCATTGCTCCGGGAACTGAAATAAAAAACGCGGCGTTCCGCCTGCCGAAAATAAGTTACGAGCCATAAAAAACCCGCCAGGCAAATTTGCCTGGCGGGTTTCATTCATGTTTTTTCCGTCAATGTAAAAACGTGTTACAACTTAGGCTTAACCTCGACCATCTGGTAACCTTCTATGATATCGCCTTCCTGTATGTCGTTGTACCTGGCGATGCTAAGGCCGCATTCGTAGCCTTTGGACACTTCCTTCACGTCGTCCTTGAAGCGTTTGAGCGAGTCGAGTTCGCCGGTGTGGACAACCACTCCGTCGCGTATGACACGGATCTTGGTGTTGCGGGTGATTTTTCCGTCCAGAACCATACAGCCGGCGATAGTACCCACTTTCGATATCTTGTACACTTGCCGCACCTCGACGTTGCAGACTATTTCTTCCTTGAATTCTGGAGCAAGCATACCTTCCATGGCATCTTTGACCTCGTTTATAGCATCGTAGATGATGGAATATGTACGTATGTCTATCTGCTCCTGCTCGGCAAGGCGTTTTGCATTGGTGGACGGGCGGACGTTGAATCCTATGATGATGGCTTCGGATGCCGATGCTAGAAGCACGTCGGATTCGGTTATCTGACCGACAGCGCGGTGTATGATATTGATATGTATCTTGTCCGTAGAAAGGTTTTCGAGCGAATCGGTAAGAGCCTCCACGGAACCGTCCACATCGCCCTTGATTATGATATTCAACTCTTTGAAATCTCCTATCGCTATGCGGCGCCCTATCTCATCGAGCGTTATGTGTTTGCTTGCACGTACGCTCTGCTCGCGTTTGAGCTGCATACGGCGTGCGGCTATCTGCTTGGCTTCCTTCTCGTCGTCGAATACCATGTATTTGTCGCCAGCCTGCGGAGAACCGTCCAAGCCAAGCACCAGTACCGGACGCGAAGGTCCTGCCTTGTCGACTTTATTTCCGCGTTCGTCGAACATGGCTTTCACCTTGCCGCTGTATTGCCCTGAAAGGGAGTAGTCGCCCACTTTAAGCGTACCGTTCTGCACCAGCACCGTAGCGATATAACCGCGTCCCTTGTCCAGTGACGCTTCGATAACGGTTCCCACGGCATTACGGTCCGGATTGGCCTTAAGTTCGAGCATTTCGGCTTCGAGCAATACTTTTTCGAGCAGGTCGTTCACTCCTATGCCTTTTTTGGCGGATATTTCCTGACACTGCACCTTTCCGCCCCATTCCTCGACCAGAATATTCATATTGGCCAGGCTTTCGCGTATCTTGTCCGGATTTGCCGTTGGCAAATCGACTTTGTTTATGGCTATGACCATAGGCACTCCGGCGGCCTGGGCATGGGAAATGGCCTCGCGCGTCTGGGGCATCACGTCGCTGTCGGCAGCGATAACTATGATGGCTATGTCGGTAACCTGAGCGCCTCGGGCACGCATGGCGGTGAATGCCTCGTGACCGGGAGTATCGAGGAACGTTATCTGCTGTCCGGATTCGAGTTTTACCGAATATGCGGCTATGTGCTGCGTTATGCCGCCTGCCTCGCCAGCTATGACGTTAGAGCGGCGGATATTGTCCAGAAGCGATGTTTTACCATGATCGACGTGTCCCATAACGGTTACTATCGGCGCGCGGCGGCGCAGGTCTTTTTCATCGTCCGGAGTTTCAAATACCGCTTCTTCGAGGTCGGCATCGACGAACTGTACCTCATAACCGAATTCGTCGGCCACAACGCTCAGCGTTTCGGCATCGAGCCTCTGGTTCATGGCCGCCATTATACCCAACTGCATGCAGGAAGATATCACCTGTGTTACAGGGACATTCATCATCGAAGCCAGTTCGGAAACGGTGACGTATTCCGTCACTTTTATTATCTTGCTTTCTTCGGCCTCGCGCTCGGCTTCACGCTGTGCTTCGTCGCGGCGGAAAATGCGCTTTTCCTTGCGGTACTTGGCGGCCTTGCCCTTTCCGCTCTTGGAGGTTAGCTTATCGAGCGTTTCCTTTATCTGTTTCGATATTTCCTCGTCGGTAAGTTCTGCGTGCTCTACCTTGCGCTGTTGCTGCTGCCTCGACCTGCCGCCGGATGCGCCCTGCGGTCGCTGCGGAGCCTGTCCTGCCGGACGCGGAGTTCCGGTTCCCGGTTGCATAGCTTCCCCTGTTACCTTTTCGCCGCGTTTGCGTTTGCGTTTTTTCTTGGCCTGATCGGCGGCAGTTCCTGCCGGACCTTTCTTTGCCGGGTCGGTTTTCGGTTTTTCAAAAACGCTCAGGTCTATCTTGCCAAGAGTCTTGGGGCCTTCGAGTTTTTGATATTTCGTTTCTATCTTTTCGGCTTCATGCGGTTGTTCGGGCTGATTGGGCTGCTTATTCGGCGTAACAGTCGGACTTGCCGGCTCCGGTGCTTCAACAGCAGGTTCCGGAGCGGGCTGCGGCTGCTGTTCCGCAGGTTTGGTAGGTTCCGCCTGAGGAGCCTTGGCTTTTTCAGCCGGTTTTTCCGCACGGGAATGCTTGGCTGCCGGGCGGTTTATGGCATCCAGGTCTATCTTGCCGACGGGTTTTACACTGACCACCACATCGGACTTTCCTTTTATCACCTCCGGTTCCGGCTCTTTCGCGAGATTTTTCGCTGCAGCTGCTTCTGCGGCAGCCTGAGCTGCGGCTTTTTCCTCCTCGGCTTTCTGCGCTTCCGCCTGCTGCTGTTCCTTGGCTATCCGCTGTTTCTCCTTTTCCTCGCGCTTTGCCTGATTAACCTCCTCTATCAGCTGTTTTTTGCTCTTGTCCTGCTCGAATCCCTGTTCAAGGATTTGATAAACGTGAGCCTCTATCTTCGTGTTCGGGTCGGGTTTTATCTCTATGCCTTTTTTGGCCAGATACTCCACTGCCCGATCCATCGAGATGTTGAGTTCGGTTAATACTTTGTTGAGGCGTTTTGTTACAATATCAGCCATACTAAATTCTTTATCTTAAGCCTTTTTTTAGTTTTTCATGCCGGCCCAGCCATAAAGACGGCACATTTTTCAATACAATTGGCCGGTGTCACCCGGCGTACGACACATAAAACATTTATTCGAATTCGGAAGAGAGGACTTCCAGAACATGGTCTATCGTTTCCTCCTCCAGATCCGTGCGGCGAAGGAGTTCGTCCTTGCCAAGTTCGAGCACGCTCTTTGCCGAATCGCATCCTACGCGCTGGAATTCGGCTATCACCCAACCGTCTATCTCGTCGGCAAACTCGGAAAGGTCTATGTCCTCCTCCGGGGTGTCGCGGTAGATGTCTATCTCGTAACCTACCAGTTGAGACGCCAGACGTATGTTCTGACCCTGTTTTCCTATCGCTTTGGATACCTCGTCCGGCTTTACGTAAACGGATATATGGTGCGAAGCCTCGTCTATCTCTATGGTGGACAGTTTTGCCGGGGCCAACGCCCTTGTCACCATCAGTTGAAGGTTGGTCGTGTAATTTATCACGTCGATATTTTCACCACCCAACTCGCGCACGATACCGTGTATGCGGGAACCCTTCATACCCACGCAGGCACCTACCGGGTCTATGCGGTCGTCGTACGATTCCACAGCTACTTTCGCTTTCTCTCCAGGTATGCGCACCACTTTCTTTATCGTTATGATGCCGTCGGCAATCTCCGGTATTTCCTGCTCGAAAAGGCGTTCGAGGAAAAGCGGATCCACACGCGAGAGTATCACGTTGGGTTTGGAACCGCGTATCTCGACGGATTTGACAAGCGCTTTGACAGGCTCGCCTTTGCGGAACGAGTCGGAAGGTATCTGCTCCTCGCGCGGAAGCACCAGTTCATTCTGGTACTCGTCGTGTATTATGGCCATCTTTGGGCGCACATGGTGTGCCTCTCCTGTTATTATAGTTCCCTTGAGGTCTTCGAAACGTTTGAAAATGGTAGCGTTGTCGTGCTCGAATATACGGGCCACGAGGTTTTGGCGAAGCGCCAGTATGGCGCGGCGTCCGAGGTCTTCTATCTTCACTTCCTCGGATACTTCCTCACCCACTTCAAAGTCGTCCTGTATCTTGCGGGCTTCCGAAAGCGGCATTTCAGCCATCGGGTCTTCGACCTGTCCGTCGGCAACCACGATACGGTTGCGCCATATCTGAAGGTCCCCCTTGTCGGGGTTTACCACGATGTTGAAGTTGTCGTCCGTGCCGAACTTCTTTTTAAGGGCCGTGCGGAAAACTTCTTCGAGGATAGCCGTGAGGGTCAGGCGGTCTATCTTCTTAAAATCCTTAAATTCGGAAAACGAATCTATTAATGCTGAATTATCCATTTAAACGTGTCGAATAATTAGTGATATATTTTTTTGTTTTTTCTATTTAATTCTTTGCCGTTTTACTGCCGGTCAGAACTTCAGCTTTACGACGGCCTTTTTTATGTCGCAATAGGGTATCACGGCTGTCTTGACCACCGTGTGCCTGCCCTTGCCTACCGGTTTGGGTTCGCGCACGCTCCACGAGAGCGTTATCGCATCCTCGCCGGCCTCCGTCAGTTCGCCTTCGGCCTTTTCTCCGGAAACGGTCTCGACGGACAAAGTCCTGCCAGTGTTCTTCACGTACTGCCTTTTGAGTTTCAGCGGGGCGTCCACTCCGGGGGTGGAAACCGAGAGGGAAAAATCATCAGCCTCGCGGTCCAGGCGGTCGCTGTGCTCTATGGCGCGGGATATGCGTATTATTTCCTCAAGGTCCACACCATCATCGCCGTCAACCCATACTTTTATGTCGTTGTCCGGCGATATGCTCCAGTCGACAAGAAACACCGCCGGATTTTCCGCCAGCGCTCCGTCTATCAGTTCCTTTACCAATGCCTTGTCCATATGCGTTCGTATCGCTTTGCCTTATTAAAAAACTTGGGGAGCATCACCGCCCCCCAACTTTCTTTTCATATCCCATTTCCGCCCACAAAAATACTTCATTTATGCGGAAAAAACAAATTTTTATAATATTTTGGTTAACAGCCGGATGAGCGGGACGTCATTTAACGTTTCCCTGACAGGAGCGATTCGTACAATCCGTGTACTTTCACGGCAGGGACGCCGCCGGAAAAAGCCTTTATGTGCTCCTTGCCGGCCTCTGCGAGCGCTTTTCTCAGTTGTCCGTCATTCCACAGGCGCGACATGGCCGAGGCTACGGCAACATCGTCGGCACACGGAGCGTACAGCGCCCCTTTGCCGGCCGCTTCCGAAAAACATCCGCCGGACGATGTGAGTACAGCGCGGCCATTGCCAAGGGCCTCGACTATCGGCAGTCCGAAACCTTCGTATATGCTCATATAGGCCACGAACAGGCATTTTTTATACAGGCAGGCAAGCTGACGGTCGGTAACCCCAGACAAAAAGCGCACCCTGTCCGAAAGCCCGTTGGATTTTGCGAATTTATCGAGTTCGCGGTAGTATCCGCCGCTTTTCCGGCCTACGATGACAAGATTGGCCTCAGGCGTACGGGCGAGAGCTTTGAGGAGCACCATCTGGTTCTTGCGCCTTTCCACGGTTCCGACACACAGTATGAATTTTTCGGGCAGTGCGAACGCTGCAAGTTCCCGTTCAACTTCATCATGCGGTATTTCACGGGAAAAAGCGGCTTCGTTTATACCCTGATATACCACATGCACTTTTTCGGGAGGAACGCCGAGCAACTCGACGACGTCGTCCCTCGTCTGGCGGCTTATCGCTATCACTGCGTCGGCCGTCCGGCATGCGTAACGAGCCTTGCGGGTGTGTATCCACGCATCCAC
The DNA here is from genome assembly GCA_003150615.1 of Flavobacteriales bacterium. GTDB lineage: Bacteria > Bacteroidota > Bacteroidia > Flavobacteriales > UBA1820 > Merdimorpha. The sequence continues at coordinate 196,950 of QALN01000003.1, read as the reverse complement.
CGGACCGTAAAGTTCCGGATGACGCATAAAGATAAGGTCGTGCATGGTTACGACGGATTTGACTCCGGTTTTTTCTATTCCCGCCGGCAGCTCGTGGCTCAGACCGTGATATATGTCCAGCCTTTCACGCTTGCAAAGTCCCGCAATGGCCACTGTACGCCACAGCCCGCCAGATAGTTTATACATCCCGCGCGGGGTTTCCACACGGACATTTTCCGCAGGCAGGAAATCTACACGGAGTTTGCGTTTCGGAGTGAACAGCACATGCGTGTCGCCGGGATATTCCACCGCGAGCGAACCGACGAGCGTACGGCTGTAATTGCCCAGCCCGGAGGTGTTGTTGAAAAGACGCTTCGCGTCGAAACCTATTTTCATCGGCCGATAATTGTAACCTGACAAAAGTACTTTTTTATAAACTTACGTACAAATAAATGGACCTCATCGGCCGATTTATTGCCGCCGGTGCGCCGTTTTTATTAAATTTGCACCGTCCGTAAGCCAACCATACGCGGACACAGGTACTAAAAAAATGGGATTCAAAGAGGAAATAAAACGCCGACGGACGTTCGGAATAATATCGCACCCCGACGCGGGTAAGACCACGCTGACAGAAAAATTACTGCTTTTCGGAGGCGCGATACAGGAAGCCGGGGCCGTCAAATCGAACAAGATAAAGAAAGGCGCGGCTTCGGACTTCATGGAAATAGAACGCCAGAGAGGTATATCGGTGGCTACGTCCGTGATGGCTTTCGAATACAAAGGATACAAGATAAACATACTGGATACCCCCGGCCACAAGGATTTCGCCGAGGACACCTACCGCACCCTGACGGCAGTGGACAGCGTCATCGTGGTAATAGACGTGGCAAAGGGCGTGGAAGAACAGACCGAAAAACTCGTTCAGGTATGCCGTATGCGCAACATCCCTATGATAGTGTTCGTAAACAAACTGGACCGCGAAGGCCGCGATGCGTTCGACATAATGGACGAAGTGGAACAGAAACTCGGCCTGCATGTCACCCCGATGAGCTTCCCTATAGGGATGGGAGCCGAATTCAGGGGCATATATAACATATGGGGAAAGAACGTAAAGCTGTTCTCCGGCGCGTCGAAACAAAAGATAGGCGAATCGGTCGAAATAGACGACATATCGTCCGGCAGGCTCGAAGAGCTGATAGGCGGACGGCACGCATCGAAATTGCGGGAAGACCTGGAGCTGGCCACGGGCATATACCCGGAGTTCTCGCTCGAAAAATATCTCGCAGGAGAACAGCAACCGGTATTCTTCGGCTCGGCACTGAACAACTTCGGAGTATCGGAACTTCTGGATACGTTCGTCGAGATAGCCCCGTCGCCACGGCCTAAAACGTCCGACGTGCGCCAGGTCGAGCCGGACGAGGAAAAGTTCACCGGATTCGTGTTCAAAATACACGCCAACATGGACCCTAAACACCGCGACCGCCTGGCATTCGTCAAAATAGTATCCGGAACGTTCCGCCGCAATGTTAACTACCTGCACGTACGCCAGGGCAAACAGTTCAAATTCGCCAGCCCGAACGCTTTTTTCGCCGAGAAAAAACAGGTGGTCGACGAATCGTTCCCCGGAGATATCGTGGGACTGCACGATACAGGCAACTTCAAGATAGGCGATACGCTGACGGAAGGCGAAGCGCTCAATTTCAAAGGCATACCTTCTTTCTCGCCGGAACATTTCCGGTATATAGACAATGCCGACCCGATGAAAGCAAAACAGCTGGCAAAAGGCATAGACCAATTGATGGACGAAGGCGTAGCCCAGCTGTTTACTCTCGATTTGAACGGACGCAAGATAATAGGCACTGTCGGGGCGCTGCAATACGAGGTGATACAATACCGCCTGGAACACGAATACGGCGCAAAATGCACATACGAGCCAGTACCGGTATACAAAGCGTGCTGGGTGCAGCCGGAAGACCCTGCCGGCGAGGAATTTGCTGATTTCATGCGCGTGAAAAGCCGGTTTATGGCCCACGATAAGGACGGCAGGCAGGTTTTTCTGGCCGATTCTGCATTTTCGATAACGATGGCTCAGGAAAAATACCCGACGGTACACCTGCATTTCACGTCGGAGTTTTAACCCGCAGGCACGGCACATACGGGCGTACGATTCAACAGATATATATTTTAGGGCATGAAAATATTCAAACAATTGGGCCTCGTCCTGCTGATAGCATTCGCAGGGGAGGTCATAAACCGCCTGACGGGCGTGCCTGTACCGGGCAGTATCATCGGAATGGTGATACTCCTTGTCCTGCTAAAGACTAAAGTCATACAGGTGGCTCAAATTGAACAGATATCCGACTTCATGCTCTCGAACATCACTTTCTTTTTCATCCCCGTCGGCGTGGGGATAATGATATCGTACAAATATCTGGAGGGACACTACACGGCGGGAATAAGCCTGATACTGGTCACAACGGTCGTGATAATGATAATATCGGGCGGAGTGACCGAAATACTTGTCCGACGCCGGGAAAGACGCATGGCGTCCCGCCGGGAAAAAGAAACGGAGGAATAAACATGAACGACTACGGACTCACATCGACACCGTTGTTCGGCATACTGATATGCCTTGCCGCGTTCATAACCGCCACTGCAATACGACGTAAAACAGGCAGCGTGGTGGCAAATCCATTCCTTTTGGCAACGATAATGATAGTGGCCGTTCTGCTCGTTTTCAACATACCGTACGAAGACTTCAAAGCCGGAGGGGATTACATAAACTTCTTCCTCTCGCCTGTTACGGTTCTTTTGGCCGTGCCGCTGTACAAACACCGCAACCTTTTGAACCACTACCTCAAAGCGATAATGGCGGGCATTCTGGCCGGGGTTCTGGCTGCTCTGGGCAGCGTCGTGGCTTTTTCGCGTCTGAGCGGACTGGACAGCCTGGTGGAACGGTCGATGGCCGCAAAATCGATAACGGCGCCGATAGGGATAGAGATAACCAAGTCGGTAGAAGGCATAGAAGGAATAACGGTACTGGCGATAATCCTGTCGGGCATTTTCGGGGCGGTCATAGCCCCATGGGTGTTCAAATGGTGCGGGATAAAAAGCCCGATAGCACAAGGAGTGGGATTAGGTTCTGCATCGCACGCGATAGGCACTTCAAAGGCAATGGAAATGGGCGAGCAACAGGGAGCCTTGAGCGGTCTTACGATAGGCATAGCCGGTATTTCGACCGTTGTGCTGGTATCGTTGTTAGGCGGCTACCTGTGGGGAAAATAAAAACTTACGGAAAATGGACCGGGAAACCATGCTGCGCTACATAGTCGGAATAGCTATTGCCTACGGTATAGGCAAAGGAATATATCAGTCGATACGTTCACGGTCGATTGACTATTCTCTTTGGGCGATTATCACGCTTTTGGGTGCAGTGTTATGGATTTCAAGAGGATTTCTTATCTCCAGTCAGATATGTGATTTCTTGATGATTACCGTATGGCTTGTAGCAATTGGTTGTTTTATCATTTCACGAAAATCACAATATGGCAAGTATTTGAAATCTGCTGCGATCGGTGGACTTTTGGTTTTCCTTGCGATCTTTATTTATTGGAATATAAAGGCACGGTCAGTCGTACCAACAACCTTAATAACTTCCCTAAAGGGATATTCAACAAACCGAATAGCTGAGGTATGTTTCCGTTATAACGAAACTCCATTTTGGAGAAGGTACAACCTCAACCAATACCCAAATGTAAAGCTGCTCCCTGAACAGTACGATGTAAAGCTGACAATCAAACCAATCTCAGACAATGTCGCCAAACTTGAATCAATAACACTAATTCCAAAATCCGAGAAATAAAGCAGCGGCAGGAAATTTCGGGGTTTATAATCTTTTAAACCATATTGGGAATTTGATGTGTTTTTTAAAGAAAAGTATTGCCTTTGCTGCACAGACGAAATGCTGAGAAAGCATATCAGAATTACAAAGGGATAAGGATTCTATTCTAAAAATACGAAAAAAACAAAAACGCCGGGGCAAAATGCCCCGGCGTTTTTGTTTCATATGAAATCAGGCATTGCCCTGCCCGTTTAAAACCCGGCTGTCTTTACTTCCGTTACAGAGCGGAAACTATTTCCTTAACTTCCTCCGAATTCATTGCCGTACCGATGAACTTTCCGTCCTTGCCGATGAAGAACGTGCGGGGATTGATGGCCATGAACTTCTCGGCGAAATCCTGAGTGGCATAAACCGGAAGGAAGCCTTCTTCATGGTTCTTTTTCACGTAATCGTCCAAATCTTTGACTGACGAATCGTCCATAATCATGTATGCTATCACCACATCCACGCCTTTATCTTTTGCGGCTTTGAGCGATTCGAGCACCTCTTCGTTGCCGTCCAAAGCCGGGGCGGTGATATATATCGCAGTAATTTTCCCTTTTATGGAAGTATTCGAAACCGTATCGGCGGTATTTATACCATCGAGGGAGAATTCAGGAGCGTCCTTGCCTTTGGAAACAGTCACCATCCTGTCGGCTACGTTCGCAAAGTACGATATACGGAAGTCTTTCTTTATTTCATCGGGAACTTTGGCATAGAACGCGGCAAAGTCGTCCAAATTCATGGTGTTTATCCAATTGGCCGCCATTATCAGCGATACGATATCGCCGGGACGGGCGTTTGCCTTTTCAAGGACCTTTTTCGAGTAAGCCTTATGAGCCTCTAGAAGTTCCTTGTTTATAGCCCTCATGGCCGCAGTATCGTTATTCTGTTTTGCATTATGGAATGCCTCGGCCTTAACAGAATAGAGGTCCGAATTTTCTTTTTCCTCATCCAGGAACGTTTTATAATAATCGTAAGCTTCGGAGCCCTCCACCTTTACGTCCGACAGGTTGGAAAGATTGCCTTTTACGTCTATATCGGAGTTATCCGCGTAGATACGTATTTCACCCGGCATATCGGCAAAGGTCACGATAAGGAAGTCGTTTTTATCCAACTTGCCTTTGAATGTGAACTTTCCGTTATCGGCCCTCGTGGTGTCGATATACACGAAACCGTTTTCCCCGTCGCGGGCCAGATATACGTTCTGGTCGGCAAGGTTATCTATATCGCCGTTTATGGTAAACTTATCGCTGTTGCACGATACGACAGCCAGTGCCGCAATTACGCCAAGCGCTATGAATTTCAGATTTTTTTTCATTTATTAAAAGAGATTGGTTGTTCGTTTATTTTTTATCCTGAAGGTATGCCAATACCTTGTCAAGGTCGGAAGGCGTGATGTATTTCGCAAGTATGGTACCGTCCGGGGCTATCAGTACCGATGCCGGCAGATTGCCCGTAAGTGCGAATTTTTCGGCAACCGTATTTTTCACTCCGCGCGCATCGCGTATCTCGGTCCATGGCATGCTAAGATAGTATGTATCGTAGCCGTACTGCTGGTCGTCGGCGCTTATGCACGAAGAAAGCACTTCGAGGCCTTTGCCGTGCCATTTTGCGTAAACGTCCTTAAGGGATGTGATATAGTCGCTGTTGACTTCGTCGCCGGCAGCCCATACCACCAGGAACATATACTTTCCGGCATAATCCTCGGAAGAAAACGACAGGCTGTCCTGAGACATCTCGAACTGCGGGGCTTTCATACCTACCAGAGTGTTTTTGGCCTGCTCGACAAAAGAGGAGAACTCGCGGCCGTATTTGGATGCGAGTATATTTTGAGGCATTTTGGATTTTATGGTGTCGAGTATGGGCGAGTATCCTTTGTTAAGGAACGTATATGCGATCAGAGGCGCTATCTCATACGAAGCGTTAGTTACCGCAAAATTGGCTATGAACTGGGCCTGACGCCTCTCAAGGCCGGAATAGGCATTGGAATACGCCTGAAGAGAATCTTTGTTGCCGTCGGCGGCCGAAGCCTGAAGTATTTTTATATATGCGTCGTTCTTGCGCGAGGCGAAGTCCCGCATATACTCCATGAACGATGTGTACAATTCCTGGTTTTTGCCGCCGGTGACTTTGGCCGACGAAAGGCTGTCTATCCTGGCCGAAACATTCACCGTGCCTGGTTCGGCGAAAAACGATATCACAGGCGCGCTTTTACCGAAAGCCAGGTAATACACCTCCGGGGAATCGACATCTGCCGAAAGTTCGAAACGGCCGTTCTTCTTCATTTCTACAGAATCCACATTGCGGTAAAGGCCGTCGACTTCATGCTGCAGGTACAACGTGCCGTTTTTCGCTCCCTGTATCGTACCCGTGACCACTACGTTCCCGCCGCGTCCGCAGGAAACCAAAACAGCGGCAGCCAAAAACATAACAGAAAATATCCTTATCATCTTTACTACTTTAATTGTATTTTTTACCATAAAAAATATGCTGTTTACGCAGCCGAGTGACAAATGTAGTCAAAATAAAACAACGCATACATCCCCGGCGCTATTTTTATCGCGTAATGACAATGCTCAACCCTTCTTTACCCTACGCAGGTCTATATGGTTGAGCATATTCCCCGTAAAACCTTCAAGCGAAGGGTTGTAAAACCGTATCACCTGGTCGTAGAACAGCACAATGACCGGAACATCCGCCACTGCCATGGAATCCAGCCGGCGGTACATGTCCGTGCGCAGAGAATCGTCCAGAGTGTGCATGGCCTTAAGGTACAGACGGTCGAACTCACTGTTTTTATAATGCGTATAGTTAGGACCTTTAGGACTTTCGTTCGGGCCGTAATACAGCGAGAGGTAATTTTCTCCGTCAGGATAGTCGCCCACCCAGCTCGCGCGGAAAAAATCGGTTTTGCCGGTTGCCATAGCCTGGCGCAAGCTTGCCGTCTGTATCACCTCGACGCTGACAGGGATACCCAACCGCTGCCATTCGGACTGTATGTATTCGCACAGGTCGCGGTAATCCGAGTTGACCTGAAGGACAAACGGTTCTATGCGGCCCTTTTCCGCCTTGTACTGAGCTATCAGGCTAAGCGATAACTGCGGGTCGTAAAGGTCTGCCGTATCCGATGCCATAGTGCCGGGAAGACCGGCCGGTATCAGGCCTCCGGTTGCCGGGGAGCCTATGTTTTTCCTAAGGTACAGCATCATCTTCCGGCGGTCGAAACCGTGGTTTAACGCGCGCCTTATGCGTATATCGGAAAGTGGATGTCCGGCCGGCAAATCCATATTGATGCCGAGGTATTCGGTATTAAGGTACGGCATGGTCATCATTTTCATCTCTCCCCGGAACTTTTCCTTCAGCGTACCTTCGGGAGTGAGCACCTCGTCGGCATAACCGGGGTCCAATCCCGATATGAAGTCCAGGTTACCCATGAGGAATTCCATGAACGCAGCCTGTTTGTCAGGCAAAAAAGTTATGTTCACCGCTTCGAGATACGGAAGCCGGCGTCCGTCTTCATCGAATTCGAAAAAATCCGGGTTTCTCCGTAATACGAGCATGTTGCCCTCGCTCCAGTATTTTACATAGAAAGCTCCAGTTCCTACCGGGCTGGTGCGGAAATCAGGACCGAAATAATCGACGGCCTCATGCGGCACCACCGCGCAGTAAGGCATGGCCAGAAGGCTCAAAAAAGCCGGGAAAGCGTCTTTAAGGCGGATGTAAAGAGTGGTATCATCGATGGCTTTTATCTCTTCGACCGAGTTCATAGTCCATGCGCCCGGCGAGGCTACGTTCGGGTCGGTAAGGCGACCAAGGGAATAGACGAAGTCAGAAGCCCGCACGGCGCGCGTACTGTCGGGATACTGAGGAAGGAAAGCGGCGCTTTTGTGGAAATACACATCGTCCCTCAGGTGGAACGTATAGCCGAGCGCATCGGGCGATATTTCCCAACTTTTGGCCACTTCAGGCACCACGGATGCCGTTTCATCCAGCCGCACCAGTCCCGAGAACACCTGACGGCAGGCCCATACACCCGATTGCAGGCGCGAGAACGCCGGGTCCAACGACAACAGATTACCTGCCTCGTTATAGCGGAACACGTCTTTGTCCGGAGCCGGTTCGTAATGCCGGCATGAAAATACCGAAACCGATAAAATAAACAATACCGCACATGCGGCTTTAAGGTTATTGGTTCGCATATAAAATACCAGTATGATTAACATTTATCCAGCCTGCGGCGACAATACCGGAGAAACGGATAACCGAAATTACACGTCACCGGAGGCGGACGTCCGGCAAACACAACTGCAAAGTCCGTCCGCCGGTCTTTTCAGCCGGACTTTCGTATAAGAGTGTAAAGATACGTCTAAATCCATTTACAGCCATACAGATACTGCGTATTTGAAGCGAAAAACACTTTTTTTCATACTTTTCATTCCGTATGTTATTTTTAAAGGACTATACAAACCGCCTGAACATCCGGACCGGATAATGCTAATTTTCCAACTTACAGTCAAAGCTACGCCATTACAGGCAGGCAAAAGACACGCACGCATAAAAAATCACTACAAATAGCTATTGCACACAGAAAGCATTAAAGCGTTACTTTGCAACATTAACCCGGATAAGCAACTCTCGGTTGGAAAACAACCGCGCAATTATCTCGGCGTTAATTATGGAAAAACGAAAAAAAATGACCATATTTGCATAAATTTTCAGTAATACTTTAAAATTTTACAAATATGACATTTTTAGAGCGTTTAAAGGACATCACGACCATCACGATGACCCTGTTCGCCGTGATAGATATCATAGGCAGCGTGCCTATCATACTCGAACTGAAAAGAAAATCGGGTGAGATACAGGCCGGAAAAGCAGCCATAGTGTCGGGAGTGATAATGATACTGTTCGTGTTTTTCGGAGAAGGGATGCTCAAATTCATAGGCATCAACGTATCCTCGTTTGCCGTAGCGGGCGCGCTTATCATCTTGTTTTTTGCAATGGAAATGATACTGGGCGTACAGCTATTCAAGGAAAACGAACCGGAAACAGCATCTATCGTGCCGCTTGCCTTCCCCCTTATCGCCGGGGCCGGAAGCCTTACCACGATATTGTCCCTGCGCGCGCAGTACTCCATAGAGAACGTGATAATCGGCATAGTGCTTAACCTGCTGCTGGTGTATATCGTGCTCAAGAAATCCTCGCGCATAGAGTATTACCTGGGTAAAAACGGTATTTCCATCATCCGCCGCATTTTCGGCATCATCCTTCTGGCCATAGCCATCCAGTTATTCACGTCCAACCTTAAAACCATGTTCTAAAGAAAAAAAAACAAACCAAACGCCCTAAATGAAAAAAACGGCCATCACCCTGTTTCTGATCTTCACTATCCTGTTTTTAAACGCGGAAAACACAAAACCCAGAGGCACGGTCAGCGGAAGGGTGACGGATGCCAAAACAGGTTCGGCCGTGGAAAACGCCTCGGTGACGATATGGGATGCCGACGGCGGACGCATACTGCGGGGCACGGTTACCGACAGGGACGGTTACTACATATTCGACTACCTTGAGCCCGGCCAATACATGGTGCAGGCTTCGCATCTGGGATATCACACCAGCATGAAACAGCCCGCGGCTCCTTCCGGCAAACCGGAAGCAGGGATACGCCTCACTCCGGAATATCACGAACTGTCGCCAGTGGTGATAACCCCCGATGTGACCAGCATACAGACACTCCTTGGAGAAAAGATAATCAACGTCGGTCGCGACCTGCAAACCACCGGAAACGCATCCAAAGACCTTATGAACAACCTGCCTTCGGTCATGGTGGACATGAAAGGCACGATGATGCTGCGTGGTTCGGCCAACGTCCGCTACTTCATAGACGGCCGCCCGACGAACGTCACTTCGATGGAACTTCTCAACATAATGCCTACTATAGCCATCGAAAAAGTAGAACTGATAACCAATCCCTCATCCAAAGAATACCCGGACGGCCCGTCCGGCATAGTGAACCTCGTCACGTCCAAAAGCCGTAAAAAAGGCTTCGGCGCAGGTGCCGACCTCGGTTTCGGAACTGGCGACAAATACAACGCAGGCGTCAACCTGAACTACCGCAACGACAAACTAAACGTATGGGGATCGTATCTTTTCTTCCAGAACCGCAACGATTTGAACGGACAGGTGGAAAAAACGGACATCCCGTCGGTAAGCGGACAGGCATCGGCAGGAGTGAGCCGGCAGGACGTAGACGGTTATTACCTCGGCAACACGCACGAGATCAAAGCCGGCATAGAATACGACATAAGCCCCCGGACACAGGTGTCTTACTCCGGCGCAGTGCGCAGCGTGTGGCGCGAATCCGTAATGAACATTTCGAGCAATTCTTTCGTTCCGCCATCGGCTGAAAGCCCTTCGTCGGCCTACGCCAGCAATGCCAAATCGCGCAGCAACATGTCTGTAATTACCAACGGCGTGCATTTCCGCCACAATTTCGACTCGAAAAACAGGATAGATGCGGACGTGAATTATGAAGTGGACAACACGTCCAGCCATTCGGAGTTCGCACAGGATTTCACAACAAAAGTATCTCCGTACATGCCGGACCGAGTTATCGACACATCGGGCTACAACAACGACTACACGTATCTCTCGGCTCGCCTCGACTATACCAACCAGGGGACGAACTATAAATTCGAGGTGGGGGCCAGCGCCAACCTTCGCACGATGGACAACCCGTACCACGACAAAAGCATAACGGTAATGCCGTCGCCACGCCCCGGTATTACGTCCCTGTACGACACTCATTTCAAATTCAACGAGGATGTATATGCCGTTTATGCCACTTACAGCCGAACTTTCGGCCGTTTTACCGCCGCGCTGGGCATACGCATGGACGCATCGAAGACTACCGTAAAATCCATTGGCAACGAAGACCCGGAGGATGACGCCGTATATACGCGCGATACGGTCAATTTTTATCCTTCGGCGCACTTTACATACCGGCTTGACGGATCGAATTCGTTCATGCTGGCATATTCCCGCCGTGTGGCGCGCCCCGATACACGCCAGCTCAACCCCAACGCCGTGTCCACCAATCCTGCGCGGCCTAACATAGGCAACCCATTCCTTACGCCGGAATACTCCAACTCGATAGACCTGACGTACCACGGAAAATGGCATTCGGCCAATGTCATAGCATCGGTATTCTATAACTACAACAAGGACGTGATACAGCAATACCTGACGCCTGTAAACCCAGTAAACGGACAGCAATCGCCGGGCATCGTGTACAATACTTATAAAAATTACGGCACTTCGTATTTCATCGGTTTCGAGGCGATAGCTTCGGGCGACCCGCTGCGTTTTCTCAATATTTCGGGCAGTTTCAACGCTTATTACGTAGATTATTCCATAGGGGAAAACACATTCTGGAATAAATGCGGAGTCAACTGGAACGCCAAACTCTCGGCCAACATAAAAATCACCGACGGCATAAGCGCCATGCTGTTGGGACGGTACAAAGGCCGCCAGACATATATCCAGGGTGTGGAAGACGCCAACGGGACTATGGACGCCGGACTACGCTGGGATTTCCTGAAGAAAAAACTCAGCCTTTCGGCACGCCTTACTGATGTATTCGACACTTTTTCCAGCAAAACACATGCTACGATAGATGCCGGCAACGGAGCCCTACAGCGCGAACTCAACTACGAGAATTACGAGACGAGGGTATTCTACATGTCGCTTTCGTACAGGTTCTGATCTTACCGCCTTTACCCCTTTAAGTATCCGGTTACACACATCCCACGCAGGCAATTACCGCCGTCAGGCCATTTTTGTGCGGGACAAAAGTTGCCGGCGGGGATAATCATATATAACTTAAAAAACGCCGATAGAAAAAATTTATACTCCTAACCGTACATCAGGATAAAAATAGTCGTAATTTAGGAGTGTAAATAATTATCAACACATAAAACCTTTCAACATCATGAAATTAAAAGAAAAAAGCATCGAGCTGCTCAACCGCGCGGTAGCCGATGAACTGACAGCCGTACACCAGTACATGTATTTCCATTTCCACTGCGACGATATGGGCTACGACACCATTTCAAGCATTTTCAAACGTATAGCCATTACCGAGATGATGCACGTGGAACGCTTGGCCGAACGCATACTGTTCCTCAAGGGCGAAGTGGAAATGAAGACGTCCAAAGGCGTGCAAAAAATTACCGACGTAGAAAAAATGCTGGAAAAAGCTGCCGAAATGGAAATGGGCAGCGTCAACGACTACAACGAATGGGCTGCCGAATGCGGACGAAATGCCGATGCTGTGACAAAGAAAATGTTCGAGGACCTCGTTGCCGAAGAAGAAGAACATCAGGATTTGTTCGAGACGGAAATGGACAACCTCGAAAAATTCGGCGACAATTACCTGGCACTGCAGTCCATCGAACGCAGCAAGACAGCTGCTGCCGGAGCTGCAAAACAAGAATAACGATCGCTGCAAACGCGGTAAAAAAAGCGGCGGCCCTAAGGGCCGCCGCTTTTTTTACCGCGTTTGCAGACTAAATTATATATTATCGTAACGCTTTATCTTTTCATTCGGCTCGTCCGAATATACCATACCGTCACGAAGGCGGATTATACGGTGAGCATGTTCGGCAATATCCTCCTCGTGTGTGACCACGATAATGGTATTTCCCATCGAATGTATCTTCTGGAAAAGCTGCATTATCTCTACCGAAGTCTTGGAGTCGAGGTTTCCCGTAGGCTCGTCCGCCAGTATAATCGAAGGATCGTTCACAAGCGCGCGCGCAATGGCTACCCTCTGCCGCTGTCCTCCGGAAAGCTGGTTCGGGCGGTGCGTCATCCTGTCTTCCAGACCTACTGACATCAGTGTTTTTTCGGCCCTTTCCATCCGCGCCGACAGACCTTTGCCTGCGTATATCATAGGCAATGCCACATTCTGCACGGCCGTTATCCTTGGCAACAGATTGAACGTCTGGAACACGAAGCCTATCTCCTTGTTCCGCACTTCGGCCAACTGGTCGTCCGTCATGGAACTTACATCCTGCCCTTTGAGCACGTAAGTACCGGAAGTTGGCGTATCGAGACATCCGAGAATATTCATCAGTGTCGATTTTCCCGAACCCGACGGGCCCATAAGCGCCACGTATTCCCCTTTTTTGATATTAAGGTCGATGCCCTTGAGCACTTTTACCGTCTGCGCCCCAAGAGCGAAATCGCGTGTTATACCGCTTATATTTATTATATCTTCCATATTTTTTTGTCTATCGTGGCCTAAATGGATGCGCCTTTCAATTTATATCTGTTCTGCCGGGACCACCCGGCCCGCAGGCATAGCCTGTTTGCGGTCATAGACCGTTTGATATTTATATCTGTCCAGCCGGGGATACCCGCCTGCCCATATACCAAACTCTGGCCTGGTACGAACATATATAATTTCACAAATTTAGCATAAAAAAACACCTCTGCAACAAAAATCGCATCCTTCACAGGAAAAAAAGGAAATAAACTCCCGCCTGAAGGAATAAAAAATCCCGCGGCGCTGGATAATCGCCGCGGGATCTTTAGAACAAACCTTTTAATATCGCAGTACTATACTCCGGCTACGCGGCGTTTGTACTCTGCCAGACAGTCGGCAAGGCGCTCCGGAGCGGTAGTGTCGCCAGGAACGTTGTGCGAAGGGTGTATGTACAGTTTAACACCGCGTTTGTCGAGGATTTCGGCAACCGTGCAGACGGTCATCCAAACGCAGGTGATGAATGCCATTGTCGAAACAGGGCCTACAGGGTCCTGGTTGAATTTCAGAGGCACGGTAGCGTCGCCTGCAGGAGCGCAGGAGTCAACTACCAGGTCGGCTATATCGAAGATGGTCTTACCGCAGGAGTGACGGGTCTTCTTGCCTTTGGCCTGTGCTGCAGAACCGTAAGCGATAACCTTCATGCCGCGTTTCTTTGCTTCGAGGGCTATGTCGATGTTTACGTTGTTGATACCCGTGTGAGAGAATATCCACATAACATCGTTTTCATTGAAATTGTAACCCTTCATTATCTGTACGCCGTAGCCCTCTACCCTTTCCAGGAATACGAACTGGTGTACACCGAGGTCGCCTACTATCTGAGTGAAGAAAGTAAGGGGAAGTTCGCATATCGGGTGGAACCCTACGAATCCACCGATACGCGGATACATTTCCTGAATAGGTATGGTAGCGTGTCCGCAACCGAACGTATGTACCCAATGGCCTTTTTCTATGGCATCGGCCATGACCGTTGCAGCCTTGGTAATGTTTTCCTGCTGAGTGTTTTCAATCTCGGACATCACGCCGCGGGCATTTTTCAGCCACTGTAATGCTACTTCCATTTTTTTGCTTTTGTTTTAAATTGGTTAATATGGTTATCTATGTTTGATTATTTTTTCTTTTTAACCGTTCCGGCCGCTACAGGCAGAAGGAGCATCATCATCACTACCGCAAAGGCCAACACCAACGGGAAATAAGCGTACCCGCCGTCGTCGAACATCACGCCTACGACTTTGTTGAATGCAAACTGACCGCATAACGCTATGAATATGGCTATCGAAAACGCCGTACCCGACTGTTCGCGGAACACTCCGCCAAGATATGCCAGTACGACAGGGTAAGTAGCGCCCACGCCGAAACCTATCATCGCCATGGCAAGGTGCGCCAGAGTAACGCCGGGATCGAAATACAATATGGCAACACCGACCAGCGCAACAGTCAGATACAGATACAGCGTACCGTTATCCTTGAGCTTTTTCATTATAACCCCCAACGGCAGACGTCCGCACAACATACCTACAGTAAACCACGTGAGTGAAAGCACTGCGGCGCCTGAGCCCATGCCTGCGCCGTCTTCCAGGAATTTAGGGGTAAAGCTGCCGCTCGCACCTTCGAAACCGCTCTGGAAGAACAGGATGAAAGCGAAAAGCAACAGTGTGGGATATTTGAGCAAGCCAAGGGATTTGGATACCGAAACGCTGCCCTGAGGTTTCGCCTGCGGGAACCCGATGAAGAAAAAGTAAACGATGAACACCGCCATTATGGCCGACATACAGTGCAACGGTACGATATAATTCGGAATGAAATAGTTGAGCAGCGTCCACAACAATGCTCCCACACAGTAAAACGCGCCGAGTATGCCCAGACGTCCTCCGCGTTTGTCGTCGTCGTATATATCGGAAACAAGGGCATTGGTCAGCCCGTTAAGCACTCCGCCTCCGAAGCCTATCATGGCCATCGCCCCGTGCAGCAAGCCTATTTCCCTCGCTCCGGCAAGTACCTGAAGCCCTGCAAGCGAGAGCAACGAACCGATTATTAGCAGCCATTTGTATCCGAAACGGTCCACCACCGGCCCGAAAAGGATAGTGCCGAGGATAATGCCTATCGACATGGTGGATGGAAGCGAGTTTGCGCCTTCAACCTGAGCGTTCAGCTGTCCCAGTATCGGGCCGAGCGAAAGCATTGCCACTCCGAAGAATGCCAGTCCCGCGCACGCCGCCACGAATACCTGTGTAGTTTTGTAAGTTCTCATCGCGTAATATTCCGAGTTGGTTGTTTTTCTTTATTCCTTTATACTTCTGAGCGCCAGATAACCGGCTCCCATCAGTACCGCATCGCCGCCGAGCATCGAAGGTACGATTTCGACTTTCTGTATTGCTATCGGCTGTGCGTGCCTTACGGCCGCTTTTTTGATGCGGTCCAGGAACTGCAGCGCAGGGCCGAATACGCCGCCGCCGAATATTATCTTCGAGGGGTCGAAAAGGCTCACGAGGTTGGCTACGGCCATACCCCACATTTCTATGGCTATATCGAATGTCTTTTCAGCTATCTCGTCTCCTTGGGGATATACCTCGAAAAGGTCGTACGATGTGATCTGTTCTATCGGTTTCTTGCGTAAAGGGCCATCGTACGATTTGTTCTCTTCGAGCAGTTCGCGGGCCACTTTTGCCAGCCCTTCGCCCGAACAGTGGTGTTCGAAGCATCCGCAGGGTTCGTATTTGTCCTTATACTGCTTGTCCAGCGCCCACCAGCCTATCGCTCCGGATATGTCGTGCGCTCCGCGAAGCACGCGTCCGTTAGCCAGTATGCCCGCCGCGATACCAGTGCCTACGGCAAGGAATATGGCGTTGTTGACATTTTCGGCCGCTCCGCTCCACGCTTCACCCAGTATGCAGCATACGCGGTCCGAATCGACGGTAACTATCACGTTCTTTTTGCACACTTCCTGTATTTTGGCCTTAAGCGGATAATCCTCCCATCCGGGTATGTTGGGACACCATACCGTGCCTTTGTCCTGATAAGAAATACCGGGCACGCATATCCCTACCGCGTCTATCACTTCGCCAAGACCTTCGGCCTGTTTCAACGTATCGCTTACAAAGTCCTGTATCAGCTTTCCTACGTCCTCGCCCGTTCTGTGTTCGAGTTTCCGTTCCCCTTTGTACACTATTTCCGCATGTTCGGTAAATATCGCTCCTTTGAGTTTCGTTCCGCCTAAATCCAAGCCAATTACAGACATAATTATATTTTGAAGTATTAAGTTGATGGTTTACTATGAAAGAGGTGTAAAAATACAACAATTTTAAAAACACACCAACGCAAATGCTTTTTTTTTACACACGATAGTGTACACGGTACAGTTTTACAAAAGAAACTGCCTTCACGCCGGCATATCCGTACGCAATTTAGTATTTTTGTACCTGCGGGACATCGACGCCCCCCGGACAAACAACATACTGTGAAAATGCCTGAAAATTCTACACATCTGAACATATCGAGAGGGAAAAACGGATGTTTCCTCATATACGCCTCGGACACGGAACGCAACGGTTTTGCCCGCACTGTGGAATACCTGAAAAAACGTCCGTGGAGCACTGAAATATCGGTAATCCTCGGATTGGACGCACCCGAAGGACTGCCTGCGGAGGAATATTACCGGGAAATAGGACTTATACTGCGACGTACGGAACTAAAGCATGTGCTGTGTTTCGGAAAGGGCGTAGAGGAACACAGATACGCATTTCCTAAAATGTCGCTCCTTTACGACGACATCGCTGATGCCCTGGCGGATTTGACAAAATTCGACTTCACGGACGAGACTATACTTATAAATACGGTACGGCAAGACGACAGGGATAGTATCGTGGCGCTGATGCAGCAGAGGGTACACGACACTGTGATGCACGTGGACCTGGATGCGATAGCCCATAATCTGGACTACCTGCGCTCGAGAATGTCGCCGGGGGTGAAGACCATGTGCATGGTGAAAGCCAAATCGTACGGACTTGGCGACGTGGAAATCGCTACTCTATTTCAGGAGAAAGGCGTCGATTACCTCGGCGTGGCATACGTGGACGAAGGGGTGCGCCTGCGCCGCAGAGGGATACACCTGCCGATAATCGTCATGAACCCGGAGCACAGCAGCATAAACACGCTGATAAAATACCGTCTTGAACCGGAGATATACTCCATGCGCGTTCTGGAACAATTTACGGCCGAACTGGGTAATTTTTCATTTCCGGCCCCGTACCCGGTACATATAAAACTCGACACCGGGATGCACCGGCTCGGTTTTTCACAAGGAGAGCTCGAAGACCTGTGCCGCGCAATCTCAGCAATACCGGAAATAAAAGTGGCATCCATATTCTCCCATCTGGTAGCCAGCGAAGACCCACGCGAAGAGGAATTCACGCTGGGACAGATAGACAAGTTCGAGCGCATGTCCACCTATATTATACAAAAAACAGGTTACAGTCCTTTGAGGCACATACTGAACACTTCGGGGCTGATATGTTACCCGGCGGCACAGTACGACATGGTACGCCTCGGACTGGGGCTTTACGGGTACTCGCCTTTTTATCAGGAACAGAAGAAACTGGAAAACTGCGCCACGCTAAGCACCGTAATATCTCAGATACGCTCGCTCGAACCGGGCGAAACGGTGAGCTACAACCGCCGTTACCGCGTTCAGAACATATCCCACATCGCCACCCTGCCGATAGGCTACGCCGACGGGATAAGCCGCATGTGGGGCAACGGGAACGGTTATGTGCAGATATCGGGACGAAAAGCCCCTATCGTCGGTTCGATATGCATGGACATGATGATGGTAGATGTCACGGGAATACCGTGCCGAGAAGGAGACAATGCGGTGCTGATAGGCGGTTCACCCACCGCCGGGGACATAGCCGAGACTACCGGAACCATACCGTACGAAGTCCTTACGAGCGTTTCAGACCGCGTGAAACGCATTTACACCCAGACGATATGACCACAACACCCATCCGGAGTAAAACAAAGAAAATAGAACTGCTGTCCCCGGCAAAAGACCTGGCTACGGCCATAGCCGCCATAGACCACGGGGCCGATGCCGTTTACATCGGAGCGGACGATTTTTCAGCCCGCAGCGCCGCTGCAAACGATATCGCCGACATATCCTCTTTGGCCGAATACGCACACCATTACCGTGCCAGGGTGTACATCACGCTCAATACGATAATATACGACGGCGAACTGGAACGCGTACGCGAGATGGTGTACCGCCTGCACGAGGCCGGGGCGGATGCGCTGATAGTACAGGACATGGCGCTTCTGGAGATGGAACTGCCTCCCATAGAACTGCATGCGAGTACGCAATGCGACATACGCGACGCTGCAAAGGCTATTTTCCTGCACGAAGCCGGCTTCACGCGTGTAGTGGCGGCACGCGAAACCCCGCTTTCCTCTCTGAGGGAAATGGCATCTGCCGGAGTCGAGGTAGAGGCTTTCGTACACGGTGCGCTGTGCGTGTGTTACAGCGGGCAATGCTACATGAGCCAGGCATTCGCTTCCCGCAGCGCCAACCGCGGACGATGCGCGCAAATATGCCGGCTGCCGTATGAGCTGACCGATATCCAGGGGCGAAAAATAACACAATCCTCTGCATTGCACGCCCTTTCCCTGAAGGACATGAACCGTTCGGATTATTTGGGAGATATGATCGATGCGGGAGTTACGTCGTTTAAAATAGAAGGCCGCCTTAAAGACGCGTCATACGTGAAGAACATCACGGCATGGTACAGGAAAAAACTGGACGAGTCCATAAACTCGCGCGAAGGTTTTTCGCGTTCTTCGGACGGCATATCGGACATTTCATTCATTCCCGATCCCAATCGCAGTTTCAACAGGGGTTTTACCGGATATTTTCTGGACGGGCAAACGGCTTCGGACGTATGGAACCCCGTCACGCCGAAATCCACAGGAGAACCGACAGGGAAAATAACACGGATAACATCCGCCTGTATGGAAACGGACTCGCCACAGCAACTCAATAACGGCGACGGATTCCTGTTCGTCACCCCTTCCGGCCAGACGGGAGGTTTCCGCATAGACCGTGCCGAAGGCCGCACGATATATCCCACCGCAATGCCTGATGGTATCAAAACAGGCACCCTGCTCTACCGCAACTACGACAACGCATTCGAACGGGCCCTTGCCGGTAAAACGGCATCGCGGCACATACCTGTCGATATTCTTCTCGAAGACTCACCCGGCGGATACACGCTCACGCTGAGCGACGGTTACGGCTTTTCGGCATCCGCATACCGTGCATGCGAAAAAGAAGACGCTCGTACGCCGCAACGGGAAAAGATAATTTCCGACATATCCAAACTGGGTGGCACGGAGTTTTCGGTCAGCAGTGCGGATGCGGCATTTCCCGGCGAACGTTTCATACCCGGCTCACTGCTGTCTTCCATGCGACGCGAATGCTGCCGGAAGTTGCGCGAAGTGAGAGTACGGGATATTGCCGAATCGAGGGCGGTAAAGCCGCACGCCTACCCATGCGCTCCTGTTGGCACACAAGCGGACTATACGTACAATATTTCCAACGAGATGGCGCGCGGTTTTTACGAAAAATGCGGTATTACAGTAACCGGGCGCGCATTCGAATCGGAAAATCCCGGCGAGGTAAAAATAGCCGAATGCCGGCACTGCATAAAATACTCGCTCGGATACTGCCCGAAACACGGCGGACGGGGAACACTGAACGGACCTGTATTTTTACGAAGCGGAAAGATACGTATGAAGGCCGTGTTCGATTGCCGCAGGTGCGTTATGGAGATATTTCCCGTGAAGCGGCCATAGGCCGTTCGACGTGTACTGTCCGTTATATATTCATCATATGTACTGAGAGGTCACTCACCCGGCGGGATTGAACGGCCCTTCGGGCGAGAAATTTTTCACAGGTTTTAATTGTTTTTTCTCATTAAACGAATTAACTTGTGGTGATATTCAATCTATACTGCTAACTACACTTTAAACACCACTGCAAATGTGCGTACTGGAAGACATCTACAAACGGCATTCCGGGAATTCTCCCGAACAGGCGGCTGTAAAATGCCTGGAGACCGGAAAAGAACACCTCGCAAAAGGAGAATATAAAACAGCGCTGAAATACTTAGACCAGGCGTCCCGTCATCCGCAGACGGCCCCCGAAGCATTCGATAACAAAATGCAGGCCCTTTTTGCAATGGAGCTGTACGATTCGGCGAGCAAGAGCATTGACGCGGCGCTGAAGGAATTTCCCGAAAATACTGTGGCATACAACTACAAAGCCCTTTTATACGCAAAAGACAAAAAATGGGACGAGGCCATAGACTGCTGCGACATGATAATCGGCATACGCCCTTCCTCAGAGGACGCCTACATCGCCAAAAGCGAGCTCCTCGTGAAAAAAGGCGACTATAAAAAGGCGTGCGAAGCGGCCAAGGATGCGCTGTCGATAAATCCCGATTCGGAACGCGCCAATTTCCAGGCCGCCAAGGCTTTTTTCGGGCTGAAGGAATACGACAAAGCCATAAGCCTGTTCGGAAAAGTAGTAGGCATGAACCCTGGCAACGCCACGGCCAGGACAGCGAAAAAGAACTCGCTGGACATGTACCGCCGTACGGAAAAAAACGAGCTCAAACTGGCGTTGATGCTGATGGATAACAAGATGTACGCCGATTCGCTCAGACATTTTGAAAACATGCTCTCCGATGGAGAAGATACGGCCGAACTGCATTATTTCCTCGGCAAGGTGTACAAAGGCTTGGGGGATACCGACCGTATGATAGAATCCATGCAAAGAGCTTTCGAATTGGCGCCATACAGCACAGCCCCGTACATAGAGATAGGGGAAGAACTTATATCGCAGGGGCGGCCGCGGGACGCTATGGAATATTTCGACAAGGTGCTTGAGATAGACCCGATGAACCGTATAGCCAACATACGCAAAGGCGGATTCCTACGCAGCGAAGGACTTGTTGCCCAGGCGGAGGAATGTTACGACAAGCTCCTTAGCGAGAACAACAAGGATGCCGAAGCCTATCTCTTAAAGGGTATAACGGCAATAGACCGTTATCCGGTGGCGGGCAATCCGACTTTGTATTTCGACAAGGCTATGGAGATTAATCCGATGTACGCGCTGCCGATGTATTACAGGGGAAAGTTCCAGATCCTCTCCGGGCAGAAAAGGCATTACGCTTTGGAGTCGTTCAACAAGGCTGCTTTTTTGGCGTCGATGTCGAAAGACGAGGATTTGCTCGAAAAATGCCGCGAAGCTATAAAAGAACTCTGTTCCAAGGCAGACAACTGAACTCGCTTTCACGGATTAAATTTAAATGGCGGTACGCAAAAGCGTACCGCCATTTAAATTTAGCACTGAAGCCATGAACGCTACACAAGCAATCCTTTCGGGATGCGGCATACGGGAATGGGCTTCATCTTATGCGCATTGGCCCTTTTACGGCGTATGAAAATATCCATCACTTCGGCTTTGCGGCCGGTAAAATCAGCCTGTGAAAAACCGAGTTCAGCCATATCCATAGCCCACTCCAACTCAGGATAAGTAGCGCCGAGCTGCATACTGTCGGTCCGGTCCGTATCGAAAAGTCCGTCCGACGGTTCAGCAGAAAGTATGCTTTCGCACACGCCGGCATAACGCGCCAGTTCATACACCTGCGTCTTTGTAAGGTCGGCTATCGGGCTTAAATCGACTCCCCCGTCGCCCCATTTGGTAAAAAAGCCCACTCCGAAATCTTCAATCTTGTTGCCTGTACCGGCCACCAACAGCCCGCCAAGCGAAGCCACATGATAAAGCGCGGTCATACGCATCCGCGAACGTGTATTGGCCGACGCAAGATTATCCCTGGCCTCATCGCCGCAAACAGGCAACGCTGCCGCAAAAGCATCGAACGGTGCGGTGAGGTCTATATTCTCGCACGTTACATTGGCGTACTTTCCGACAAGGTACGAACAATGCTCGCCTGCACGGGCGACATGCGATTTTGCCTGATGTATCGGCATGGTGACGCATACCGTACTCCGGCCCGTCATGGCGCACAACACGGATACCAGTGCCGAATCCACACCGCCCGACACACCGACTACGAAACCACGGGCTCCGCTTTTGTCCAGATAACGGGAAAGCCACCCTGTTATATGTTTCGCTATTTTTTCGTTTTTCATTTTGAAGTGTCTTTTTACTGCCGTAAATTTAATTAAAACCTGCAAAACCACAGGAAAACCTACATGCGTAATTTTACGCCGCACATCATTTTATCCTTAATATTGCTCTGTCCGTGCGGAAACGGCCGGATACCCGAAACCGTGAAATACAAAAGCTTCAGACGTACATTGTGCGGATTAGGGAAAAAATCATAAATTGCACGCCCCTACAGAAACAAAGCGAACCAACAACACATGAGCACAACTAAAGAACATACCCTGCGTTATACATACTACGACCGCGAAGACGAAATGCCGGCACAAGAACTCGAACTGGTAAAAAAAGCTCTTGCCGCACGTGAGAAAGCCTATGCCCAGTATTCCGGATTCATGGTCGGTGCGGCCGTCCTGTTGGAAAACGGAATTATCTTAACTGGCAACAATCAGGAAAACGCCGCATACCCTTCGGGGCTGTGCGCCGAACGTGTGGCCGTTTACCACGCAGGCGCGGAATATCCGAATGTAAAGATGTTGAAAATAGCCGTCTGCGGCGGGAAAAAAGGTTCGTCATCCGCAGTTCCGGTAGCACCTTGCGGGGCTTGCCGGCAGGCGATACTGGAATACTCCCAGAAACAGGGAAGTCCGATAGAAATAATATTTGCCGGCACTAAGCCTGCCCCGGCGGTAAAAGCATCGGATATAGAAGATCTTCTCCCGTTCTGTTTCGGAAAGGATTTTCTATAAATTCGACCTTTAGTACATTACGAGAGTTAAACACCGGACATACACGGTCGTTTACCGGGTAAACGTCAAATCTTTAAACAGGCAGATAAAAAAACTCCGGGGAAGCAATCCCCGGAGTTTTTTTATCTGCCGCGTGAGTGCGATATTTTTCTGTATAAATACACCAGCGCATCGAGCGGATAATACAACACCATTCTTGGGCCTGAATACCTCATCATACGCTTTACCTGATTCCTCATATCCGGACGGTAACAATGTATCCGGCATGACGAACAGTTCGGTTTTCCGCTTCCGAAAGGGCACTTTGCCAGTCTGTCCGCGGCATAACGGACAAGTTCACCGCAACCGGGGCAAAGACGGCCGTCCTTTCGCTTTCCATGATGAGCACGGCAATAAATTCCGGCCATACGGTCCAGCACACGTTTCTGGTACTCCAAGGTATCCATACCGGGATAAGCAACTACGCTGTTGCTGGACGCGTTACAGTTTTTCCAGGACAACCCACTTGCCTTCTTCGATAAGCGGTTCGGCCTGTTTATACTTCATCTCACGCACCTCCCCGTTGCTTATGTTCTGTATCTTCACCCGGTCGTTGCGGCCTATCTTAGGCTGGTCGCGGACGTAAGTGCGAGGTTTTTCCGGTTCTTCGGTACGGTTCGGCATTCCTTCTCCTGCGGCAGCGTTTTCCTCGGCGCCGCGGCTTTCCTTGCCTGCCACGCGTTTCTGGCGCTGTACCTGTTCCACACGGTTGGGGTCCTGCACCGGTATTCCGGCACGGAAAAGAAATCCTACCTCATCGTAATTGACCCTGCCAAGCATGGCTTCGAAAAGATCGTACGCTTCGAATTTGTATATGAGTATCGGGTCTTTCTGTTCGTAAACGGCATTGCGAACGCTTTCGCGAAGGTCGTCCATGTCGCGCAGGTGTTGTTTCCATGCTTCGTCGGTAGTGGACAATACGACATTCTTTTCAAAATCGGTTACCACCTGGAATCCCTTCGTGTTGTATGCTTTTTCCAAATCCACACCTATGTGCATGGTTTTAACGCCGTCGGTAAACGGAACACCTATCATACGGAAACGGTTGCCCTGTTTTTCAAAGACGTCCTTAACGAACGGATACACTGTCGAAGCGAGGTTGGACATCTTAGTCTTGAAATGCTTGTACACGAAATCGAAAAGCTGCTCGGACAATTCCTCCGCCTTCATATCTTTTATGGCATCGTCGTCCACAGGATATTTTTCGGCGAAAGCGTCAGCAACCTGACGTCCGAACACGTCGGACATCTGCTTTTTGAGGCTTTCAGCCGACGACTCGTCCGTTTTGACATTTTCGGCAATAGTAGAACATACGTCCTTTATGGCGTTGGTCACATCCACCGAAAGACGCTCGCCGGAAAGCGCGTGATTGCGCTTTTTATACACTGCCTTGCGCTGGGCGTTCATAACGTCGTCGTATTCGAGTGTGTGTTTACGCGAACCAAAATGGTTTTCCTCGACGCGTTTCTGAGCTTTTTCCACCATGTTCGTTATACGGCGGTCCTGTATCACATCGCCATCCTTAAGACCGAGGAAAGTCATGAGTTTGCTAAGACGTTCGGACGCGAACAGGCGCATCAGGTTATCTTCGAGCGATATATAGAACTGAGAAGATCCCGGGTCGCCCTGACGGCCGGCACGGCCTCGCAGCTGGCGATCCACGCGGCGTGAGTCGTGGCGTTCGGTACCTATTATCGCCAAACCGCCCAGTTCCTTCACTTCCGCGGTGAGCTTGATGTCCGTACCGCGGCCCGCCATATTGGTGGCGATGGTCACAGCTCCTTTTTCACCGGCGTGGGCCACTATTTCGGCTTCCTTCTGGTGGAGTTTGGCGTTAAGCACATTGTGCTTTATCTTTTTCATCGACAGCTGGCGGCTTATCAGCTCCGATACCTCGACCGAAGTGGTTCCGACCAGCACAGGACGACCCTGCTGTGAGAGGCGTTCTATTTCAGCGATTATAGCGTCGTATTTTTCGCGTTTGGTACGATACAGAAGGTCCTCGCGGTCGTCACGGGCTATCGGCTTGTTGGTCGGTATCTCGACCACGTCCAGTTTGTATATCTCCCAGAATTCGTTGGCTTCGGTCATAGCCGTACCGGTCATACCTGCCAACTTGCGGTACATACGGAAATAGTTCTGGAGCGTTATCGTGGCATAAGTCTGGGTGGCGCCTTCTATCTTGACGCCTTCCTTGGCTTCGAGCGCCTGATGCAATCCGTCCGAATAACGGCGGCCCTCCATGATACGTCCCGTCTGTTCGTCCACGATTTTAATGGCATCGTCCAGCACGACATACTCCTGGTCTTTCTCGAACAACATGTATGCTTTGAGCAACTGGTTCATCGTATGCAGGCGGCGGCTCTTGACGCTGAAGTCGCGGTAGAGTTCTTCCTTGGCCCTGGATTTTTCCTCGGCGGGCATGTCCGAACGGTCTATCTCAGCCGTACGCTCGCCTATGTCCGGCATTATGAAATACGATTCGTCATCGTTGTATTTCGACAGGAAAGCAACGCCCTTGTCGGTAAGCTGGACCGTGTTCTGGCGTTCGTCTATCGTAAAAAACAGGTCCTTGTCAATAACCGGCATAAGTCGGTTGCCCATACCCATGTAATTTTCCTCGGCTTTGTGCAACAGGTATTTATTACCCTTTACGCTCAGGAATTTTATCAGCGCAGACATCTTCGGCCCGCCGCGGAACACGCGGAAAAGTTTGGCTCCGCCACCCTCGCCGTTATCATCGTAACTTTCATTTCCTTCGGCAAGGAGTTTTTTGGCTTCCACGAATTCCTTGTTCAAAAAGGCTTTCTGTTCGGCTACGATACGTTCCACCTGTGGCTTGAGGTCTATGTACTCCTGACGATCGTCGCCGCCTACCACCGGACCGGATATTATAAGAGGTGTACGCGCATCGTCTATCAACACCGAGTCCACCTCGTCCACTATGGCATAGTTGTGTTCCCTCTGCACCAGTTCGTCCATCTCGCGGGCTCCGTTGTCGCGCAAGTAGTCGAAACCGAACTCGCTGTTCGTGCCGTAGGTTATATCGGCCTGATATGCTTTCTTTCGTTCAGGAGAATTGGGCTGGTGATTGTCTATGCAGTCCACGCGCAGTCCGTGAAATTCGAACAAAGGCCCCATCCATGCCGCGTCACGACGCGCCAGATAGTTATTGACCGTAACCACGTGTACGCCTTTGCCCGGTATGGCATTAAGGTATATCGGCAACGTAGCCACGAGTGTCTTACCTTCACCGGTAGCCATCTCGGCTATTTTCCCCTGGTGCAGCACCACGCCGCCTATAAGCTGGACATCGTAGTGCACCATGTCCCACGTTACGGGCTTTCCGGCGGCATCCCACGTATTGTGCCAAAGAGCCTTGTCTCCGGATATCTCGACATTGGGACGGGTGGCGGAAAGTTCCCTGTCCAACGGACCGGCGGTCACTTCCAGCGTGGGGTTTTCCACAAAACGGCGGGCAGTTTCCTTTACCACGGCAAACGCTTCCGGAAGTATTTCCTTGAGTACGTCCTCGGTTATTTTATACACGTCGTCCTTGAGGCGGTCGGCTTCGTCGAGCAGTTTTTCTATTTTTTCCAGACGCGCCTTTTCGTCGTCATGCTGGGAATCGTCATGCTGCTCCTGTTGTCCGTCCGTAGCCTCAACCGTAGCCGCAGCCACGCCTTTTAGGTTTTCCGCCTCGGCTTCGGCCTCGAGTTCCCTGATGCGGGCTTCCTTTTCGGCCACAGCCGCAGCGACACGGTCTCTGAATTCCTGTGTCTTGGCGCGCAACTGGTCGTTGGTAAGGTTTTTGAATTCTTCACCGTAAGAAAGGGCCTTATCGATTATCGGCTGTATCTGCTTTATGTCTTTTGCGGATTTATCCCCGAAAAACACTTTCATTATCTTTTCTACGATACTCATCTGGGATTTTTTTGTTTTATGTGTTGTATTCTTTTATTTCCGTTTATTGCCGTCCAAGGGCAGAGGATACAAAGGTAAGGATAAATAAAAAGCAGATTGAAACTCCAACCTGCTTTTTTGGCACGAAACGGCCCTAACATAACCGTTTCTTTACAATTTCTTAATATTCCTCCTCGTTCCACAGGAAGTCATCGTCCGTAGGATAATCGGGCCACAATTCTTCCATAGATTCGTAAACTTCGCCTTCGTCTTCGGCAGCCTGCAAATTTTCCACCACTTCCATGGGGGCTCCCGTGCGGATGGCATAGTCTATCAGTTCGTCTTTTGTAGCGGGCCAGGGCGCATCGGCAAGGTATTGTGCCAGTTCAAGTGTCCAGTACATAATCTTTAATTAAGTTTAGTTATCTAAAGCTCGGGTGCTTTTTAAGACATGCAAAAATAGTTTTTTTTTGGACTTTTGCAAGGACAGCGGGAAATTATTTGAGACTTTACATGCACAAATATGTCAATCCCCCCTTACACATACTCACAGGCAGGAATAAAGCAAAATTATAAGACCAGGGAAAAAGCGAACCTCCCGGCAATACAGACATACAGACCGGCATTACCAGGGAAGCCTGAAAAAACAGACTTCTGCGCACGTGCTTAGTTGTCAGCGGACAGTATCGAGCACTAAAGAATCCCAGGAAAGCACAGTACCGTAACCTCTACGGCGGAAATAACCGGGAGCCTCGGCGCCGGTGGCAAGGAAAAAATCGCCTCCCCACGCACCGAGGCTCTTGACCTCACCTGTAAAATCGGGAAAAAGCCTGTCCTTC
This sequence comes from Flavobacteriales bacterium, assembly GCA_003150615.1. Classification (GTDB taxonomy): domain Bacteria; phylum Bacteroidota; class Bacteroidia; order Flavobacteriales; family UBA1820; genus Merdimorpha. The sequence goes on along the minus strand of QALN01000003.1, from coordinate 169,052 downwards.
AAAGCGGGCATACCCGTAACGCCGGATACAATATTTTCGTGTTCATGTACAAGATAGTCGAATTCATCCGGCGTCCCGCACGATAACATTGCGCGTGTTATGCGCGTACACTCCTCCACCGCCGCCATACGTCCGGCACGTGGCAATTCGCGGTAAGATCTGACGGCGCGTTCGGAGTTTTTCTTGTGTCCGCTGTAAACAAAGTACAGGTTATCGGAGAACGGCGGGCGGAAATCAGTTTCTTCCCAAGCGGGATGCCCGTTTTCAAGCTTGTAAACGACGGCGTTGCGTTTCTTCAATCCGGCGCACGCTATATCGTAACCGCTGCCGGAAAAAGCTTCGTAAAGTATCAGAAAAGGATCTATCCCCGCCCAACGCCCTAACACGTACATCAGCGTGGAGGACGTTCCCAACCCCCACGAGCGGTCGAAACCTGCACGCACCGACACATTTTTGCCAGTGAAATCAAAGCCGGGATTGTATTTGAGGCACACTTTCAGAAAAGAGGCAAGAAGACCGGCCGTTTTTTCATCCGAAGTGCGGATTATATCCAGGCGGCTGTCGAAAGCGGCGGAAAACCAACACTTGCCGTCATTCTCCAGACTCGACCACAATAAAACCCCGTCCTGCCCATGGGCCGATACTTCCAGCGTTTGCCCGACGGACAATCCAACAGCCAGAGCCTCAGCCCCGTCCAGCACCAGATATTCTCCGGTGATGAGCAGTTTGCCTGCCCCATAGAACGAAAAAGGACGCTCCGCAGTGTTGCCGCCTATGTAAGATATTTCATTTTTCCCCATGGGGATATTCCTTAAGATAAAATTCGGAGCCGTCCCACTGCCCGTACGTGAAATAAGTAAGCCAGTCGCCCAGGTTTATATAACGCGAGCCGCCGGGAAGCGGTTTGTCAAGTGCGAGGTGGCGATGCCCGAATATGAAATAATCGTAATATTCTCCTTTTCCGAGTTTTTCCATGCAGAACATATGGAGCCATTCGCGGTCGTTGCCAAGGTATGTTTTGTCGCCCGTACCGGTTGCGGCGCGTGAACGGCGCGAGAAATATCCGGCCACATCAAGCGCAAAATCCGGGTGCAGCAGGTGCGAGAACATCCAACGCGCAACGCGGTTCTTAAACAGGCTTTTCATAGCCTTGAATTTGTGGTCGCCGGGGCCCAGCCCGTCGCCGTGGCCAATGAAAAAGCGCTTGCCCGATATGTCCATCTCTACCGGATCGTAATACTGTACCACGCCGAGTTCTTCCGGGAAATAGTTTTTGGCCCACATATCGTGGTTTCCGGTAAAAAAGTACACCGGTATGCCTGCGTCGGCAAACGATGCTATCTCGCCCATTATACGGACATATCCTTTCGGGACGACATTTTTCCATTCGTACCAGAAGTCGAACACGTCGCCGCATAGCACCAAAGCGCCGCAAGAAGGCCGTATGTCCCGCAGCCAATCCACCAAAAGGCGTTCCCTGTCGCGGGTATTGAGATGTCCGCCTGCGCCCAAATGCATATCCGATGCAAAATAAACGCTTTTGCCTTCTTCAAGCGGTATCCGTACTTTTTCCATATTTTATTTATATATACGACACTCTACAAACTATTTTAGATGCAACACCCTGCCGCTTATAACACTTATAAACTATTTTAAACTTCGCGGGCAGAGCCCGCAGGCAGAGCCTGTTTGATATTGAATGTCTGTTGTTAATATCTGTCCAGCCGTGGTCACCCGACCGGCTTGCAGCTTATTTTATAATATGTTCCTCCGGGATCACCCGGCCAACGCTGCGCCTCGGCATAACCAGTTCGATGTTTTGCACTTATCCACAGACCGTCCTAAATTCCCGCGCAATTACCGGTTATCTTCGGCAAACCATTCGGCATACGAGGTAGCTGTCTCGTACAGCCGCATACTGTGCAGTTCTATGCCAGAGGGCAGCTCCGGAAGTATCCTCGAAGCGAAATCGGCGAGCATCATCTCGCACGTGGGCGGGCACGGAAATTCGACGATCTTCATGCCTACGCCCTTACCTACCAGACTGCCCGGTATTCCAGACTGCGGCGAGGCCCCGTAAACGATGAAACTATGGTCGAGCGGTTCTATTATCCGCCTGACCACTATTTCCTTGAGTACGGAAAAATCGACCACCATGCCGTTTTTCGGATGTGAAGGCTCGTCGAGAGGACATCCTTTCACAGTGACGAACAAACGGTACGAATGGCCGTGAATATTGGAGCACTGTCCATCGTAATTGTAGAGTGCATGCGCGGCTTCAAAGCCGAATTCTTTAGTAACGCGTATTACAGACATAAATCATCAGCACACGGAAAAGTTTGTGTCCTGTCCGTGCACTGATGCAAATGTAATAAACTGTTTTGACTTAACGGCAGATAAATCAATACCGGTATGTCGCTTTCGATGTAATCAATCCGATAAAATACGGCATACGCCAGCATAACCCGGTAAAGACATAAAAAATCAGGGAATCATCGTGCCGATAACTTTGCCGCCCTCGCCTATCATTTCCGACATTTGTTTTTTCATCACGCTGTCTTTCATATGATTTCCAACTACCTGCAATGCTTTTTCCTTTTCCCCGGCAAGGCTCAGGGCAAACGCATAATTGCAAAGATCGGCCTCGGAAAGTGTGTCGCGCATTTCGTATTGACCTATTGCACGACCGTATTCCATCTGCGATTGTCCGTGTTTTCCCATTTTGTGCAGTAACATTCCGGCGTAAAGACGTATCTCGGGGATATCCTTTCTCGCGAGGGCTTCCGATACCCACCGGTACGATCTTTCATAATCGGCGCAATAAGCGTAAAAAAACGCTTTCTGGGCATAATATAAATAATAATCGGGCGAATACATCACGGCTGAATCGAGCAACGCCTGACAGCTGTCCACTATACTGCCGAACATTATCCGTGACGAATCGGCCAAAGTAACGGCATCGGAAAATCCCGTAGTATCGAGCGTCCCTTCACGGATAAAACTCTGCATCATTTCCACAGCCCTGTCGTTGTACTGCACAGAGCGAGGATCGAAAGCGGCTTCCGGCCTGTCGCAGCACGATAGGAGAAGTAAAAACGCCGGGCAACAGAATATAATTTTCATAATACGGTAAAAATCAACCGGCATCAGGCCATACCTGTACAACGCGCTTTATGTCGGGAAGATATTTCCTGAGGCTGTTTTTGACCAGACCGTTCAGCGTTACTTCCCTTACGGCACACCCCTCGCATGCGCCCACGAGTTCCACATACACCTCTGCGCCGTCGTCGGACACCCCGCGCAGGATTATATCGCCGCCGTCGCCGCCGAGTACGGCACGTATATCGTCCAGCGCTTTTTCCGCCAGAGTCAGGCGTTTCTTTTGTCCGGGCGGTTTTACGGTCATTCCAGACTTTTTTCAGCGTACCGGGCCACTTTTTCCGCCAGGGCCGCAAACGCCCTGCCCATAGGAGTATCGCCGGAAAGGGCTACCGGCCGGCCGGCGTCCGATGCCTCGCGGATGGACTGTACCAAAGGTATCTCGCCCAAAAAAGGTACGCCGTAATCGGCTGCCAGGTTCCGGCCTCCCTCGCGGCCGAAAATGTAGTATTTGTTGTCGGGGAGTTCGGCAGGCGTGAAATACGACATGTTTTCCACTACGCCGACTATCGGCACGTTTATGTTTTCGTTGCGGAACAGTTCTATTCCGCGTTTGGCATCGTTCAAGGCCACACTCTGCGGAGTGGTTATGATGATAGCTCCGGTGAGGGGCAATGCTCCGGTGAGTGTCAGGTGTATGTCGCCCGTGCCGGGAGGCATGTCTATGAGCAGAAAGTCTAGTTCGCCCCACACCGTCTCGAATATCATTTGCTGGAGCGCTTTTGTAGCCATGGCGCCGCGCCAGGCCATAGCCTGTCCCTGTTTTGCAAAGAAACCTATCGACTGGAGTTTTACGCCGTGCGCTTCGATAGGGCTCATCATATCCTTGCCTTCCCATTCCACGGCAGTAGGCATGGCGTTCTCAGCATCGAACATTATAGGCATCGAAGGGCCGTATATGTCGGCATCGACCAATCCTACTTTATACCCGGACTGCGCCAGAGCTATAGCCAGATTGGCGGACAATGTGGATTTGCCGACACCACCTTTGCCTGAGGCTATGGCTATGATGTGACGTACTTTCGATATGGATGTTTCGACCGGGGTTATGGCATCGTCCTGAGGCTTTTCACTGCCTACCGATGCGGTGACTTCGGCATCGGGATATAACTTGCCTACGAGATATTTTATCTGGTTTTCTGTCTTGCGGCGCATATTCAGTGCGGGTGTGAATACCACAGCCTCAACATGCACTTTGTTTCCTTCTATGTTCACCTGCCGTATTCCGCCGGCCTTCACTATGTCGTCAGCCGTACCGGGCATGATTATGGGCCTTAATGCCTCTATTATCTTTTCTTTATCCAATTCCATCGTTTTTTAGATTTTATTCCGTGAATGCTTAAAGGTCGAAAACGGATTCCCGCCGTTTAAAGGTCAGGTCTTTGCATTTAAGCCCCAGGGCTAACAGCAAATACAATACGAAAGATACCCCAAGGGTGAAAAACGCGCTGTATATCATGAACGAGCGCATCGAATTGGTGCGCACCGCCATCCTGGAGGCAAGACGCGAGGACACGCCGAAACCGTGTCTGGAACAATATCTGCGTATTATGTCTGTCATGAACTTCGACCGTTGGTTTTAGGGACTCAAAAATAATCAACTATTTTTAAACTCAAAAAGTTTGCAGCGTCATATTTAATTGTAAATTTGAGCCTGTCTTCATTTGATTATGAAGCGATTTCATTTTATTCATTTTTAACATTTTTTTTACTTTGATGAAAATTTTTGTAGCAAAGCTTTCTCCGAACACTACTTCGGAATCTTTGCAGGCTCTTTTCGAGCAGTACGGAGAGGTATCTTCCTCCAAAGTTATCATGGACCGCGAGACGGGCCGTTCAAAATGCTACGGCTTTGTCGAGATGCCAGAGGATGAAAACGGTCGTCAGGCTCTCGAATCGCTCAACGGCGTGGAATACGAAGGGGCTACCATAGCCACCAAGGAAGCCATTCCGCACGACGAGTACAAAAAAGGCAGTGAAAGGCCTCAGCGCCGTTTCGACAACAACGCGTCCGGAGGTTATCGTCCGCGCCGCGAAGGCGGGTTCGGCGGAGGTCGCTCGGAAGGAGGCTATCGTCCGCGCCGCGAAGGCGGGTTCGGCGGTGGCCGTTCTGAAGGCGGATTCCGCCGCGAAGGCGGTTACCGTCGTTACAACGGCGAAGGCAATGGAGAAAATAATTTCTAAGTCGTAAAAAAAGATACGGAAATTAGCGCAAACCTGAACATGGCGGCCGAACGGCCGCCATGTTTTTTATGCACTAATACCAAATGAATTATATTTACATTATATTTATATAATTGTACTAATTATTTATTTTTGACCTTATCAACTCATAACACTATGAAATATTACAAAAACATCTTGCTTTCAATATTTTTCATGCTTGCAGCAGTAGTTGCAATAACTGCCAGCCGAACCCAAAAGCCAGAAATGTCTGATCTGATACTGGCCAACATAGAAGCATTAGCGGATGAAGAAAATCCAGATCATCCCGGTGTCGACATCGAATGCAACAGAGAACCGCCCGGAAAATGTTGGTTAAGCGTAATAGGCGTAGACTATCAGCCCACAAATTATTGTATATATTTCGGGTTCGACTTTAGATTTATGCGATGGAGTCTGGATATGGTAATCATATAGTACGTTTTCGACAATGAATACCAAGAAAAAAATATTTTCGGTTTTAGTCTTGTCACTAATGTTTATATCATGCGGCAATCCCGTACAGGAAAACAGCGATGACAGCACAACGGCTTCCTTTGACATAGAGCATCCTGAGAAGATGAGTTTTTACGACATTTTCGAACGCATGGACATAATCCCTCTGGAAACATCGGACAACTCACTCATTTCGGGGCATACAATGCATCAACAAATAGTAAACGATACGCTGTACATACTCGACCGTGGGCGAAAAATTCACAAGTTCGACGCCAACAACGGCAAATACCTCGGACAGTTCATGAAATCCGGTCAAGGTCCCGACGAATACGTTTATATTACATATTTTACTGTACATCCCGATAACAAGACCATTACCGTCGCCGAACCTGCAACTTCCCGTTTGTACACATTCGATATGGCCAGCGAGAAAAAAATAAGAACGGTCCGGATATCATACGACAATGCCAACGGAAGATTTGCCATAAGTTCTTTTGCTCCCGTAAATGACAGCATTTATGCCGTATTTTCATTTATAGACAGCAGAATATTATTCTATGACGTTATTAATGGCGTCCGTATTGGCCTGCAGGATATACCGCTCCACGAAAATATAAACAAAACGAAATACGTTGCTCCCGGCGTGGTATTCAACAAGATTAATGACAAAGTAATCCTATTTATCAGCTATCTGAACACAATATATGAATACCAACGGGGAAGCTTTGTCCCATATATTAAATTAGACCTAGGAAAATACGGAAAGGTACACGAATACTTTTCTACAACCATGCCTCGTGAAAAAGCTATTGAATATCTTTTTGAAAACGATGACAAGTACGTATCGTTCTGGTCAATGCCTTTCTCCAGCAAAAACTCTATCGTATTTACAGGATTACACAACAGAAAACACCCTATACTAATGTACGATACCAAAACAGGAGAAGGGAAATATGCCGAAACCTTAACCGAAGGCATTGAAATATTTCCCAATATCCGCCAGAACGGATGCTATACCTATCGCTTATCACAGGTAAAAGAACTTTTAGACGAAAATCATTTGACAAACGAAAAGGTCTTGGATGATAATAACCTCCGCATACTCTCCGAACTTAAAACAGATGACAACCCTGTGCTGTTGAGATATAAAATCAAACAATGAAACATCTTGGCTGTGTTTATACCATTTTTTGAACATTCCATGCAAAGCCTAGCCGTCCGTTTATCCGATACCCGAAAACAAGTAAAATGCCGGGGCTGAAAAAACATTCTAAGAAATGTAAATTCCATAAAATTCATCAAAGCCCGGATATCTCCGGGCTTTAATAACCGATAAACTCATATCCAACAAAAAATACGATTACAGAACTTCAAAAACGTATTTCTCGGTATACCTTCTTCCATACATGTCTATGGCTTCGACTTCGGCCACATGCACACCGGCTTTGCCGAAAGCGGGCATCAGCGCTTTCCATAAGTGATACGACTTGACAGGCCCGGAAACTTTGCGTCCCGGAAGTTTATACTGAGGATTGTTCCACAGTTTATTGAGCCGCGAAAAAACAGGATCAACCTCTATAACACGGTACATTTTCACCCAATCTCCGCCGTCGATGCGGTAAGACAACACCGATAGTTCGTTGCCATTGTAGAAATTGGCGTAAACGGGTATCTGAAGCCCAACGAACAGGCTGTCTCCAAGCGAGATGCTCATGTCGCGGAAATCGCCCTGACGGCTCGCATGGTAAGTATGTACATAACTGTTACCGTCGAAATCCAGAGTGAAATATCCCTGAGGGCTGCCATCGCGCATCATGGCATTAGGCAGGCCGTAAGGGTCCGGAAGGCCTTTGTACCAGTCGGCGCACGTGGCTCCGGCATTGATGTGCAGATGCCTGTGGTTTCCTTTCCAGCCGTCCTCTTCACTGAAAAATGTAGGCCGTATGTAATGAGTATGCGCCGAGAGCGACACAGAATTTTCAAACTGCCCCAGAAGGTCAAGCAAACGTCGACGGTCGGCATCGCGGAACGTCTCGACCGCAGGGTTTGTGTCGAACAACTGTATGTGCCCGGCAAATACCACCAAATAGTCTTTAGGCACGAATTTAAGGTCGTTTTCTATAAATGCGAACTGTTTTTCGCTCAGCCCTCCGGTGTACTGCGATTTTCCGGCAGGGTTGGGCAGCACCACATCGTCGGTCATTATGAAATGTACTTTCCCGTAATTGAACGAATACGTAGCAGGCCCGAAAAAGTCCGTATAAGTTTCACACGTGAGCGAATCGTATTTTATGTTCTTGTCCTGGTTGTGGTCGTGGTTTCCGGGAAGAGGATACCAAGGGATGCCGATAAGTGCGGTGCGGTTCATCACCGGCTCGAATACTGTCAGATCGTTGAACGATATGTCTCCCAAAAGTATGCCGAATTTATAAGCCGAAGCGCTGTCTATAAGCGGACGTACCACTTGTTGTCCGAAATACCCGGCATCGGTGCGGTCGCGGCTCTGCGGATCGCCGAACACGAGTATGCTGAACCTCTCCGGCTCCTGCGAAGGATAAAGCGGGAAATTGACCTCGCGTGGCAGTTTTCCGGTAGGCGCTATTCCTTTGTATTTCATGTCGGCGGAAGAACCTGCCGGACGGTAAACGTAATACGTCTGAGGTATTCCGTAAGAATTCACGGGAGCAGCATAACCGGTAGGTTTTATCACGAATATCTCGCAGTCGCCGTACAATGGCAGTTCATAGCGGCCGTTTTTGTCCGTCAGCACCACGTCGCGGCCGTTGCTCACCGCTATGGACGGCAGACCTTTTTCATTTTTTTTGTCGAATACGCCGTTACTGTCTATGTCGTGGTAAACATAGCCCGCCACAGTTTTGTTATTTCCTGCAAACACCGAAACCGAAACCAGGCTCAATGCCAACGCAAACAAAAATGTTCTTGTCATAATCTTATATATTGTTGGATTTAAGGCAAAAATAACTATTTCCGGCCTTGCATCTGTTAACAAATCATGAACAATGCTGCAAAACTTCATGTAACGGGAAAATCCGACCCGGCGTATCTTTTTCAGTACAGGTCTATAAACTCATAACTGTTACCCGCAAATTCGAGAAAACGCATGAATTCTCCGAGGGAAATGACTACCGTGGACGTGTTGTCGTTGGGATGGAAACTAAGACTTTTTTCTGACTGCAGATTGCTGTCGAGGAAAAGATGCACATGGTTTTGGGTGTCGTTTATAAGTCCGAAAGGAGACACAGAACCCGGGCGCAGACCGAGATGTTTTTCCATACGCTTCTCCGAGGCGAACGTCAGTTTTCCCTGTTTCAAACGCTGTTCCAAATCATGTATGGCCAGACTTTTTTCACAATCGAAAACTACCAGATAATGGCGGTCGCCCTTTTTGTTGCGGAAAAACAGGTTTTTACAATGTTTGGAGCCGTCGTCATGCCACAACCGGCGGGCGATCTCTATCGTCGGGGCTTCCTCATGGTCGTATTTCGAGTATTTTATACCTCTGGTATCGAGGTAATCGTAAACCGCTTTTTTCCTTTCTTCACATTCCATAGCCAATGTGCAAAACCGTTTTTTATCTGTACCACATGCCTTTTTTCTTCCAGTAACGTATCAGTATGTACCCGAACAGCATACCTCCCAGATGCGCGAAATGGGCTACGTTGCTCTGGAAACCGGTTATCCCGCTTACAAACTCAAACACACCGTAGCCTATCACAAACCACTTGGTCGTAATCGGTATCGCGAAATACAGGTATATCTTGGAATTTGGGAACATCATACCGAAAGCGAGCAATATGCCGAACACGGCTCCCGAAGCCCCCACCACAGGCACGTGATAAGCCCAGTAATAGCGCGACACAAGGTCCGTGTCCATAGGCATGCGTACTTCGGATATCAGTTCGTTGGCGATATCGACGTTTGACGCCTGTCGGAGTCCGGCCAGAAGAGCGTCAGGTACACCGGCGGAAGTTAGTTTCCCGGCCAGAAGAGATATTTCCACCTGGTTTACCAGCAGGTAAAGCACCCCGGCGCCTATGGCCGTAACCAGGTAATACGTCACAAAACGCCTCGTACCCCATATATTTTCTATAACCGCACCGAACATCCACAAGGAGAACATGTTGGATAGCAGATGCGTAAGGTTGCCGTGCATGAATACGCTCGTGATTATCTGCCACAGGTGGAAACTGACGCTTCCAGGCTGGTACAGTGCAAAACTGTCGAACATGGTTCCCAACGGTGTAGATGAAAGCATATGCTGCGCGAAGAAACATATGCCGTTTATCACCAGAAGGTATTTTATCGCTTCAGGCAACATTTTATACCCGCCGGGGCGTATCTGGTTATAGCTCATTTTTCGTATCTTATGGTCATTAATGGATTATTCAGTCGAATTTCTTTTCCAGTTCGTCCATTCCTATGCGTATGAACGTCGCTTTCCCGTTCGGTGCGAAAGCAGGCTCGCAGCATTCGAACAATTCGGCGGCTATGTTTTCCATCTCTTGCGGGGTGAGGGCCGATGGGTTTTTCACGGCCATCGTGTACGAAAGCGAACGGGCCATGTTTTCCGACAATTCCTCAGGGGAAAGCGGTCTGCCGGCGGAAAAATCATCTATCATACGGTCTATGAAACCCTGTATCTCGCTTTCTTTTACCCCGGGAGGTACGCCGAGTACCTTCACGGCGCCGGAAGGTTCTTTTTCAAAATGGAATCCTATCGCCGACAGTTCGGATTCTATGCCCTCGAAGGCCATCCTTCGGGCGGCGTCGAGTTCTATCCTCACCGAAAAAAGTATCTGTTGCGACAGCGATCCGCGAGAGGATATGCCCTGCTTTACTTTTTCGTACATGATCCTCCAATGCGCCCTGACAGGATCTATCAGCAATATACCCGTTTTTATATGGCTCAGTATATATTTGCCTCCGGCGAGTGAATATTTGCCGTCCGCCGCATTGCGGGGGGCGTTTCCTCCGGGCATCGTATAACCGGCATCGGTACCTGAGAAAAGTTCCTGTTGGGTTTCGTCAGCGATGCCGGAACTGTCTTTTTCCAGTTCGTTAACCACAACTTCCCATTGCTTGCCAGAGAGCGAAACTTCGCCGTATGACGTTGTACCGCGCGGGGCAGAGCTTCCGCCCGTACGCGGCGAAAGGTCGTCCTCGAACGGATTGTACGACGGATCGAACACTATGGCCGGAGCCTCTACGCCTTCTTTAGGGTGGTCCAGGACATTGTTTATCTCCTGGTCCTGCGTGAAATCGAGAGCAGGAAGCACGCTGTACTGTCCCAACGAATGCCTCACTGCAGCCCTTAAGAATGTGTATATCGTCCTTTCGTCGTCAAAACTTATCTCGGTCTTGGTTGGTGATATGTTGATATCTATCCTTGCCGGGTCCACTTTGAAATACAGGAAATATCCTGGGTAATACCTGTCGGGGATAAGCCCCTGAAAGGCCGATAATACGGCACTGGACAGGTATGAACTTTTCACATAACGGTCGTTGACGAAAATAAACTGTTCGGCGTTTTTTGCGCGGGCGTATTCCGGTTTGTACACGAAACCGTATATGTCTGCAGCTTCGGTTTTTTCATCTATGGGGACCAGTTTATTATCTGTATTCGATTTGAAAATGCCGACAATCCTGCGCCGAAGACTCGATGGCGATAGTTTATACACAGGAGTATCGTCGCGGTACAACTCGAACGACAGGGAAGGATGAGCCAACGCCACGCGGATGAATTCATCCGTTATACGATTCATTTCCAGAGAGTCCGACTTGAGAAAATTCCTGCGCGCAGGTATATTGAAAAACAGGTTCTTGACCGAAACGGACGTCCCCTTCGGGGCCGCACACCGGACTGTATCGACATAGCGGGAACCTTCGACCACCACGGTCGAGGCCAATTCGTCCTCGCTTCTGCGCGTAGTCATCTCCACTTGCGCCACTGCGGCTATCGAAGCCAGAGCCTCGCCGCGGAAACCTTTGGTGTGCAGGCGGAACAGGTCTTCGGCAGACGATATCTTGGAAGTGGCGTGCCTTAAAAAACTGTTTCGGGCATCCTGAGGTCCCATACCGCAGCCGTCGTCCACTACCCTTATAAGTTCTTTTCCGGCCTGTTTTATTATCACTTTGACGGACATCGCACCGGCGTCGACGGCGTTTTCCATCAACTCCTTGACAACGGACGATGGGCGCTGCACCACCTCCCCTGCGGCTATCTGGTTGGCTATATGGTCGGGAAGTATCTTTATAACGTCGCTCATAACAGGTATCCATATACCCACGTCCACGCAGTGCGCGCCGTGGATTTTTTACATATCGAGGAAAGAAGACAGTATGCGTTCGAACATATCCGTCTTCAGCATCCATATTACCCCTGCCAAAAGCGCCAATATTATTATTACAAGCGTTCTGCTGGACGAATGCCCTCGTTTTATCTTACGTGTGTCCTCAGCTTTCCTACGGAAATCGGAACGCATGCGCATACCGATACCGTCGGCAGAATCTTCGTCTGACGACTGGCCGTATTTTTTCTTAAGTTCGTCCAGGCGTTCCTTTTCCGGATCGTAATACCTGTAACGCGGTTTATAACGGCTGTTCTGGTTCAGTTTTATGAACGAAGGAAGTTTAGGTGCTTTCATTTTTTCCTTGAAATGGGGATTTACGGGATTACCGCCCGGCAAAACCTTCGGTCATGCGGAAGGTGTACATAAATATACGGAAAACTTCTAATCCTCGTGCCTTATTTTAGCCCAGCTTGTTACGAACTTACAGTCCTCCCATCCCGGACTTATCTTCACGAATACGTCTTTGGATTTTTTACTAACCCACTCGCGGAGTTTCTTTTCCTGGAGTTCCTGTTTGGCCAGGGTTTTAAGTTTGTTGAAATCCTTCGTATAGTCGGCCCTGTGAGGTTCGGTACGCTTGCGGACGTAAAAAATGGCGTACTTGCCGCCACCGCGCGGATCCTGAATGAATACCGGGTCGGACACCTGGCCCTGCTGAAGGCCGCCTACGGCATAATACATGTCGCGGTCGAGCATCGATATGGGGAACGTGGTCTCTCCCGTGTTCTGGTTCATCATGTTACCGTTGTTGAGTTTTGTGGCCTCGTCCTGCGAGAACGCCTTGACAGCCTCGTCGAATGTCAGCTGGCCGGCGCGTATCTTGCTTACTATGCTGTCCATTTTTTCCTGCGCCTTGTTAAGGTCTTCGGGAGTAAATTTAGGCTGCATGAGAATATGCTGGAGGTCTAACTGCTCTCCGCGGCGCCTTATTACCTGTATTATGTGGTAACCGTATTCTGTTTGCACAGGGTCGGATATTTCACCCTCTTCGAGGTTAAAGGCAGCCGCCTCGAACGGTTTTACGAACTGGCCCTTTTTCACGCCGTTGTACACTCCTCCGTTCGCGGCGGAGCCTGGATCGTCAGAATAGAGTATGGCGCGTGTACGGAAATCCGCTCCTTCCTCGATTTCCTTTTTCATTTCTTTCAGGCGGTTTATAATGTCTTCGACCGCCTTGGGGTCAGGATCGGGGGTTATTGTCAATGTAGCCAATTCGAATTCGGTTTCGAACTCGGGCAGCGAGTCTTTCGGTATTTTGTTGAAAAAACGGCGCACATCCTCAGGCGAGGGGTCAAGATCGCCTATTACCTTCTTTTTCATCCTGTCGGCGAAAAGCTGGTTGCGCATTATTGGCGTTAAATCCTGTACGAGCGCTTCCTGGTCGGCTTTCTGGTAAAGGTCCAGGACCGCTTTCATGGAACCTACGTCCTGTACGAGCATCTGTATCCTCTGGTTGACGGTGTTGGATATTTCGCCTTCGGATACTTCCAGACTGTCCACCTGTCCCTGGTGGGCCAGAAGTTTTTCTATGAGCAATTGTTCGAGAATCCGGCATTTTTCGTTTTCGCCGATGGAAATACCCTGGAGCTGATACTGCATCAGCGCTCCTTCTATGTCGGATTCGAGGACTATTTCCTTGCCTACAACCGCTGCGACGCCGTCTATTTTTATAGGCTCGTGCTGACGCGCAGGTTCCTCCTGCTGTCCGTATGACACACACCAAACAAGAGAGGCGGATACCGCCAGAATGAATTTATTTATTTTCATCATTAGTGAATATTTCTAATTTACCGTTTTCCGCCGCTTCCTTACGGAGAATTTCCTCCGCCGCGTTAAGGGTTTCGACCTTGCGTTTGTTCAATAATATGCTTTTTATCTGCCCGCTTACGTATTCTAACGGGGATGTGCTACCCTTTCGCACATAACGCTGTATTTTACCCAGATAAACCCCGTCGTCATTGCTTGCCTGAAAAGAGTATTTACTCTTGGAGGCTATGTTTGAAGCGAAATTCTTTTCCGTCTCATACTTTCCGAGGAGATTTTCCACCTCTATCCATTCCGCCCTGACGAAAGGAGCGTTATACGATTCCTCGGACATGAGGTCCTCGATACTGCCTTCCCATGTCCATGGTTTGGATGGTTTGTCGGTATCGTCAGCATCCCTGCGACGGGATCTGGCAGGTTCGGTATCGCGGGCAAAAGCGCTCTTGAGTTTTTTCAGCAGCTGGTTGTCGCAGTACGTAACCGGCAGATACGACCAAAGGACAATGTCTTTATTGAGTATGAAATTGTTCTTGTTTTCATCGTAATAAGCCTTTATCTGCCCGGCGGTCACAGTCGTATCCAGTTCCCTGGAAATGACGGACTGTTCGTAACGGCCTATCAGAAGCATATCCCGGAACTCGTCGACTTCTTTTTTAAGGCCTTCGGCATCTATTCCGCTCTGAGCCTTGCTCAATACCAGTTGACGTGTTATCCACGAGTCTATATATTTTTTCACTATCGCAGCGCTATCCTGCTGCGAAGATCCTTTGGGCACTATGGACGGGATATCGTTACGGTACAGGTAAACGTCGTCAACCCTTGCCACCGCCGGGTTACGTTCGTCCTGCTTGAGTTCTCCGAGGTATTTGCCTACATAGTCGCATGAACCGACCGAAAAAACGGCGGAGAGAAGCGTCAGGGCAATGTATATCCTCTGTTTTTTTGTTTTTACCTCCATAGCGTATTCCCGGGACGGATCATTTTTTATTTTATACCGCGTTTTTTCTTTTCAGAGGCGACCGCTTTGGAAAGGGCCTTGAGCTGTTTTGCGGTAATCTGTATCTGGTGAGTCTCGCGCAGTTTAGCCGGATAAGCCTTCGCCACAGCCTCGACGAAATCCTCGCGCACTTCGGGCAGCGCTTCGTCGAAAGTTTTCTGCGTGGGTTCTATTATTTCGAGTATGTTGAAAATGA
Organism: Flavobacteriales bacterium; assembly: GCA_003150615.1. GTDB lineage: Bacteria > Bacteroidota > Bacteroidia > Flavobacteriales > UBA1820 > Merdimorpha. The sequence continues at coordinate 153,904 of QALN01000003.1, read as the reverse complement.
AAAAAACGCCGTCCTCTTCTATCACATCGGAAACGCCTTTTTTCACCTCGAAATCCGGCTTGAAGGCATTTTCGGGAAACTCGGTTATCTGTTGGCCTTCTGCAACCTGAACTATGCCTCTGTTGAGTTCGGCCAAAACTTCCTGATATGTCTTGCCGGCAGACATAAGTTCGCGGGCCTTGCGTGCTGACTCGAAATCGTCGCATTTGACCACATCGAAACGCACGCGCTGTTTCCACATGTATTTTCCGGGGTTTCTGTCGTACATGGCCGACAGCGTATCCGGATCGACATCGGCCAGGGCATCGCGGCAATACGCGCTTATCAGGTTATAGGAAAGAACGCTTTCACCATACTCCTCTATCGCTTTTCTTACTTTCGGGTCTTTCTCCGGAAGCCCCGCAACATAAAGCGAGAGCACCTGCGAGGCTACGAAATCGCTGAATTTTTCATCTACGACCTGCGCCAGTTCGGCCGATTCGCCGTAATTGTCCATAGAATACACGAGCGACGAATAAAAATCCGACGTGGTAAATTCTGTATCCCCGAGCGTGAACAATTTTTCATTAGGATTGGTTATCACCGAGTTTTTCCATTCCCCGAAAAGAAAGCCCATATTGGACAACACCTCACGGACTTTATCGTACTGCGCTCCGTCCACATCCAAAGGGTAATCCTGCATTTTGGATTTGGCGTAAGCCCTCTGAAAAGGCACGTAACGGTCGCTGGAAGCCACTTTCTTTTCGAGAAAATCTTTCCGGGCGTCGTAATCCGAATTTTTCACCCGGCTCAGAACTTTTATTATGTCCCACCCGGTAGGAGTAGCTATGATACTTGTGAAACTGCCATCCGGGGTGTCGAATACGAGTTTTTCTATCTCCGGCAACAGCTCTCCTATCCCGTAAAAACCTATATACCCGCCGGAAGCCTGAGTGGAAGCGTCTTCGGTATAACTCATGGCTATCCTGTCGAACGGTTCTCCGGCCTTAAGGCGCGCATACGCTTCCTTTATGTCGGCAAACGACTTGCGGTCAAGGGAATCGCTTCCTTTGCGCATTATCATTATATGCGCCAGTTCGGCCATCCCCGTTTCCGGACGCCTTTCGGTAGGCATCACTATATGATAACCGTATTCCGTACGCACCGGTTCTGAAAAAGAGCCTACCGGAGTATCGTAAGCTGCCGTTTCCAGCACATAAGGGACCTGGAAAACTGTTATGTAGCCCAAGTCGCCTCCTTCCTGCGAGCCGTTCACTTTAAGCGCCAGATCCTCGAACTTGGCTCCGGCCTTGAGCGCGGCATACACGGAGTCTATCCTCTGTTTTGCGGCAAGGGTGTCTTTTGCGAACGCGTACCGGCCCACCGGCACGAGTATATGAGATACTTTTACGTCCTCGCGGGCGCGTTCGGCAGCCTGACGGGCGAGTTTTTCCACAGCCTGAGAATCATAGTAATAGGTCGACGAATATGCGTCGGCATAATTTTTCACAGCCGACTTAAAAGCCTGCGTGGTATCGAGACCCTGCGCCCTGGCCTCGCCTATGACTATTCTGGCATTTGCGAAGTCTCCAACGAAGTCCTCTATAGACTTGGCATTTGCGCCGTCCTTTTTGAGATATTGCCCGAAATACGGGTTGAAAAAATCGGAAGGTACGTATTCTTTCCCGTCTATCGTTATAAAAGGCTGCTCTGCGCTTTTCTGTGCGGAAGCGCTCCCGCATAAAAACAACGCGGCGCAAAGCGATATTATTTTCACGGAGATATTCATCATAAGTCGCGGCTTTATATTCATTAACTTACGTTTGCCAAACGCAAATGTACTAAATAAATAAAAAACAACCGTCCGCAGGCGGGTACAAGAATGCCGTTTTATAAAAAATTATCGTTTTTTAATCCTTTTTTAACTGCATGCGCTTTTTAAACCCAAAAAATGAGCCGGAACAGTTGTTCCGGCTGGATAACCCGACAAAATAAAAGGGATAAGAACAAGGTGTATAATCAAACATATAATTCGTATTATTTGCCGCGCACAAAGGGAAAAACGGAACATTTTCGCTAACTTTGGACTGTTTTCCAATTTTTATCAGGAGATATAAAAAACATATAAACTACTATTTATGAACCACGATAACTTCTCAATGCGCCAGATAGGGCCTTGCGGCACACAGGCGGAAGAAATGTTAACGGCCGTCGGGGCCGCATCGCTCGACGAACTGATAAACCAGACAATACCCGCTGACATACGCGCGGAAAATCCTCTGCCGCTTCCTCAGGGCATGACCGAGGCTCAATACGCCCGTCACTTCAACGAACTGGCCTCTCTCAACAAACCGTTCAAAAGTTACATAGGCCTTGGTTACAACCCGTCGCCAACTCCGGCCGTAATACAAAGAAACATATTCGAAAACCCTTCGTGGTACACGTCGTACACACCGTACCAGGCCGAGATATCGCAGGGAAGGCTGGAAGCGCTTATCAACTTCCAGACCATGGTATCGTCGCTCACCGGACTGCCTATCGCCAACGCTTCGTTGCTGGATGAAGGCACTGCTGCGGCCGAAGCCATGCTTATGCTTTTCCACGCACGTACCCGCGAACAGAAGAAAAACGGAGCGGTGAAATTTTTCGTTTCCGAAAACCTGTTCCCTCAGACACAAGAAGTGTTGGCGACCCGCGCCGAACCCCTCGGCATAGAACTGGTAACCGGCGACGAATTCGAAACGCTGCCAGATGAGACATTTTTCGGCGCCATGCTCCAATACCCGTGCGCACTGGGCCAGGTGAACGACTACCGCGAATTTGTCGAGGCGGCACATGGGATAGGCGTGAAAGTTGCCGTGGCGGCGGACATACTGTCGCTCGCAGTGCTCACCCCTCCTGGGGAATGGGGAGCCGACGTAGCTATAGGGTCCACACAGCGTTTCGGCATACCTATGGGGTTCGGCGGGCCGTCGGCAGCGTACTTCGCTACAAGGGAAGAATTCAAACGCGAACTTCCAGGACGCATAATAGGCATTTCGGTGGACAAATCGGGACGGCGCGCGTTCCGTATGGCGCTGCAAATGCGCGAACAGCATATAAAACGGGAAAAAGCGACGTCCAACATATGCACTTCTTCCGTCCTGATGGCCATAATGTCCGGCATGTATGCCGTTTACCACGGACAGGATGGAATAAAGTCGATAGCCTCGCGCGTACATGCCATGGCATCGACGCTCGACGCCGTATTGCGCCGCCTGGGTTACGTCCAGCAAAACACGCACTATTTCGACACGCTGTTCATAGAAACGGGTGACGATACGGAAAAAATACGCGAGATAGCCGAAGCCGAAGGCGTAAATTTCCTGTATGTGGACGACGATGCAATAGGCATTTCACTCAACGAGGCCACTACGATGGACGATCTGAACCGTATAATCTACATACTGGCAGCCGCAAAAGAAACGTTCCGCGACCCTGAAAAAACTTTGACGGAGGAAACGCACATCCCGGAGGAACTGGCCAGAAAAACGCCTTTCCTGACGCAGGAAGTGTTTAAAAAATACCGCAGCGAGACAGAGATGATGCGCTATATCAAAAAACTGGAACGGCGCGACATATCCCTCACGCATTCGATGATACCGCTCGGCTCGTGCACCATGAAACTGAACGCCGCATCCGAGATGATACCCCTGTCGCACCCTTCGTGGGGCGACGTGCACCCTTTCGCCCCGGAAGAACAGACCGAAGGCTACCGCACATTGCTCGCCCGGCTGGAAAATCTCCTGAGCACAATAACCGGCATGTCGGCCACATCGCTCCAACCGCTCTCAGGAGCTTCGGGAGAATACGCCGGATTGCGAGTGATCCAGGGATATCTTAAAGACTCCGGCCAGGGCCACCGCAACGTGTGCCTGATACCAGCTTCGGCACATGGCACCAACCCGGCTTCGGCTGCTATGGCCGGATTTGAAATTATCACGATAAAATCGTGTCAGGATGGCACGATAGACGTGGAAGACCTCCGAGTACAGGCCGAGGCCAACCGCGACCGTCTGGCATGCGTGATGATTACTTACCCGTCCACATACGGCATTTTCGAGTCACGCGTGCGGGAAATCGTAGATATAATCCACGAAAACGGCGGACAGGTGTACATGGACGGAGCAAACATGAATGCGCAGGTGGGATTGACTTCACCCGGTTACATAGGCGCCGACGTATGCCACCTCAACCTGCACAAGACATTCGCCATGCCTCACGGCGGCGGCGGTCCAGGCGTAGGTTCCATAAGCGTCAAAAATCATCTGGCGCCGTTCCTTCCGGGCAACCCCGTGGTAAAAACCGGAGGAGAAAAAGCCATAGATGCCGTTTCATCGGCTCCCTGGGGCTCGGCCATGATAGATGCAATATCGTACGCATACATATTGATGCTGGGCGCAGACGGCCTGACGGATGCCACCAAATATGCCATACTAAACGCCAATTACCTGAAAGCGCGGCTCGAAAAGCATTTCAACATATTGTATTCCGGAGCTAACGGCCGCACTGCCCACGAACTCATAATAGACATACGGCCCATAAAGGAAAAGTACGGTATTACGGCCGGCGACATTTCAAAACGCCTTATGGACTACGGTTTCCACGCACCGACCGTGTCGTTCCCCGTACATGAAACCCTTATGGTCGAACCTACCGAAAGCGAGAGCAAGGACGAACTGGACCGTTTCGCCGATACGATGATAAACATCCTGCGCGAAATAGAATCCATAACCGACCCTGCAGACAACCCTCTTGTGAACGCCCCGCACCCGATGTACGAAATATGCGCGCCGGAATGGGCGCATCCGTACTCACGCACCGAGGCGGCATTCCCGTTGGAATGGGTGGCAGAGAACAAACTGTTCCCGGCAGTCGGACGCATAGACGACGGCTACGGCGACCGAAACCTCCAATGCACCCTGCCTGAGTAACCCATACGATGGATAAGCCGGCTATCGGTAGCCGTTACACGTTTACAAACGCGAAGGCTTGAATTTTTTCGGGGCTTTGGCATCGCTGCCGTCCACACCGGCGAGGAATTTTTCGATACCCCATGCAACGCGTTCCATCATCTCATCGCGGAATTCCTTTTTGAGTATTTTATCGGAATCCTCCGGAGAGGAAAGGAACAGCGTTTCCACCAGAACGCTCGGATATTCGGTAGGCTGGTTGAGCGAGAAATTGAAATTACCGATGTTGCCGAAATTTTTGACATCCATCTCCAATATGCAGTCCAGCACATCAACCGACAGTTGCTTGTGCGAAAGATGGCGGTAATATGTACTTGTACCTTTGGCCGCGAAAGGCGAACCTCCGGCGTTGCAGTGTATGGACACGAACAGGTCTGCTTCAGCCTCGCGGGCGGCGCGCTTGCGGTCCGTCATTGACGTATTTTCAACTCCGGGACGGGTCATAACGACTTTAGCGCCTTTTGATTCGAGTACTTTCCTGAGGTGTTCGGCCATGTCTTTGGTAAGGTCCTGCTCCTTCACGCCGCTCGTGGTACGGGCGCCGTTCCAAGGTTCTCCGTGCCCTGCATCGATGGCTATCGTCAGATTTTTCAGTTTCAGGCTTTCGGGACGGTGTTTTACTTTCACTACCAGTCCTGTTCCCTGGTAATATACCGAGTAGCCCCACATCTGTTTGTGTCTGAGGTCTATTTCGAGACGGAAAACGTCGTCCTGTACCTGTTTGTAGCCGACGTTCTTCACTTCTTTGTAGCTTTTGAGCTGGGTTATCCAGTTGGTATTGCATGCCGCACCGTAAATATCGACTATTATGCGCGATGCCTCCACGTCCTCCGTTACGATATAGGGAAGGCGTTCGGAAAGTCCTACCGTGACATAATCGTATTTGCCGTCACCCCTGACACTCCACGAACCTGTCAGCGACGAAGGTGCGAAAGTACCCTCAGGCATCACTTCGACACATTCGGACGGTATCCATGCGTCCGTATTTTTGGACAGACGGACTTTATACATATTTCCCACTTTTCCATCCACCTGCATTTTTATACCGGCAGACAGGTAATTTATCTTAGCGCCTCCAAGACGGTCGCCGCCGAGGCCGTAATTCAGATAAGCACCCTCCTTCGTACGCACGATCATAGGATTTTGAGGATCGAGCACGCTTATTTCAGCCTTAACCTGCTGTACGGCAGTAGTATCCGGAGTTTTTATCTCCAGCGTCACCGGCGAATTGAAAACAGTGTCGTTTTCCGCCACATAGTAATGACCTTGGAATATTCCCGGCCGGCCGCCTGTTTCCGAAACCGGCAACTCATAGAGTTTGTGTCCGCCGAGCCATGTTACCTGCGCTCCTGAAACAGAACGCAGGCGTATTTTTACCTCATCGCCCGGAGCTACCGACATATTGCGCGAAGGCAGTATCTCGACATCCTCGGCCACAGCGTCCGTAATAGGCGCTGGTGCCTGGCGGAGTTTCATAAATACGCTCCCCGTAACTTTCCGGCCGGTGCCTTCTTCCGCCAGTTCGAACGGGTTGTCCCCCTCTTTAAGCGTCAGTTTGGCCGCCCATTCTCCGGAAGAGTACACCGGGTAGCTTTCACCCTGTACGGTCACTTTAGAATTAGGAGTAGCCATACCGCGCAAGTATATGACGGACGAGTAAGTAGTGTCAGGCACTCCGGTTACTATCTTTAAATCCTGTGCCTGGGAACAAATGCCCGCGCACGCGGCTGCTGTGGTGAGTATAACTTTTCTTAACATAATATATAGTATTGATTTTGTTTCTTGAATAGCTATCGGCCTTTGCGTATCTGTTTAGGTGTGAGGCCGAAATGTTTTTTGCAGAAAGCCGAAAAATAAGCCTGGGACGAAAATCCGTATATTCTTGTAAGTTCGGAAAACGGGATATCGGTATTATGCAGGTCGTTTTCTATGTTCTCCCTTCTGCGGCAGTTGAGCCACACGTATGCATTTTCATTGAAGAAAGCCTTGAACCGGCGGTTGAACGTGGATATGCTGCAATTGGCTTTGCGCGCGAACTCGGAGGCAGAACCGACCGATTTGTAGTTCTTGAGAACGAATTCCCTGAAATCGGTATTTTTGCTCAATATGGGATAAAAGAGTGCCGCAAGCTGTTCTTTCGAGTAGTAAGCCCTGAGGAAAAGCATGAGTTCTTCTTTTTTCCAGGTATTGAAATGATAGCAGTTAAGACCGTCCGAAAGACACTTTTTGAGAAGATCGGCAAACTGGGCTATGCGGTCGTTCATCTTCAGTTTGTCGAAATCGTACCCGGCATCGGACATGTGCCGCACCAGCAAATCGGTGGTGAAACGATGGCAAAGCGGCGTATGAGTATTCACATCGCAGGTAATAAACTCGGAATGTGCGTCGGAGAGCACATGCACCTGCATTTCAGGCGTCGCAAGCACTATATCGCCATTTTCCAGTATCCTGCCTTTATAAAGCCCTTCGGATATCGCAGCCGAACCTTTGACCGCAAGGACAAGCACAGGAACAGACCGGGACAGTACGCACGTTTCGCCTTTTTTCAATTTATAATACCGGAAACCTTCCTTATTGGTATTCGGAAGGTAATTTACGCAGGAAGTATGTTCGTCCTTATAGTATAGCTTCATGACACGAGCAGGTGAATAATATCCGTCATATGCCTTGTCGGGAGTTTTGGCAGACGTAACGATGAGCAAATGTAATGACTACTTTTCACAAAAAAAACTGTTGTAAAATCAAAATTTCTATATTTGGCATGTAAAATTGTTAAACTATGAATATTCACTCACGCATCAGGCCAGCACTGATATACAGTCTTTTGCCATTATCCGCAATATTTTTCCATTCGTGCGGCACGCTCAAAGTACCGCTGTCCGAAGGCCGGTCGGCAAAGGACGCCGCCATCCTGTTCGACAAACAGGCGGAAAAATCCACGCCGGATTCATATGAAGAGCTCACTGCCTCGTATTTGGAAAAAGGGCAGATCCCTAAGTTCATGAACCGCTTCGTAAAAATAAAAGTCCGGACGGAGAGTTCTTCAGGAGAAAAAATAAGGGCAAAATATTACGTGGCGCCGGACTTCCTGTGCATAGGTTCCGACGATGGTTTCATACGCGTACCAATGCGCCCGGCCACAGCCCAGGCATTCGCATCACGGCACGGTTGTTTCCTTTCCACTCCCAAAATATCCGATGACACGTACCGGGCGGCGCGTGTCAAACTCACACCCGTACCTATGACATGCGAGAGGGAGGCTTACGGCACGTTCCTGCGGCACAACTACATCATAGAAGGGCAAAGAAAGGGACGCAGAGGCCTTATAGCCGGACACAAGAAAGACGTGGTCATAACCGTTGCATTGGCAAAAAAAGACGGTAAACTGGCCCTTTACGGCTGGCATAAACCCGACGGAAAGCCTATACAGCCTGTATACACCGGACATTCGTCTCGTTATGTGGATTACAGCCACGGCTTCCGCCTGGTGTACGGTAAGGTGCGGATAAACGGCAAAAATATGGACTACCGCGACGTGCTGTCCCACGACGAATACTACCGGGTTCTGGATTATGCCAAAAATGACATGTTTACTTCCTATCCGCTGGAATAAGTCATCCTAGTAGTACGCATACGGGTAAACCAGGCGTAGCCGGCATATCGTCAATATTGGTTTCAGGCCGGCAGCTACAACAACGCCGAAAAATCAGGACATTGCGGATTTTCCGCCTTCAGGTCGCCAACACGTATAAACGCGCATGAAGGGAAATGTTCAGCCAGATAGTCGCGAATCACGCGTTCGGTGTCTTTCTCTATCTCCGGAAGTACCCCGGGATAATAGTTGTACACCAGCGCCACCACGTCTATGCCTTTTGCCCGGCACACCTCCAAACTCATCACCGTGTGGTTTATGCTTCCAAGTTTAGGTGTTGCCACGAGTATCGTCGGCAATCCCTGCCCGGACAGCCAGTCCGCGAGGTAAACTTCCCTGTTCAACGGCACGCAAAGGCCGCCAACCCCTTCGCACAATACGTATTGATACTTCCGAGCCAGGGTGCGGTAAGCAGAAGTTATTTTCGAAGGGTCTATCTCCGCACCGTCTATCTCGGCGGCCAGGTGGGGGGAACACGGCACCGAAAACAGGAACGGGCATGTAAGCCCTTCCCTGTCCTCCGGAAAAAATCCAGTACCCATAAGCCTGCGGTGAGTTTCTATGTCCTCCGATATTTCACGGCATCCGGTCTGGGCTATCTTTTGCGTTATCACGCTTTTCCCGGCATCGAGAAGATAACGGGCAAATATCCCTGTAACCCATGTCTTGCCGGCATCGGTATCTATACCTGTTATGAAATAAGTTTTATTTTCCATCGTTCGGATGTTTTTTCACGCCTTTGTTCCGTCTTTTTTCATTTCTCCGCCCTTTTTCCCGCCGAAAATAAAATCCCGCAGTGGCCGGTTGTAAAATATTATGAGCGAAAGTGTCAGCACTATCATACCGGTAACGGAATAAACGTTGGGATTGTCGCCCGATATCATAAGCCAACTTTCGATACTGCCGAACACAGGTATTAAAAACTTCCACATGTTAAGTTCCGACACTTTGACTTCGGGCCTGGCAAGCAATGCGAACCATGTTACCATAGTGGCCACGGCTATAAATACCTTGACGAGCAACGCCAGGTGAAATTCACTTTCCGCCGGGAACGGCTGCCACTGCCCTGCCAATGCTGCTATCGCAAGTAGGAAAATACCTCCCAATGCCAGTTCTGCCGAATTCAGCACACGTATATCCACTTTGGAAAAATCTATTTTGGACACTATTATATTGCCGTAAGCCGCCGATATGCAGTTAACCAGCATGAGCGACACGCCCAACACGATAAATGTTCCCTCGCTGCGGTCGAGCGACATCATTTCAAGTCCAGGATAGCTCACTATCACCAATCCGGCAACGGCCATCAGTATGCTCAGCACCTTGAGCGGGGTGAAACGGTCGCCCCGCACCATGAAATGCGCCAGTACGGCCACAAAAAAAGGCTGCGCACTGACTATAAGCGAAGCCAGGGAACCGTCTATATAGTTCTGTCCCATGTAGTACGCACCGTATAATATAGTGGTCGAAAACAACGCCACTTTCACCATAAGAGGGAAATGTTTTTTCACTTGCGAAAAATACGAAGGGCCTATCCTCGCCCATGGCATAAGCACCACACCGGCAATAAGATACGTGTAACCGGCGAACTGCAGCGGCGAAGATAGATATTCCAGTCCTATTTTAGTGGGTACGAAGGTCGATGCCCACAAAATGCACGTCATTATCGCCAAAAAAGGCGTCGAAAGGAGTATTTTTTTCATTCTACTGTTTTATATTATTTCCTTGTTCGTCTTCATGTTTCAGATTTTGCCGTACATATCCGCCTTAGCGAACCGAAATTGAGCATCACCAGCGACAATGTCAGTACCACAAGCCCTACCACCGACGAGGCTACGGGATATTCTCCGGGCATAAACGCCCAGCTTTCCAGCGAGCCTACTACAGGGATTATGAATTTCCACATGTTCAACTCCGATACTTTGACTCCGGGGCGCGCAAGCAATACGAACCATACGCCTATCGCTACCGTGGATATGAATACCAGTACTGCCAAGGATGCCCACCACTCCCATTGGACGGGGAATCCGTCAAAACCTTCGAATACGTATGAAACGGCAAGAAGGGTCAAACCTCCGGCCATAAGCTGCGAGGACGAGAACACCAAAGGATCCAGTTTGTCTGTCTTGGTACGCGATATCAGCACGTTGGAAAAAGCGGAAGTCATATTGTTTCCCACCAGGAAAAGCATGCCTATCACAGGAGTCCATCCTACGAAAGATTCCGGAGAAAGTTTGTCCCACGCTACTATGACAAGTCCGGCCAGGCCGAGCATTATGGAAGCCGTCTTGCGCCACGACAGCCTGTCGTCACGGCGCATGAAATGGGCGAAAAGCGCTACGAACAACGGTTGCGAACCTACCACCAGGGCGCCTACCGCCGCATCTACACGCATCTGCCCCATATAGAAACACGTGTAAAGCAACGACGTGTGGAATACCGATATGAGCAGTATTTTTGAAAAATTACGCCGTACCTGTCCGAAATAAGAGCCGAAGAAGGCCGAACGACGCTCATCGCCTGCAGAGGCGGATATTTTCCTTCCGGAGACCCACAGGAACAACATGATGAAAAATCCGGCAAGGAAAAACCTGTATCCCGCAAATTCGAGCGGACGCGGCATTATCTGCAATCCTATCTTGAGCGGCACGAAAGGCGAGGCCCACAACACGCAGCAGACGATGGCAAGAAATGTCGTCGAAGTGAATAATTTTCTCATTTTCCTAACTGGACTAACATATGCCATATCCGGTTACGGGAATGTATATCCCTCAACGCGTCCTTCGCAACACGCATAGCCGGTTAATTTAGCATGCGGTAAAGATAAATATTTCCGGACAATTTTTCCAATCCGCAGGAAATAATAAACCCGGACGGCCATTTACACCTGCGGCATAAGAAATTGCAAAAGCGGCCCGAACGGTTCTTTAAACGAGACTTACGATGAAAACATGGTTTTTCCTTTGCCTGGCCGTGCGCTTGTCTTATATTTGTATTCTTATGAACAACAAGAAACCATCAGCCTTTCTTGCGGCTGTACGATGTGCAGCGGTACTTATAGTCATCGGCATATTGACCGGATGTAAAAACGCGGACAGCAATAGCGGGGGCGAAGCAACCGTCAAGGACTCAGCCGCACAGGCACAAAAATTCCGTTTCCCAGATATTCCTGACAGCCTTACTTCGGTAAAAAGCCGGGGTACATACATGGCGGTACATTTCTGGGACCATTTCGATTTCTCCGACACCTCGTTGGTACACGTACCAACGCTTAGCGAACAGGCCTACATAGATTTCATAGATGTTCTGGTCAACGTCGATACTTCGGCGGTACAGCCTGCCGCCGACGCACTTTTCGGCAAAGCGGCAGCCAACCGCCGGATGACGGATTATTTTCTGTCGCTGTCGGAAAAATACCTCTACAACCTGGATTCTCCGTTTCGCAGCGACGAGATATACATCCGTATGCTAAAATCGTATCTGAAGAGCCCTTTTGCCGACCGTAACTCCGCAATGAGGCCCGAAGCGCACCTCGAATCCCTTCTTAAAAACCGGATGGGAACCAAAGCTGCTGATTTTTCATTCGTCACTACGGACCATAAAAGCCACAATTTATACAGTATAAATTCCGAGTACACGCTCATATATTTCAACAGCCCTACGTGTCCGGTGTGCCATGAAACGCTCGAACAGCTAAAAGCTTCGCCCGTAATAACGCAGGCTGTGGCCGATAACAAACTTGCGGTATTGTCCGTTTACCCGGATACGGACGGAAAACTATGGATGGAACACAGAAGCGACATGCCGCGGAACTGGATTTACGGTTGGGACGAAGATTTCGCAATAACTGAACATATGATATACAGCATACGTACATTGCCATCGCTGTACCTTTTGGACAAAGACAAAAAAGTGCTGCTAAAGGAAACCACGCCCGAAGCCGTTGAACGATACATACGACGCTGACAAACAGCAAATAAAAAGCGGCCCTTTTTTAAGGGCCGCTTTTTATTTGCTGTTTGTCTGTCTGATTACAACTTTGACACCGCCTCCCTTAATGCCGTAAGGCGCTCCATAAGTCCTTCCAGAAGGTCCAGACGCAGCATATTCGCACCGTCGGACTTGGCACTGGCGGGATCGGGATGCGTTTCTATGAAGATACCGTCAGCACCGGCCGCTATGGCGCACCTGGCTATCGTTTCAATCATGTCGGGACGTCCTCCGGTGACCCCGCAAGATCTGTTGGGCTGCTGCAACGAATGAGTCACGTCCATGACCACAGGAGCGTATTTCCTCATTACCGGAATACCGGTAAAATCCACTATAAGGTCACTATACCCGAACATAGTACCTCTGTCGGTCACTATTGCGTTAGGATTGCCCGAATCGGTCACCTTGGCCACAGCGAATTCCATGGCCTGAGGCGACATGAATTGACCTTTCTTAAGATTAACATGTTTGCCAGTCTTTGCGGCGGCAACCACCAAGTCTGTCTGACGCACCAGAAAAGCCGGGATTTGCAGTACATCCACATAAGCTGCCGCAAGGGCCGCATCGGTCGTTTCGTGGATATCGGTCACGGTGGGCACGTCAAATTCACGCCCTACTTTACCAAGTATGGCCAAGGCTTTTTCATCGCCTATACCTGTAAAACTGTCCACACGGGAACGGTTCGCTTTCTTATAAGAACCTTTAAATACGTACGGGATACGCAATCTGTCCGTCACCGAAACTATTTTTTCGGCTATCCGCATGGCCATTTCTTCGGATTCTATGGCGCAAGGCCCGGCAAGAAGGAAAAAATTGCCGCTGTCGGCGTGTTTTATTTTAGGCACTCGGCCTATTATATCGTTCATCGTTTTTATATAATATTTTCTGTTACGGAACTCAGGTGCAAAATATACGAAATCACTTCATGGCCGTAGAGCTATTCTCGGACGTGGTTTCCTTTATCCTTCCGGCGGAATAATAACGGCGTTTCCAGTACGGGCTGTCCAGGCTGCTTATCTGTACGCCACCGGTCCTGTTGGCCGAGAGGAACTTTCCGGCGCAAAGGTACACAGCCACGTGGTTTATCCTGCCGCGTGAACGGAAAAACAGAAGATCTCCCTCGCGCAGTTTCGAATAGTCTTTTTCCTTGAACGGCTCCACCATATCGCATGAATACATCTGGACGGACGACCTGGGCAGTTCGATATCCGCCACGCAGCTGAAAAGTTCCCTTGTCAGCGCAGAGCAGTCTATGCCCTTTTTGGTGCTGCCGCCATAACGGTAAGGCGTGCCGAACCATTCGTCTATAAACTGATATATCTTGTCGTTCTGGAGTTTTTCCGGCTCTACACCAATCATAAGGGCGTATTTTTTTACCACCTGGGGTATTTCACGTACCTGTGGAAAAAGATAACCGGCGTAATGTTCATCGGTATAAACGATAATCGTATCGACATAACGCGGGGAAATGTCGAACGGGCTTTCCATCACGGCAACGCTGACGGTCATGCTATCGCACACCTGTCCCGATACACCGCCCGAAAAAGGCATTATCAAAAACAGACAAACCGATAATTTCCTAAGAAATGAAGGCATAAACCCTTACCTTTTACGTTCAACCGATTTACAAATATAGAGAAAGCCGAATGCAGAACCCAAGTTTACTTGAAGTTATGCTCCAGGCGCATCCTATTATCTGCAAATATACCGTTTTTACAACTTTCGCCAATAACAAAACAGGTCATAAAAAAAGCTAAAAAAACACCCGCCACGTTTAAGTATTCTTAATATTTAGAAATTTGCCCGTGCGGGGTGAAAAATCTAAATTTATCCTGTTGCAAAACTTCCAGTAAAACACACCCCGGAATATGACGAAAATAAATAAAGGCTACGCACTTATAGCTTCCCCAAAACTGAAAGACGATCCATTTCGCAGAAGCGTCGTCTATCTGACACAATGCGACAGCAGATCAGCCGTAGGCTTCATAATGAACCGTCCGACGAAACTCCTGTTGGGCCAATTTTTCCCTCAGGTGAAACAAGCGGTAAGACTTTATTCCGGAGGACCCGTTGAAAACGGCATGCTGTATTTTATCCACGACATACCGCACCTTTTACCGGGAAGCATCCCGATAAGAGGCGGGGTGTTCTGGGGAGGACAGTTCGAAACACTGCTGGAACTGCTGGCCCAAGGGGATGTTTCACCGGCCAACGTACGCTTTTTCTTAGGTTACGCAGGCTGGGGCGAGGGACAACTGGACGAAGAAATAAACGGCAAATACTGGTTTGCGGAACCGTTTCGGGGCAATCCCGTTACGGCAGACAGAAGCGATATGTGGACCGAAATGCTGTGCGGAGATGTCGCTGCGGCGGACATAATCCGGGACAACGCTCCCGACGACATCGAGCTGAACTAAAGCCCTCCCAACATATGTACGTCACGGGCGGAAATATCGCCCGAAGAAAGTATCGCCAGACGCTCGACCACGTTCTGAAGTTCGCGCACATTGCCGCTCCATACGCCTGAACACAACACTTCTACAGCGTCGGGCAAAAACGACTTTTCCGGCAAATTATTATCCGACAATGCTTTTTTCAGAAAAAAAGACGCCAGCGAGGGTATGTCGCCACGCCTTTGGCGCAATGGCGGCACGGTTATACCGACGACTGACAGCCGGTGGTAAAGGTCCTCCCTGAAAAGCCCTTCGCCTATAAGTTTTTTTATATCCTTATTGGTAGCGGCCACTATACGCACGTTCACGCTGATCTCACGGTCGCCGCCAACCCGCGTTATACGCCCCTCCTGTATCGCACGCAGTACTTTTGCCTGTGCCGGAAGCGACATATCGCCCACTTCGTCAAGGAAAAGTGTGCCTCCGTCGGCCTGTTCGAATTTCCCTTTGTGCTGGCGCAACGCAGTTGTAAAAGCGCCTTTTTCATGGCCGAATAGCTCGCTCTCGATAAGGTCCGAAGGTATTGCCGCACAATTTACCTCGACCAAAGGCCCGCCGCTGCGCTGGGACAGCCCGTGAATGGCCTTTACCACCAGTTCCTTTCCTGTGCCGTTTTCGCCTTCGACCAGAACTTTGGCTTCGGTGGGAGCCACGCGCTCTATCATAGCCTGCATCCTCACGAGTTCTTCGCTAGAGCCAATCATGCCGAATTTCCCGGCAAAATCCATCGAAACTCCCTTTGCAACACTATCGTTTTCCGTACCGCACGACGTTCTTTCTTTTTCCGTTACTTCGGCATGCGAGGCCGCCGTTTCACGAAAATGTTCGTAACGAGCCACGGCATCGCGTACGGCGCTTACCAGGCGGTTCAAATCAGGCGGTTTCTGAAGGTAGTCGAACGCTCCTTTTTTAAGGCAATCCACAGCAGTGTCTATATCGCCGTGTCCGGAAAGCATGACAAAAGGCAGTTCCGGGCGCATGTCCCGCGCACGGGAGAGCACTTCCACGCCGTCAGGAGCTGGCATTTTTATATCGCACAACACGAGCGACAGTTCCTGCGGAGAACTTATCACATCGAGCGCCTGCGAACCGTTTTCCGCTTCCAGAAACGAATAATCCGGAAACGCGCGCGACAACACCCCGGAAAGGGCGCGCCTTACGGCTTGTTCATCCTCGACTATCAGTACGACTGCCATAACAGTATTTTTTTCTCTTTTCGTATTTTTTCAATCATATAACGACGCCGTCAACCGAATATTTCCTCAAGCCTTCGGACAACGGTTCACTGCTCACCCCTGCGGACGACACTCTCCTGTCGCAGGACACAGGACGTTCCAGCGTTCCGGCGTGCAGTTTTTCATACGTTTCAAAATCGACCATGCGCCGTGATGCAAGGTAAGGGAAAATATCGCACCCGCCGACAACCATACCCCACGATGGCTCGACTGACAGGGTGAACACTTTGCCTTTCGATCCGCTGCCGTATGCAAAACACCCTACGGTCTTGCCCGACATGTCCGTACCGAGATCGTATTCGCTGCGGAGCATGCTTACAAGCGACATAAACACCGAACCGGTGTACATGTTGCCTATCAGTGTCGAAGCGCGTTCGCCTTTTTCTATGCGGCTGTCCACAAACTGCCTGTAAAGCGGAGTTTTTGCGGCGGCTTTGTAGAAATCGGCCGCATTTGACTCTGTCAGTTCCATACCAGCCTGTTGTTCTATTTCGCCCAGACGGCCTTTTCCCGCCATCCAGCCGACCCAGTTGCCGACTATCATACGCCGGCCCTGGTATGCGTACGGCTGGTGGAATATTATCCTGTCCCAATCGTCGAGAACGTCAGTTTGCCGCATGGACGAAAAATGTTCCAATGCCTCGGTTATACGCGCACAATAGCAATCGTTGGACAACGGCCCGTCGAACACGGGTTCGTCGCGGTGCAGAAATACATTTGCATCCGGATGTCCCCAGAAAGCGTCCTCAGACAATTTTTCCATAACCGTATCCGCTTTTTCGGCAGGATATCCTGCTGCCCGGAGCGCATTTTCCAGGAGTTCCATCTTGGAAAACGAGTGGAACGGTTTGAAAAAATCCCCGGCTCCCTGCATACCGATGCCGAAATCCCGGCTGACGGAGCAAAGGCGGGGGGCGTGCGATACGAGCATGGCCACAGCTCCGGCTCCCTGCGTATATTCACCGGTGGAGGCCAACGGGTATTTCGCGTAATCCGAAGCTATTACTATGGCTTTTCTCGAAGCGTCCCCGCGCACCCATTCGAGGCAATTATGGAGCGCATCCACAGCGCCAACACATGCGAAAGTCATGTCCAGGACGTCGCAGTTTTTAAAACACCGCTCACCGTATTTGCCCTCCATGGCTTTTTCCACCACCGAAGCCACATACGTGGCGGTAGGTTTGGCCGAGTCGAGCGCGCTTTCAGTACCCATGTACAGCCGGCCTATGGTACGCGGGTCCGTACCGCTTTGCTCTATCAGTTTCAGTACGGCCTCCGATGCCATGGTTACGGTGTCTTCATCCGTATCGCAAAGGGCCATAGCGGTTAGTCCGAGCCCTTTTTTGAGTTTCGCAGGCTCGATGCCGCGTTTTTCGGCCAGTTCTTCTATATCCAGGTACAACCCCGGTGTGTAATACGTTATCCAGTCTATCCCTGTTTTCGCCATATCCGGTTTTTTCAGTTCTTATATTCTTTTATTCCTATATTATTTTTTTCCAATACATTACGCGCGTTGCGCGCAAAAGCGTCCATACGGGCCTTTTCCGGAGCCGACAACGGGAAAAATCCGCGCTCGGCCTTCGCTACGGGTATAAGGCGGAATTTCACGCGTCCGTCGGGCCCTGTGGGTTTCCACACCCATACGAGTCCGTAACTACAATTTTCTATTTTCGCACGGCCGTCTTTTGCCCGCACGAAATCCACTTTCACCCATGCGCCTCCCTGGGTGTCAATCGTCTTCTGACCCGATATGTAATTGCCGAGAGAATAAACGACCACGCCGTTCGCTTTTCCGTCGGGGCCGTAACGCATTTCCATAGGCTGTACTACGTGCGGATGCGAGCCTATGACCACCTGCACACCGTGGCGCAACAGGAAATCGGCACAGCGGCGCTGGCTTTCCTCCGGCATAAAGCGATACTCCACACCCCAGTGCATGCACGCTATTATTATGTCCGGACAAGAGGCTTTAGCTTTGTCTATATCTTTTTTTATCTGCGCAGTATCTATCGTATTTATGAAATTAGGCGCTGTAGCCGCTATACCGTTAGTACCGTAAGTATAGTTCAAAAGGGCGAACTTCATACCGTTTTTCTCGAACAAAAGCGGGTACGAAGCATCGCGGGAAACCGTATCGGCAAACACCCCGGTATGCGGTATTTTCAGCGAATCGAGCGTTCTTACCGTACGGACCACACCTCGTTTGAATCTGTCCAGGCAATGGTTGTTGGCAAGAAGAAGTATGTCGAACCCTGCATCACGCGCTGAAGAGGCAAGTTCGTCAGGAGCGCAGAAACGCGGATAACCGGAATAAGGCGGCCCGCCGAGAGGCACTTCGAGATTGCCTATCGCCACATCCGAGGCCGATATGTCTTCTCCGACGAACATGAACCACGAATCAAAGTCGTACGAATATGGCGCTACGGTATCCGTACGGGCAGATATGAGTTGGCTCTCGTGCTGCATTATGTCCCCGGCGAAGAACACCGAAACACGGGACGTATCCTGACCGGCAAGTTGATAACAACACGCGCAGGACAACATCAAAACCAGTACCGGCAATTTCATACGCATTAGTTTTTTATCTTTTTTCAATGATACCCTGGCCCTGCATCCACTGCAATATTAGTTCTTTCATCAGGTTGTGATAGGCAAAACCAGGCAGGAATCCCCATCCGTGTTCCCCGGTTGGAAATATGTACATGGCTGAAGGCACTCCAGCGGACTTAAGCGCCCGGTAATAGACTATGCTGTTGTCCGTATCAACCATCGAATCATCGCCGCTGAGCATGATAAGAGTGGGCGGAGTACCGGGTTCAACGTGCTTTTCAAGCGAGTAACGCTGCGCCAGGGCCGCTTTGTCCTGGCATTTGCCTATGAGATTGTCCCTGGTCTCTCCGTCGGCCATACGGCTATCGGTAAATGTCACCACGGGATAGAACAACACGGCAAAATCCGGTCTGAGGCCTATATCGGTTAGCGTACATAACGATGCAGCCAGATGTCCTCCGGCCGAAAAACCGGCCGCCCCCACGCGGGAAACGTCTATGTCCCACACCGATGCGCTGTCCCTGACGGTAGTTATAGCACTGACAGCATCCTCCAGCGGCAACGTATGTTTCAGTCCGTGAGGCATCCTGTATTTCAGTACCGCCGCAGCCACGCCCTGCGAAGCGAACCATCGTGCGGCATCGTGCCCCTCGTAACCGATCGCCAGACCGGAATAGGCACCTCCGGGACATATCACCACGGCCGGGGACAATGTTCCTGCCTTTTTTTCCGGCAGATATACGTACATTTCCGAAGCTCCGTCGCGGTCTGCCGCCGGGTTGAGCGGTATGCGGCGCACCTGCTGCGCATATCCGGATGCAAAAATCAATGTAAACAGGATAAAAAGCGTTTTTTTCATAACCCTGTATTTATACTCGTGCGCCGTGCAAACGGAACATGCGACAGGCACACACTGTTTTACATATAAAAAATCAGACGTTGAAACGGAAATGCATGACATCCCCGTCAGCCACTATGTATTCTTTGCCTTCCACATGAAGTTTTCCCGCTTCGCGTACTTTGGCTTCGGAACCGAGCGATACGTAATCGTCGTATTTTATCACCTCGGCGCGTATGAAACCTTTCTCAAAATCCGAGTGTATAACACCGGCGGCCTGCGGCGCGGTGGCGCCGACGGGTATCGTCCAGGCTTTCACTTCCTTGGTACCCGCCGTGAAATAGGTCTGCAAACGAAGCAACTTGTACGCCGAGCGTATAAGACGCGACACGCCGGGCTCTTCCAGGCCTATCTCGTCAAGGAACATCTTGCGTTCCTCGTATGTTTCCAGTTCGGTTATGTCGGCTTCGGTAGCGGCGGCCAGTACCAGGACTTCGGCGTTCTCCGCTTTTACGGCCTCGCGCACCGCATCGACGTATTTGTTGCCGTTTACGGCCGAAGATTCGTCCACGTTGCAGACGTAAAGTATAGGTTTTGCCGTGAGCAACTGAAGGGACGATATCACGTCGTTCTCGTCATCCGTAAATGCAACCGTGCGCACCGGCAGGAATTCCTCCAACGCCGATTTCGCCTTTTCGAGCGCCTGACATGCGGCCTGTGCTTCGCGGCTGCCCACTTTTGCCGCCTTGCGTTCCTTGTCCAGCCGTTTGTCCACCGTTTCCAGATCCTTAAGGCACAGCTCCATGTCTATCGTTTCCTTGTCGCGGACAGGGTCTATCGAACCGTCGACATGGGTTATGTTGTCGTTGTCGAAACAACGGAGAACATGTATTATGGCGTTTGTCTCGCGTATGTTCCCTAAAAACTGGTTGCCGAGCCCCTCGCCTTTGGATGCGCCGCGCACCAGACCGGCTATATCGACTATATCCACCGTTGCGGGCACTATGCGTTCCGGATCGACCAGTTCCGCCAGACGGGAAAGGCGTTCGTCGGGCACGTTTACCACTCCGATATTCGGTTCTATCGTGCAAAATGGAAAATTGGCCGACTGTGCCTTGGCGTTCGACAGGCAGTTGAAAAGAGTAGATTTCCCGACATTAGGCAGTCCTACTATTCCGCATTTCATGATTTTCTTTCGTTTTTTTAGTGTATGTTATACTTTCTTTATCGGCATTTTACAAATATGACCCGTTACCTCCGTACAAGCTCCATGTGCAGCACCGGGTAAGGCATACCCTGGCTGTCCGTTTCATCGCGCGATATTTCCGCAAAACCCATACGCCGGTAAAAAACCGCAGCACCGGTATTTTGCTCGTTCACATCGACAAACCTGACTCCGAGGACATCCGCCGCATGGCGCACCAACACGCGCCCGATACCCCGTCCGAAAAACGAGGGATGTACGAACAGCATTTCCAGTTTATCGCCGCAAACTCCAGAAAAAGCAACCGGCCGGCCGTCCTGTCCGCGCATGCCGTAAATATCGGCCGATTCGAGACATGCGTTCCTTACCATAGGTCGCAGGCGCTCCACTTCCCCCTGCAAAAGGAACGTATGCGTAGCACGCACGGACGCTTCCCACAAATCGGTCAGGGCATCAAAGTCGGCAGGGCCGAAACGTTCTATGCGTGTTTCAGTGCTCATTTTCTCAATTTGTTGTCTTTCAACGCGCGCAATATAGGCGACGAATATACGAAATCCACGATAGCCTGATTGTCCGTTTCGAGGATATCGGCCGATGTGCCTTCCCATGCTTTGTAACCGTCCTTGAGAAACACTATCTTCTGGCCGATTTCCATGACGGAGTTCATGTCGTGGGTATTTATGATGGTGGTTATACCGTATTCGTGCGTTATCTCGCTTATAAGCTGGTCTATCACAATCGATGTTTTGGGATCGAGCCCGGAGTTCGGCTCGTCGCAGAAAAGATACTTCGGGTTCATGATGATGCCCCTGGCTATGGCTACGCGCTTTTTCATGCCTCCGGACAATTCGGAAGGATATTTTTTCTGCGCCCCTTCGAGATTTACCCTTTTCAGCGCCCAATCCACGCGGTCGGACATTTCGGTGCGGTTGTGGTCGGAGAACATCATAAGAGGAAACATGACGTTTTCTCCTACGGTCATCGAGTCGAAAAGCGCGCCGCCCTGAAACACCATGCCTATCTCGTGGCGCAAACGGTCCCGCGCGGACGCGTCCATAGAGCTGTATGCACGGCCGTCGTAATATATTTCGCCGGAATCGGGACTTACAAGGCCGGTAAGAGTTTTTAGAAATACGGTCTTACCGGCACCGCTCTGCCCTATTATAAGATTTGTCTTGCCGGGATCGAAAGATGCGCTTATGCCCTTGAGCACAGGCGTACCCTCGAACGATTTCCTTATGTCCTTTGCTTCTATCATGTCTTTCCTATCCGAGTAAGGTCTGGGTGAGTACGTAGTTGAGTATTATGATGACTATGCTGCTCCACACCACTGCATTGGTCGACGCGCGGCCCACTTCCAGCGCGCCGCCTTTTATGTAATATCCGAAAAACGCCGGCAGTGTCGCTACGACAAATGCGAACACTTCTGATTTTATCATCGCATATGTTATGTAAAACGTATCGAAAGGCATACGAAGCCCGTAGATATATTCAGCCGAAGTACACGTACCCGATGTTATGGCCGCTATCCAGCCGCCGAATATCGCCATAAGCATACTGGTCATTATAAGCACAGGCATGAACGAGAGCATGGCGGCTATCTTAGGCAGCACAAGGTAATTGATCGAGTTGACGCCCATTACGTCCAGCGCTTCTATCTGTTCGGTAACGCGCATCGTGCCTATGCTCGAAGCTATGTACGAGCCTACCTTTCCGCAAAGTATTATCGATATTATCGTTGGCGAAAATTCCAGTATAACCGATTCGCGTGTGGCATAAGCCACATAATACTTAGGTATGAAACCCGATCCGTCCAGATTGAATGCCATCTGGAGAGCGACCACAGCTCCTACGAAAAACGACAGGAACGCCACAATCCCCATCGAGTTGAAACCAAGGTCGTCCACCTCGCGGAAATAAAGCTTCGAGAATACGCGCATCTTCTGCGGTCGTTTCAAAGCCTGCCCCAGCATGATGAAATACCGTCCCGATTTGGTAAAAAACTTATCTATGTAATTAGGCAGCATCTTGAATTATATATTTCTACTATGTATTTTTTCCCGTTCAAATATCGTATCTGTTCAGCCGGGATCACCCGGCCACCAGCCGCGCTACTGTCCGCGTTCGATAAGGGCCATGTAAAACCCGTCGTAACCATCGCGAGAGGCCAGAAGCGAATGTTCCTCCAATAGTTTGTAACCGCTGTTCTCCGTCAGAAATCGCGCCACCTGCATACCGTTTTCCCTTGGCAGCACCGAACATGTGGAATACACCATACGGCCTCCAGGTTTGAGCATGGCGCTGTAAGACGAAAGTATTTCAGCCTGTGTTTGCGTCACGCTGTCGATAAACTCCGGCGTCAGCTTCCATTTGGCGTCAGGATTGCGGCGTAAAACACCAAGCCCCGAACACGGCACGTCCAGAAGCAGGCGGTCCGCAGACTCTTTCATGCGTTTTATGGTCTTGGAACCTTCTATTACCTTCGGCGTTATGTTCGACGCGCCGGCACGACGCGCTCGTTTTTTCAGTTCTTCCAATTTCCCGGAGAAAATATCCATCGCCGTTATCGTACCTTTTCCCTCCATCAGCGCGGAGATATGCAGCGTTTTGCCTCCGGCTCCTGCGCACGCGTCAACTACACGCATCCCCGGCCGGGGATCCAGAAGCGCAGACACCTTTTGCGACGACGCGTCCTGTACTTCGAACATTCCGACGCGGAAAGCATCAGTATCGAACACATTTTTGCGTGTGACCAGCTCCAGCGCATCGGGACATCCGGGCACGTCTTTTCCCACTATACCGTTGCCGGCAAGGGCCCGGCGAAGCGACGCCATGTCCGTTTTGAGCGTATTCACCCTGAGTACTACCGGAGCCTGGGTGTTCAGCGCGGATATCTCGGCATCCCACACATCCGGCAGTTCGTCCATACCCATCCGGTCGAGCCAGTCGGGTATGCTCTCGCGCACTTTCCTTACCTTCCTGCATTTTTGATAAGCGGAGATTATCTTTTCCGGAGAAATTTTGGAAAATTCCTCCCAAGGCGGCAGAGTACCTCCCGATACGACCACATGTGCGGCCATAAGACGCCAACAGGCATGGGGACCGTTTATGCGCTCCACCCCCGTTATTTCCTGGTACAAGCGTTTGTAACGCACGACACCGTACACCGTATCGGCTATAAAAGCACGGTCGGACGAACCGCGCCGGCGGTCCTGCCTGAGAATGTATTCTATGACTTTGTCCGCATAGCGGCCTTCCACAAATACGCCTTCCAAAGCCTTCACTACGGCTTCGGCCTGCGAACGATATATTTTTCCCGGTTTCTTTTCAGGCATTTACGATAGTTTTTTCCTCCTGCGGCAAACTGCAGGCATGAGTCACTGTTTAAAAAACGGACGGGGGCGTAAAAACGCCCCGTCCATATATCGGCCCGCAAAAGGGGCAATCCATATCCGTTCAAAAAGCACCCTGGCGGGCATCGTCGTAAATTTCACGTGCGGCAAAATGGAAATTGCATTCCCTGGCCGAGGACTCCGGAGAGTCCGAAGCATGTATCGCATTTTCCGAAATATCCTTGCCGTAAAGGGCGCGTATAGTATTAGGAGCCGCTTTTTTAGGGTCCGTATTGCCTATGAACGCGCGGTAGTCCTTTATCGCGTTTTCCTTTTCAACGATCGCTACCACGATAGGCCCGGAAACCATATATTCGACCAGTTCGTCGAAAAACGGTTTACCTTTGTGCTCGGCATAGAAGAGCCCAGCATCGCGCCGAGAAAGCTGCGTCATCTTAAGGGCTATTATCTTGAAACCGGCATCGGTTATCCTGTCTATTATCACTCCCAGGTGTCCGTTACGCACGGCATCGGGTTTTATCATCGTAAGCGTCCTTTCCAATTGTGCCATAATACGAGAAGGTTTTAATGGGTTATTGTTTTACTGACTGCTAATATACCACTTTATTTTTTCCCCCGCACGGGCAGCACGGAAAAAAGAAATATGCCCAATGCAAGCCACGGCATGGGACGCGCCATGAAATCTCCGTAACGCACATAGAACGTAGGCTCGCCGCGCGGTATGTCCAAAGTCCCGACAAGAGCTTTTTTCTCCCCGTACACCGTCGAAGTGGTTATTTTCCCCGACGGGGCAATAAATGCCGATATGCCTGTATTGGCCGAACGTATCACCGGCAGACGCGTTTCTATGGCCCTTAGGCGTGCAAACGAAAGGTGCTGGCGGTGCCCTTCGGTATTGCCCCACCAACCGTCATTGGTGATTATGCACAACACGTTGGCGCCTTTTTTCACATAATCGGTAACGTACTGTCCGTACACGCTTTCATAACATATTATCGGGGCCAGAGCCAGCGTATCGCCCAGCGAACGGAACACCGCGCGATCGGCCTGGGTCACGTTAGAGCCTGTCATACCGCCGAAGTCCATCATAGTATCCCCCAGCAATCCTTCCAAAAGCCACCGGTACGGGAAATGCTCGACTCCCGGCACCAGACGCGACTTGTGGTATATGTCCTCGCCAAGAGGCGTGACCTGCACGGCCGAATTGTACACGTCATACCATACGTCCGCGCCTCTCACTTTATTGGCGGTAGAGGTGACAGAATCCTTATCATGTATGTATTTTATGAACGAACCTCCGGCCACTACCGTAGCGCCGTCGTGTTCCGCGCTGAAATTCCTCATGACACCGACCACAGGATTGAGCCGCCACATGTTTATGGATTTATATTCCGGAAGTACGGTTTCTGGAGCGACAACAAGCCGCGTCGAAGGCAACATCACGCTCGAGGCCATTTCCGCGAGCGTATCGGCCATCTGGACATCGGTGGCAGAGAACTTTTCATCGTAAGGGTCTATGTTCGGCTGTAGGGCAACGGCTTCGACCCTGGCCCATGGTTCGGTTTGTTTCTGGGATATGGTCCAAGATATACACATAGGCACGAGCACCCATGCGGCCGCAAACCCGTAAAAACGGTACAGAAGTTTTTTCGGTTTTTTCTCAACATACATTCTCCACGCATGGAAAATAAGCGCATTGGATATCAGCACCCACAGCGAGCCTCCGAATACTCCGGTATACTCGTACCACTGCACCAGTCCCGCGTAATTGGCAAAACCGTTGCCGAGCGTAAGCCACGGCCAGGAAAGTTCCCACTCGGTATGCATTTTTTCGAACGACACCCACAGCGCTATCCAGAACACCAGTCCTACGGTCATCCCCCGGCGCCGCATCACGAAATACGAAAGCATCATAACGATGCTCATCATGGCGGTATTTGCCCCCGAGGCAATGAAAAAACCGGCCCACGTTGCATTTTTCAGCCAGAAAGTGTCCACTGCATTCCACACGCCGAAAGCTACGGCCGACATCATCAGCATGATCCACGCACCGTGCCGCGCTCCGGCACGTTTTATCTTATAGGCAGCCACCCACAAAGGCACGAAAGCCACGAACATAAAAGCCGGCGTACTCCACGATATCCATCCCAGAGAAAGCATCAGACCTGTCAGTACGGCATACAGTATAAATGTTCCGAGCATTTTTACATATTTTTTATATAGATTCGACAAAAATAGCGCAAACCGATATCTTTTCGAAGAGAAGACGAACCCGCCTTACCATCCCCGAACATACCGGCGCCTTCCAGTGAAAAACACGACGCACGATACGGCCAGTATTCCCGTTTCCACCCACAGCGTACCGCCGGAGAACCCTGCAAACGACATGGCGATATGCGCAGTCATAACCGACACGCCTGTCCACATAAGGCATAGCCTTAAAAATCCGGCGGCACGTACAGCATTTTCTCCATCCACGCGCATTATTCGTGCAGCGGACGCCGGCCACCTCCTTGCGGCGATACCCGAAAATATAAGCACGTGTCCGGCTATTATCACTGCCGCACGAATGTCCGGCACAGGTATTGCAAGGTTTTCCACCGGTGCCATATTATTTTTTACGGCTTACAGTAAGGCCGTCGCGTACGGGCAGCATAACCGTCTCGAAACGGCTGTCCGAGGCCATGCGGCGGTTGTACTCCATTATGACATGCGTGTCCTCGTCCTTCGGTTCCACGGGTTCGACAACCTTACCGTTCCACAATACGTTGTCCGATAGCAGAACACCGCCGCTGCGGACCAACGGGGCGCACATATCGAGGTAATTGAGATAGTTGCGTTTATCGGCGTCTATAAAAACGATGTCGAACTGTCCTTCGAGCGAAGGCACTACGTCCATGGCATCGCCAATTACCATTTTTATCATTCCACGATAAGGCGAACGCCCGAAAAACGAACATGCCATGTCCTCCAGTTCCTCGTTTTTATCGACAGTTATCAGTTCTCCTCCTTCCGACAGCCCTTCGGCAAGGCACAGAGCCGAATATCCGGTAAACGTACCCAGTTCGAGTATCCTGCGCGGGGCCACCAACTTCGATATCATAGCCAATATCCGCCCCTGAAACGCTTCGGAGAGCATTCTTGGGTGTACGCTGCGAAGCCATGTGGTACGGGCCAGTTCAGACAAAAGCGCAGGCTCTGTCCAGGAAGAACTTTCGGCGTATTCTTCCAATTGGCGGTATTTATCGGCTGAGAAATGCATATTTGTGTAGCTCTTTACAATAATAATTCCGTTAATTATCCTTGTCGCTCTCAAAAACGAGTGTCGTCAGGTTGTCCTGCGCATACACCCGGTTGGCTATGTCCATTATGTCCCCGGCTGTAACTGCCTGTATTTTTTCCGCCATCTGCGCGAAAGTATCGGCACGGCCTGTCATAAGGTACGATTTGCCGGTGGCAAGCAACTGATTGAGGTTGTTCTCAGAGGCTATGGCCAGCTGCCCTGTCATTTGCATTTTGGCTTTGTGCAGCTGGAGGGTTCCGAGAGGTTTTTCCCTAAGCGTTTTCAGTTCTTTCAATGCCAGTTCCCTGGCACGTGCGGCCGTTTGTCCGTCGGTGGCTACATAAACTCCGGATATACCCGTATCGGAATATCCAGTGTAAAAGGCTTCCACACTGTATGCCAAAGCATAACGTTCCCTAAGCGTGAGATTAAGCCTAGCACTCATAGAAGGGCCGCCCAACAGATTGGTCAGAAGCGACATGGCTACCGCACGGTCATCGTCGGCATCGAACGACGGTGCGGCCATTATTATGTGGCTCTGGTGCGTATCCATTTTCCGCACCTGTTCAACCGGCGTATAACCCGAAGGTTTTTCACGTCGCAGCAAGAAATGCTCACGTTCCAAAATACACGAATACGGTTCGGTGTACTTGAGCACCATGTCGCGTACTTTCACACCCGGAACGTCGCCCGAGACGCATACTATCATACGTTCAGGGGAAAAGTTGCGCCTTAGGAAACTTATAACACCGTCCCTTGTAAACGAGGCTATCGTTTCTTCCGTGCCAAGTATGGTGCGCCCCAGCGGGTTGGATGGGAAAACGAGCTGTTCTATGTCTTCGAATATCAAATCGGCAGGAGATTCCCTATATGAGTTTATCTCGTCCGCTATCACGTCCTTTTCCTTTTCCATCTCCTTTTCCGGGTACACTGACCCGAAGGCTATATCCGTGAAAAGTTCCATGGCCCGGCCCAGATATTCCGGCAGGAAAGAACCGTGTATGCATATGTCTTCCTTGGATGTAAATGCGTTGAGTTCGCCCCCGACATCCTCCAGACGCGAGAGAACGTGGTAGGCACGGCGATGGCGTGTCCCTTTGAACAGGCAGTGCTCTATATAGTGCGCCATACCGTGTTCTCCGGGTAGCTCGTCGCGCGAGCCTATATTGAAGATAAACGCCAGATGCGCAATATTACCGCCGGCGGCGCGGTGAAGCACCCTTATGCCAGAAGGCAGAGTATAGTAATGCAGACCTATGTCCGATATTGAATTCATATGGTTGCAAAAATACGATTATTTTACGAGCAGGGAATGTAAAAAACGAAACAGAGGCTTTTATCCGGGCATAGACAGCTACAAAACTCGGCGGCTCAATAAGGCGGGGCCTGTGGCCCCGCCTTATTGAGCCGCCGAGTTTTGTAGCCTGCCGCGTCATTTTTTACCCGCAGCAGCTGCTATTGCCTTCAGGCGCTCCATCTCGTCCCTCCACGCCGCAGCCGATATGAAGTCCAGCTCCTTTGCCGCCTTTTCCATCTCGCGGCGGGCTGCCGTTATACGCTTTTTAAGTTCTGTCTGCGAAAGGAACTTTTCGTCACGCACCGCATCTTCCTTATCCCTCTTGACCAACGCCGCAGCACCGGAGAATTCCGGCATCTTCTGCAACAACGTATTGGCTGTCACGGCCTTGTTTATCGGAGAAGGAACGATACCGTGCGCGGCATTGTACTCCATCTGCACTTTCCTGCGGCGGTTAGTCTCGTCTATCGTCTGGCGCATGGAATCGGTTATCTTATCCGCATACATTATCGCCCGTCCGTCGACATGGCGTGCTGCGCGTCCTATCGTCTGTGTAAGCGAACGGTGCGAACGGAGGAAACCTTCCTTGTCGGCATCCAGTATAGCCACGAGCGACACTTCGGGCAAATCCAGACCCTCGCGCAGCAAATTCACGCCGATCAGCACGTCGAACAGACCCTCGCGCAACTCCTGCATTATCTGCACGCGCTCCAGGGTATCCACATCGGAATGTATATAACGGCACCTCACGCCAACCCTGGTCAGATACTTGGCCAGTTCCTCGGCCATGCGCTTGGTAAGCGTAGTCACAAGCACCCTTTCGTCCAGTTCTTCGCGTTTGCGTATCTCCTCCAGAAGGTCGTCTATCTGGTTTTTGCTCGGACGTACTTCTATCACCGGATCCAGAAGACCGGTAGGGCGTATCACCTGCTCGACATAAGCGCCTTCCGATTCCTCCAGTTCGTAATCCGCAGGAGTAGCCGACACGTAAATAGTCTGGTTTTGCAGTGCATGGAACTCGTCGAAAGTAAGCGGACGGTTGTCCTTCGCTGCCGGAAGCCGGAAGCCGTACTCCACCAGATTTTCCTTGCGGCTGCGGTCTCCTCCGTACATGGCGCGCACCTGCGGTACAGTGACGTGGCTCTCGTCTATTACCATAAGGAAATCCTTAGGGAAATAATCAATAAGACAGAACGGCCGGCTACCCTCCTCGCGTCCGTCCAGATATCTCGAATAGTTTTCTATACCGGAGCAGTAACCCAGCTCGCGTATCATCTCCAGGTCGAATTCCGTGCGCTCTTCCAGACGTTTGGCCTCGAGAGGCTGGCCTACGCTACGGAAATACTCCACACGCTTTCCAAGGTCTATCTCTATATTCCGTATAGCTTCTTTCAGGCGTTCCTTTCCAGTGACGAAGATATTGGCCGGATACAGCCGCATTCGTTCGTATGACGCTATACGCGAATTGTTTACCGGATCAATTCCCTCGATATCCTCAATTTCGTCGCCGAAGAAATGCACCCTTATGGCAGTATCGGAATAAGCCGGGAAAATATCCACCGTATCGCCCTTTACACGGAAATTACCCCGTGTAAAATCCCCCGTAGTGCGGCTGTACAGGCCGTTCACCAGCCCATGCAGGAAAACGGTACGCGGGATATTGTCGCCTACTGCGAAATCGACCACGCTTTTCTCGAATTCCTTGGGATTTCCTATACCGTAAAGACACGAGACGGAAGCCACGACGATAATATCCCTTCGCGAAGACAAGAGGGCCGATACGGTTGAAAGACGGAGTTTTTCTATATCCTCGTTTATCGACAGGTCTTTTTCTATGTACGTTCCGCTCGATGGAATATAAGCCTCCGGTTGGTAATAATCGTAATACGACACGAAGTATTCCACGGCGTTTTCCGGGAAAAAGCTTTTGAATTCCGAGTACAACTGCGCTGCCAGCGTCTTGTTGTGCGCCAGCACAAGCGTAGGACGTCCCGTGTTCTTTATCACATTGGCTATCGTAAACGTCTTTCCCGAACCGGTGACGCCGAGCAATGTCTGCGCCCTGACACCGTTTTCGACCCCTTCGGTCAGCTGCCGTATCGCATCCGGCTGGTCGCCTGTGGGGGCGTATCCGCTTTCAAGTTTGAATTCCATCGTTCCTTTTATGATATTGACCTGTAAATATACGGCTAAAAAAGCGGGGAAACATAAGTTTCCCCGCCGCCGGTATTTTTAAATGAAAAAGTGATTACTCTGCTTTAACGCCTTCTATTTTCATTCCGTCGGAAGTCGTAAAAGTGACCTTGTCGCCTTTTATCTCGTATTTGACCACTTTGGGGAAAGCCTGTGTGAACTTACGTTCCTGCTCGTCCTTGTCGTGGCAGAACATCCGTGTCATGCCCATATTTTCGGCAATTTTTATATTCTGCCCGTCCAGCGTATACTGTCCGAAATAACGGTTGCATCCGGTAGTGCCGAAAAAGCGTCCGTCCTTTGCGAAGTTAACATCAGGCTTCTGACCTTCTGTTATTTTATAATCGCCTATGGAAGTAATCTGGTAGGTAACATCCAAGGGCAGCGCAGGGTTTTTCTTCGCAGCGCAGGAAACGGCAAACAGCGACACTACGCCGAATGCCATAATAGCCAGTTTTTTCTTTATTGTCTTCATATTTTTTTGTTGTTTATGTGTCGATAACTATGTCCTTTATGCAAAGGTAAGCCTTTTTTTCTCATTTTTGCATAGTGTAAGCTACCTGCCTGCATTATGCAGGTACAATTTACGAAAAAAAACAATGACAAGCGAATATCCGTCCAAAATACTTTCTCTGGCAGTAGAACAAATATCCACCCTTCCAGGAATAGGGCGCAAAACCGCCCTCAGAATGGCTCTCCACCTGCTGCGCCGCGAACCGGAACAGATACACCGCCTTGCCGAAGCCCTTATCGGCCTTGCCGACGAAATACACCGCTGTCCTCGCTGCCACAACCTGTGCGACGGCGATGTATGCGACATATGTGCCGACACGACCCGCGATCGCGGGGTGATATGCGTGGTCGAAGATATACGCGACGTACTGGCCATAGAACAAACCGGCACCTACCGCGGGGTATACCACGTACTGGGCGGCCGCATATCCCCGATGGAAGGCATAGGCCCGTCGGACATCGAGATAAACTCGCTGGCGGAAAGGGTATCGTCCGAACAGGTAAGGGAAGTCATATTTGCGCTAAGCGCTACGATAGAAGGCGACACTACCGCTTACTACATATACAAAATGATGCCGCGCAACGGCATAAAACTCTCGTCAATCGCACGCGGGGTATCCGTAGGAGGTGAACTCCAATACACGGACAACATAACCCTGGGACGTTCCATCCAGAACCGCATCCCATACGAATCGACTATCTGAACACGCTCCTATCCCCTCCGCAAAACAAAAAAGGCCGCATCCGGGACTTCCAAGTCCTAAGGATGCGGCCAACACACAACACCAACAACTAAACACTAACTACCGTCTTTCATTCTTCTGCAGGCTTGGGACGCGCTATTATACGAGCCTTGCCTTCGGCCTTGAGTACCGTGGCAGTAACGGTTACGATGAACATCCCGGAACGTGAAAAACCGCCGCTCATTTTGGCATGCACCGAAGCGCGCGGTATCTCGATCTGGAGTCCGGACTTTGGCGTCACCCGTATGCTCAGTTCCACAATCGGCGCCGTATCGGGAGCATTCCACGCACCTGTCTCAGCGTCCTTTGTCCCGCCCATAAGTTCGGTAAGGGTGTCGGCGTCCGCATCCATTATGGAGAACGAAAGCATTACCTTGCCCGACTTAGACACGGACACAACGGGAACCTCGCTCTCCTCGGCATAATGGTCCGTCACTTCCGGGTCGTTCTGCGTCAGTGTACACGAATCCTGGTACGTCATTCCCAGCGTTTTGTATTCGGCATCGAGAGCCGACGTTTTTTTGACTTCTATCTTAGAAAGTCCGAATGTTGCTATACTTGCCATAATCAATTAAAAGTTTTTTCCGTTTACCCCGCAGTGATATTTCTCTGCGGGAAAATTCAATTCACATAATTACACATACAGAATACGGAATGCGCCTCGGCAAAGCTCAAACAAGTCTGGCTTTGCACTCGGCTTTCACCGTATTTTACACACAACCACCGCAGGAACAACATTATACGGCCCCGCGCACACTCACAGCTACTTCGAGTACACAGCAGAACATATCCCCCTGTTGTGAAAACGTCTGGGAATCTATCCACGTGAGACATCCGCCGGAGAACACCTCGTCTATACCGTCGTACACTCGCCCTGAAAGATACTCCAGACGTTTATAGTCCGGGACCATCTCAACCGCATCGCCGCGGTCGGAAATGACCGGCGAAGTGAATATCATCACTTTCGCTTTGGCAATGCCTCCGGACTCCGTTATCTGGCCTTCGGCACTCACTACGATATCTTCCTTGTCTGAATTCATCGGGCGTGAGTCTTTGTATAATCCGCCCGTTATCTCGCGAAGCACATCAAGCCCGGAAAGCCTGTTATACAGATGGGACGCTATCGAAAAAGTAGATTTTCTCATTTATTCCAAATTCGTCAAAATTATTGAACAATACGTCAGAGCCACATTTTACACCCCAGCGGAGAACATACGAAACCGCGTACGCTTCCTTTGGCTACGGTTCGGCCACCGTCGGCGGAATATACCTCCACACGCGTACCGTGTTTCAACGGAACGGTACCAACCGGCATATACACAACGTAATCGTAACGGTACTCCTGCCCGCCTTCGAGGTTAACGGTCTGCCCCGAGCCGTTTCTCACGGCACGGCATATGCAGTGTTCGGCTGACGAACCGTCCGGAGCCGTATAATTTCCGTACTCGTCGCGTGAAAGCCCTCCAGAGGGCATTTTCACCAAAATATCGGGATATAGTTCAAACATGTGTTTTATCGAAATGTTTCTGTTCCTGAAAAATGTTATCACCACACATCCGAGCAATCCCTAAGGACGCTACGTGCAGTACTGATGTTAGCGCCCGAAGGCTCCCACCGCCGGTATATGCTCTCGGCCATCGAAGCGAGCATGCTGCGGTCGGCCACCGTAAGCGAAAAACCGTCCTCGGATATATTCGGAGTAGTGACCAACGCCATATACACATCGGCCCTTGCCAACATAAAATCCTTTGCGGGACCATTGTATTCTGCCTGCGGGTCAAGGCAGCGGTCCAACATTATACGCTCCAGATAACGGGAATCCAGCGGATACCCTACCGAAGTCCTGAGTGCTTCCAAAACAGTCATAACAAATTATTTTACGGTTAATAAAAAATAATGGCGCCGCGTCGAGTCCAGGGCCTCACCCCGGCATTTTCATTTCGAGCCACATCAGCCCGGAAAACGCAGCGCCACTTAATCACGGCGTCTCTGTCCGCAACGCGCTACGCCTGGTCGTTCGTTGAATCGAACAGGAAGCAACGGTCGGCATTGCCCCACACCGGTATGGCGTTGGCTATTCCCTTGGTGACCTCGGTTACAGGGTCCTCGGTAGAATATTTCTTGATAAGGACATGTTCCCTTTTTACTTTCGTAGCCACACTGTCCAGAACCATTTCATCGGCCATAGGAGCATGATATGTATAACCGCATGCCAGCTCCGGAACGAATGTCACTACTCCTGCCTCCCAGGGATTTACCGTCGAACGCGTACCGTCCGCCTTTTCTATCGTCACATACGTATCTATTATGCGTATCTCCGGCAAACGATGAGCTTTAAGCGCGATGTTCACATCCTCCACATTCGGTATTTTGATGCGGCCCACCTGTGGAACCCACGCCGAACAGAAGTCGATAGCCTCGTCCGTAGCCATCATGGAATAGAAAGTTTCGAGGTCCATGAACATATACTTTATCAGTATACCCTTGCCTATGCCCTTTTCCACCACGGAACGTATATCCGATATCGGGGTTGCCGTATCCGCATTCGCCGCCGTCCACGCTACGGTGCTTTTGAGTTTATTTGCCTCAGGCACACCGAAATCGACAGTCGTTTCCGTCACTGTTCCGGCATTGTTGTTACTGTCCAGAACGAAACCGCCGGTAGAAAGTGCGCGCAGGGCCAACCATTCCAGTCGGGCATTAACGCCGTTGAAGCAGAAATCGGTATCGGCATACACCCAGTTCATAAGGGCTCGCTGGCCTTCTTCGCTGCCATAATAGTACTGCAGATGCTGGTACTCGTTGAGATCCGTTTCCTCTTTAACGCGCATTATCTCCACTTTCGGTATCTTGCCCGTAAGGCGCTCTATCACATTGCGCGTCTTTTTAGGCGCAGCGTAATTGTAGGACACCACGTCAGCGGCAACATTTATTCCGTATTCGCCGGAAAGCGCGCGCCATGTCAGCGTCGGGGTGAACATTATAGGGAATATCGACGGATAGTAGAACTCGTCCAGAGTGTATGCATCCACGACTGCCTGAAGGTCGTTTTCCGTTACTTCCTTGATCAAAGATTTTTTCATCGTTTTAAAATTGAATTACGTTACACAAAATATTTTTACTATTTCCTTTTAGATTATACCACTAAGCAAAAAAAATCACTGCTTCAGTTTACCGGCCAAAGGATATCCGCTCCGGCGCGATTTGAGAAAAACCTCAACCGCAGGGGACACTCCGGATGGATTCTGTGCCATTTCCGGCCGCAGCGAAGCATCCATCCTGGCATTGTTCTGCTCCTGTACGAAAGCTTTATAACCAGATTCTATTGCATCGGCAGCCGGTATCAGTTCAGATGCCGCAGGGTCTATTTCCAATGCTTTAGCCCAGAAATATTCCGGCACGTTGCGGTTTTTCAGTTCCACGGCAAGCGCATCTTTGAACTGCCCTGCCGAAGCCTGTCCGGACTGGTAATCGGCTACCTGCGCTTCGAGCGAAGCATATGCCGAAAATTTTTCCGCCAATAGCGACATCATTTCCGACATTCCGGCATAATCGCGTTCGGCTTTAGCCTGATCCTGCCCGGCGCCTTTTTCAATCAACGAAGCCACCACAGCGGCTACATCAGCCGGCACGGAAGGGTAATCCTGTTGAATTTTTTGTAAAATCTTCGATTCCATTTTCAAATGATTTTAAAATTAATACTACCTGTTTGTTTATTTCGAGTCATATGATATAAACCGTTCCTCACGTATGGCTTCTGTGAAAACAAAATTTTCACCCGTCTATATTCACTACCCAAACCACATTTGTAATTCAAACATTACGAATATACGAAATAATTATCTAAAAAGAAAATATTTCTAAAAAAACATTTCGAGGTTCCTGTTAGCACGCGAAGGATGCAACACGAAGTACATCCGCATCATAAGCGCATCCGACACGTCCGGAGAACGTCCCAACACTTCTTTCACCCGGTTTTTAGGCACTACGCCCAATCGCCCCTCACCCGATGTGTCCAGCGCCTTTACTTGTTCCAATTCCTCGATAATGCGCGTACGAAGCGAAGGGTCGTCCGTATTCACATACATCAGGCCCTTGTTCACCACATCGGCCAGCATGAAATAACACTGCGACTTAAGGTTCTGGTAATTCTGTTTTTTTCCTCCCACCGCCACGGCAGACGAATTGTTCATAAAACCCTTGCACTTGAGTATATCGGCAACTCCTCCACCAACGCCGTCTTCGTCGCACACGATATTCGACAAAGGCACACCGGCAGAATCAGCCAACGCCGACACCGCCCTTGCGGTAACGTCCACTCCCTGCCTTGCGAAAACGGAAACCTTTTCACACCGCATTCCCGACCACAGGCACACAACGGTACTGTCGTCCCCGAAACGCGCTATGTCGGCGGTTATATACTTCTCCCCGGATTGTACGGTCTTATTCGTAAAAATATTGAGAATGTTGTCATAAGGCATCAGTGCCAGAGGATCGTCCTCGTATTCCCAGTTTCCCATAAGCAACCGCTGCACTGAACGGCCGTCCAGTCCACGCAAACTTTTTTCATAATGCGGCGAAACGTGCGGATTGTCCCTTATCAAAGACTCTACAAAACGTTTGTCCTGTTCGAGCGATCCATCCCTGAAAGGTTTGTAAAACCTCGAATACACGAATCCTTTCGACGGGTTGCACGTTCCGAGCATCTTCGGCACAAGTGAAAAATCCGTCAGCCGGTAACGTATCCTCGAACGCACCACGTTCCACGCCAGCGCAGACACTTGGTTGCATTCGTCGATAAAAGCGCCCGTTATCTCCAACGAACCCAGTTCGTCGAAATTGGGATCCGAAGGTCGCGATTGTAAATGACGCAGGATTATCTCCGAACCCGTTGCGTTTACCGTAAGCAATCCGCGAGAATCGTTGTAACCGAACCATTCCTGCGGAATTCCCTGCATTCTGGCTACGTACCAAAAAGTATTGAGCGTCGTTTGCCGCAGCGTAGCGGCAGTGGCCCGCGCCATAAGGTAACGGCTGCCAGGATACTTAAGCGCACATTTAAGCAGCCAATAACAGCCCAGCACAGATTTACCGCCGCCTGCCCCTCCGCCGTAAAGAACTTCGACGGTAGAGGCGTCTTCCAGATAATCCAGCGCCTCAGTCTGTTTTATTGTCAGTTCCATAGCTCTTTTTCTCGTTCCATACCACCGAAACTTTTCCAGTCTTAGATCCGTCTTTACCCACAGCCAGGCCCAGAAGCCTCGAACGCTGCTCGGAGCAACGCCTCAGTTCAGCCAGATAACGC
The DNA here is from genome assembly GCA_003150615.1 of Flavobacteriales bacterium. Taxonomy (GTDB): domain Bacteria; phylum Bacteroidota; class Bacteroidia; order Flavobacteriales; family UBA1820; genus Merdimorpha. The sequence goes on along the minus strand of QALN01000003.1, from coordinate 116,304 downwards.
GCATCCGCACCGTCATCCATCATCTTGGAGTCTTCCCACGCCTGCCACAGTTCCGACTCGCGCACGTCTATTTTTTTAAGCTCGACCGCACGCATAAGTACCTTGTCCTTTATCCCTTTGGCCGACCATGTAGACAATACCTCGTCCAACAACCCGTTGAGTTTCCTGTAATAGAGTTTCTCTCCCGTCACGTTCAGTACCCGCTCTATTGTTCTGGCCTTGTTATATCCTTTTATAAAACATTCGGCCACAACTTCTTTCAATTTTTCTTTACGCTGATTTTCCTCCTCATTCAACATTTGTCTTCCCTCATTCATTTTATTATCTTAAAAGAAATTACACTATCAAAAAAATACCACCTCTCCATCGTCGAAACCGCCGGATTCAAAGAACTCGCAAAGTTGGCGTTCGAGCGCCAACCGTTGTTCTTTCCTATGGTGCTTCTTATGCCTGGAAATGGTCTCAGGGAACTTACGTACCGATTTGACTGTCTTACGGTCCAGCCTCGAAGTCTCCATTTCAAATGCGGCTTCAAGTCTTTTGAACTCTTCCAGCAATTCCAAAGCGCGTTTATGTTCTTCCCTGTATTCTTCTTCAGTAATGCACATAGTTTGCTTTTTGATAAGTTTTGGAATATAATTAAATCGCTGTCCGCACTTTAGTTTCCCTGCGTCGCCTCAGTTTTTCAAGACGGTTTTCCAAAACCAGCTTCACAGTCTCTTGATAATACCCGTAAGCCACACGTATAGCCGAAACCTCTTCTTCGTCCAAGCCAAGCCTTTTTCTGAGGATATAATCCGAAGGACTGTCAATGTACTTCAAAACGGAATCTTCTGATATCGGGTGATTTAATTTTAAAATTAAAAGATTTTCCCTACTTTTACACATCATAATTAATTATAGTTAATGAAACATTATGTTATTACATTCGTCAAATATAATGGACAACCTCCCCGTTGCGTACTACTAACCCTACAAATATATTATTTTTTTTAAACCAACAGAAATATTATCATAAAAAAAATTACCTCAGCAGTAAAACTCGTGTCTTTCAAACATATTAAAAAGGAAGCAACCGAACCTAATAATCAAAAAACAAAGAAAAACTTTTAAAGTTTCTGTTTTTTACATAATTTTACAGTTAACAAACATTAAAAACAATTACGTATATGCCTAAATTAAAAGACCCTGAAATACAGCGTGAAATAACCGCCAGAGTCATCAACGCCATAGAACGCCTCATAGACCTCGGGCTGGTCAAGAACCAAAAGGAATTTTGTAAACAATCCGGATATAAAGAAGCCAATTTATCGAAAATAATGAACGGGGAAAGATTCTCACCGCTTATGCTCGTACATTTCCTCAGTTTCAGTTTCAACATATCCCCCGAATGGCTCATATTGGGCAAAGGGCCCGTTTTCAACCTGCAAAAAAAAGAGTGATATACTCTTAGCGGCATATCACTCTTTATCTATCTTCCGGGAAAGGAAAGACGATGGACACAAACGTCACCTGAACATTTCCTTCAGCCGGTCCTTGAATGTTCTTTTCTGGCTTGCAGACGGATTCGGCTCGAAATTCGAATCGTTTTCCACCGATTGGAAAAACTGTTTCTGCACCTCGCTAATATGCTGAGGAGTCCACAGGCTGACATAAACCAGCATATCTCCTTTGCCCGAACGCTGGAAATCAGGCAGTCCCTTACCCTTGAGCCTCAATATTTTTCCGCTCTGCGTGCCTTTTTCCAACGTAATGCGCACCTTTCCGCCCTCAACGGTTGGTATTTCCTTCTTGGCGCCCAACACGGCATCGGAAAAACTTACGTAAAGCTCATACAACAAATTGTTGCCATCGCGCACGAACTCTTCGCTCGGAACCTCTTCTATCACGACTATCAAATCGCCGGCAGGACCGCCCATAGGGCCGTAATTGCCTTTACCGGCCACACGCAACTGCATACCGTCCGAAACGCCGGCAGGTATTTTCACAGATATAGTCTCCTCCTGATTGACCAGTCCTTCGGCATTGGCTCCGGCGCCGCGTTTGTCTATCACCTTGCCGGTACCCTGACAGGTCGGACATTCGCTCACGGTCTTCATGGCTCCGAAAGGAGTATTTTGCACCCTGACCGTTTGACCGCTGCCTCCGCAGGTAGGACATGTTTTGAATGTAGTGTCTTTCGAATGTACCAGGCGGGCTATCTTTATCGTCTTTTCCACACCCTTGGCTATTTCAGGCAAAGTAACCTTCACACGTATGCGCAGGTTGCTACCTCGGACACCGGCTGCTGCGGAAGAACGTCCACGGGAACGCGAACGTCCGCCCATATCGCCGAATATATCGCTGAAATGGCTGAAAATATCGTTGATATCCATGTCCTGATAGCTCGTATAGCCCCCGCCGAAACCACCGAAGCCGCCACTCTGGCCTGCAGCGCCGCCGTTCATTCCGGCATGACCGAACTGATCGTAACGGGCGCGCTTGTCCGGATTCGACAGCACGTCGTAAGCTTCCGCAGCTTCTTTGAACTTTTCCTCGGCCGCCTTGTCGCCCGGATTTTTATCCGGATGATACTTCATGGCAAGTTTCCGGTAAGCTTTTTTCAGCACATCGGCCGAAGCGTCTTTCGGCACGCCCAGCACTTCGTAATAATCCCTTTTCATCTGTTTTTTTCCTCAGTCTGAATTCAAATGCACGCCATCTCAGGCCCCGACAACCACTTTGGCATATCGTATGACCCTATCGCCCAACTTATATCCCTTCTGCGTTACGTCCACTATCTTGCCTTTCAACTTTTCGTCTTCCGAAGGTATCTGCGCTATGGCGTCGTGCATATCCACATCGAAATCGTCGCCCTTGTTCACTTCCATCTGCGACAATCCTTTTTGCTTTAAAACGCCCATAAGTTTCGAATAAATCAACTCGAAACCTTTTATATCCTCTTCTTTGGAATGCTTGTGAGCCTCGGCAATTCCACGTTCAAAATCGTCAAGCACCGGAAGCAGCGATTCGAGCACTTCCGACGAGGCCATCTTTATCCACTCTACCCTTTCGCGGGCCGAACGCTTTTTATAATTGTCGAATTCGGCATAAAGCCTCAGATAGGCGTCTTTCTGACGGGCAAGTTCGGCTTGCGGATCGGGTTCCTGGGCAGCGTCCTGTCCTTCCGGGGACTGTGCGTCCGTTTCCTGTCCTACGGTCTGTTCCGCCTGTGGCTGTCCCTGGGCCGTCTGCCCGCTATCGTGTTTTTTTTGTTTCATGGTCCTGTATTTTATTAACTATACTACTCCCTGCAAAAAACCTGCCATAACATATAAATACCGGCAACAGTCAAAAAAAATGACATCCTGTCACAGACCTGATATCACGGGCTGACTTTTTGACGCTAAACGATGCGTTAGTCCCTAATCCTTGCCACAGTTCTTACAATCGCATCGAAAAGAAGGCCGTACCTCTCCTCCACAACACTGTCGCGTCCGTTTTCCAGAGCCACTGCCGTAGAAGTTATCGTTGTGCTGCCGTTTACCATGACAAAATAAACGGCCATGTAAGCATCGTGGCCTGGGGCGTATTTTTCCTTGAACATACTTATTTTAAGTATGTCATATCCCGATTTGGACGTAAAATAATCCGACGCCAGATACACCGCGCCCTTGTCCTTTGCAATGCCCTTATGGGCCTCGGTACTGACAAACGTCTGGTGAGTCTGGAGCTTTTCCTCCCGCGAGGGAGGTTTGACCACAAAAAAATTGATTATCGCCTCGCCGTTGGTAAGCGTGGATTTCCACACTCTCCACGAAGAAGGATATTTTACGTTGTATCTGCTGCGCACTATACCCATGTCAGCCACATCGTCCACTTTAGGAATCACGTGATCAGCCACACGGCCAGTTGCCATTTGCACCAGAGCGGTATCAACGGCATGTGATTGCGCATTGGCCATATTGCAGCAGCATACTGTCATGGCAAAAAACGCTGTTATCGCTAACTTTTTTCTCAAAATATCTCGAATGTATTTAATATGTCGTCCATAAGACTCTCGTAATCGGCAACCTTGCGTCCCTCCATACACCTCAGGAATAATCTTATGCACAAATCTCCTTTCCATATTTCATATTGAACCGCCTCTATGTCTTTGGCAAATAGATTACTTATCGTAAACAGATGATAACCTTTCGGCAATATTTTATGTGACGCTTCTATTGCTGGCCCTCCGGTTTTGAAAAAATCACAGCGTTTTTTCACATTTGCCGTGTCCGAAAAATCCACGAACAAGCCGTTTTCATAATTTAATGCGAGGTCCACGCCCCTGTCCAGATATACATAAAACCACTTCCCGGTGTCTTCATCATACCCTCTTTTGTTGAATTTGGAAGGCGCTGTGAACGAAAAGCATTTTTTACCGTCCAGATCGAACGAAAACTCCTCTTCCTTTTCTTTCTCGGACGATAGCCTCAAACCTTTTATGATGCTTTCAGGAAAACCTATGTTTTCCGACGCTTTACTGCCTTCAGCACACTTTAACGCCATGATTACGACTTCTTTCCCTTTGCGTAGCTCGTATATGACTGTCTCGATATCGTCCATGCCGTTCTTTGCAGGTATAGATATCACATCCGTACGGATTATATCAATTCCACGTTGGCCTCTGACATGTGTCACATTCAAATCAGGGCAAATGCTGCCGTACGTCTGACGGTAATAATCCCTGCGTTTTTCAAGGATTTCCGATACGGAGTAATTGCCATGTTCCTCCGCATAAGACAGCAACACCGAGACCTGCATATCACCCTTTACCACATAATACATTACTATATCCCCGTCCTGTTCCCTTAATACGACCACCTCGCTTAACGGATATACCGAAAACCTTTCCTTTCCGTCCGACACGAACGTAAGACTGTCTCCCTTTAAATCCACCAATTCCGAAGTGTAATTTTCCCATTCCGGTTTCCTTTCGGCCTTAACGGACAAAAACACAGCATCGAACACAGGGACGTATTCCTCAAAAGCACGTTGGAAATCGCGGTTGTTCTTTTTTGCGACGATACACGAAGCCGTCACGAATCTTCCCTCGAAGATACAATAATACATCGTATAGTATATCGTATCGTCGTTCCTTATGCCGTCGACAGCCAGGACCCTCTCGCCGGAGGGAAGCGTAAACCGCCTTAAGGCAATGGCACGTCCGTTAAAAACGATATGGTTTTCAAGGTTCAGTGAATCGGCCCACATGCGTTCGAAGTCCACTATTTGGCCATGTCCGCAATCCGCAGAAACGAAATACATGGATACCTCGCCGTTACCCATCGGACTGTTCGGGGCGGCGCTGTTCAGAGGCCCCCACGATCTGGGGAAACTCACCGTTAAAGTATCGCGGCCGGGCGCGCCCATGACCAACATTCCTCTTGAGGTCGTCTCTCCGTCCTTTATCTGGCGTAACGATACCCCTGCCTTCCTTTGGGCATTGGCGAAATTGAACGCAGCGAAAACAAAAAGCGATAAAATAAGTAGTCTTTTCATAGCGCAAACTATTTTATATGTAACACTCTGCCACTTATAAACTATAAAGGCATTTATATTGACGGGATAAAAAAGGGGATTAATTACATCCTTAATATACCACGATTTTTATCCCGCTTTCTTTTATCGCTCTAAAAGACCGTAGCTAGTGACCTCTCCGGACAACCGGGTTATCCCGGCGGAACAAAAAACAACTCGCATTAAACGCCAAACGTGCTGAACAACGGTCATCAGCGCCAAAGCCTACGAGTCCATACGCTCTATCTTCGCACCAAGAGCTACAAGACGTTCCTCTATGCGCTCATATCCACGGTCTATCTGTTCTATATTGTGTATCGTACTCTCACCACGGGCCGAAAGCGCGGCTATGAGCAAAGCGTTGCCGGCGCGTATATCGGGCGATACCATCACTGCCCCGCGCAGCGAATGGTATTTTTCAAGCCCAATGACCGTGGCACGGTGCGGGTCGCAGAGGATTATCTTAGCTCCCATGTCTATCAGCTTGTCCACAAAGAAAAGACGGCTCTCGAACATCTTCTGATGTATCAGCACACTACCGCGCGCCTGGGTGGCAAGCACGAGTATTATACTTAGAAGGTCAGGGGTAAATCCGGGCCAAGGAGCGTCGGAAACCGTGAGTATCGAACCGTCTATGAAATTTTTCGGTTCGTAAATATCCTGGCGCGGTATCCGCATGTCTTCCCCGCGTCTTTCTATCCGTATACCCATCCGATCGAACACACGCGGTATCTGTCCCAGATCGTCCCAACCGACGTTCTTTATCGTTATATCGGAATGCGTCATGGCCGCAAGCCCCATCCAGGAACCGACGTCCAGCATATCGGCCAGTATCCTGTGGCGGCAACCGTGGAGTTTTTCCACGCCCTCTATCGTCAGGAGATTTGAACCTATACCCGATATTTTAGCACCCATAGAAACAAGCATACGGCATAGCTGCTGCACATACGGCTCGCACGCTGCATTGTAAACCGTAGTTTTTCCCTCGGCAAGCACGGCCGCCATAACGATATTAGCCGTACCGGTAACAGAAGCCTCGTCCAGCAACATATAAGTGCCTTTAAGGTTGGAGGCTTCTATCGAATAGAATTTCGAATCGATGTCGTATTTGAATTCCGCACCCAAGGCGATAAACCCGTCGAAATGGGTGTCGACACGGCGGCGGCCTATCTTGTCTCCGCCCGGTTTCGGTATGTACCCGCGTCCGAAACGTGCCAAAAGCGGGCCTAGTATCATTATGGACCCGCGCAACTGGCGCGCTTTTTTCTTACCGTATTCGGAATGCAGGTAATCCACATCCACATCGTCGGCCTTGAAAACATATGTATGAGGGGCTGTCTTGCGGATTTTCACACCTATATCGCCGAGCATTTCTATCAGTATGTTAACATCCTGTATGTCGGGAATATTGCTTATTTCAACCTCACAATCGGTCAGAAGCACGGCGCTTATCACCTGAAGAGCTTCGTTTTTCGCGCCCTGCGGGGTTACTTCGCCCGAAAGTTCCACCCCTCCCTGTATCCTGAAAGAACCCATAGTCGTAATTTTTGTTATATCTTGTGTAAATTGTTTGTAAAACTATTGTTTGACGAATTTATGATTATTTTATCCGATCCGCAATACTTTTGAAGTGATGACAAATAAAAAAAAACGCAAGAGAACAATTTATGGAACGGCCGGACGATTCCTAAGGAACAGAAATATTAGTTCTAAAACATCAAACAGACTATGGCCGCGCGCGATAAAAAAAGCGGAAGGGCTTAGGGCCCTTCCGCTTTTTTTATCGCGCGCCTTGCGGCATTAATCCGTTATAGCTGCTATACCTGGCAATATCTTGCCTTCGAGTGATTCGAGCATTGCGCCGCCTCCTGTCGAGACGTAGGAAACCTTGTCTTCGAAACCGAATTTTTTTACGGCAGCCACAGAGTCGCCTCCGCCAACGAGCGAGAACGAACCGTTCTTGGTAGCTTCCTCTATCGCTTCGGCAATAGCTATCGTGCCTTTTGCAAACTTGTCCATCTCAAACACGCCCATAGGCCCGTTCCAGAGTATGGTCTTGGAATTTTTTACAACTTCCGAGAAATACTTTTCAGTCTCCGACGCTATGTCCATAGCGCCCCAACCGTCCTCTATGGCATTGGCCGGGAATACCTTTACAGGCACTTTATCCGAAAACTCCTGCGTTGTAACGGCATCTTTTGTAAGATACACATTCACCCCGCGCTGTTTGGCTTTTTCCAATATCTCCAACGAAGTCTGCATGTATTCCGGCTCCTGAAGCGAATCGCCTATCTTTCCGCCCATGGCCTTTATAAACGTGTAGGCCATACCGCCGCCGATGATAAGATTGTCAACGGATTCCAGCATCTTGTATATGATGGGCAGTTTCGAAGAAACCTTCGAACCTCCGAGGATAGCTGTAACAGGGTGTTCACCGTTTTCCAGTACCTTCTTTATCGACTCCACTTCCTTTGCCATCAACAGCCCGAAGCATTTGTTGGCGCCCATGAACTTTGCTATGATAGCGGTCGAAGCATGTGCGCGGTGTGCCGTACCGAAAGCGTCGTTCACGTAAATGTCTGCCAGAGCAGCCAATTGCTTTGCAAAGCCTTCGTCGCCCTTTTCCTCTTCCGGATGGAAACGCAGGTTTTCCAGCAACAGCACTTCGCCCGGTTTGAGATCCGCAGCGGCTTTTTCAGCAGCCTCTCCTACGCAGTCTTCTGCGAACCTGACGGGAACGCCCAACACATCGGACACGTGTTTTACGATGTGGCGCATGGAATACTTATCCTGCACCTTGCCGTCAGGACGGCCCAGATGCGACATCAGTATCACGCTGCCTCCGTCGGAAAGTATCTTTTTGACAGTAGGAACCACCGCCTGTATGCGCGTATCGTCCGTGATGTTGAAATTTTCGTCGAACGGGACGTTGAAATCCACGCGCACGATAGCCTTCTTGCCGTTGAAATTGAAATCGTTGATAGTTTTCATATGATATTTATTTTAATGTTTTTACATAGCATGTACGGCGTGCGCAAGACACGTGCCGTAAAATGCAAAGTTAGTCAATAGGCAGGTAAACGACACGCTTAGTTTCAAAAAATTCTTCATTAAAAAACGAGGAAATGTTATAAATCCTCGACTTCGGAAAATTCCTAAGCTCCGACGAAAGGTCGCCGCCCTTGAGGTACAGCACGCCGTTAGGCAAAGTCGAACACCCTCCTGGGATAATCCTGCCGCGCACCAAAGGCATGAAGTTATCCATGGACGTCACCGCCCTCGACACCGCAAAATCGAACTTGCCGCTCAGGTTTTCCACACGGTCGTTTACAGCCGTGACATTTTCCAATCCCAACGCCGAAGCTACGGCCGACGCCACCTTTATCTTTTTGCCTATCGAATCGACCAGTGTAAATCCGCATTGCGGGAACATCACCGCAAGCGGCATGCCGGGGAAACCGCCGCCTGTACCTACGTCTATTATCCTCGTTCCCGGAGCAAAATCCGCCGTTTTGGCTATTGCCAGGCTGTGCAATACATGATGCAGATAAAAGCCGCCTGTATCCTTGCGGGATATGACGTTTATTTTAGAATTCCAGTCGAGGTACAATGCCTCCATAGCCTCGAAACGTTCCTGCTGCAACGGAGTCATGTCCGGAAAATATTTTAAAAGCAAATCCCTGGCGTTCACGATTATTCTTTAAAAGTTCTTATGTTGTCCCATCAAAACGTGCGGACACCGCTCCATGTACGCACGTACCGTACCATCACTTAATGCAGGCCTTTCCGGCCGTCATGCGGCATATCCTAAGCTCCGCCGTGCGGCTATCATTTCAGTTTTTTGGTAAAAGTCCAGCGAGCCTTGTGTCTTCTGCTCTCGTAGTCTTTCCACAGGAGCTGCACCTGCGTGTTCTTTTCCTGTTCGGGATTGGACTCCACATAGACTATGCGGTTGTCGATGAATTTCTGCATAACCTCATCGAATATAAGAGCCGTGATACCCTTGCGCTGCCACTGGGGCAACACACCTATAAGCAACAGTTCCACACGGTCGTTGTGTTTGTGAGCCTTTAGGAGGTGATACCACCCGAAAGGCCACAGGCTGCCGCCGGCCTTTTGCAAAGCCGAAGCCATATATGGTATAGCAACTCCGAAACCTATCATATTCCCTTCGGCGTCCAGTACGCAGCTGACATAATCAGGATTTATTATATCCATGAACTGAGCGGCATAGAAATCCTGCTGTCCTTTTGTCAGCGGGACAAAATTTTCCAGTACGCTGTACGTCTGGTTGAGTATGTCGAAAACCTGCGGTATGTACTTCCTTATTGCCGATTTGGTACTCAGATCGGGGGTGGACAGGGAATATTTCTCCTTAAGAAGCGACGAGAAACGCCGTATCTTGTCCGGGACTCTATCCGGGACTTTCATTTCGGATTCTATCCATTGCGTGCATTTTTCAAAGCCGTTGGCTTCCATATGCACAGGATAATACGGATAATTGTACAGAGCGGTAGTATTGGACAGCTCGTCGAAACCCCATGTCAACATTGCCGCCTTGTCCAGATTGCAAAAACCGACAGGGCCTTCCATATACTCCATACCGTATCCTGCCCCCCATTTTTGGGCATAGGCGAACAATGCTTGTGTCACTTCCCCGTCATCTGTAAAATCCAGCCAGCCGAAACGAAGTTTTTTCTGCCCAAGCATTTCGTTCTCGCGTTTGTTTATTATCAGCGCCATACGTCCCTGCACACGGCCGTCTTTTCTTGCCACGATAAGGCACGTGTCGCAAAATTCCAACGTGGGATTGTGCTGCGGTGAAAAAGTCTTTATTTCGCCGTTTATAAGCGGAGGAACCCAATACTTGCTGCCTTTGTACAGGCCGAAAGGGAATTTTACGAATTCTTCTAGTTCTTTTTCGTTTTTTACCTCTGTAATCTCAACCATTATATCTGTCTCTCTTGTTTTATCGTCAGAAAGGATATGCCAGTGCGAACTGGAACGCCGCCCCTCCCATACCGTCCTTGAACAACGCCCAACGGTGGCCTGCCGGAAGCGAAGGATCCACAGTCTTCAGGCCCATGTCCAGCCGGGCTATGAAAAATTTGAAATCGTACCTCAGCCCCAAACCGGAAGTAAGGCTCAACTCCTTGTAAAAACGGTCGAATGAAAATACGCCACGCTCGTCCGAATACATTTTACTCGAAGTGTACCACACATTTCCCGTATCGAAGAAAACGGCCCCGTGAAGCGAACGGTACAACGGGAAACGGTATTCCAGACTGGCTGTAAATTTCAGGTTACCTATGTTGTACGTATGAGTCTTGTCCGACACGCTGCCCGGACCGAGTTCGTAAGCCCTCCATCCGCGTTCGTAGTTGACGCCGCCGCCGAAATAAGTCTCCGAGAACGGTATCTGGCTCTGGGAATTGCCGTAAGGAACCGTAACGCCGAAATACACGCGGTAAGCCAGCACATTGGCCTTGTTGCGGCCAAGATTGAAGTACCGCGAGTAGTTTATATTGAACTTGGCGAACTGTGCGAACGGCACCCCGAACACTTCATGTACCGTCTCTCCCGTAGGCATCACGCGGCTCTTCATATTGAACACCCCGGACAAAGCGTTGAAAAGGTTGCCCGAAAATGTCGTTTCCAGTTGCAGATAGTGGAAATCGCGCGTTTTGTCGTAACGCTGGTTGTTGAATGTAAAAGTGTACGATATGGCAGGTATCACGAAGTCCGACGTATAACGGGTGTACTGGTACATATCGTCCGCTATCACGCGGTACTGGTCGGGATACTCGGATTTGAACTGCTGGTCGTTGTACATTATCTGCTCTATGTCGTACATGTACTTGCCGGCATCGGGAGGATTATCTACCACCAACTCAGGATGAGCATCGAGGTAATCGTCCACCACATCGTTTCTCTCGTTGTTGTTGAATATGTTGAAATAGTTGTATTTGTTCGTATTGCTCAGGAACGAGAATTTTATAAGTCCTATCTTGTGCTGCACCGTACGGCTCTGATCCCACGAATAATCGAGCGAAAAGTTGAAATACGTGCGGTCAAGACCTACGTTTTTCTGCACACCGAAGCCCAGCGAAGTACTCGTTTTCGGCGAAAACCGCTTTGGCACTATGCCTTCAGTATTGAACGGGAGCAAAAAGCGCGGGAATATGAGCGAAGTGGTAAGGTTCACCTCGTAAGCGTTGAGGAAACCGTGCGAGCCGTCCGGCGCATTGTAACTTCCGAGCGTCACACGCAGCGAATTGTTCCATATCTCCCCGCCGCGGAAAGCGTTATACTTGGCCACCTGAAGATTTACCGACGTACCTATACCCAGAAGCGACGAGCGCGACACCTCCACGTTGGCATTGGCCGCGTATTTCTTTACCGGGGAAAGGTATATGTCGGCCACAACATCCTTTTCCGGAGCCAGGGAATCGGGATTCATGGTCACGCTGACGGTCGAAAAAAGTCGCAGGTTCCTGAGCGCACGGTACGTGGCCGCATAATCCGACAACGAAAACACCTCGCCCGGACGGATGAACACGGCGTCGCTTATTACCCTGGGACGGTATTTTATCTTTTCCCTGCCTATTATGGTAAGTCCGTTGTGTGTCACGGTATCGGTGAACGGTTCCGATTGGTTATCGTACTGGTAATCGGTGTACACGTTTATACGGCTCACATTCCATTTGTGAAACGGCACCGAATAAGTGCCGGAATTGGTCTGCCGGCGCACATTGTCTATTTTGAGCAATATCTGGGCGCGGTTATTGTACCCGTTCGTATCTACCTGTATTTGTATGTACTCGTTTATAAAATCGTACACCCCGTTCTGTTTGAAATAATCGGAAAGGCGCGCTATCTCGCCTTCCATGTTGGCACGGGTATATATTTCACCGCTCTTTATAAGGCTCTTATCCCGCGTACGCTCGTACAATTCGCGCAGGGTTTCACTTTCTATATCGGTATTAACGCTGTCTATCACATACGGGCGCGATGTCTGCACCGAATACTCCACGGTAGCGTCCTGTCCGTCGAAAACAGCTTTCGACGATGCCTTCACATTGAAATACCCCCGGTCGAAATAGAAACCTTCTATATTGTTAACCGTCCTTTTGGCCATCGAAGGGTCGTATATAACCGGGGCCTCGCCGATACTGCGCAGCATGCGGTTGTAACCTACATAAACGGAATCTATCCTGTTGATACCTTTCTGCGAAAAAAGAGCCCCCAACAGCTTCACAGTCCCGGTACGGCGCCGTTTCCAATCGTCGAACACTGCCTGCGGGTCTTCCCTGGCCATATCGTACAGGTTCATCTTCACCGGAAAGAAAAAGAACATCTTTTTATTCGGAACCTGCCTTATGTACGGAGAAAATTCAGGGTTCATCTGCTTCTTTCCGTTCACTTCCACCTTGTTGGCCGTCACCAGATGTTCGCCCTTGGGTATTTTCACATAAGCCGAACAGGAAACCAGCAGGCCGCACATCAAAGCGGCTGCCGATACGGGATAAAAACGTATCTTTGCTAAAATGTTTCTAATCAAACGATTCACTCTAATCTTCCGTTCCTTATGCTTAGTCGAGGTAAAATAAAGAAAATTAATTCTTTAAAGGATAAAAAAACACGACAAATATCGCAATTATTTACCATAGAAGGTATAAAATCGGTAAAAGAAATTAGCCTCTCCGCATTTATAACCATCGAAGAACTGTACGCCGTACCGGAATTTCACGCTCTGGCGTCATCCATAGCGCCCGGCAGGACGGAAGAAATAAGCCCCGAAGACATGCGCCGGATAAGCTCACAAACCACCCCTGAAGGCTTGTTGGCCGTATGCCGCATTCCGAACCACGGGCATTTCGCATTCAAGGAGGGGCAACTCGTGATAGCCCTCGACGACATCCGCGACCCCGGCAATCTTGGCACCATAGTCCGTCTTGCCGACTGGTTCGGCGTGGAGGACATACTATGCTCGAAGTCCACCGTCGACCTGTACAATCCAAAAACCGTACAATCGACAATGGGTTCAATAGCACGTGTGAGAGTGCATTACACGGATCTGGCCGAAACTCTCGCCCGGTGTCCGCTGAAAGTGTACGGAGCTTTTCTTGAAGGCTCGGACATATACCGTGCGAATCTGAAACCCGAAGGAGTCATCGTGATAGGCAACGAAGCCAACGGCATAAGCCCGGCTGTCGAAGCCGTCGTTTCCGAAAAAATAACCATACCGCGTTTCGGACGCACACATGGGGCCGAGAGCCTCAACGCCGCCATCGCCGCGTCGGTCATAATTTCACAGTTCATATCAAGTACGCACGGACGGAGTGGCAAATAAAAAAGACGGACTAACAAAATATTGCGTAATTTTGTTCTCCGGTAAATAATTTACAGGATGTTATACGATATTTTCCTAAAACCGTACGAAAGCTATTCCCTATTGTTCATAATACTTGAAGCCATAGCAGCCGTATTCGGCATAATGAGCGTGTGGTATGCCCGCCGCAACAGCATACTGGTATATCCAACGGGTATAATAAGCACGGCTATGTACGTGTATATCCTGTTCGTCGGCGGTGTGTACGGCGATGCGGTGATAAACATATATTACACCGCGATGAGTGTTTACGGATGGTACACATGGGCGCATATGAGATGCGGGGATGAAAAAATGCCCATAACCCTGCTCGGGAAAAAGACATGGGCGTTCACCGTAGGATTTACGGCGGGCAACTTCTGTCTTTTTTATTTCATTTTGGAATATCTCACCGATAGTATAGTACCGGTACTCGACGCAGTGACTACCGCGCTTGCATTCTCGGCCATGTATCTTATGGCGCGCAAGAAATTGGAAAACTGGGCTTTCTGGATAGTATGCGACGTTATCTCCATCGGCCTGTATGTTTACAAGGGGCTTAACGTGACGGCATTACAGTATTTAGTATTCCTGGCACTGGCCATATCGGCCCATTTCGAGTGGAAACGTCTTTACCGGATACAGCAGACTGAAAAACGGGTGCGACCGGACGGCACGAGATGAAAAAAATAGTCCTCATCGGGCCCGAATGCACGGGAAAAACTACGCTGGCGCGTGCGCTGGCGGATCGTTTGGGCGGTGTGTACGTGCCGGAATACAGCCGCCCGTATTCGATACGGGTGCGTTCCGAACAGGGACGCAACCTTACTCTGGATGATGTGATGCCGATAGTGCGCGGACAGATAGCCGCCGAGGCCGGCGCTGCCGCACAAAACCCGGACTATATATTCATAGACAGCAATCCGCTGGCCTCTGCCGTGTACAGCATGTGGTATTACGGCCGCGAGCCGGAAGGTCTGGACGGAATAGTGTCTTCCATGAAATACGACATGTATCTTTTGTGCGCTCCCGATATAGAGTGGGAGGACGACCCTGCACGCGATATGCCTGTGGGGCGCGAGGGTATATTCGCCATGTTTGAAGAGGCTCTCGCCGTCCGCAGGTTGCCTTTCGCGGTGATAAGCGGTGAAGGTGACGAGCGTTTTGAAAATGCCATGGCGGCCCTAGCCGGCCGTGTGCTCCCGGCTGAACGGAAATAAACACTAACGGTCTATGACCGCATCGGAATGGAAATAACAATGGAGTTAGGTGTCAAACGGTCTGTGAGCGTGGCAGGTTGACAATCAATAAGGTTGAGTGTATATAGTTCTTTTAAACGCTTATGTGCCGAGGAGAAACCGTGTGGTGACGGCAAAAAACTCGTCCTTTTTTTCGGCATGCAACCAGTGTCTGGCTCCTTCGATCGTGACCAGGGACGCTTGTGGGAAATGCGCTTTTATCCCTGAAAAATCTTCGGGCAGTATGTAGCGCGAGAGAGCTCCGCGTATGAATAACGCCGGATTGTCGTATGAGCAGTTATGCGGCAATGCTTGGCCGAGCGCTGGCAGATTGCCGCCTATGTTTTTTACGTCGAAACGGAATGCATATGTGCCGTCTTCGCGTCTGTAAAGGCTTTTGAGAAGGAATCCCCTGACGGTAGGGTCCGGGATATATCCGGACATTATTTCGTCTGCCGCACCGCGCGATGAAGGAACGGCTTTTTCTGTTTCGGTTAATGCTTCTATTATGTGCGCATGATGCACCGGGTATGCTTTGGGGGCTATATCGGCCACTATGAGCCTGGTTACTGCCTGTGGGTATTCGCAGGCGAGCAGCATGGCTACTTTCCCGCCCATAGAATGTCCGAGAACCGATGTCCTGCCGAGTCCGTTGGCGCGCAGATATTCAATCACGTCACCTGCCATGTCTTCCAACCCCATATTCGGGCTGTGAAAGCTGCGGCCGTGTCCGCGCATGTCCAGAAGATGTACTTCCATGCCTTGTCCGGCCCACATTCCGGCCAGCGTGTTCCAGTTGTCCAGCAATCCGAAAAGCCCGTGCAGGACTACCAGGGGTTGTCCGCTTCCCGTTACCTTTGAGTTAAGAATCTGTCGTTCCATATTGGTTGAACATTGTCCCGTTGCGCATGACAAAAAACGGTAATGCGCTATAAATCACGGCTAAGGTGTTGTTTTTCATTTTTTTATACTAATAATGCCTGCAATGCCGTTTCAGTATATGAATTTTTTGAGTATATTTGTTTAACCCCAAAGCTAATCAAATATAAAACCTAAAGACAAAAAAATGGAAACAAAAAAAATTTTCATTTCCGAAGAACGGAAATCAGAGGCCGAAGCGGCTTATGTCAATCTGGTATATACCACCGGATGTTTCTCCGCCGGATTTATGCACATCCTTAAACCTTACGGCCTTTCCGAACAACAGTACAACGTACTGAGGATATTGCGCGAGGCCCATCCTGCTCCGTGTACGCTCTCTTCGGTATCTTCCCGGATGATAGACAAGATGTCCAATGCGACACGTCTTGTGGACAAGCTGTTGCTCAAAGGTCTGGTAACACGCGAACTTTGTCCAGGCAACCGCCGCAAAGTCGATATCCGCATCACGGAAGAAGGGCTAGACCTGCTGTACGGGATAGAACCCAGGATTGACGATTTCATAAACGGTATGATGGGCTCGGAAGAGAAGGCGCGCAATCTGAACGTTATTCTCGATACAGTGCGTTCGGACTCGCAGGGGGCTGTCGTGTAAAAATCCTGAAAACAAGGATGTTCCGGTTCCCGTCGAGCCTGAGGCATATCCGCTTCGGGAGCGACGGGAATTTTTTCCGGAAACATGTCGCTTGACAATACAATAGCTTAAATATTCACAGCTTTATCTTTTTTTTGCGATGAAGAATGTGTAGCCGTAGAAGTCTTTATACTTTCCGTAAAGTTCTTCTTCGACGGATTGAAGACGGGCGAATTCTTCGGCTGTTTTGTTTCCTGCGTATTTGCGGAGAAAAATATCCTTTGCGGCAATCTTAGGGGTGAAATAATGCTCGGTCCAGCAATTTTCAGGCAGGATGAACGAGGCTACGGGCAGATATCCCGCTTTGTGAATACTTGCCACCTGGTTGGGAATAGTGTTTATTTCCGGATATGCATCCATCCAAAAATCGTGGATCTCTCCAGGACGTTCGTCTGTAAACCATGAACTTTCGGTCACGGCAATGTATCCTCCTGTTTTGAGGTATTCGCGCCATTCGTTCAGTCCCCGCTCGAAACCTATATTGTATATAGCCCCTTCGGACCATATCAGGTCTAACGAGTTCTTTTCGAAAGGCAGGCTGTCCATAGAACCTACGATACCCCCGACCCTATCATGCAAGCCCAGATGCTTTGCGTTGCGGTTGAATATGTCGATAAATCCTGGGAAAAGGTCGAGGCCGGTAATCTGTCCGGGTGTATTCCGTGCCAGTACCATTGTCTGACCACCTGTCCCGCAGCCTATATCCGCGATGAGGGATCCGCCGGATAGGTTGTCTATAAAACTCAATGCCTTGAGCGTTGCTTCGGGACTTCCGGGGCCTTGCCGTTCCATGTTGGAAAAGAAGTCGCAGATTAAATTAAGGTCGAAATCGTGGATGTTTTTATTTTCGTTACTCATTGTCTTGATATATTTTGAATACGCATAAGACCGGGCAACACTATGTTTGCGCCGTATATGCAGGTTAAACTTAAAATGTTATAATAATGGAAAATACTCCCGGAGAAGAAATCTGGGAAACGGTAAATTGAAGACAATCCGTGCCTGAAGCACAGGTTGCCTATAAAGCGGAATCCGATTTAAAAATCTTTGTCATCCGACAAAGATAAAAAATAATAATTTGTAAATTACGCAGGACAACTCAATCATATGCAAAAAAATATCGTTATGGAAAAACTAAAACCGCAAACGGAGGCCGGCTCGGAGGCAGCCCCGGAAAAATTTCACATTACTATCGTCCAGGATGGCCCTTACCTGGTATTCGGAAGTCCGGAAACATCCCAGCAATACATCCGGCGCAACGAACAGGGAGCTTCGTGGAGTTACGAACAAGGCGATGAGTTTTCCACACAAGAACAACCTACCGCCCTGTGCCGCTGCGGAGGTTCCCGCCACAAACCCTATTGCGACGGTTCTCACGAAAAACACGACTGGGATCCTCAACTCACGGCCGCGCCAGAACCAATACTCGAAGGGGCAAAAAAATACGAAGGCCCCCGTATAACCCTGTACGACAATGAAAAATACTGCGCTTTCGCTCGCTTTTGCGACGCGTACGGACGTATCTGGAACCTGGTACTCGATACGGATTCTCCCGAAGCGCAAAAGATAATAGAGCACGAAGCGCACAATTGCCCTGCCGGACGCCTGGTGATACGGGACAACGCAACCGGCAAAATCATAGAAAAAAATTACGAGCCTTCGCTCGGATTGATAGAGGACGACCCGATAAACGCCAGCGGACCTCTGTGGGTGCGCGGAGGCATACGCATAGACACGGAAGACGGGCGCACATACAGGATACGCAACCGCGTGACGCTGTGCCGCTGCGGACAGAGTTCCAACAAACCTTTCTGCGACGGAACACATGCTTCGTTCAACTGGGACGACGGACTGAGAAAAAAATGACACAGTGATTTCAACCTTTAAAACGCGGCGCAGTCGGGGCAAAGCCCCGACTGCGCCGCGTTTTAAAGGTTGTAAATACTAATGATCCGCCGGGTAAACGATGCCGTTTTGTTTTCTGGCCCGGTCCATCACTTCCATCACAGCCAGTGAATTTTCATGCGAATTTACACCATGCGACACCTCTCCGCGCTCTATCATACCTATGAACGCTGACAACTCGTAAACCATATCGTAACGTTCATGCGGAGCGGAAATATCTTCCTGCGTACCGTCGCGGAATATTATCCGGGCGCTGTCTATGGCATTTATACGGTCTATGACAATACGCCCGTTTTCTCCCTGTATCTCCGAGGGCAGGGACGAATCCGCAATTTTTGAATGCACCACCACGGCATCCATACCATCGTAACGGCACACGAGCGTACCCTGCCCGTCTACCCCCGTATGCAGCAGCACCGCATCCGAGAGCACGGACTGCGGCCGGCCGAAAAGCGCCACCATAGGATATACCCCGTAAACGCCGATATCCATCAGCGAACCGTTAGAAAACTCCGCACGGAAAGCATTGGCTACATCGCCGTTCTTGAAACGGTCGTAACGCGACGAATACTGGCAATACGAAGCGAAATAACGCCTCACTCGCCCTATCTTCGGCAGGTTTTCCGCCACACGGGCGAACGTAGGCGAATGCGTGGTCTTCATGGCCTCCATAAGGGCAAGGCCTCTTTCACGTGCAGTGCGGCACATGACATCAACCTGGCGCGCATTCGAGGCGAAAGCCTTCTCACACAGCACATGTTTTCCGCCTTCGAGCATAGCCATCGTATGTCCGAAATGCAGGGAATTCGGCGAAGCGACGTACACCGCATCGACATCCTCACACGCCGCCAGCTCCTCCAGCGACGAGAAATGCCTGCCGGCCCCATGCTCCCGTGCGAAACGAAGAGCATTGCCGGCATCTCTGGAATATGCTCCGGCATATTCGAAACGCGGTTCCAGAACAGCTCCTTTTAGAAACAGTTCCGTTATGGCCGAAGTCCCTATCGTGGCGAAACGCACCTTTTTCATAATCATTTTGTCCGTTTTTTATCATTCTATAAAACCTGCCTGCGTAATTTTCCAGGCACAACGATTTCGCATGACTTAATCTTACAGCGCCATATGGTATATCTCGTAAATATCGTCCCTGCCAAGAGGCACGAAATTCCCTATTTTCACCGTATCGCCCGCCGTAGCCCGGTCCGCCATCTCGCCGAAACGCGAATATGGTATCCCGGCCTGTGAAAATGTCACAGGCATACCTGCCGAAGCGAAAAACCGCTCGGTACGCGCTATACCTTCCAATGCAGTGCGCTCAGGGTCGGAAAAATCCTCCTCCACACCCCATACCCTCACGGCGAACTGTACGAAGCGCCGCACATCATGCCGGTAAACGTATTTCATCCATGCGGGGAAAATTATGGACAACGCAGCGCCATGTGTCAAATCGTACAATGCGCTAGGCTGGTGAGCTATGGCATGCGAAGCCCAGTCGCCCACCCGTCCGGTGGACAGCAGGTCGTTATGAGCTATGGTAGAAGCCCACATCATCTCCGCCCTCGGCGCATAGTCCGAAGGAGATGCCAGGGCCAGCGGCAGGTTGCGTATTATCGTCCTTAACGTGGCTTCACACAACCTGTCAGTAAAATCGACATCCTTTTCATTAGTGAAATACCGCTCCATCACATGCGCCATTATATCAGCTCCGCCGGCCGCAGTCTGGTATGCAGGAAGCGTGTATGTCAACGTAGGATCAAGGACAGACACCACAGGACGCACCAGTTCGCTGTGTATTCCTTTTTTAACCTGCCCGTCCTCGTTAGTGATAACGCACGAATTGGACGCCTCGCTGCCGGCCGCCGGTATCGTAAGCACGGTAACCACGGGAAGCGCTTTTTCCACACGTGCCTTTCCCGAGAAAAAATCCCATACGCCGCCTTCGTACATCGCCCCGGCGGCAATGGCCTTCGAAGAGTCTATCACACTGCCCCCGCCTACCGCCAGGACAGCCTCCAGGGCTTCGCGGCGTACCGTTTCTATTCCTTTTTCCACCAACGAAAGACGCGGGTTTGGCTGCACTCCGCCAAGTTCGACGTACTGCACTCCGGCCCGTGCGAGCGACTCTTTCACCCTGTCTATCAGACCGCTTTCAACCGCGCTGCGCCCGCCGTAATGCAGCAGGACTTTTTTCGCCACGGGGAGTACTTCCTCCCCTGTTTTTTCATGTGTGCCGGCCCCGAATACTATTTTCGTCGGCTGGCGATATGTGAAGTTTTTCATAACATCTGTTTTTTATCAGTCAATATATCCGTTACCTGTTTTACAGCCCGTGCTCGGCATACATGGCAAATGTAAACGTTTAACTTTTAAAATCGTCCACGGCACGGCGTTATTTAATATTTTTTGACAATTTATATATACGTTACTGTTATGATACATCGTGTTATTTTCCCTATTTTTGTGAAGAATAGGATGCGCATCCGGCACAATCCGAAAATGAATTTCCAATTGCGCCGGGCTTTTTTCGTATCTTTGTCGAAACCGGGAAAAACATGGTAAAAGCCACAGGCATACATAAATCGTTCGGAGGGCTGGAAGTACTCAAAGGCGTTTCGGTAGAAATAGCCACCGGAGAGATAGTTTCCATAGTAGGCCCTTCGGGAGCCGGTAAAACCACACTTTTGCAGATACTGGGCACGCTAGATTCGTTCACGGCAACGGCCGGGGAGGAATCGTCGGTGTCGATAGACGGGGTGCGCACCGATACGATGGACGACAAACGGCTATCCCGGTTCCGCAACGAGAAGATAGGATTCATATTCCAGTTCCACCGTCTGTTGCCCGAGTTCACTGCATTGGAAAACATTTGCCTGCCTGCGCTCATCGGCGGACGCAGCATGAACGACGCATCGAAACAAGCGTCGCAGTTGCTCGACTTTATGAAACTCTCGCACCGCTCCTCGCACCTGCCGTCGGAGCTATCGGGAGGGGAACAGCAGCGCGTAGCCATAGCACGCGCACTGATAAACCGTCCTTCGGTGGTATTTGCCGACGAACCTTCCGGTAACTTGGACAGCCGCAATGCCGACCAGCTCCACCACCTGTTTCTCGATTTGCGGGAGCAATACGGGCAGACGTTCGTCATAGTCACCCACAACGAATCCCTGGCACAGATGGCCGACCGTAAACTGGAAATGCGCGACGGCCGCATAGAACGGATCATCGATTTGAAAACCGAATAAGAAAATTGGATACCGCAACCGTATTTACATCCGGGACCGGGAAACTGGCCCAGCTTCTGGAACATCATTTCAACCGTATAAACACACCGGAGTTCATAGACAACGATCCGGTGAAATTTCCCCGCCGCTACCACGATTTGCGCGATATCGAGATAGCAGGGATACTGTGTTCCACGATAGCCTGGGGACGGCGCACTATGATACTCGGCTCGTGCGAACGCATGCTCGGATCGATGGGGGACTCGCCATATGACTATGTAATGTCGGCCGATCTGGATTCCTTGCCCGAAGAAGGCAAAGCCGTACACCGTACTTTTTCACGGCGCGACCTGAAGTTCTTCCTCCGAGCCCTGCGGCGCATATATTCACGTCACGACACCCTGGAAGAACTCTTCTCTCCGCGTCCCGGAGAGGACGGACTGTGGGACGGCATAGCGCGTTTCCGCGCCGAGATGCTCTCGTGCGAACACCACCAGGAAGGCGAACGCCATATTTCCTGCCCTGAAAAAGGCTCTGCCTGCAAACGACTGCACCTTTTCCTGCGCTGGATGGTGCGCCGCGACGGCATAGTGGACCTGGGAGTATGGAAAAACATAAAACCTTCGCAGTTGTCTATACCTCTGGACGTACACGTGGGAAACATGGCGCGCATGCTCGGCATACTGAACCGCAACCAGAACGACCGCCGGGCCGTGCAGCAGATAGACGCTTTCCTGCGCAGGCTCGACCCCGAAGACCCCGCCAAATACGACTACGCACTGTTCGGCCTGGGCGAAAGCGGGTATTTTGAAAACAACCTGAGAGCGACAAACGAACTTTAAACATACGCCGGTCTGTTTTGTTCCGACCATAAGAACGTAAAAAACGGCGAAATATTGCACCAAACACCAAGGAAGTATATATAAATGTCTTATTTAGACCAACTAAACGATGTACAGAGGGCGGCGGTAGAATGTACCGAAGGCCCGATGATGATAATAGCGGGAGCCGGATCCGGCAAAACGCGCGTGCTGACCTACCGAATAGCACACCTTATAAATAAAGGCGTGGACCCGTTCAACATACTGGCCCTGACATTTACCAACAAAGCCGCCCGTGAAATGCAGGAACGCATATCGTCCATCGTAGGTTATTCGGATGCCCAGAGCCTTTGGATGGGCACGTTCCACTCCGTATTCGCCCGCATACTGCGGGCCGAAGCGCACCGTCTGGGATTCCCGTCCAACTTCACCATCTACGACACGGACGACTCGCTGCGCCTTATCACGCAGATAATAAAGGACATGCAGCTCGACAAGGACATATACAAGCCCAAACAGGTACAGGGACGTATTTCCAGCCTTAAAAACAACCTTATAACCACTTCTGCCTACTCCCGCTACCCGGAATGTTCGGAAGCCGACAGTGCCGCCCGCCGTCCGCGCCTTCTGGACGTGTACCAGCAATATACCGAACGGTGTTTCAAAGCCGGAGCGATGGACTTCGACGACCTGCTCCTGCGGACGAACGAACTGCTGGCGCGTTTTCCCGAAGTGCTGGCCAAATACCAGGAACGGTTCCGATACATACTGGTGGACGAGTACCAGGACACCAACCATTCGCAATACCTGATAGTAAAGGCTTTGGCCGATCGTTACGAAAACATCTGCGTAGTGGGCGACGACGCCCAGAGCATATACTCGTTCCGCGGAGCCAACATAGCCAACATACTGCATTTCAACCGCGATTACCCGAAAGCCCGCATTTTCAAACTGGAACAGAACTACCGTTCGACACAGAACATAGTAAAGGCAGCCGACAGCGTGATAAAGAAAAACCGCGACCAGCTCGAAAAGGACATCTGGACTTCAAACTGCGAAGGCGACAAGGTGAAAGTAGTCCGCAACCTCTCTGACAACGAAGAAGGCTACTACATAGCACGCAGCATAAAATCTTATAAGGAAGACGACGAAGATTCCCATTACCAGGACTTCGCGGTGCTGTACCGCACCAACGCGCAGAGCCGCGCCATAGAAGACGCCCTTCGCAGACACAACATACCGTACCGCATATGGGGCGGGCAGTCGTTCTACTCACGCAAGGAAATCAAGGACGTACTGGCATATATGCGTCTGGCCGTCAACCCTAAGGACGAGGAAGCGCTTTTGCGCGTCATCAACTATCCGACACGTGGAATAGGCGACACCACTCTCAACAAACTGACCGTCACCGCCAACCATTACAACCGTTCGATTTTCGAGGTCATAAAAAATCTCGACAAACTGCCGCAGCTGGGCATAAATGCCGGCACGCGCGCCAAACTCGACTCATTCGCTTCGATGATAGAGGCATTCGGCGTATATGCACAAAACGAAGATGCATTTTCCGCCGCTGAAAAAATACTGCGCGAATCCGGCATAATGGGCGTGATGAGTACCGCCACCGACCCTGAGGAAGTAGCCCGCTATGAAAACGTGCAGGAACTTATAAACAGCATCAAGGATTTCGTCGAGAGCCAGAAGGAAATAGCCGACTCCGACAGTTCGCTCTCCATGTTCGTGCAGGAAGTATCCCTTCTGACGGATATGGACCGTGGCGACGCATCCGATACGGACCGCGTTGCGCTGATGACAGTCCATATGGCAAAAGGGCTGGAATTCAAAACGGTATTCATAGCCGGAATGGAGGAAAACCTGTTTCCGAGCATGATGTCGGTCAACTCCCGTGAAGACATCGAGGAGGAACGCCGGCTTTTTTACGTTGCCCTCACGCGCGCTGAACAACGCGCCATACTCACATACGCCGAGCAGCGCTACCGTTGGGGAAAGCTCACCGACGGCGAACTGTCCCGCTTCGTGGACGAAATAGACGACTGTTACCTCGAATTTTCCGTACCGAAAGAAATGCGCCGCAGCGTCACTTCAGTACTCGATTCCAGCATATTCGGCGACGAACCTCCGGCACGCGCTCCTTTCCGGCGCGCAGGCGGCTCGCAGTCCTACGAACGAAAGACTCCCGGAGGCCCTTCATACGACCCTAAAAAACTGCGGCCTGTCGGGGCCGCCTCCGCAGCCGCGTCCAAAGGCGGTGAAACAAACCTTACGGTAGGACAAAGGGTAAACCACGAACGTTTCGGCGACGGTACCGTCACATCGGTGGAAGGAAGCGGAATAGATGCCAAAGCGACGATAAATTTCGACAACATCGGAATAAAAAAAATGTTGCTTAAATTTGCAAAAATCAAGAAAATCTAAAGATATCACATGGACGAAATAATGGAAACGGAACACTCCGGCCTGTCTTACAACACCGAAAAGCCCAAACTGAAGATACCGGAATACGGCCGCACGCTCCAGCAGATGGTCGATTACTGCGTAAGCGTGGAAGACCGCGAGAAACGCAACCGCACTGCCCATGCCATAATAAACGTCATGGGAGAGATAAACCCGCACCTTCGCAACGTGCCCGATTTCCAACACAAACTGTGGGACCAGCTCTTCATCATGTCGGACTTCAAACTGGACATAGACTCCCCGTTTCCTAAACCTACCAGAGATACTTTCTCGACACATCCCGACAAACTCGAATACCCGCCTGTACTGACCAAATACCGCTACTACGGGCATTATATCCGCAACCTGATCGAAGCCGCCTGCGAAATGGAAGAAGGCGACAAACGAGACGCACTCGTGATAGCCATAGCCAAACACATGAAAAAGGCTTACATGGCATGGAACAGGGACGAAGTCGAAGACGACGTGATAGCCGCCCATCTGGACGAACTTTCCGAAGGGCGCATAGATTTTTCCAAAGTAAAAGTCCACCTTCCGGGTGGGGAACTCGGTACTCCCAATCCGCAGGGCATTCCTACGCCGAAAAAACGCTTCGTTCCTCAGAACAACCAGCGGGCCCGCATGAACAAACCCGGACAAGTGAAAAACCAGGGAGGACAACGCCAAAAAAACCAGAACGGGAAATAGCGTTTTACAGCAAAGACACTTACGCCGTATAGAGCAATAGCTTCGGATTGACGACGAGCGCGCATCATACGTGTATTTGCCATAAATTCATTTCAAATACCGCGCCGAAACCGATTTTATATTAAAAAAACATTTTTTCGCAATAAAAATGTTGCACGGAAATTAAAATATTCCGAATATTGCAATCACGTAATGTACTACCGCCGCGGAATAAAGGCGCGGCAATTAAAAAGCAGAGAGGTATGAATTACTTATGCACATTTTTTTACGGCTTTTATTACTTCGGTTTCTTTCGGAACCGGACGGCGGCCTGTGTGCATTTGATATAAGGAAACATAAAAACCACAAATACGAAGCAGGCCGCTTTCGGGACACCCCGGAAGCGGTTTTTTAATTCTTTAGACAGGAAAAAACAAAAAAATGGACAAATCACTGTGCGTAGCCATACAGGGAATAAGAGGCTCCTACCACCATGTTGCCGTAGAGAAATTCTTCGGACGTGAAACGGATTTCGTCGAGTGCGCCGTATTCAAGGACGTACCGGAAGCTATCGAAAACGGAAAAGCCGACTACGGAGTCATGGCCATAGAGAATTCGATAGCCGGGTCCCTGCTCCAGAATCACAAACTACTTGGACTGCACGGACAGAAGATAATAGGAGAAGTGTATGTGCATATCGAACACTGCCTTCTGGCAAATCCGGGAGTAAGGATAGAAGACCTCACGGAAGTAGAATCGCACCCGATGGCGATACTACAATGTGAAAATTTCTTTTCACAATATCCTGAAATACGCCTTCTGGAGTCAAATGACACGGCCCGTTCGGCGCGTATGGTAGCATCGAAAAAGCTGAGGACCACCGGCGCGATAGCATCCGAACTGTGCGCACGCCTGTTCGGGCTTGACGTACTTGCACGCGGCATACAGACTATGAGCAACAATTACACGCGCTTTTTCGTGATAGGACACTCCGGCGAGGAAATACCGCCAGATGCGGACAAGGCATCGCTCCGCTTCGTTACAAAACACGAGTCAGGAAGCCTGTCCAAAATACTGTCCGTTCTGGCGATGCACGGGCTCAACCTGACAAAAATACAGTCGGTAGCCATAATGGAACGCCCGTGGGAATATGCATTTTACGCCGACGTGATGTTCCCTTCGCTCTCCACGTTCAACGCAGCGATAGAGGTCGTGTCGCACCAGACCGAACAGCTGGAGATACAGGGTATTTACAAACACAACGAATCTTAACCGCCGAAAAAACGATGGAACAACATCATCACGACATAGGGATAATAGGACTGGGACTTATAGGCTGCTCTCTGGCCTTGGGACTGAGGAAATCAGGATTCGCCGGACGCATAACCGGCATGGACGCAAATGCAGAACACGAACGGGAAGCTCTCGGCGCAGGACTCATAGACGCAGTCGGCGACATGAAACAAGTCTGCGGGGCCGAGATAATCATCGTTGCCACACCGGTGGATGTATCGGCGGGGATCATAAAACAGGCGCTCGATATGAGCGGGGAAAACGCAGCCGTTATAGACGTGGGTTCGACCAAAAACCGCGTTATGCAAAACGCCGGAGAGCATCCTGAACACCGCCGTTTCATCCCCACGCATCCTATGGCCGGAACGGAAAACTCAGGGCCGCTGGCCGCTGTCGAAGGGCTTTTCCGTAACCGCACGGTCATACTGCTGCCATACCCGGACGGCGATAAGGACAAAACGGCGCTCATAGAAGCGATGTACCGTTCACTCGGATCCGAGATAGTGTTCATGGACCCGGTAAAACACGATATGAGCGTGGCATACGTTTCACACATATCGCATATATCGTCCTATGCGCTGGCCCTGACAGTGCTAAATAAGGAACGTGACGAGGAAAACATAACACGCCTGGCCGCCGGAGGTTTCGACTCCACTGCCCGTCTGGCCAAAAGCAGCGCTTCGATGTGGGAACCCATCTTCCTTGAAAACCGAACGGCAATAATCGACGTGCTGGATGAATACATCGAAAATATCATCCTTTTCAAACACGCAATAAAGTCCGGCAACGGACAAGTGATACGAACGCTCATAGGCCAGGCCAACAAAGTGCGCGAGGTACTGGACAAAGACAAAAAAAACAAAGAAAAATGAACGCGGAAGTAAAACTCATAGACATGGAGTACAGCCATGCCCCGGAAATCGCGCGCCTGCTCAACGATCCGGCGGTATGCGAATACCTTTCGGACGTCATACCGTTTCCCTACGCCGAATCCGATGCCTGCAATTTCATATCGGCGGTATTGGAGGACGGTTCCACTCTGCGCAGCCGCACGGTGCTTTACAAAGGGCGCATAGCCGGGATAGCAGGATACCAGTCAGCAGGCCCCAACAAAGAACACATAGCTGTAGCCGGTTACTGGCTCGGATGCGAATTCTGGGGACGCGGCATAGCGACACAAGCGCTGCGGCAGACTATCGACATGGCTTTCTCCGACCCGGGGATAATACGTATCGAAGCTACTGCATTTTCCCCCAACAAGGCCAGTTGCCGCGTAATGGAAAAATGCGGAATGAAACACGAAGCCACACTGGAAAAAGCCCTTTCCAAAAAAGGCCGGGTGTACGACGAGGCCGTTTACAGAATACTGCGCAGCGAATACGCCGGCAGAAAATTTTAGACAAGGATATACAAAGCAAAAAAATAAACGACAAATAAAGAAACGAAGAAAAATGAAACAATTCGACATCATCCCGATCAGCCAATGGGGACTCGGCAACAAAAACATACCCCTGGGCATAGCAGGGCCGTGCAGCGCGGAAACGGAAGAACAAGTGCTTTCAACAGCAAAAGACCTAATACACCGTAACATCCACGTATTCCGCGCCGGAATATGGAAACCGCGCACCCGTCCCGGAAGTTTCGAAGGCGTAGGCGAAGAAGGTCTGAAATGGCTCCAAAAGGTAAAAGAAGTAACCGGACTTAAAGTCGGCACGGAAGTCGCCAACGCACAACACGCACAATTGGCCCTAAAATACGGCATAGACGTACTGTGGATAGGCGCGCGCACGACTGCCAGTCCTTTTACGATGCAGGAACTGGCCGAAACGTTACGCGATACGGACAAAGTCGTTCTGGTAAAAAATCCGATGAACCCTGATTTGGATTTGTGGCTCGGAGCTATCGAGCGCCTCAACGCCTGCGGCATACGCAAACTCGGAGCCATACACCGTGGCTTTTCTTCGTACGCCAAGACAAAATACCGCAACGTACCGGAATGGCAGATACCTATAGAATTACGCCGCCGCCATCCGGAATTGCCCATCATATGCGACCCTTCGCATATTTCCGGCTGCCGCGAACTCATCATGCCCGTATCGCAAATGGCGCTCAACCTAAAATTCGACGGGCTTATGATAGAATCCCACTGCAACCCTTGTGAAGCATGGAGCGACGCGTCACAGCAGCTCACTCCGGATCGCACAAAGGAAATGACCGAAGAACTGTACCTACGCAGCAGCGAAATAGGCGGCGAAGCTGCCGTAAAACTCTCGGCACTACGTCAGCAGATAGACGAAATAGACAATCAGATAGTAGCCATACTGGCCGCACGCATGAACGTCGCACAACAGATAGGAGAACTCAAACGCGACAATAACCTGGCCATACTCCAGAGTACCCGTTGGGAAGACGTGCTCTCGAAAAACGTTTCCGACGGCGAAAAACTCAAACTGTCCGCCGAATTCATGCGCACTGTCTTCGAAGCAATACACCAGGAATCCATCGAACGCCAAAACTCCGTGATGAACGAAAAATAACGTCCGGACAATCCGCTTCGGACCTCAGCGTCCGCAGAGGAGGGAAAAATTATTTCCTCTCTTGCGGACGTTTTTTTTTGACATCCGGCTCTTTCCCGGCGGCAAAGTCCGTATTTACGGCTATTTTTGTGTAATTTTGCGCTTTATAATAAACAATACCACGACAAGACTAAATGGAAAAAGTAGAAAGCTTCACACTAGACCATACCAAAGTAAAAGCACCTTTCGTCCGCCTGTGCTGCGTTATGGAAGGTGAAAAAGGCGACAAGGTATCCAAATTCGACCTGCGTTTCCTCCAGCCCAACGAACAGTCCATGCCTACGGCCTCGATACATGCTCTGGAACACCTTCTGGCCCACAACATACGCGAACATCTCAGCGGAGTGATAGATTTCTCCCCCATGGGATGCCGCACTGGGTTCTACCTCACCGTATGGGGAACCAGAACAACGGCCGAAATAAAAACCGCACTGGAAAAAGCGCTAGCACAGGTACTCGAAGCAGAAGAAGTCCCGGCAGCCAATGCGGTACAATGCGGCAACTACCGCGACCTTTCGCTTTTCGGGGCAAAAGAATATGCCCGCGAAGCTCTCCAGAGGGGCTTTTCTCTTGAAATATACGGATAGGCGCGCGTTTTTTTATACACTTTTATTAAGAACGTCCATACGATTCATCGTTTCCTAACTTCGGGAAAATAAAACGATGACGGATAACGGGTGGCGCGGCCAGTGGTATGACCGTAAATGGTTTCATTTACCATCTGCCGGAAAAAATATTACACTCCGAACTTTATATGTTTGAGTATCTGTTCGATGCTATCGGCAGGTTTTAATTCGCCGCCCTTGCGGTTGATGTCGGGCTGTGTGCCGGCCAGACGTTTGGTCCATCCGTCGAACTGCGTGTAGCAAATCACGGTCTTACCGGCCTGCCACGCATATGCCAGTTCAGAAAGCGTACCCGTACCGCCAGCCACGGACACCACCACGTCCGCCGAATTTATTATCAGTTGGTTGCGGGCCCATCCCATGCCGGAAGGAATCACAACATCCACGAATTCGTTAGCTTCGTCTTTCGTATTTCCGGGGAGTATCCCCACCGTGCATCCGTAAGTATAACCCTCCGCACTGCGCGCGCCCTTGCACACGGCTTCCATAAAACCGAACATACCGCCGCATATTATCACATAACCGGCATCGGCCAGGCTGCGGCCCAGTTCCAGTCCGAAATTGTACACATCTACATTACAACGCGTCTGGTTCGGACCTATAACGCTTACGGCTTTCCTTCTCGAAGACATATATCACACTGTTTTATTACCTGAAGCGGCTTATACGCCGCTCCGACGCGGCAAATATACGACAAAAATACGCGGCCCGATATTACTACCTGATACGAAATATCCCCGAAAAGCGCATGTAAAACGCCTTTCGGGGATAAATCCTCGATGATATACATACACGGCTTACAAACCGGTATCGTAAACATACACCTTCTCAAAATCCTCCTCCATATTGTAAGTGTATAATTTACTGTCGTCGCCGCTCACTATGATATTCGACGCAGGTTTTTCCAACGACAGGCTCTTAACACGTTCTCCGTCCCAACCGTAAATACGGACCTGTACGTCGTTGAAAGTTATTTTCCTCCGTTCCCTGTCCATTTCGATATCCACCCATAAAGCGTAAATGTACCTGTCCGTAGCGAAAACACGGACAATACCCTGTGCACGTCCACCGGAACGCACGTTTTTCGCCTTTTCTATATCTTCGGCCAGGACATCCTTTCCGGATGATTTTATCAGGCCGAACTTGCCTTCGGGCGATATTTCATAAAAATCAGCATGGTCCACCAATTCATAAATCAATGCCGCACGGCTGCCTCTTACGGCCACAAGGGGACGGTTAACCCGCGATTGTTGGTACATGTTCCCATTGTCATCGTATTTTACCTCGGTAAAGGCATAAGTACGTACCGAATCTAGCACACGGCCGTCTTCACCGCTTCGCGTGTAAAGGAAATCATCGTTGTCCGTTCCGGCCATCTCTGTCAGTATCATACCCGAAGGCATTATTATGTCGTTTTGGAAACGTTTTGGCAAATGATATATGTTCACTTGTTCGGCCAATTTTATCGTATTGCCGTCAACGGAATAGAAGTCATGAGTTTTGTTACTATAATTACTTATAATAAAACCGCCCGTATCACCGCTCTCATCGTTTACCAAACTTATGTATTCGGGAAATTCACCTGGCCCCTGACCTTTCGTGCCGTATTTGTACTTAAAAGAAAAATCAGGCAGGGAATACACGTAAAACACATTATCCGTATTACGTGACGTCAGCACCGCATAACCGTTGGCTACGGTCCATGAGTTTGGCTGTATTATCTCGTTCACGGCTATACTGTCAGCCTTTACCTCTACCGGTTTGTCGAATCCGAGTGCAGCATTTCCATCTGCCGAGCACGATGCGGCAACAGCCGCACATGCCGCAACGGGAATCAAATGTTTGAAAAGTGTCTTCATTACAAAAAAAATTATGTTATTTCCTATTTGCGATTTACGTTCTAAAGTCCCGTTCGATAAGTATAAACGCGGTCAAAATCATCCGTAACCACATTGTATGCGAAAATACACCCTCCATCAGGACTTACCATTATGTTCGTTGCCGGTTTTTCGAGTTCGAACATCCCTGCCACGCTGCCGTCCCAATCATATACCTTTACACGAGTGGATAAAAAGTTAATTTTTCGCGCTTCCATATCCACTTTTATATCCACCTCAAGTATAAACAGGTACTTTTCCGTCGCCTGCCCGTCGCAAAACCTCGTGGCAGAACCTCCTTTATCCACTTCCAAAGCTTTAAATCGCTCCATCGTCTCTTCGTCGGTAAAATTATCGCCTATCGTTTTTATCAGCTTTAACTTTCCGTCCGACGTCATCCGATAAAAATCCATCCTCGGAATCATTGAATACGACACGGCAACAGCATCGCCCGCCGACCATACCGACACATCGTTATACCTAGTCACCATCACCCCGCCATTGGCCATCGTTTCTTCTTTTACCAATGTATGCACCAGTACGGAGTCAGTTATCTTGCGTGTTTCCGCCTCCATCACGTACAGATATTCCCTTCCAAGTTCATCGCCATTCACCTCTGTTGAAGAAAGCAGCCATCTACCGCCTGATGCAACAGCTCGCTCACGCAAATAAACCCCGTCTTTCTTTATAAACACGATTTGCCCTTTGTTGTTAAAGTTATTGTCATCCACGGAAAAAAACTTTGCCAAACGCTTTGAAAACTCATCCACGTACAGAACACCGTCTGTCGCATCTCCGTTTAAAAACTTGCACCTGCCGAAATCATCCGGTCCTTCCCCACTTTTACCCGTAGAATACAAAAATTTAAAATCAGGCAAACCGTATACATAGAACAAATCCTCCGAACCAGCACTCATTACCACCGCTTTGTCACCAACCACTGCATGGTCAATTGGCTTGAGTATCTCGTTCACGGCTATACTGTCAGCCTTTACCTCTACCGGTTTGTCGAATCCGAGTGCAGCATTTCCATCCGCCGAGCACGATGCGGCAACAGCCGCACATGCCGCAACGGGAATCAAATGTTTGAAAAGTGTCTTCATTGCAAAAAAAAGTTATGTTATTTCCTATTTGTGATTTACGTTCTAAAGTCCCTTTCGATACATATAGCGGTTTAAATCGTCTGTGATTTTATTCCCGCCACAACCGCATTTCCAGGTGTACCTGCTCCGCCACAGATACTGGCATAGCCCATCCAATAATTCTTTTTGTCCCGCAGGGGTCACCCGGCTGTGAGGTCACCCGGCTGTCCGGTGAGGCCTCTCACCCGCGGTCATAGACCGTCCGATGCTTTAGAGTCAGTTGTTATTATCTGTCCCGCCAGCCCCCGATCCTAAACATGAGACCTTGGATTAACACAAAAAAGTTTCATACATACGGGAATTTTCCAAATATTCCCCGCTCTTTTCCGCGTTTTCCCATTCAGGACACAGTATGTGAGGTTCTAAAAATACCATATACGTAAAATTTTCCCGTCAGTTAACTACAATTTGCACGTACGAATGCCTGTACCGCTGTCATATTTTCATACTTTTGTAAACAATTAAAAAAAACACCGCATGCCAAAGATGAAGAAAATCCGGATAAACCTGTTGACAAGAATAATAATAGCCATAGCGCTTGGCATTCTCCTCGCACCGCTTATGCCCGTATGGGCCGGAAGGGTATTTTCGACGTTCAGCGGAATATTCGGCAATTTCCTCGGATTTTCAATACCGCTTATAATACTCGGACTTGTGGCCCCGGCGATAGGCCGGATGGGAGCTTCTGCAGGCAGGATACTGCTTCTGACCGTAGCCCTGGCATACGGCTCGACGCTCTTTTCCGGCTTTTTCACATACTTCACCTGCGATGCCGTTTTCCCGCACCTGCTCACCGAAGGCAGTATCGACGAAATAACACAGGCACCGGATGCATTTCCGGCGTATTTCGGCATAGCCATGCCGCCGCTTATGGAAGTTATGACCGCGCTGATACTTGCATTCGTGCTCGGAATAGGGTTTACCGCTATAAAAGGCACTGCACTGCTCGAAGCGACCGAGGACTTCGCCGGAATCATAAACAAACTGATATCTAAGGTCATAATACCCGTACTGCCGTTCTATATATTCTGCATATTCCTGTCCATGTCCGCTTCGGGACAGGTAGCCGGCATAGTCAAAGTATTTATAAAAGTAATAGCCGTCATATTCGTACTGCACGTACTTCTCCTGTTCGTCCAATTCACGGTGGCAGGGTTGGTAAGCCGCAGGGATCCGCTTAAACTGCTGCGAACGATGCTCCCGGCATACGCCACGGCCCTGGGAACGCAATCTTCCGCCGCCACGATACCCGTCACACTGGAACAGACGCTCAAAAACGGTGTAAGCGAACCGGTAGCGCGGTTCGTGATACCTCTGTGCGCCACGATACACCTGGCCGGAAGCACAATGAAGATAACCAGTTGCGCCATGGCCATAATGATAATAACCGGCATGCCTTACGACTTCGGCTTGTTCGCAGGCTTCATATTCATGCTCGGAGTGACGATGGTAGCTGCTCCGGGAGTACCCGGAGGAGCCATAATGGCTGCCCTTGGCGTACTACAAAGCATGCTCGGATTCAACGAAACCGCATGCGCACTTATGATAGCGCTCTACATAGCCATGGACAGTTTCGGCACGGCATGCAACGTAACCGGAGACGGAGCTATTGCCGTGATAACAGACCGTATAAGCCGGAAAAAAAGCAACTCCGAACCCGATACAGGCCGGAACGATAAAAATACCGCCCCGGCTTTTTAACGAACCGTCATATTTGCGCCGTAACACAGGGATACAGGCTGTTTTCCGAATCGCTATCCGGACGGCAGACAACCTAAGCCACATATTTTTTTGATGTTCTTACAGGCAAAATGACTTACCTTTGCGTGGTGATATTATGACAATACCGTGCGGATAAAGCCGCCTCACATTTTTTCCTACAAACCCCTAAAATGCCTTACAAAAAGAAAAATACCGACCGCGCCCAATACGAAACACTGAACGGGAAAAAACTGTTCATCGAAACATACGGATGCCAGATGAACGTAGCCGACAGCGAAATTGTGGCCAGCATACTCTCCGGCGAAGGATATACGCTTACCGATGACTACCGCCAGGCAGACCTTATCCTGGTTAACACCTGTTCCGTCCGGGAAAAAGCCGAACAGACCGTACGGAACAAACTGGCCAATTTCACGCACCTGAAACGCGCTCGGCCATGGCTTCTGATAGGTGTTCTCGGCTGCATGGCCGAACGTCTGAAGGAAAAACTTCTGGACGAAGAAAAAATGGTGGACCTGGTCGCAGGGCCGGACTCCTATCGCAGCCTGCCCCTGCTCGTACGCCAGGCATGGGATAACGCGGCAGCGGTCAACGTCATACTATCCCTTGAGGAAACATACGGCGATATATCGCCGGTGCGTTTGTCCGGCAACGGCGTAACAGCGTTCGTATCCGTCATGCGCGGCTGCGACAATATGTGCACATACTGCGTCGTACCGTACACACGCGGCCGTGAACGCAGCCGAGACCCGCAGACGATACTCTCGGAAATAGCCGCTTTGGAGAAAGAAGGATACCGCGAGGTAACCCTGCTCGGCCAGAACATCGACTCATACCTGTGGTACGGTGGAGGCGCAAAAAAAGACTTCGACAAAGCATCGGAAGAGGCAAAAGCGTCGGCATTGCGCTTTTCCGGCCTTCTGGATTCCGTAGCCAAGGCTTTCCCAAACATGAGAATACGCTTCTGCACGTCCAACCCGCACGACATGACAGATGACGTACTCGACGTTATAGCCGCAAACGAAAACATCTGCCGTTATCTCCACCTGCCGTTCCAAAGCGGCTCTAGCCGTATACTGCGCCACATGGGCCGCGGATACACGAGGGAAGAATACATATCGCTTATAGACCGTATAAGAAAAAAAATCCCCGATTGCGGCATCACTATGGACGTGATTGCCGGCTATCCTACCGAAACGGAAGACGACCATCTCCAGACGCTCTCGCTTATGGAGTACGTAGGTTTCGATTTCGGATACATGTTCAAATACTCCGAGCGCCCCGGCACATACGCCGCCCGCAACTACCCCGATGACGTGCCCGATCATGTAAAACAACGCCGCCTGGACGAGATAATAGAACTCCAGGCGCGGCTATCTCTCGAACGCAATACTTCGTACATAGGGAAAACATGCCGCGTGCTTGCCGAGGGCTTCAGCAAGAAAAACCCAGGGCAGATGTTCGGACGCAACTCGCAGGGCACTGTCGTGGTATTTCCGGCCGAAGGCATATCTGTTGGCGATTTTGCCGACATTGTCATAGAAAGCACCACACAAGGCACCCTGCTTGGCACGATATCCTCCAAGAAATAAAAAAACTCTCAGGAAAACATGGAACTATTTCCCGAAAAATACTCTCAAGCCATCGAAAAAGCATTGGAACGGTATTACGAACGCTACACTGCACCGGAGAATCTTTATTCCCCCGCACGGTACATACTTTCGCTCGGCGGCAAACGGATACGGCCTTCGCTTGTGCTAATGGCTGCCGAGAGTTTCGGCGTCCCGCTTGAAAAAGCCACAGACGCAGCCATAGCAATAGAAGTCTTCCATAATTTTTCCCTCGTACATGACGACATAATGGACCGCGCACCACTTCGCAGGGGACATGAAACAGTACATATGAAATGGAACGGCAACACCGCGATACTATCCGGTGACGTGATGATGATACAAGCCTACGAACTTTTCGAAAGCTATCCTAAAGACATTTTCCGCGATGTTGTACATACGTTCAACCGCGTGGCGCGGCTTGTGTGCGAAGGCCAGCAAATGGACATGGATTTTGAAAAAGAGGAATACGTACCGATGGAGCAGTATATCCGTATGATAGAAATGAAAACGGCAGTACTTCTGGGCGGAGCTCTGGCCATAGGAGCCATAATAGGAGGAGCTTCAACGACGGATGTGAAAAAAATGTACGATTTCGGCCGCTGCATAGGGCTGGCATACCAGTTGACGGACGATTACCTGGACACTTTCGGTTGTGAAAAGACGTTCGGGAAACGCATAGGCGGCGACATACTCGAAGCGAAAAAGACATTCCTTTACATCACGGCATTCGACAACACAACGGATAAAGGCGCTCTTAGAGACGCATTTTCCATAACTGATGAAGAGGAGAAAATAACGGCCGTACGCACTCTATACAGGAAAGCCGAAGCCGACAAAGCCATAGAAAAATCCATTGCATACTATACTGACAAGGCACTTTCATGCGCCGATAGCATGCCTTTCCCAGCACATGTCAGGGATACGTACCGCCGTCTGGCCGTTTCCCTGGTCGAACGGAAAGTATAAAATACAGTATATCGGCATAAAAACGGAGAGAAACTAAATAGAAGAAAGTCACTGCCGTGTTTTTTCATGTATTTTTTGCATCGGGTTTTAATTATGGACCAACCTGATGTTTTCTTGCAGTATTATATACCCCTCCAAACGCAATTTTAAAAAATAGTTTTGCCCCGAAATACACATATTAATTTCAGAAAGTTGTACTTTCAATCTTTGCGATTATAATTTTATATAAATAATAAACGTAATGAAAAAATACATTTTACTCATTCTGTGTGTAGGTGCAGTACTATCGGCTTATACTCAAGAGAAGAAAAACGAAAGCGGCTCCGCCTCTCGTTCAAAGATGGTACAGTCATCCCACGACGAATCTATCGACAGTATGCGGGTACTGGAACAATGGAAAACGCCTGCCATTACTAGGCCTATTGCTACAGGTGTGATTTTCAAAAGACTGATTTTCAACCTAAAGGATGGCAACCCTATTTTCAGTTCAAATCAGTACATCAATATCATCGAAGTCGACCTTTCGGCCAATCCCAATTTAAAATTCGCAGTATCTTTTCCTGGTAACGGCCCTACGAGCCTTACCACAAAAGCGGCAACCGACAGGGCAGCTCTGGCAGCCATAAACGGCACTATGGGCAGCTGGATAACAACAGATAGAGTAGACTATCTGAGAAATGCCACTTTTAAAGGCACAGCGCCTCTTCCTTCGTGGTCCACATCTGTTGTAGCAGGTAACAACTGTTTAGACTATATACGCGGTTACAATACAGCCGGAACCGAACTGAGATTCGAAGTCCCGAATTTCGCCGGCAAGAAATTTACCAGCGGCTCAGAGGTAACGCGTTCGGATCGCCGTACCGGAGTTGTCAAAATAGACGACACGGGAAAACTGGTACTGGAATGTACCTTCGGAAAGGATATCAATTATGAATATAGACTGGATCGCGATAAATACAAGTACGTCATGGCTTCAGGCCCGATGCTGGTGGAAAGGGGCTCAGTATGGAAAATGGCTTCCAATGATTTGAATGACAAGCGTCATCCGCGTACTGCTCTGGCGGTAATGCCTGACGGGAAAGTGTTGATGATAGCCGTC
Source organism: Flavobacteriales bacterium (assembly GCA_003150615.1). Lineage (GTDB taxonomy): Bacteria > Bacteroidota > Bacteroidia > Flavobacteriales > UBA1820 > Merdimorpha. Next base: position 77,582 of record QALN01000003.1, on the reverse strand, counting down.
GACGGGCGTCGGGCGGCCAAAGGAGCCTCCGGCATGACACTTCGCACCGAACTATCCAAATTCCTGGTCTGGATCGGTTGTGAATATGCTATCAATCTGGACGGCGGAGGTTCAACTACCATTTACGCCCGTGACAATGTGTCCGATTTGGCCGATCCTCTGGACAACGGTATCTTGAATCATCCCACAGACAATACCGAACGCGATAAAGATGGCAATCTCACCTTTGACAACAAAGGAGAAAGAAGCCAGGGAGGGGGATTTATCCTTCTTCTGGACGAAAGGTCCACGCCTTTGAAGTAAATATCATACTTTGATTTTTACAGGCTAAATAATATAAAACGTAAGGGGCTAAACCTATGGTTTAGCCCCTTACTATTGAGGTACCTGGCGGATTCGAACCGCCGTAGGAGGTTTTGCAGACCTGTGCCTAGCCACTCGGCCAAGGTACCGTTTCTCGTATCTGCGATACGGTTTTGCAAAAGTATAATTTTTCGTGAAAACCACAAAATAAAAAACCAGGGTAACGCCAAAACTTTACCTGTCTTCGAAATCGTTTATCTCAGGCAGAACATCTTTACGGTGTGCATCCAATTTTACGAGTATAAACAACAAAATGGTAAAACTCCACAATGAAGACCCCCCGTAACTGAAAAACGGCAACGGTATTCCTATGACAGGCATCAATCCTATGACCATGGCCACATTCACGAAAAAATGAAAGAAGAACACAGAAAACACGCACCATGCATAATTACGTGCGAAATACGTCCTCTGGCGCGACGCTAAAAGGAGTATCTGCACCAAAAACGCAGCGTACAATACCACTATCAGCGCAGTGCCGGCAAACCCCCATTCCTCGCCAAGTGTAGAGAAAATGAAATCCGTATGCTGTTCTGGCACGAAATTGCCCTTTGTCTGCGTCCCCATCAAAAAACCTTTGCCCCACATACCGCCGGAACCTATCGCAATCTCGCTCTGATACGTATTGAAGCCTATACCTTTGTTGTCCTCCACCAATTTGAACGAAGTGAGGATACGCTGCCTCTGGTAATCCTTGAATACGTTTTCCCACACATAAAAATGAATGAACGCATATATGCCCAGTACCAATACGGTAACCGTTATGGTGCGTAACACACTCATCTTACGGTAAATCCTGTAAATACATGCCAATACGGCAACTCCCGCCACCACGCCCATGACATAATACGGGCCTATGCCGTAATGCTGCACGAATACATCGGCTATGAATATTCCTGCGGAAACAATCCCTACGGCGAAATAAACCCCCGGTGCTCCTGCCAAATACAACACCAGGAAAAACGAAAGGAATACGATAGCCGAACCGGTATCGTGCATCATAACCAATACCATCGGCAGCAGTATTACAAGAGCCGCCACAGCCTGGCATTTTAACTTGGACATAGTGACGGAATATCCGGATAAATACGACGAAAGTGCCAATGCTGTGGAAAATTTAGCTATCTCGGACGGCTGTAAAGACACAAAACCGAAATTATACCACGCCCTGTTTCCCTTGACCTCCGACCCTAAAAACGGCAACCCCAACAGCAGTATTATCGAAAAAATATAAAAAATCCACGCCATACGCTCGTACAGACTCATATCCAACAGCATAACCACCACGATTATCACCACGCTCATCCCTGCGAAAAGCAGTTGTCGTCCACCGTAACGGGAAATGTCAAACACCGACGGAAAATCGGCGTCGTACGAAGCGGAATATACGTTGGCCACACCGGCAATCACGAATACGGCGTAAAAAAACACCAGCGCCCAACTTATGTTCATCCTCGAACGGTCATTTACTGAACTTATCCTCATCTGGTTGTTTTTTTGGGGTTATCCATGCTGTCGTACAATTTGTACGTATCCTCGAGAGAGCCTTCTATCATACGTTTTTCCAATGCCGCTCGCAGTTCGTCCACAGGCCCGCCCATTATATAATGCTCCATCATAAGCGAAGCTATCGGAGCAGCCCAACGAGCTCCCCACACGCCGTTTTCCACCACCACGGCTATGGCTATCTTAGGGTTGTCCTTCGGTGCGAACGCCACAAACATGCTATGATCCGGTAACTTCACGCGTCGCCCGCCTATTTTGCGGAAATTTTCCACCGTACCGGTTTTTCCGCAAAACTGTACTTCGGATATGGCATACGCCCGCGCCGTACCGGCACGGAAAACATTAGCCATGCCTTCGGCTACCACATCGAAATGTTTTTTATCTATTCCCGTATGCACTGGTTTGGTGAAAGCCGTATCGACCTCCTGTCCGTCGATACTCTTTATTATATGCGGCCGGTAATAAAAACCCCGGTTGGCCACTATGGAGGCCAGATTGGCCAAATGCATTGGAGTGACCGTTATCTCACCCTGGCCGATCGCGTTGGATATCGTAGTGGAAGCTTTCCATCGTCCCTTTCCGTATGCCTTGTCATAAAACTCCGAATCGGGCACATGTCCTCTGCGTCCGGTCGAAAGGTCCGTCCCGAGATATTTTCCGAAACCAAGCGCTCCTGCGGTAGCCGCCCAGAAATCCATACCTTCGGCCGGCGTTTTGAAATATCCTATCGTGCGGTCGTACACCGTAGCAAAATACGTATTGCAGGAATATTGATAGCCGTGAAGCATGTCGAGCGTCTGCCCTACCCCGCCTTTGCATCCCATCACATGGTTGCCCACCCTGTATCCGCCGCCGCAATATACGGAAAACGCAGGCGTAACCGCTCCGCTTGACAACCCGGCCAGGCCGGTTACTATTTTCCACGGCGAACCTGGCGAATATTCGGCTATAAGAGCGCGGTCGAACATCGGCTGTGACGGGTCGGAAGCCAGACGCGCATAATTCTTCGTCCGACCGCGCCCGGACAACAGTGCCGGGTCGTACGAAGGAGCTGTGACCATTGCCAGTATCTGCCCGGTGGACGGTTCAATAGCTATTATCGAACCGCGTTTGCCCGTCATAAGAAGTTCTCCATAACGCTGCAAATCTATGTCCAGACCCAGATGTATGTCTTTTCCGCTTTCGGCCTGGATATCGAAGCGCTCTTCCATGTACGACCCCGTTACCTTACCGCGCACATCTACCTGCATATAACGGTGGCCGGGTACTCCGCGAAGATATTTTTCATACATTTTCTCGACACCCGTCGCCCCTATTATATCTCCCAGTTTGTAATCGGAGTCCTCGGATACGGCATTTTCGGAACTTATCTCGCTCAAAAATCCCAATACATTGGCAGCCGAAGGATATTCGTATTTACGCATGGTAGCTTTCTCGATGGAAAAACCTGGAAATTTGTACAAACGCTCCTGAATACGCGGATAATCGTCGGCCGAAACCTGCGACACTATTGCAAAAGGCTGATGCCGGGAATGCTTGCGGTTCCTTATGGCCCGCATGAACTTAGCGAACTGTTCGTCCATATTTTCCCTGGTCACTCCAAGGAGCGAACACAGAGCCGTCGTATCGAAAGGTTCCAGTTCGGTGTATGTCACACAAAGATTGTACGCCGGTTGGTTGGACACCAAAAGGCTGTCGTTACGGTCATATATGTAGCCGCGCGGAGGATACACGGTTATATCCCGGCGTGTATTGGAGTCGGCCATGAACTTGTATTTGTCCTCGTACACTTGCAAATAATACAAACGTGAGAGAAAAACCAAAGCCACCAGCGAAACCAGAGCTATGAGGATGTATTTTCCTTTCATTCCTGCCTCCTTGTCACATACGGGCCGAACGCCCTTTGATAAAGAAAACCGCTATTACCGATACGACAAACGTTACCAGCGCGTTCAAAAACGCGTTCCATGCGGCTGAAAACACAGCGCTGAGGCTCATCGCCTCGAAGAAATACAGCACATAATGATGCAGGAATACCAGTGCGAAGAAAAGCAAAACCGATGCTGTACCCAGGTTTTTACCGTCCAAAGGGCGATAGGCGTATATTTCCTTACGCGGAATCCCCAGAAAAGTCGTCACGCTCCACCGACGCACAAAAGCTACCGCTACGCACGCCATTGCATGCAGTCCTCCGGTAAACTCGAACGTATCGACGGCAAGTCCCAGAAAAAAAGCGGTCATCATAAAAGAAAAAGAACCGTAAGAAAAAGGGAAAAGCATCAGAAAAAGCACATAAAGATAAGGCGTGATATATCCGCCTATTTTTATATTGTCCAGCACCGCCACCTGGAGCGCAAGAAGCGCTATGAAAAGCGTCGCGGTACGCACCAGTTCCCTATTCATAATATCCTTTGCTTATTTGTTCCAGCTCGGCCGGATATTTGTATTTCAGCACATATACATAGCGCAGGTTGGCCAAATCGTCGAAAAGCCGCACTTTTATATCGTAAAAATCGCTTGCATCGCCGACTTCGGCATTCTCGACCACACCTATCGGCAGGCCCTCAGGGAAAAGCGTCGAACGTCGGTCCGTAACCACGGTATCGCCCGGCGAAACAGGAGCCTGACGCGGAATATCGACAAGTTTTACAAATCTTCGGTCCGCACCATCCCAATCGACCGTGCCGAAATAATCGTTCTTTTTAAACCTGGCACTTATATGGCTGTCGGAATGCAGTATCGAGCGGCATACGGAATAATTGGCGCTCGTCTGAACTATCACGCCAAGCACGCCGTTGCCCGTTACCACCCCCTGGTCTATCTCCACTCCGTCCGATGAGCCTTTGTCCAGTATCATATAATTTTTCGGCGAACTGTACGACGGCCTTACTATCGAAGCAGCGGTATAAGCGTAAGGAGCTTGTTCCCCGCCGAAGGCCAAAGTATCGGGATTCCCGGCCATGCGTTTGTCATCCACGGAAAGCATCTGACGCAACGCGGCATTTTCCGCCGCCAGACGGGCATTTTCCCTGTCGAGGGTAAAGAATTTTTTCCACGAATTCACCGTCCTGCCGGCCGAAAATGCCAAATCGCCTGTCAATGCGGCTACCACGCTCTTATGATACTCGTACTGGGCATGCACAAGCGCAAAACCCACTGCTTCGAGCAACAGGAAAAGGAAGAAAAACCTCCATTTTTTCAAAAAGTATAAGAGCCTCTGCATCCTTCAAGTCAAGTGTTTGCATTTACCGACACAAGCGAGGCAGGAACAGTAAAACGTCCCGCATCGCTTGCGCCCGGCCTCCGGCCACGCGGCCGCCGGCAACCAACGCGCGGTTTCTGCCTGCACAAAGCGAGAAAACCACGCAAAATATGTTTACAAACGGTATCAGTGCCGCTTTTATTCCGTTCCCATCCCTTCAGTGAAGTAGCTTGCCCCAGACAAACTATTTTATCAGAATATTGTTGTATTTATCGAGATTTTTCAGCACGATGCCTGTACCGCGCACCACGGCACGCAACGGGTCTTCGGCCACCTGGACTTCCAGGCCGGTGCGCTGGGAAATGCGCTTGTCCAGCCCGCGCAGCATCGAACCGCCCCCGGCCATATAGATACCGGTCTTGTAAATATCGGCAGCCAGTTCCGGAGGCGTCATCGAAAGAGCCTCCATGACCGAATCTTCGATACGCAATATAGATTTGTCCAGCGCATGGGCTATTTCCTTGTAATTGACCTTCACTTCTTTAGGTTTTCCCGTAAGAAGGTCGCGGCCCTGTACCGGGATATCGTCAGGCGGATTGTCCAGATGATCTATTGCCGAACCGACATGTATTTTTATCATCTCGGCCGTATGTTCGCCTACGAAGAGGTTGTGCTGGGTACGCATGTAGTACGATATATCGTTCGTAAGCACGTCGCCGGCTATCTTTATCGATTTGTCGCACACTATGCCGCCGAGAGCTATCACGGCTATTTCCGCCGTACCACCGCCTATGTCTATTATGATATTGCCTTTGGGCTGCTGAACGTCTATGCCTACGCCGATAGCCGCTGCCATAGGCTCGTGCACCAGATACACATCGCGTGCATTAACTCTTTGCGTCGAGTCGTAAACGGCGCGTTTTTCCACTTCCGTAATTCCGGATGGTATGCACACCACAACTTTCAACGCCGGAGGGAAAATGCGTTTCTTTATAGCAGGTACGTTCTTTATCAGCTCGTTTATCATGAATTCCGACGCCTTGAAGTTAGCTATCACGCCATCCTTCAGGGGCCGTATGGTCTTTATGTTCTCGTGCGTTTTTCCCTGCATGAGCGAGGCGTTGCGTCCCACGGCTATGACCTTACCCGTGCTCTGGTCTATGGCCACAATCGACGGGCTGTCCACCACTACTTTGTCATTGTGTATGATAAGGGTGTTGGCCGTGCCCAGGTCTATGGCTATTTCCTCGGTGAAAAAATTGAATATGCCCATCTATTTACCGGGATGTTTTTGTATCGTTAATACTCGTAATTGACAAATGTATGAAAAATCAGTGTTTAAAATGACGCGTCCCGGTAAAAACCATGGAAATTTTATGTTCGTTGCAATAGTCTATCGACAATTGGTCGCGGATAGAGCCTCCCGGTTGTACCACCGCCGTTATACCGGCCTTGTCTGCCATTTCCACCCCGTCGGCAAACGGGAAATACGCATCGGAGGCCAACACCGCGCCGCGCAGGTCGAACTCGAAACTCTCTGCTTTTTCGACAGCCTGCCTGAGCGCATCTATGCGCGAAGTCTGTCCTATGCCCGAAGCGTACAACTGACGGTTTTTAGCCAACACTATGGCATTGCTCTTGGAGTGTTTGCATATCTTCGAGGCAAATATCATGTCCTCTATCTGCTCCTGCGTAGGTACGGTTTGCGTAACAGGCTTCATAACCTCGGCACTGTCGGTAGCTGTATTGCGGTCCTGCACCAAAAATCCACCCAAACACGAACGCACCTGTTTTTCCGGCAACGCGAACTGTTTCTGCACCAGTATTATGCGGTTTTTCTTATGGCACAGAATCTCCACAGCCTCAGAAGCGAAAGAAGGCGCTATTACCACCTCGCAGAACAGCTTGTCTATCTCTTCGGCCGTCTGTAAGTCTATCTCGCGGTTGGCGATGAGCACGCCGCCGAACGCAGACACCGGGTCGCACGCCAGAGCGTCCTTGTACGCCTGGGCTATCGTATCGCGCGAGGCCACACCGCAAGCGTTATTGTGTTTCAGTATGGCGAAAGTAGGTTCGGCGTCGAATTCGGAAATGAGTTCGACAGCCGCTGCCACGTCCAAAAGGTTGTTGTACGAGAGTTCTTTACCGTGTAACTGCTCGAACATATCTTCCAGACGACCGTAAAAAGCCGCTTTCTGATGCGGGTTTTCGCCGTAACGAAGCGGGTATTTGTCGTCCACCGCTATACGAAGTCCAGCCTCTGCCTCGCGGGAAAAATAACTGAAAATAGCGGAATCGTAATGCGACGACACGGCGAACGCTCGCATTGCAAAATACTTGCGGTCTTCCAATGTAGATGCCGAACCGTTTTTCTCAATCATTTCAAGAAAACGCGGATAATCTTCCATCGAAGGCACGATAACCACGTCGGCGAAGTTTTTAGCCGCACCTCGTATCAGAGATATGCCGCCTATGTCTATCTTTTCTATTATTTCGGCATCCGAAGCGCCGCTGGCCACCGTTTTTTCAAACGGGTACAGGTCAACGATAACGATATCTATTTCAGGAATGGAATATTGCTGCATCTGAGCCTTGTCCGAGGTATTTTCCCTGCGGGCCAGTATGCCGCCGAATACCTTCGGGTGCAGAGTCTTAACGCGCCCGCCGAGTATGGAAGGATACGAAGTGAGATCCTCTACCGGAGTTACCGGTATCTTAAGCGATTCTATGAATTCCTGCGTGCCGCCGGTGGAGTAAAGTTTCACCCCGTCTTTGTGCAGGCGGCGTACTATCGGTTCTAGGCCATCCTTATGGAATACCGAAATAAGGGCAGATTTTGCCTTTTTCATCTTTATTTGGGGATTATATTTAGACTTACAAAATTCCGACGCTAAATTAATGATTTTACAGCGCTTTTAAAAGCATTTGAAGCGACAAAAAACAGTTTTTTATACACACGCCGCAGACCGGCGTACAGATAGCCGCAATATTTGGACGGAGGCATTTATTCGCTTAAATTTGCCATACTCCGGTGTTGCCGCCGGATGATAAACGGTAAACGGATAAAAAACATACAGAAAATGGCTATAATAAAGAAAGTGAGGGGCAAATCCCCTGTTTACGGAAACGGATGCTGGTTCGCAGACAACGCATCGATACTTGGCGACGTGACTATGGGCGACGACTGCAACATATGGTTCGGCGCCGTCGTGCGCGGCGACGTGCACTACATAAAAATGGGGGACAAAGTCAACATACAGGACGGTGCGGTACTTCACACCACATACCAGAAACATCCGCTCAACATAGGCAGCAACGTATCGATAGCACACAATGCCGTCGTACACGGATGTACCCTGGGCGATTACACACTGGTAGGCATGGGCGCAGTGGTAATGGACGGCGCAGTGGTCGAACCTCATTCGCTCATCGCGGCTGGCGCGGTGGTAACGCAAGGAACCGTCGTACCATCAGGCACTATCTATGCCGGTAACCCTGCGCGCAAACTAAAAGATATAAGCCCCGAACAACTGAAAAACATAGTCGAGCGCATAGCCAACGACTACGCCATGTACGCTTCCTGGTACACTGAAGAAGAAGAAAAAGACGCCGACGGCGGCAAACAGGACGGAAAGGACTCCTTATGACACTGGAAGAACTGAAAAGCGAAGGACGGATATTCTTGGTCGACAAGCCATTGGAATGGACATCGTTCGATGCTGTAAACAAGATACGCTACACACTGTGCCGCTCCTTCGGCACGAAAAAGATAAAAGTAGGACATGCCGGCACGCTGGATCCCCTGGCAACGGGACTTCTTATCATCTGCGCTGGATCCGAGACGCACAACATAGACCGTTATCAGGGGCGTGAAAAAGAATACACAGGCACGTTCACATTAGGAGCGTACACGCCGTCTTTCGACCGCGAAACGGAACCTGTTACGGGTTTCCCTACCTCCCACCTTACCGAAAGCGCCATACACGAGGCGACAAACGCATTTACCGGGGACATACTCCAGCGCCCACCAGTGTACAGCGCGCTTATGGTGGACGGCAAACGCGCCTACCAGCATGCGCGCAAAGGCACGGAAGTTGAAATGCAGCCGCGCCCCGTCAGTATCAGCACATTCGAGATAACTGACATACGAATGCCTGAAACCGATTTCCGCGTTGTATGCTCCAAAGGCACGTACATACGTTCCCTGGCAGACGACTTCGGCCGCGCGCTCGGCACAAGGGCATACCTTTCGGCCCTGCGCCGCACACGGATAGGTGATTTCCGCGTTGAAGACGCCATGAGCATGGAAGATGTCGTTGCCCACATAACGGCCACGGCCGAAAAACCGCAAACCGCCGATGAATAAAAAAGTAAAACTGATAGACCTGGGACTTTGCGACTACAAACGCACATGGGATTACCAGGAAGAACTGTTTTCCGGAATAGTGGCCGCCAAAATGCGCAACAGAACCGAAGGAACGGACACGCCGACGCCAGGTTACCTCATACTGGTCGAGCATCCGCATGTGTACACTTTGGGCCGCCAGGGCAAGGAAGAACACCTTTTAACGGACCGTAAAAAACTGGAAGACAGCGGCGTGTCTTTCTACCGCATAGACAGGGGAGGCGACATCACGTATCACGGTCCGGGGCAGCTTGTGGGCTACCCCATACTCGACCTTGACAATTTTTCCCCGGATATACATCTTTACATGCGCCGTCTTGAAGAGACGATAATTCGCACCACCGGAGATTTCGGCATCAATGCCGGCAGATCAGAAGGCGAGACCGGAGTATGGATAGATGCAGGCACGCCGGCGGCACGTAAAATATGCGCCATGGGTGTGAGGACGTCGCGCTGGGTGACGATGCACGGCTTCGCTCTTAACGTCAATACCGACCTGCGTTATTTTTCCGGAATCATTCCATGCGGCATACGAGGCAAAGGCGTCTGCTCCATAAAATCCGAACTCGGCGGACGGGAAACGGACATAGAAGAGGTAAAAAAATCCGTCGTAAGACATTTCAGTGACATTTTTTCCGCAGAAATCATCAGCTAAAATCACAAACTGATATTATTTTCCGGATTATCACGTTGCCGCATGATGCCATAGCCTGAGGCAATGTTGTTCCCTACTATACTTTATCCGGACAATCCGGGGAGCAAACGAAAAAAGACAGCCGGTCGTAAAACGACCGGCTGTCTTTTTTCGTTTGCTGATTTACAACTGTCAATTGTACATTTTTTCTATCTTGACGCGGTTGTCCTTGATATCGGCTTTCTTTTCCAACGCAGGCAACAATGTACCCAGATTGGCGTTGAACACTTCGGTCAATATATTTTTCTCGGCAGTGTAATCCTCGGTAGCCGGAGCTTCGCGTTTGGCAGTAACCGTGGCAACGAACACACCCGTTTCATCGCTCACCGGAGCCGACACCTGCCCTTCATTCATACCGAACATAGTACCTACGGTACGCGGAGCGCGACCCGCGCCAGCTATTATCGGAGTTGACAGGGTAAGCGAAGTCGCATCCATTACCTGGGCGCCTGCGGCTTTTGCTATTTCTTCTATCGAACCTTTGGCGTTTTTGAACTTAGCCTCTATAATCTTAATTTTTTTGTCTTTTGCTATCAAAGGTTCCACTTCGGCACGTACTTCAACAGCGCTTGCCAGTCCTTCCGGACGCATACCGGAAACTATCGCCACAACGTGGTTGTTCGGTATATCGAACACTTTGGTATCCGACACCTTGCGGCCTTTTTCATAAGCCCAACGGACTATCGACGACTGATCGCCTATACCTGTGAATTCCGTATGAAGTATAGTCAGGTCTACTACAGGAATTACGTTATATCCTTCTTTAGCAGCATTGGCTACGAATTCTTCCACCGAAGGATTTTTTGCGGCTAGAGCCTGTGCTTTGGACAGAGCAACGGCTGCCGATTCCCTGGACGGATTTATATAGTTTGTTATAGTGGCTACTTTGTATGCTTTGGAGACATTCTTAACATCGTCTATACGGAACACGTGATAGCCCATAGGCGTTTCCAAAACCTTGACGGAACCTTTGGGGTTGAAGAAAAGGAAATTTTCCACATCCTGGGCAGAACCGGAATATACGGTCCAGCCTATCTTTCCGCCGTTTTCCTTTGCTGTCTGGTCATCGGAAAATTCTTTGGCTACGGCATCGAATGCTGCCTTGCCAGATTTTATCACGTTCAAAAGTGAATCGGCCAATGCGGCTGCGGCATCTTTGGTGCGTGTTATGGAAGCGTCCTGCATCACCTGGTTGCCTTGATATGATATGAGAATATGGCTTACGGAAACAGAATCGGCCATTTGTTTGGTATCAATGAGCTTGGACAACTTATAAGCGTCACCTTCGCGGTATGGACCGTAGATAGAACCTTTTGAAGCGCCGGAAATCCATTTTTCCATATCTGCGTTGGCAAATTCCTTGGCATAACGGCCCTGATAACGCGTACCGGCATCCGTATTCGCATTTACGAACACGGAATCGTTTTCCGTACGGGCAAAGCCGTATATCGTATCGGTAGTATTGGTCCTTGTATTGAACTCGACCTTGTCATTGAGCAGAGCAGAAATCTTATCCTCTACTTCCTTAGCATCTTTTTCCGAAGGAGCTATCGGAACCAAGACATACTGTATGTCACGAGTTTCGGGACGTTTGAAACCATCCGGATTTTTCTTTACGTATTCATCTATCTCGGCATCGCTTACCGGAACATCCTTGTCGTCTATCGAGGAATATGGCACATAAGCCACTTTTCCGTCAACCTGATTGTTCTGGTATGCATACTCCATTTTCTCGTCTATATCGGTCACGTTGACACCTGCACGAACCATATCCGAATACTGTGCCGCCATCTGGTCGTTGCGGCCTCGTTCTTTCATCGCCAGCCATGCATTCCACGCGTTCTGCGCATCCTGATTGCCGTTTTCCAGCGCCGAACGCACGGACCTTACATATTGAAGCAAAGCGGCTTCATCGACTTCACCAAAAGCGTTGGAGAACAGTTGTTTCACTTCATCGAGAGCCAGAACGCCGTTCATAACGCCTCTATTGGGGCCTACGGTTATACCGGCCTTGGCATACTGCTCCTCGCGGACGTTCTGCAACACCCAATTCTGATAAACCTGCTCGGCCGCCATACCGTAACCTACATTGTACTGTTTGTTAGCCTCCATGAATTCGTTTATCATGGCCCGGTATTCCTCTACCCCGAGCTTATTGTCGCCTACGCTGGCAACCGTGGTGCGGTCCGAGGAGAAAATCCTGTCGCGCGAACTGATAACTTCACCCAGAACGAATGCGAAAAGGGCGAAAAGAATAAGCCCTACCAACAATCCCTGGTGATGCCTGAGTTTCTGTAATGCTGTCATTATCGTGTATTAATTCGTTTATTGAATACTTGTCCTGTTCGGATTTGCGAAAATACAACAAATGCCACGAAAATAAAAAACAAGCCCCGGTATTTTACAAAAAAATATGCAATGCTGCATACCGGTGAAAAACGTCGGGCCGATACGGACGTGGCGCTACTTCCGATTTTTTTTCTTCACCAGCACCGTGTCTATCCTGGCGTTCGACGCCTCCTTAACCGTAAATACAAAATCCGGAGTATCCACTTCCTGTCCCTTTTCCGGTATGTTTTCCGTAAGACTGAGAATAAGCCCTCCGAGCGTTTCGTAATCGTCGCTCTCAGGCAAATCGAGTCCGTACTGGCTATTCAGATAGTCCACTTCCTGGCGCGCGGAAAACAGGTACGAACCGTCGCCAAGGTTTTTCTCAAGCAGGGAATCCTTGTCATGCTCGTCCTCGATGTCGCCCAGAAGCTCCTCAACGATATCCTCCACAGTTATCATACCCGACGTCCCGCCGTATTCATCCAAAACGACGGCTATGCTCATTCTCCTTTTTGTCAGAGTATTGAGTATCTCGTTAACCGGCATCGTCTCAGGGACGAACAACACGGGCATCAGCATATCCTTCAGGCTTCCCGCCTCCTTGAAGAGGTCGAAAGAATGGACGTATCCCACTACATTGTCTATATTGTCCCTGTAAATAATTATTTTGGACAAACCGGTACTGACGAAAAGCGAGCGCAGTTCATCGATCGTCGATTTTATGTCCAAGGCCTGCATATCGGTACGTGGAACCATACATTCGCGGGCTTTTACGTCACGGAACTCCAAAGCGTTGCGAAATATGTTTATCTCCTTGTCCATACCGGAAAGTTCTTCGCTGTCGAGTTTTTCGACCTGTTCGTCTATATAATACCCCAAGTCAAGACGCCCGAACGAAAAATTCATCGCTCCGCGGTCGTCCTTACCGAAAACCCTGTATATCAAAAATTTCGACACCCACAACATGAATCCGGTAATCCCTAAAAAACTGAGCAGGCGATACAGCGCATACATCGGTATTGCGAAAAACTCAAGCATCTCGTTGGCATATATCCTGAACACCGTTTTGGGAAGGAACTCTCCTGTTACCAATATCACTGCGGTAGAAATAAGCGTCTGTACCAGCAACACGGAAAAAGGCAATTCGTCCGTACCAGCATATTGGGGATATATCATGCTTATTATGTACGCGCCCATGTAATACCCGTAAACCACCAGCACCACATTATTTCCTACGAGCGTCGTAGCTATGTATTTGTCGGGCCGTTCCAGCAGTTTGGATATGGCCCGGCCTTTGAGCGATCCGTCACCTTTATACATAGACAAACGCACCCTGTTAGCCGACACATACGCTATCTCCATACCGGAAAAAAAAGCGGACAAAACAAGGCTTACTATTATTATGACGTACGTTTCGTACTGCATGTCGGTTTTATTTCGGTTGTATGAAATTAGTATCCGGACGGCTTATCTCCTGTTGCCACGAACCGCGTTCCTCTCCTTTTTTCAGCGTGTCGGCATACATGACTTCGTGCGGGGAAAGCGGCCTGCGCGGTTTAGGCAACTGCTGCGGCTGCCTTTGCTGCGCGGAAATGTCCTCTCTGCGGGTTGAGCGGATATTATCCTCCTTTTCCATGCCTGCGGGACGCGACAATGTATCTTCGTCGCGCGGTTCCACACGCGATAGCGAATCCTCTATGCTTATTTCGCCCTTGCTGTTGAATAGGTTATACCAACGGAAGTTCTCATCGGCCTCGAAACCTTTTTTCGGCAGCAATACGTCGCCTTCGCGCACTATCCTGGCAAATTCATCCGTATAGAAAATATGTTTTTTTCTGTCCCAAATGAGCCTTTCGGTCATTATCGAATCGTTCTGGCCATTTACGACGATGACATTGCCCAAAGCCTCCGAAAGCCCGTTTGAAGCATGTTCTATGGCCCGATCGGAATTTAGTTTAGCGCTGATACTGTCCGTGCCGAGTTTGAACATTATTATTTCCACTCCCTGCGAGGCCTTCCTGTTTGTCATGCTGCGGTCTTTCGGGTCCGGTTCCAGTATAACCTTGCCGGCCGTCATACGCATCGCTACAAATCCTGAATCCGCCCTTACCATGCTGAAACCATTTATTTCGGTTTCTGGCGGAGGGGCTTCACCTGTAAGCGCATTGACCTTGTTTATGTCGTTCTTGCACGAAACAAACATTGCAGCCCCGAAAAGGGCTGCAACGTATGCTATTGTATTTAACCGATTGTTTCGATTCATAGTATGGGTAAAACAATACCCTTTTTTGAAAAGAGTGTTTCAAATGATGCAACACCCTATAGCTTATGAACTATTATAATGACGGTATCTTGACCGTAGTCTGTATCCAGCATCCGATATTCAGAGTTTTACCGCCCATACCGTACTGGAATATCATAGTCTTGTCCGGAGCCATGGCCGAAGACGAAGCTATAGATTTGCGTGCCGCATCTACAATCTGCGGATTGGAACTGGACAGAGCCTTGCGGAACATCTCCAGCGCTGCGAAATGCACGGCGCGTTTTTCAAATTCGTCGCTTCCGCACTCGTTGGCACTGGAAGCATACAGGTGACCTATCAGAAGCCATGCCTCGCCCATTTTCGGGTCTATGGCAAGGGCTGAATTGGCCGCCGAACGCGATGCGGATTTCTGTCCCATCTTGTAATAGCTATTGGCAAGGCGCAGGTAGTTACGAGCCCTGTCGGCAGGTGTGGAAGAACCCTCAGCCGCAGCTTTAAAGAATTCCGCCGCCTTTTTGAAATCGTTCTTGGAATAAGCCATCATAGCTATACCCTGTGCCGCACGCGCATTCGGATCAACATGATAATATGCCTCGGCTATATTCATGTAGAGCGGAGTGCCGAAACATTCCTTACCCTGAAGCAGTGCGCTGGATTTACGCAGCCATTCCTCGTTGGTCTTATTGGCTTCGAACTGTTCGCCGAGTACTTTCGTAAGCATCTCGCACGTAGCTATCGGACGTATGCGTGCTTCCATATTGCCGGTCACTATTTCGTTGTTGCGAATAAGGGCTTCCAGATTTCTGACACGGCGCGCCTCCTGAGGAGTGTACTGACGCGTAGAATCCGAAGTAAGGTTGTTGTATTCTATCGACAGGGCGTCATGACTCGTGGAAAGGAGGTCTGAAATTTCCTCATACATGTCGAATATCTCGCTTATCGAATAAACCTTGGCTTCGTACTGGTTCATCGCCAATTTGAAATAGAGGTCCAGTACCACGGCATCGATGCTTTCTCCGTTCGGAACACGGGCATCGCTCAGTGCTATTACTTCTTTTACAAGAGCTATTATCTCCTGCGGCGTTCCCATTTTATACCTGAGCATATCGACGGCCTGCTGTCCTTTTACCCAGCCCGGACGTTCGTCCGGATGCAGAGAGAGACGTTTGGCATAAACGTCCATAAGCAATTTCTTGTATTCGGCTGCTTTGGGGCCTTGAGGATCTTCATCGATAAAAGAGCGTATCATCTGGGCTCCGTAAATATAATGCAGGGGGTTGATATCGCTGCAATTATTGTACAGCCACAGCCATTCGGGAAATGCATCCTTGTAATTTTTGGCCTTGTAATACTCGAAGTATATCGACTCCTTGGTTATACATTCGGAAGAATTGTCGTCGGCAGTTTCCTCCTGGGCGCTGGCAGGATATGCCAGTGCCATCATACCCAAAAATAAAATTGACCAGATTTTTTTCATCTTGACTTGAAATATGTTTTTTTAATGTGCTTTTGTTCGTTTCTTCATCAGAAATACCTCTGCTTGAGGAACCAGCGGTCGTTGAGCGAGAACGACAGGCCGATCTTGAAATATTTCTCCTTAACCAGCCCCATTCCGGATTTGCCCATCATACCGTAATTTACGAAAATATTCAGATTCGATATGCTCATTGTCTGCGAATCCACTTTAGTCATAGGCAGTATGGCGCCGAGCGTTAGGCCCTGATCATATATATCCGTATTCCTGACTATGTAATTCTCGCGCTTGTAATATACGCCGGCCTGGTATCTCACACGTTTGAAATATGAGTTTATTGAATTGTACTGCGGCGTATAATTACCACCCAGTGCGATACGTATTCCGCTCTGGTAATCGGCCTCAGTCCTCGTAAAATCGACATTGACGTAATCGGGTTCGGCCGTATATTCCCCTTCCAGCCCGACGTACCATTTCTTCAGGTTACCGGCGCCGATTCCCACACCCAACGTCCATGGCAGATCGAAATTTTTCGTACTCTTGGCCTCTTCGTTCTGCGGGTTTTCCGGATCGTATTCGTCGTCATAGGAACTTACGGTAAAAACACGGTAGGCCCTGTCGTTCTTCATGCCGGCAGACATTTCATATGTGGCACCCATATACAGCCTTGTTTCTTCCTTGAGAGCCATAGAGTAATTAAGGCCGAACTTGAACTTGAATCCGTTCACCCAGTTGGATTCCGTTACTTTCGTTTGAAGCAACCTGTCTTCCACGGCGTTGTACGAAGTACGGTCTATCGTTCCGAAAAGGTACGCAGCATTGACACCTATGCTCAGGTTCTTGACGATCTGGTATCCTGCCGCCAGATAAACCATGTTCAGTCCTCCGTTGCCACTGTAATAATCGAGCGTTTCCTTATAGCTTCCGTCCACTATCGTCGAGTCTCTCGAATATATGGAATAACCGGTAACCGAATACGGAGCCACACCGAAGCTGACTCCGGATTTTGCGCTCAGTGGAACCGACAGCACGAGATAATCGAAATACATGTCGTTGCTCGATCCCTTTTGGAATCTCCCCTCCTTATAATTTATCGCCTCGAATGTAGCACCCAGCGTATATACCGTCTGCCTTATTTCCGTAAGGGAAGCGGGGTTTACCGCATTCGTAGCACCTACCGGAGTGTATGCTATGCCGATTCCGGCCATGCTTTGTGTTTCCGACGTTCCGTTGAACCTTTTTTGTCCTACCCCGAATATGGAGTAAGGCGAGTACGTGTTATACTGTTCGGTCGAAGTCTGACCGAAAGACACAATCGTCCCGGCCAACAGTATTATTGCTGTTATCTGCTTTCGCATTTTTCGATATTATGTTTCAATATTACATAGAGTGAGTCCAAAAGATAATTGGGCTCTGCAAATATTGTATTTTTTAACCGTTCCGCCAAATAGCCCGCATCGCCGCCGGTTAAGATAATCTTAAAATCTCCGTGCGCACTGCGGTATTGACCGATCATGTATTCAATCTCGCCGACAAGCCCGTCGAGGACCCCGCCTTTCATGCATGTCTGCGTCGAATGCCTTTCCACAGACGTATCGCCATGCGGAAGAGCGAACGTGAGCTGGGGCAGATTGGATGTGAACTGGTGCATTGAATTGAGCCTCAGCTGCAATCCCGGACTTATATTCCCGCACGTGTACACGCCTTTCGAATCTATGAAATCATAAGTCACGCATGTTCCTGCGTCTATCAAAAGGACATTCCTGCCGGGATGCGCCAACGCAGTGCCTCCGACCAGGGCCAAACGGTCCGCTCCGGTTTCTCCGGAAAGCATATCCGCATTGGCAATGCCCAGAGACAGGCGTATGGATAACTTTAACATCTTTTTGCAAACAATTAATCTGTCCCATGCCACATCCGGGCCCACGGAACTGATCATGCAGTTATCCACAACATTGGACACAAAAAAATCGGACAGCGAACTTCTCAGATTTTCATAGCGTATGCGAAGAATATCCGACAGTTGTCCTTCCCGGTAAACCCCTATTTTAACGTTGGTGTTACCCGCGTCTACTACAATATCCACTTCAGATACTTTTGTATTCAGTGGGCAAATATACGAAAGTATCCGCGTGTTTTACATACTTTTTTTCCTTAAAAATAGTTTGCAGGAGATATTGTGTTACATGTAAAACAGTCTGTTAAACGGATCTCAAGTCGCCCGCACATGCGCAAACACAAAAAAGGGACGCTTTTACACGTCCCTTTTTTGAAATTAACACAGCCTAAAACCTCAGCACTTGGGTTTAGGATCGCGACACTGTGCATCGGTCACGGCCACATACACCATATTCAGTATCTCCTCCGTAGCCGCACCGGCATAAATAAGGTGCGCCGCCTTTTCGAGACCCAATACGATAGGCCCGACGGTAACGTTTTTCGCATCTATACCCTTGAGCAGTTTATAGGACAGATTGGCGGAATCCTTGTTCGGGAAAATCAGCACATTGGCCCCTTCCTTGCCTGCAAGGTTGGAAAACGGGAAGCGTTCGGAGAGAATCGCATCGTTAAGCGCGAAATCCGGCTGCATTTCCCCGTCGATTACCATATCGGGATAATGTTCACGCATATAAGCGGCAACCTGTCCCATTTTTGCGGCATCGTCCGTTGGGCGGGACCCGAAATCGGAATTGGCCACCAGCGCAATTTTGGGCTCTATTCCGAACACATGTACCAGGGCCGCAACCTGTTTTACTATTTTTTCCAGCTGAGCGGCGTCAGGATCCGCATTGACAGTTGTATCCGCCAGGAAAATAGGGCCGCGCGGAGTATTAACTATGTTCACCGTAGCCATAATCCCGACATTCCTGTCCACGCCTATAACAGCTTTCAACGGTTCGGTGGCCGTGGCAAGGCTCTTGGAATAACCGTTTACCATAGCATCCGCCAAACCCTTGTGCAGCATCATAGCACCGAAGTAATCGCGGCGTTCCATAAGTCTTTCCGCATCGTAAACGGTGACGCCTTTGCGCTTGTGTTCATCCCAGTAAATGCGGGCGTACTCCCTGACTTTTTCCTTGTGTTCGGGCGCGCGGGTGTCTATTATCTCCACCTCCATGTGCATTTCGTTGTCATGCATCAGTTTTTCGAGCATCTCGCGGTTGCCGAGCAGCACGGGTATCGCAGCGCCTTCGGTGTATGCGATATACGCCGCACGCAGTACGTTCAAACGGTCAGCCTCTGGGAATACCACTCGTTTGGGAGCAGTAGTAGCCCTGTTCTGGAGCAGCCTCATAAGTTTCACCTGGTTGCTCATGCGTTCTTCGAGCGACTCCACGTATTTTTTCCAGTCCGTGATAGGCTCACGTGCCACTCCGGACTCCATAGCTGCACGAGCCACTGCCGGAGCCACCGCCGTAATAAGCCGTCCGTCGAACGGCTTGGGTATTATATACTCGCGCCCGAACGTTATGGAAGACGCATTGTATGCCATAAGGACCTGTTCGGGGACACTCTTGCGCGCCAACTCGGCTATCGCATGCACGGCAGCTATCTTCATAGCCTCGTTTATCTTGGTAGCACGCACATCCAAGGCTCCGCGGAATATATACGGGAAGCCCAGTACATTGTTTATCTGGTTCGGCGTATCGGAGCGTCCGGTAGCCATTATTATGTCGTCACGTGTTTCCATTGCAAGGGCATAATCTATCTCCGGCGTCGGGTTGGCAAGGGCGAACACCACAGGGTTCTCAGCCATCGACAGGAGCATTTGCGGTGTCAGCACATTGCCTTTGGACAAACCGACGAATACATCGGCTCCTTTGATAGCTTCTTCGAGCGTATTCAACGGCGTATCGCGGACGAAATCCAGTTTTTCCGGGGTAAGCCCAGTGCGGCGTGTGTTTATAACCCCTTTACTGTCGCACATTATGATATTTTCCGGCCGTACGCCGAGCGCGCGGTATATCTTGCTGCATGATATGGCCGCTGCTCCGGCGCCGTTGACCACCATTTTCACATCGCCTATTTTCTTGCCGACTATGTCCAGTGCGTTGAGAAGGGCGGCTCCGGAGATTACCGCCGTACCGTGCTGGTCGTCGTGCATTACAGGAATATCGAGTTCATCCACCAGACGACGTTCTATCTCGAATGCTTCGGGAGCTTTTATGTCTTCGAGGTTTATCCCGCCGAACGTGGGGGCTATGTTCTTAACCGTTTCGATAAACTTTTCCACATCCTTCGTGCCGACTTCTATATCGAACACGTCGATATCTGCGAATATCTTGAACAACAGTCCTTTGCCCTCCATAACCGGTTTAGACGCCAACGCTCCTATATCGCCAAGGCCCAACACTGCGGTGCCGTTGGATATTACAGCCACAAGATTGCCTTTATCCGTATATTTGTAAACGTCCGAAGGATTTTTCTCTATCTCCAGGCACGGTTCGGCAACTCCGGGAGAATACGCCAGCGCCAGGTCCCTTTGCGTGCTGTGAGGTTTGGTAGGTATCACCTGTATCTTTCCCGGACGGGGATACTGGTGGTAATTCAATGCATCGTCTTTTTTACTCATCTTGTTTTTTCCTGTATTTGCAAAAGAAAATTATCAAAATAATACTCAGGCAATTATATGCTTAATATGCCATCCATTCTTTATTCCCATTTATTTCTGCGTGGCCTGATGGTTACGGACGAATATAAAGCAAAACTGTAACTGCGGTTACACCGGCCCGTTACGACCGGCTCCAGGTCCGAAACATTCACCCCGGCACACACGCCCCAGAGTTCATTTTCACAAAGTACTGCGTTTTTTCCTTCTGAATTACAAAGTTAGCACACAAAACCGAAAAAGCACCTATCGCGGCCTAATATTTTTCTATGGCTCTATAAGCCTTTTGCATTACATTTGTTTATTCAAAAAAAATCATTCAGATGAATCCCGAAAACGAAACACATAAAACCGTGAAAAATTCCTGCCACGCGTCCGAAGATTTTTACAAAGACTTCTCTTCCGGGAAAAAATCGTCTTCGGCAGCGAGGAACTCACCTGAAAACGTAAAAGAAGAACTCGTGATAAGCCTCGTGCAGAGCGATATAGCCAATGGCGACATTCCGGCCAACATTGCACATTTCGGGCAAATCATTGCATCAGGCACGGCAGACCTGTGGGTACTGCCGGAAACATTCGCTACAGGTTTCGCATCCACCGCCCCTTCGCTCGCCCAGAAAGACGGCGGACAAGTACTGCAATGGATGAAAGACACGGCAGCCGCACACTCCACCGCCATTTGCGGTACTGTGATAACAGAAGACAACGGACGGCGTTTCAACAGATTTTACATGGTCGACAGCGCGGGAAAAGTGCAGCATTACGACAAACGCCACCTTTTCTCATACGGCAACGAGCAAAAACATATATCACAGGGAACGGAACGTCCGGTATGGACCCTGCTCGGCTGGAAAATAATGCCACTCGTGTGCTACGACCTGCGTTTCCCCGTATGGAGCCGTAACGATTCGGAGTACGAACTGATGATAGTCACGGCCAACTGGCCCGAAAGCCGGATAACGGCATGGGATGTACTGCTTAGGGCAAGAGCGATAGAAAATATGGCATACGTAGCCGGAGTCAACCGCGTCGGCAACGACATACTCGGTTCGGTACACACCGGTCATTCTCTGGCATATTCTCCTTTGGGAAAAATCATTGGCGAATCGGAAAACGGCACGGAATGCATAGTACAGGTGAAAATGTCGTACTCCAGGGTACACAACATACGTGATAAATACGGTTTTCTGGCAGACAAAGACCGTTTTGAAATATCCATGTGACCGGAAGCATAACTAAGAACGGGATATATCTTTGTCACGGATATACCCCGGTGTTTTTTGTACAATCGTTTTTCAGCCAATTCCGGTTTACTGTTTTGTTTCCGGAGTTATTTTGCAGCAGTAAACGTTCGTATTCACGGCACGAGCGCCTCCCGTACTATCAATACGGGATTATCCGCTATTCCCACACAAAAGTTGGAAAGAGTGCCTCAGTCCGACTTCACGAAAGTGTTGATTTCGTTGAGAATTCTGTCGTTGCTGCTGACTCATTGTTAATAAAGATTTTAACCGGTTTGGTTTTGTTTCTTTTGCTTTCCAAGAGCAATGTCCGTGTTTTTTCTCTTGTCGCCAAGACTAATTTACGAAATAAAAATTTTAAAAACCACGTGGCTTTTCCTTTTCAACAATCTAAATAACAACATTTTACCACCAAAACAACATATTACCGCACAAAGAAAGGAAAGGGCGGGGTTTGCCTCGTACATTTAATTGTTTATTTTTGTATGCCCATAAAGGCATCCCGGTTATGGCCGGAACTTCATCCTTTTAATTACATTTTGCGGTTGTACGGACAACCTTAATGCGTTATGACAGGAAAATGGAACTCCATATTCGACACATGTATAGACGATTACCACGTGTCGGATAATGTGGACACCGAAATAAAAAATCCCTATCCGGCCGACAGCCTGGAACACCTGATGTACCTTAAAAACTGGATAGATACTGTGCAATGGCATCTTGAAGACATTATTCGCCGGGAGGACATAGACCCTTCGGAAGCGCTTGCGCTCAAACGCCGCATAGACGCGTCGAACCAACATCGCACGGACGTTGTCGAATATATAGACAGCTATTTTCTGGACAAATACAAGGATGTAAAAACCGCACCCGACGCCTCGATAAACACCGAAAGCCCGGCTTGGGCCATAGACCGCCTGTCCATCCTGGCTCTAAAGATATTCCACATGAGGGCTGAAGCCGAAAGGCAGGATGCCGCACCCTCCCACCGAAAGGCGTGCGCCGACAAATTGGCCGTACTGCTCGAACAAAGGGCAGACCTCAGCACAGCTATCGACAGCCTTATTTCCGACATAGCTTCCGGCAAGAAGTACATGAAAGTGTACAAACAGATGAAAATGTACAACGACCCGGAACTGAACCCGGAACTTTACTCCAAAAAATAACCATTTCACGACGGATGAAACACCTTCTGGTACTGCGTATTTCGGCATTCGGGGACGTAGCGCTCGCCATTCCGGTGATAAGGGAGTTCCTGCAACAACATCCCGACGTGCGCATTACGTTCGTTTCATCACCTGCATTTGCAGACATTTTCAAAGGCATAGACCGTCTGGAGTTTTTTCCGGTTTACGTACACGGCCGCCACAAAGGCCCGCTGGGCATGGTACGCCTGGTGTCAGACCTTCTTAAAAAAGACCGTTACGACGCCGTCCTGGACCTTCACAGTGTTATACGCACTCACATGATGCGTTTCCTTTTCCACATGCGTTTTGTGCCTGTATATAAAATGTATAAAATAAGGGAAGAACGCAAACGCCTGACACGCAAGGACAACAAGATAAAGAGCCCCATAAAGCCCATACCCGAATGCTATGCCGACGTATTCCGCCGAGCCGGATATACCGTTACGCTGTCCAACAAACTCAGTCCGCGCCCCAGGGAAGTCAAACCGTCCACGCTGGAGAAAGTGGGAGGCCGCCGCGACAGCGTATGGATAGGCATAGCTCCTTTTTCGCAATACACAGGCAAATCGTACCCTCTCGACAGGATGTTCGAGGCGGTAAAAAACATAGCCCGCTTTAAAAATGCGGACATATTCCTTTTCGGAGCGCCGGGAGCCGAGGCGGAAACGCTGAAAAATTGGAGTCAAAGTCTGGACAATGTACACACCGTAGCCGGAAGCGTATCCCTTGGCGAAGAACTGGACATAATATCCAACCTGCGCGTAATGGTATCTATGGACTCAGCCAACATGCATCTGGCTTCCCTGATGGGCGTGCGCGTCATTTCGGTATGGGGCGCGACACACCACTTCGCCGGATTTCTCGGTTACGGGCAAAGTGCAGACGATATCATAGGCGCCGAAATGGACTGCCGCCCATGTTCGGTATTCGGTAACAAGGAATGTTGGAAAGGCACATACGAATGTATGACCGCCATCCAGCCAGAACTGATAGCCTGCAAAGTAGAAGAAGCCGCAGGGCTGGTGTAATCGCCACTCACACAATATTATTATCCCCCTCAGGCACCATAGTGCCGTCTGCCGTTAAAATATACGGGGCAAAAACAACTACGGATGCGTTTCTCCCATTACCAGAAGCGTACTTTTCCCGTCCTGCGAAGAATCTATCATGAACGAATCGCCATGTTTCAGGCGGCCGTTTATAATCTCTTCTGCCACGACATCCTCGACAAACCTCTGTACGGCACGCTTTAAAGGCCTTGCTCCGTATTGTTTGTCATAACCCTGGGATACGATAAGCTCTTTCGCCCGATCCGTTATATCTATGCGGTAACCCATAGCGCCCACACGATCGAACAGTTTTTTCAATTCTATCTCGATTATCTGCTCTATATGGTATTTCTCCAACGGATTGAACACCACCACTTCGTCTATGCGGTTGACAAATTCCGGTGCAAACGTACGTTTTAGCGCAGCCTCTATTATCCGCCGTTCGTTCATGGAGGCCTGCTCCTCACGAGCATGAGTGCCGAAACCTATTCCCTGCCCGAAATCCTTCAGTTGGCGGGCGCCGACGTTCGAGGTCAGAATAATTATCGTGTTCTTGAAATCTATCTTGCGTCCCAGACTGTCTGTCACCATACCCTCGTCGAATATCTGGAGCAATATGTTGAAAATATCGGGATGCGCTTTTTCTATCTCATCCAGAAGTATCACGCTGTACGGCTTACGGCGTACTTTCTCGGTCAACTGTCCGCCTTCTTCGTACCCCACATATCCGGGAGGCGCTCCGACAAGGCGCGAAACGGAGAATTTTTCCATGTACTCGCTCATGTCCACCCGTATCAGCGCATCTTCGGAATCGAACAGGGTTTTGGCTATTACCTTGGCGAGCTGTGTCTTGCCCACGCCTGTCTGACCCAGAAAAATGAAACTTCCTATCGGTTTGTTCGGGTCTTTTATGCCTGCGCGGTTGCGCTGTATGGCCTTTACCACTTTGTCAACAGCATCGTCCTGTCCTATGAGCTGCCGTTTTATAATTTCACCGAGTTTCGACAGTTTTTCCCCCTCCCTGCGCGCTATACGCTGTACCGGCACGCCGGACATCATGGACACTACCTCGGCAACGTTGTCCTCGGTCACGGTCTCGCGTTTGGTTTTGACCTCTTCCTCCCATGCCTTTTGCGCCTCGATAAGTTCCTTTTCCAATTGTTTTTCCTCATCGCGAAGACGGGCGGCCTCCTCGTACTTCTGGTTTTTGACCACCGAAGTTTTCTGTTCGCGTATCGTTTCGAGCTGTTTTTCCAGTTCGATGATATTGTCAGGCACATTGATATTGGCGATGTGCACCCTAGATCCGGCTTCGTCCATAGCATCTATGGCTTTGTCCGGAAGAAAACGGTCCGTTATGTAACGTTCGGTCAAACGCACGCAAGCCTCTATCGCCTTATCCGTATAGTTAACGTTGTGGTGTTCCTGATATTTTTCCTTGATATTGCCCAGAATGGTTATCGTTTCCTCTACCGTCGTTGGTTCTATCATTATTTTCTGAAAACGGCGTTCCAAAGCTCCGTCCTTTTCTATATACTGGCGGTATTCGTCCAGCGTAGTGGCTCCTATAACCTGTATTTCCCCACGCGCCAATGCAGGTTTGAACATATTGGAGGCGTCAAGCGAACCGGTAGCTCCGCCGGCACCTACTATCGTGTGCAGTTCGTCGATAAAAAGTATTACGTCCTTGTTCTTTTCCAACTCGTTCATGACCGCTTTTATCCTCTCTTCGAACTGTCCCCGGTATTTGGTCCCGGCCACGAGCGAAGCAAGGTCCAGCGTTACCACGCGCTTGCCAAACAAGACGCGCGACACCTTGCGCTTTATTATTCTCAAGGCCAGTCCCTCGGCTATGGCCGACTTGCCAACTCCCGGTTCGCCTATCAACAGAGGGTTATTTTTCTTGCGGCGCGAAAGTATCTGGCTCACCCGCTCTATTTCCTTATCCCTGCCCACGACAGGGTCCAGTTTGCCTTCTTCAGCCTGAGCCGTCAGGTCTCGTCCGAAATTGTCCAATACCGGGGTACTGCTTTTTTTTGCTCCCGGCCGGTTCTGCTGCGATGAGAAAAGCGACGATTTACCCTCGTCGTATTCGTCCTCACCGTAAGACGAGCGTATATCCTCAGATGTACCGGTGTCGCCGGTAAGCTGGTGACGGTAGTCCTCCGACAGTTTTTCATAGCTCAGGTTGTTCTGTTCGAATATTCGCGACACTGGATCGTTCTGGTTTTTAAGGATGCTCAGAAGTATGTGTATCGGCGTTATGGTCGGTTGATTGTAGGTACGTGCCTCTAGATAACTCAATTTTATTGCACGGGAAGCCTGCTCGTTGAACTCAGGTTGTACCTGCCCCACACGCCCCTGTATGCGCTCCGTACCGCCCAGCGTTTCAAAGCTTCGGCGCAAGCGCTCGATATCTATTCCGTTGTCCTCCAGTATCGAAAGAAGCGTGCGGTTGCCCTGGCGCAATATACCAAGGGTTATATGTTCGGTTCCTATAAACACATATCCCAGGCGCATCGCTTCTTCCTGGGAATATTTTATGGCGTTTATGGCTCCGGTAGAAAAATTGTCATCCATGATTCAGGTTGCATACGCAGCATCCAGTTGCTGCACATATTGCGGTAAATTTCGATTATAAATACAGAAAATGCAACAACCCGACGGCAAAATATGCCTGCGGGTATGTTATTTAATGGCCGGGATACCCCACATGTTTGAGGTAAGTTACAGAAAGTACCGGAACGTCCCGGCGCTACTCGCCTTCGGAAGGAGTAATTGCAGGCTGTACCTGATAAGTCAGTTTGTCGATGGCGAAAACAGGAAAGAAATCCTGCCTCGAAGCCGTCAGATATATCCTCAGCTTTACTATGTTTTTAAGTTTGGTGGCTTTGAACTTTATAGTCTGCCAACTGTCGCGGATATACGTATTTTCAGCATAGCGGAAATCGGCCATATAGACTTCTTTCGGTACGAGCACTTCGCCCTCGGCATCCACGCCCTCGAAATTGATTATCATGTAATCGCCTTTTTCGGAAGACATACCCTCGAATGCCGGTATCGAAGCATCTCCGGCAAAACCGTCTTTCATCGAAGCGAAAAGCAAAGCCGAAGGAGCCAGAGTAAGCGTATCCAGATTGACCGGACGGGTAAATTCAAGTTCCAGGGCGTTATCCGGGCCATAACCTACGCGCGCCAGCACATAATTTCCAAGTCCGGAATCCTCGGCAGCATAAAACTGCAACGAAGACACGTCGGCAGGTATGTCGTTTTTGTCGAATCCGCTGCGGTTCGACATCGCAAAACCGTCCCATTTTATCATTCCGGAAGCGGATTCGGCACTATGGAACGCTGCATAAAGCAACGAAAAATCCTGTCCGTACTTTTCGCTCTGGGCAGCCAGTTCCACTTCGTTGAAATCAGTGCGAGAACCGGGATAAATCACCGACACGTAATAGGAAGTCATGTACAGATTATCTTCCGAGGTAACGTCTATGGCTCTCGTAACGCCGAAGTCCCTTTTCTCACCGGAAGCGGGGGATCCGGTAGCCCCGGACGATATGCTGAATTCCTGAGTCAGGTTCAGGTCTCTGACCTCCAGAGGGAGATAAACCGTTATGTACGTTCCGTTCTGTACCACCTTGGCATCGGGATATTCGGCGAACTTAAAATCCGACAACACCGTATCGGAACTTTTAGCCACCTTTCCTTTCGAACACGAAGCCAGCCCTGCCGCGAGCACAACGGACGCGAATATATATAACAGCAGTGAATATTTTATGCTTGTTGTCTTTTCCATCTTCTTAAGATACGTTATTGCAAATATATTGTCGCTTAGCGTTTTTTTTTGACATTACAAGTAGCAAAATTACAAAAAAATATAAAACCAATCCTCCGGCCTATGCTAAACTTACCCCCTGCGAAACATAAATAAGGGTTAAACACTGTTAAATAAGCGCCTGCAAATAAATAACACGCCAGAACTTGCCCGATAAGTCCGTTTGGACTAAATTTCCACCCTGAAACTCCGACCGATTTCCGGCAACATGAAAACACGGACGACACACATTAATAATTAAGATAAAAAGATGGACATCTTTTACAAATATTTCTCGATGGGCGCATGGCGCGCAGCCGACTTTTCGGACCTTGTACAACCCGTTTTCTTCATAGTCCTGCTTATAGTATATACGTTTGCCGCCTGGAGACGGGGACTGGTACTGGCACTGGCATTCACGTTGGCCTCAGCCCTGGGGCTGGCGCTGTCGGCATCGGGTGTATTTTCCGTTTCCCACAAAGCGGCCGCGTTCGCACTGGTTGCCATTACTACGCTCACTGCCATTTTCGGCATATTCGGGGCCGGCAACAAACCTTCGGCCTTGTTGGAAAAAACAGGGTATGCCATGACCATAGCGTTCGGCGCATTCTACGGACTATCGTCCGGAAGCGGCTTCGGCGGCGCCGACGGCACGTTGTTCCCGATAGTGTTTTTTTCGATAGGATTGGCCGTAGGCGCGGCATTGCTGGCGCTGGTTGTACTGGCCGTATCGTCGCTTATTCAGTTTTTCGGATGCAACCGGCGCGATACTGTGATGGTCATCTCATCCGTAGCGGTAGGCATAATGATACCGTACCTTGTTAGAACGTTCCCGTTTACGATAAAATAACCCCCGTCAAATGAATACGAAAAAAGAAAAGCAGAAAAAATTCGACAACGCATACATGCGCATGGCCGACGTATGGGCGGAACTGTCGCACTGCAAACGCAAGAAAGTCGGTGCGCTGATAGTCAAAGACCGGAAGATCATATCCGACGGCTACAACGGCACTCCAACAGGTTTTGAAAACCAGTGCGAGGACGACGAAAACCAGACCAAATGGTACGTTCTTCACGCCGAAGCCAACGCCATACTCAAGATAGCCGCATCGACCCAGTCGTGCGACGGGGCCACTCTGTACGTAACCATGTCTCCGTGCCGCGAATGCAGCAAACTGATACACCAGGCAGGCATACGCCGCGTAGTGTACAAACAGGGCTACTCGGATACTTCCGGTATAGATTTCCTGAAATCCGCCGGGGTTGAAATAGAACAACTTGAAGGAGAAAAAGAATAACCTTTTTACTTTGAACCGACATAATTTTTTCGTTCCTTTGCGGGCGTATTTTCGTCAATGAAACGCATTGCATAATGCAGGCACAGGCCATACGTACAGGAAATAATCACAAAACGCAGTCAGATGACGCCTTGCGCGCCGTTTGGCTGTAATATTATAAATAGTTTTCAAGCAACACACACATTATCAAGTCATGTTAGAAACTACGACCAAAGTCAAAGAACTGGAAAAGGTGGTCATACGCTTCTCGGGCGACTCCGGCGACGGCATGCAGCTCGTGGGCAACATCTTCTCCAACCTTTCGGCATTCATCGGCAACGGGATATCCACATTCCCGGACTACCCTGCCGAAGTGCGCGCCCCGAAAGGAACGCTCAGCGGAGTATCCGGATTTCAGGTACACCTGGGGGCCAAAGGCGTTTACACTCCCGGCGACAAGGCCGACGTGCTGGTGGCTATGAACCCCGCAGCACTCAAAGTCAACGCCAAAAACATCAAAAAGAACGCCGTTGTCATTTTCGATACGGACTCGTTCCTTAAGAGCGACCTCGAAAAAGCCCTCTTTACAACCGACGACCCGTTCGCAGAACTAGGTCTGGGCGGAGTACAGCAAATGCCCGTTCCCATGACTTCGATGGTAAAAGCAGCTGTCGAAGGCACGGGACTGGATGCCAAGGCAGCCATGAAGAGCAAAAACATGTTCGCCCTTGGGCTTATATGCTGGCTGTTCGACCGTCCTTTGGAACGCGCCATACATATGCTCCAGAACAAATTCGGCAAAAAGCCAACCGTACTGGAAGCCAACATAAAAGTCCTTACCGACGGTTACAACTACGGCAACAATACCCACGCCAGCGCATCGACTTTCCGTATCGAAGGCCATGCGTCGCAGCCAGGCATATACATGGACGTGAACGGTAACAAAGCTACCGCTTTGGGACTGGTCGCAGCTTCCGAAAAATCCGGACTGCCGCTTTTCCTGGGCAGCTACCCTATCACCCCGGCTACCGACATACTGCACGAACTGGCAAAGCTCAAGGAGCTAAACGTCAAAACCGTACAAGCGGAAGACGAAATAGCCGGCATATGCACCTCGATAGGCGCATCTTTTGCAGGAAATCTGGCCGCAACGAGTACATCCGGTCCCGGACTGGCCCTTAAGAGCGAAGCGATAGGCTTGGCCGTTATGGCAGAGCTTCCTCTCGTGATAATCGACGTACAGCGCGGAGGTCCTTCGACCGGTCTTCCTACAAAGAGCGAACAGACGGACCTGCTCCAGGCCCTCTACGGCCGCAACGGAGAATCGCCCGTAGTGGTACTGGCCGCCGCCACGCCTACCGATTGCTTTGAAATGGCATATGCGGCATCCAAAATAGCACTGGAACACATGACGCCGGTTATACTTCTCACCGATGCCTTCATAGCCAACGGTTCGTCCGCATGGCGTCTACCGGATCTGTCGAAATACCCGGCCATAAAACCGAACTACGTAAAACAGGAAATGCTCTCCGAAGGCTGGAAGCCCTACAAGCGTGATGAAAACACCAAAGTACGCTACTGGGCTGTTCCCGGCATGGAAGGCTTCATGCACCGTCTGGGCGGACTGGAAAAGGACTACAACACGAGCGCCATATCCACTGATCCACTCAACCACGAGAAAATGGTGGAAACGCGCAAGGCCAAAATAGAAAAAATAGCCGACGAAATACCCGAACTCCAGGTTCTAGGCGATCCTTCGGCAGACCTTCTGGTCGTATCGTGGGGAGGTACTTTCGGACACGTTTACGAAGCGGTCGAAGAAGTCAACGCCAAAGGCGGAAAAGTGGCTATGGTTCATTTCAACTATATCAACCCTCTGCCCAAAAATGCGGAACACATACTCAAGAGCTACAAAAAAGTCCTTGTGTGCGAACTTAACGAAGGCCAGCTGGCAGGTTACCTGCGAATGAAGATCGACGGCCTGCATACCGAAAAGTTCAACAGGGTACAGGGACAGCCGTTCAAGGTAGAGGAACTCACTGAATGTTTCACCAAATTACTGGAGGAATAAACGATGTGCGACAAACAATACACAGCAAAAGACTTTAAAAGCGACCAGTACGTACGCTGGTGTCCCGGATGCGGCGACCATGCGATAGTTAACACCCTCCAGAAGGCGATGGCCGAACTCGGCGTGGCGCCGGAGGATACGGTAGTCATATCGGGCATAGGATGCTCCTCGCGTCTGCCTTATTATATGGGCACATACGGATTCCACACAATACACGGGCGCGGCGCGGCCATAGCTACCGGAGTAAAGGTAGCGAACCCCAAACTGAGCGTATGGCAGGTAACGGGCGACGGTGACTGCATGGCCATCGGAGGAAACCATTTCATACATTCCGTGCGCCGTAATGTGGATCTGAACATCGTACTGATGAACAACAAAATATACGGTCTTACCAAAGGCCAGTATTCCCCCACTTCCCCGCGCGGTTTCGTATCGAAATCATCGCCTTACGGCACGGTGGAAGAACCGTTTATCCCTGCCGAACTGGCACTGGGCGCACGCGGCAACTTCTTCGCCCGTTCGCTGGACGTCGATATGAACACATCGAAGGATGTGCTCGTTGCGGCAGCCAGACATCACGGGGCATCGGTCGTGGAAATACTCCAGAACTGTGTCATATTCAACGACGGAATACACAACTACATATCCGACAAGACTACCCGCGCCGAGCGTACGATAATATTGCGTCATGGTGAGAAAATGGTTTTCGGAGCTAACAACGACAAGGGTATCGTTCTGGACGGTTTCAAACTGAAAGCCGTTACGATAGGCCAGGACGGCTACACGATGGACGACGTACTGGTACACGATGCCACCGAGCCGGACAACGCACTGCATTTCAAACTGGCCATGATGGGTTGCATGGGCGATACCGACATGCCGGTTGCTATGGGCGTTATCCGCAA
This sequence comes from Flavobacteriales bacterium, assembly GCA_003150615.1. Lineage (GTDB taxonomy): Bacteria > Bacteroidota > Bacteroidia > Flavobacteriales > UBA1820 > Merdimorpha. The sequence goes on along the minus strand of QALN01000003.1, from coordinate 45,185 downwards.
CGTAGATGCTCCTACGTACGATGCTTGTGTCGAACAACAGGTAGAAGAAGTCAAGAACAAGAAAAAAGACCACAACCTGATGGAATTACTCATGCAGGGTGAAACCTGGGAGGTGAAATAATTTCCCTTCCTTACAATAAAACAAAAGGCCGCGCTATAAGCGCGGCCTTTTTTTATGCCCGGAAATCCCGTCCGGAGGATATCCCAGCCGGACATAAATAAGCATCAAACACTACTACTGCAAGGTATTCTTAACACGCGGAAAGCGCGGGGCAATGCCCCGCGCTTTCCGCGTGTCCGGCCACTTTAACCGGTTACATTCTCTTGGCCGCCAGCAGATACAGCACCGCCATACGTATGGCCACCCCGTTTTCCACCTGCTGCAGAATTATCGACTGGTCGCTGTCGGCAACCTCACTGGTTATTTCAACGCCCCTGTTCACAGGACCGGGATGCAGTATCGTTATCCTCTTGTCCAGGCTGTCGAGAAGTTCTTTGTCCAGACCGTATAGCTTGACATACTCCTGTTTCGACGGGAAATAGTTTATATCCTGCCTTTCGTGCTGTACTCGAAGCATATTCGCCGCGTCGCACCAGTTGAGCGCCTTGCGCAAATCCGTTTCCACCTTCACGCCCAACGCCTCTATGTGCTTCGGTATCAACGTAGCCGGACCGCAGACCATCACTTGCGCACCCTGCATCTGGAGTGCGTATATATTGGAAATGGCTACCCGCGAATGCGTTATATCCCCCACTATCACCACTTTCAGGCCCTTAACCGAGCCGTAACGGCGGCGCAGCGAATACGAGTCTAAAAGCGCCTGTGTCGGATGTTCGTGTGCGCCGTCCCCGGCATTGACTATCTGAGCCGGCACGTTCTTCGACAGAAACACGCCCGCCCCCGGATTGGGATGGCGCATAACCACCATGTCCACTTTCATGGACAATATGTTGTTAACCGTATCGATAAGGGTTTCCCCTTTGGTCACAGACGATACGGATGCCGAAAAATTAACGACGTCGGCCGAAAGGCGTTTCTCCGCCAGTTCGAACGACGTCCTTGTGCGGGTGCTGTTTTCGAAAAAAAGGTTGGCTATCGTCACCCCGTTGAGCGACGGCACCTTCTTTATCGGCCTGGAAAGCACCTCTGTAAAGGTTTCCGCAGTGCGGAATATCAGTTCCAGGTCGTGCTTGTTCAGGTATTTTATTCCTAAAAGATGATCTACGCTAAGACTGTCCATAGATATTGCGTATGAAGGCTTAAAGCCCGTTATAGTTGTTTTCTGCGTAATGTAAAGTACTCCATTTTCCGCGCTTAACGGCACATGTCCGGAAAGAGCTGTCCCTAGCGGAAAATTTTCCTCGCACGTTAAATTTATACCGGCGACTCCAGATAAACGCGCTCCCTGCCTTCCGATAAATCGACTATTACCTTTTCATTTTCCACCACATCGACCTGCAAGCCTTTGTAATCAGGCTGTATGGGCAATTCACGCGAAAAACGGCGGTCTATCAGCACCATAAGCTCTATCTTGGAAGGCCTGCCGAACGAATTTATCGCCGAAAGCGCAGCCCTCTGCGTGCGTCCGGTATGCAACACGTCGTCCACGAACACCACTTTCAGATTGTCCACAGGGAAGTCGATCTTGGTCGTATTGGCTCGCGCCGGTTCGGCACGGTGCCGGAAGTCGTCCCTGAAAAACGTAACGTCCAGACAGCCGCGACGTATGTTTTTTATACCGTAATCCTTTTCCAGTATCTTTTCTATCTTCGAGGCGAGTATCACCCCGCGCTTCTGTATGCCTATTATGGCCGTGCCGGAAAAATCCTTGTGATTCTCCACCAATTGGCATACAAGGCGTTGCATTGTCGCTTCGAGCTGTTTGCGGGATATTATCTCCTTTTGCATAACCATGCTTTTTTAATGGCTATAAAATTAGGATTTATTCGCCGAGGCTACAAATATTTGCCGGTTATGATAGAAGTTTTTTTTACAATAACGTGCCGTTGCATTATCTTTGCCATGCTGACTATACGCTGGACTCATCCCGGCCATTATTGAAAATGACAAAGAAAATACTGATTACCGGCTGCCTGGGGCAGATCGGCACGGAACTTACGCTACGGCTATCAAGCGAATACGGCGCAGAAAACGTTCTTGCGACCGACATACGTCCGGCAGGCGAAGGAATAACGTCGTACGCGCGTTTTGAAACGCTCGATGTAAAAAACGCCGAAGCCGTTGAAAAAATCATAGACGAAAACGGCATAACAGACGTTTACCACCTGGCCGCAATGCTCTCGGCAACCGCAGAAAAACACCCACTCCCGGCATGGGACCTCAACATGAACTCCCTTCTGGGAATACTGGAACTGGCGCGCCAGGGTAAGATAAAACAAATCTTCTGGCCGTCGTCCATCGGGGTTTTCGGCCCTCACACACAGTTGGACGGGACGCCGCAGTACACCGTAACCGACCCTGATACCGTCTATGGCATATCAAAACTCACGGGCGAACTATGGTGCGCCTATTACCACGAAAAATACGGAGTGGACGTGCGTTCGGTGCGTTTTCCAGGGCTTATCAGCTGGAAGGCTGAACCGGGAGGAGGCACTACGGACTACGCAGTGGATATTTTCCACAAGGCCGTGACCGAAGGGCGTTACGAATGTTTCCTGTCTGCAAACACGTCCCTGCCTATGCTATACATGCCGGATGCGCTGGATGCCATCGTGAATATCATGAAAGCGCCTTCGGAAAAGATAAAAGTACGTACATCGTACAATTTGGCCGGAGTGCATTTCACTCCTCAGGAGCTCGCCTGTACGATAAAAAAACGCATACCTTCTTTTGAGATAACGTACAAGCCAGACTTCCGCCAGACAATAGCCGATACGTGGCCAAACTATATGGATGAATCGTATGCGCGGCGCGACTGGGGCTGGAATTTCAAATACGGAATCGATGAAATGGCGGACGATATGATTGAAAACCTGCGCAAAAAATACGGTAAATCATAACCGGCAACATCCGGGCAGATAATAAACGGCGGGGCCTAAAGGCCCCGCCTGTCAATTTCAGGATAGTATTCGCCGTAACAGTCCACTCCAAGGCCATCTTGCATCTGCAAAAGCAAAGAAAGAAAGAAAGAAACGGTATCTCCTTGATAATACGCATTATCCAATTCCTGTGTGCTGCGGCAGGTCATACACTGTAAATGCCGGCATAAACAACAGGATTTTTTTCATTGCCGAACTATCTAGCCCTTCACGGAACTGCCGGCATCCTTTGCCAGGCGCACATACCCGTAAAGATGTGCCAAACCGACCACCGCAACGAAAATAAACGCCATACGGAAATCCGCAACAGTATAATGTCCGGCCTGACCTCCGTTTATAATATTTGAAAACCTCAGGGACACTGCCCCGATAGCTATCCCCATACCTATCGACATTTGCTGTATCGTACTGTAAAGCGTATTGGCCGATGTCATTTCACGCTCCGGAATATCGGAAAAGGCCAGCGTGGTAAGCGTACTGAACTGCATCGAGCGGAACATTCCGGATACAAACAGCACCGATACCATAAGCCACACCGGAGTGGAAGGAACCAGAAGAGCGGTAAACAGCGTAAATAATGCCGACAATGCCCCGTTTACCAACAAAATACTGCGGAACCGAAAACGCTTTATCACCCATACCGTCACAGATTTCATGCACAGATTGCCAGCCATAGTAGAAAGGAACAACAACCCCGACTCAAACGGACTCAAACCGAAACCCACCTGGAACATCAGCGGGCCGAGGTAAGGGAATACACCTATTATCATCCTGGATATCGAACCTGTGGTTATCGTAACCCGGTATGTGAATACTTTCATCACCGAATAATCTATAAGTGGAGCTTTCGTACGGGAGGAACGAAGCACGCTCAGCGCCAGCAATCCTGCCGAAACACCTATCACCACAAACGGCACATAATACGGCACCCCTTCGCGGCTGAACATCTCTACACCATACATAAATCCGGCCAATCCCACACCCGACAGCACAAAACCGGGAAAATCGAACGGTTTTCCATTGTTCCCGTCCGATGACGCTTCCCTCGGTATATACCTCAACGCCAATATCACACAGGCAATACCGACAGGAATATTCAGATAGAAAATCCAATGCCAACTCATATACGTGGCCTGGTAGCCGCCCACCAAAGGCCCTACTACCGGAGCCACCAACGCAGGAAGCGTTATGTAGTTCATCGCCGCCGGCAAATCCTCTTTAGGCGTCACCTTGAGCACCGCCAGACGCCCTACCGGCGACATCATAGCCCCTGCCATACCTTGTAGGATTCTGCACGCCACGAACTGCCCCAAATTCTGCGACATCCCGCAAAGGGCCGAAGCGATGATAAAAAATGCCACAGCCGACGAAAACACCCTGCGCGTGCCAAACCTGTCGGCAACCCATCCGCTCACCGGAATAAACACCGCCAAGGCTATAACATACGAAGTTATACCCGTACTTATATGTATCACGTCCGTACCGAACGAAGCCGCCATAGTCGGCATCGCGGTATTGACGGCAGTAGTATCGAGGAACTGCATGAAAAATGCAATTGCCACGATAAAAGATACTGTCAGGGACCTATGGTGTTTTTCCTGCATTGTAGTTATTTCCTTCGCACCTATAAAAAAGACATGTGCAAAGTAACGCATTTTTCGCAGGGCGTTACAACGCGATGACATAAAAAACATGATACAGGCCCACATAACCGGCAACATATACCTACTCCCCGAGGACAAACCGTATGAAAATCATATGACAAATGTGCGACCATACATATCAAGACAAACAATGAAAAGAAAAACATATATTTGCATTCATGAAGATGAGAAACATTTTTTTATTCATCGCAGCGGTTTTATCCGGCACCGACATACAGGCGCAAACCGCAACCGCCGATGCATCCCATACGGTCTATGTGGTAGATATTTCGGCACGCAACCTGTCGCTTAAGGCTGTGGACAGCTACCCGCAAAAACTGCTGGCGGTAATATACCACTACGACACGATCAAAACCGTACGTATCAGCACTTTCAACCCATACGAAGACAAAGAACGAGGGAGTGCCGTAAAAAACGCCATATACAACCCACAAGCAAAGTACCCTGCACACATATCGCGTTTTCTGAAACCTACGAAATATGTGAACAGCCGTTCACGGATAACGGAAAGCGTAGCGGACACTCTTTTCGACGGGACGGAAAAAACATGCTTCGACGTAATCACCAAAGCATTGTCATTTTCCAAACGCACGGTTTTCGATTCCGAACTCGCCGCGGCTCTCGATGCCGGAAAATCGATGACCGAACCGTCGGATTCGGCCATCATACGCGGCAAGGGGACTTGTTCCGAAGCCACCAACATATTCCTGGCTTTGATGCGACGCAAAGGCATTCCGGCACGTATGGTGGTAGGTTACTGTTACGAACCGGAATACAAAGTCAACGGTTCGCACGCATGGGCTGAGTGTTACATAGAAGGGGCAGGCTGGTGGCCCGTCGATCCTCAGAACGGACATCCGTCACTACCGTATTTTTGTTATAAACTTTTCACCGGCAAGGACTTCCGCGATTGCCGCATAAAAACGCTGCCGGATATGTATCTCCGTGGAGATTATCATTTTAAGGCTGTGAAACCATGAGGGCAGTAATACAACGCGTATCCCGCGCATCGGTCACGGCCGACGGGGTTAAAACGGCAGATATAGGCAACGGCCTTCTGGTATTGCTCGGCATAGAAGATGCGGATACACAAGCTGATGCGGAATGGTTAAGCGGCAAAATAGTACGCATGAGGATATTCGGCGACGAAAACGGAGTGATGAACCTGTCGGTATCGGACATCGGAGGGGATATCATAGTAGTCAGCCAGTTCACACTTATGGCCAGCACCGTAAAAGGAAACCGGCCTTCGTACATACGAGCTTCTAAAGGAGAAAAAGCCGTTCCGCTGTATGAAACGTTCCTGAAAAAAATAAGCGAAGACCTTGGACGCGCCGTAGGCGCAGGCATATTCGGCGCGGATATGAAAGTAGACCTTCTTAACGACGGCCCGGTGACGATAGTAATCGATTCCAAACTCAGGGAATAACAGTTCCCTCCGCTGTCAAAATATCTTTCAAAGCGGAAGACACCTCGCGCGCTTTCATATATATCATCAGATGCGTGCCGTTCTTTACCGTCCGGACATTCTCCCCCTGGCTTACAGCCGGGAAAAGCGCATCGTCGCTCCCATGTATGCGCAGCACCCGGCAGCCGGCAGCCGTGACTTTTTCGTACAAAGTTCCGTCATGTTTTTTTACGGCCTCCAGAGCCATCCGGTAATATCTTTTTCCCAACGGCACGAAAAATCCGGCCGACCTTATGGCGTATTTCCTGTCCGTGCTACCTGTTACGAGAAACGATTTTATCCTGTCATTTTCCAACAGGTGAAATGGAACGGCCCATGCGGGCACATATTTGGCAAAAAAACGCAACAACGGCGAATATTCCGAAGTATCTGCTGCCGAAGATACCAGCACTACGGTTTTTATACACGGACAGGTGGCGGCTATCTCCAATGCGGCAATACCGCCCAGCGACACACCAAACAGGATGTCGTGCTCCATGAATTCCTCCCCGCGGACAATACGGGCGCAGTACCCGGAAAAATCCTCGCCAGGCAACGGTTCCTTCCAACCGACGAAGCGTACATCATAACCTTCGGGCCACGACATACGCTCGAAAATGTTTTCCCCGCAACCTATTCCGCCAAAAAGATATATTTTAGACACAGTATTTACGCCTTTCAAAAACTATTGCAAACGCCAAAGCGCCTGTTATTAGGATTTACGCATGTGCAAACATAAACAAAAATACCTACTTTTGTACGTCCGGGTACGGCGGCGGCATACCCGCCGCACAAACACACCCGTAAAACCACGATAAAATATGCTTCTTTTTCTCGATATAGGCGGAGGCGAACTGCTCCTTATAATACTTGTGGGGATGTTGCTCTTCGGGACGGACAAACTCCCCGGAATAATCAGGGGTATAGCCAAAGGCACTGACTACATAAAAAAGGCTTCCGAGGAAGTGCGTGAACAGATAACGCGCGAAACGGGGCTGGACGATGCCATCAACGACGTGAAAGAAACCGTAAGCAAAACGGCAAACGACATATCGGAAGGTTTCGACCCGGATTTCAAAAACGCCGACGTCAGCAAAGACGTTCCCGTACACCCCGAAAATACCGATCCGCAGTCCCAACAAGACACTCAACCGGCGGCTGACGGGTCAAACAAGCGGCACCAATAACGAAAAAACAGCCTGAAACGGCCGACAATTATCATACAATCCTTATGCTGGAAACACTTAACGACTGGGATATATCGCTTTTCCTTTTTCTCAATAATATGGGATGTAAAGCGCTCGACCCTTTCTTCATGGCCGCTACCGATATGGCCTTCGTACCGTTCGGCACACTGGTGCTTTACCTGTTTTACCGGAAACTGGGGCTGAAAAGGACAGTCTTGGCTCTGGTAATCACGGCGGTGATGATACTCTTTTCCGACCAGACATGCGGAAACTACATACGCGAGATGAACATACGTCTGCGCCCGTGCCATATGGTGGAACTCGCCGGAAAATTCCGTTCGGTACGCGAATGGGAAACGGGCTGGTGCGGAGGGCAGTACGGTTTCCTGTCATCACACGCAGGCAACGCTTTTTCCCTGGCGGTATTCGCATCGCTCCTTTTGCGCAGTCGTGTAAAACACGTATGGTGGTACATGATAGGCTTCGCCACATTCATATCGTACACCCGTATATATATCGGCACGCACCTGACAGGCGACGTGATAGTTGCAGGCATTATAGGCACAGTTTACGCGGTCATTTTCGCTTTCATTTACAGAAAAGCGGAACATGCCCTCTGGGGAAAAAACGGATACGCTTCCGTCTGAAAAGCATGCGCCCATGGCCCGTGCATGTATGCTAAAAGCCCCTGTCTCTCTTTACTCCTGCACGTAAAAAATATCCACACGAGAACTTCCAAGCCTTTTTTGCAACCACTTGAGAAGCTTTTCCCTTTGGGCCTGATCCATACGTTCCGACGCACTTATAACGGCTATTGTGGATTGTGCCGAACTGTCGCTCTTTATAGATGTCATTTCGGCACGGGCCAGTGCTATGGAATCCACTGCCGGGAATAACACGCTCGCTTCGGCGGCGATATTAGAAACGGGCAGTTGCGAAGCCCTGTAACCGGCAAGTTCTTTCTCAAGCGACGATATTACCGAATCCTTTTCCCTGGCCGTCTGTTCATTTGTACGATACAGGCTCATGAACATACCGGCGTCTATCGAGTTTTTATCCCCTGAATCGCCGGATATATTTATAATGTCGAGCGACGTGCCCGGCAGACGGTAATGGGCCATATTTCCTTCTATACGCTTCAAATTGAGAGAATCCACCGGCGCTCCTATTATGAATACTTTCAACGTCTTCTCTCCGTCAGGTTCATCGACCACCTCCTTGCGCAGCACCTGCGAACCGGGGATATCGAATTCGGCCGCCACAAACCTGTTGACGTTGTCCTGGTAAACGGTTTTGCGTACCAGATTGTATGCCAGATATATACTCGGAGCTATTATCACGACAGTTATCAGTGCTATGACCCTCTTGGTCATCTTCTGCTGGTCGGTATGCACCTCTATTATTGGATATTTCAGCAATTTGGCCACTGCGAAAGTACCAAACGCTATCATAACACTGTTTATTATATACAGATAAAGCGCCCCGATAAAATACTCGATATTGCCTACCGCCAACCCGAACCCGGCAGTACAAAGCGGGGGCATAAGGGCCGTGGCTATCGCGACGCCGGCTATCGGATTGCCTTTTTCACGCGAGGCGACGGCAACCATACCGGTAAGTCCGCCGAAAAGCGCTATCAGTACGTCCCATATCGTAGGCGAAGTACGCGCCAGGAGTTCCGACTGGGCCTCGGCCAAAGGCGTAAGACGGAAATAGAGCCACGATGTACAGATACTGAAAATAGTAGCAATCAAAAGGTTATTCAGAGAACTCTTTATCAGTTTGAAATCGTACTGAGCGGCTCCAAGCCCGGCGCCGAGTATCGGGCCCATAAGCGGCGATATGAGCATCGCGCCGATTATCACGGCAGTGGAGTTGACATTAAGGCCTATCGAAGCTATGAACGTGGCGAAAATAAGCGTCCACAGATTCACTCCTTTGAAAGCCACGCCGCGCTTTACGGCTTCTATAGTATTGTTCTCGTAATCGGTATCGCCACTAAGGCTCAGGCGCTCGACCAGGAATTCCTTTATCTTAACATATATTTCCCTCATTGTCTTTTGGTATTTTACAGTTTAACATGGTGTAACTGAATACATGAAGCCACTTTATAACCTAGGCTCGTTCACATAACGCAAAAATATGGCTATTTTCAATTTGAAATGCACGGGAGCGGAAATATTTGGCATATATGAAAGCGTCGGGGCATTAGTCCCCGACGCTATAATTTTCACTCTTATACACACAACGCTGCCGTATCAGTCTTCATCGCGGAAGTCGTCACCCTGTCCGGATAGATACAGGTCCAAAAGCCCTTCCGGGGTTTTCAGGTACAGCGTTTTATTTTTTTTATCCACTTTTTGTATAAAGTCGTCCACCACCGGTATCAGAACTTCACGTCCATCGCAATCTATCTCGAACAAGGCCTGAGCGGAAGAATCGTTTACTCCGGTGACAATCCCTATCAGACCCATTACGGCATCTACGGCCTTATATCCTTTTATCTCGTGATAATAGAACTTACCTTCGCCCAAATCCGGCAGACAATCGATAGGAAGATAGGCCTCGCTGCGCAGTATTGCCTGTGCCGCATCTTCCGTATCAACTCCTTCGAACTTTATCCTCATATATTCCCCGGAAAGCGAGGATTTTTTAATAAAAAATGGAACCATCGCTCCTGCACGAAGCAGAAACAATGATTCCATTTGACTGTAAGCCTCGGGGACATCGGTATCCAGTTTGAGTACCACCTCCCCTTTAAAGCCGTATTTCTTTACTATCCTGCCTATGTAGAAACAGTCTTCTCTATGGCTCATAGCTTCGGAGCAGTGTCTTTACTCGGCTGCGTTTTCCTGTTCAGCAGGAGCTTCGGCAGCAACTTCTTCCGCACCTGCGGCTTCCTCCTGTTCGGCGGGAGCAGCAGCGGCTTCGGCAGCAGCTATCTTGGCTGCGATAGCTTCGGCTTTCTTGGCGTTAGCTTCCTGTTCGGCTTTGAGAGCCTCGGCTTTCAGTTCGGCCTTAGTCTTAGCCAGCGTTTCTACTTTTCCGCTTACCTTGGCTTCTTTGGCCTTAAGCCATTCGGCGAACTTGGCATCGGCTACTTCCTGCGTGAAAGCTCCCTTACGCACACCTCCGTTGAGATGTTTTTTCAGGAGGGCGCCTTTGTAGGAAAGGATGCGGTTTGCTGTCAGCGTAGGCTGTGCTCCTTTCTCAAGCCAGTCGACAGCACGGTCGACGTTAAGGTTGATAGTGGCGGGATTCGTGTTGGGATTGTAGGTTCCCAGGTTTTCGATGAAACGGCCGTCGCGTTTGTCAACGGAGTTTGCCACAACGATCTGGTAGAAAGGTTTGCCTTTCTTACCGTGTCTCTGAAGACGGATTTTTACCATTTTATCAGGTCTTTTATTTGTGGAGGTACTCGACCCCCGGTTAATAATCATCTGCTTTCTACCCGAGAAAGCGTCTGCAAAGATACGCTTTTTTCCCGAACGAAAAACTTTTATCCTCACATTACCTGCAATTTCCGAAAAACGGCGCAATTCATGTACCGCCTTTGGACATCCTATGTTTTTTTGACCATAAGGGATGTAAAAACGGGCTTTTTTGCACTATTTTTATCCCCATGATAAAGCAAGGCAATACCAACATGGGCATAAACATAGAGCTTATAAAAGAAAAAGTCAGACAATACCACGCAGATGAAGCGTCGGGACACGATTGGGGGCATATTTCGCGAGTACACGCCAATGCCGTAAAGATCGCAGCAGCACACCCCGAAGCCGACAAATACGTAGTGGAATGCGCCGCGCTTATGCACGACGTGGCCGACCATAAGATAGTAAGTCAGGAAAACATGCCGCAAACGCTCGCCATGATGGAAACATGGCTGCGTGAAGCCGGAGGGAGCGACACTTTCGTACATACCGTAATGCTAATATGCGGCAACATATCCTTTTCCAAAAGGGACACCAACGCCACACTTCCGATAGAAGGGCTGATAGTCCAGGACGCCGACCGCCTGGATGCGATAGGGGCTGTGGGCATAGCCCGTGCATTCGCTTTCGGCGGAGCGCACGGCCGGGCGATATACTCCCCCGGAGGCAAAGACGACACAATAAGCCATTTCCATGAGAAATTGCTGAAACTAAAAGACATGATGAACACCGATGCCGGGCGGGATATGGCCTGCCGGCGGCATGCATTCATGGAACGCTTCCTCGAAGAATTCATGCACGAATGCGGCGGCCGAAAATATTAAAAAAAACTCCGGGGCCTTCCGGTCCCGGAGCATGCAAATAAAAATCACAACACAACTTTCACTTCAGAATCTGCGCACTATGCGCTTTGGTATTCACTTTGTCGATAATGTCCGTTATCACGCCGTGTTCGTCTATTACGTAAGTTTTTCTCAGGGCCCCCATATATTTCTTGCCGTATAAACTCTTTTCGCCCCATGCATCGTATGCCTGGAGTATTGCCGTATCGGTATCGGCCACCAGACGGAACGGGAGCGAATATTTTTCTGCGAAACCGCGGTGCGATTTTTCGCTGTCTTTGCTCACCCCCAGTATTTCATACCCTGCCGCCTGAAAGCGGTGATAATTATCCCTCAGGTCACAGGCTTCGGCAGTACAACCGGGAGTATTGTCCTTGGGATAAAAATATATCACGAGTTTTTTCCCTTTGTAATCCGAAAGGGCGACTGTTCGTCCGTCCCCGTCCACCGCTTTAAAATCCGGCGCTTTGTCTCCAATTTTCAACATATCTGTTTATTTTTTAATCTGTATTTTCCCTTTTACTCCGATAAAAGTAATCAAAAAAAAATCCGGCACATACATGCGCCGGATTTTTTTTGACGATACGCCCATAAGACATATCTATACTACGATATTTATTATCTTACCCGGAACTACGACAACACGCTTTACCGTCTCCCCGCGCAACGCGGCCTCCAGACGGGCATCGGCAAGTATCGCTTTCTCCACTTCTGCCGGCGATGCCGAAAGATCGAACTGCGCCTTGAAACGCAGTTTGCCTTTTATCATCACCGGATATTCGAATGAAGTTTCGACCAAATATTTCTCTTCCGCCACTGGATACGGCTGGTGCGTTACGCTGTCGGCATGCCCCATAAGACTCCACAGTTCCTCGGCCATATGAGGTGCGAACGGTGAAATGAGAACTGCCAACGGCTCCAGCACGGCGCGCTTATGACAGTCCTTAAGTTCATTGACAGCTATCATGAACGCTGCAACGGACGTATTGAACGAAAAATTCTCTATATCCTCCGACACTTTCTTTATGACTTTGTGCAGGGATTTGAGTTCATCTTTGGTAGGCTCGGCATCTTCGACCACCACCCCGTCGCGTCCGGCATATAGCTTCCACAGTTTTTTCAAAAAACCGGTAACTCCGCTTATACCTTCCGTTTTCCACGGCTTGGACTGCTCCAGCGGGCCGAGGAACATTTCGTAAAGGCGAAGGGTATCGGCTCCGAAATTTTCCACAACATCGTCCGGGTTGACCACGTTGAATTTCGATTTGGACATCTTTTCCACCTCTGCCCCGCAGAGATAGCGCCCGTCGTCCTCGGTTATAAATTCGGCCGTCGCATATTCCGGACGCCAGTTTTTAAAGCCATCCATATCCAGCGCGCCATTCTGTACGAGCGACACATCCGCATGGAGCGCAGTGGTGGCATACCCATCCTTTTTGCCGGCGGAAACGAAAGTGTTAGTGCCGTTTATGCGGTACACGAATGCCGAAGTGCCGAGTATCATTCCTTGGTTTATCAGTTTTTTAAAAGGCTCTTCAGTAGGCGCGTAACCCATATCGTGCAGGAACTTATGCCAGAAGCGGGAATATAGCAGGTGCCCGGTGGCATGTTCCGACCCTCCGATGTAAAGATCGACGTTCTGCCAGTAGTCCAGCGCCTCGGCAGAGGCGAACCTGGCATCGTTGTGCGGGTCCATATAACGCAGGAAATACCACGATGAACCGGCCCATCCAGGCATGGTGTTCAGTTCCATAGGATAACCGTCTGGCGAGGTCCAACCTTTGGCATTGCCAAGAGGCGGTTCTCCGGTTTCGGTAGGCAGATACTTATCCACTTCGGGCAGAAGCACCGGCAGGTATTTTTCATCCAGCATATGCGGGCGTCCGTCTTTGTAGTACACCGGGAACGGTTCGCCCCAGTAACGCTGGCGGGAGAACACTGCATCCCGCATGCGGTACTGTATTTTGCCGCGTCCACGGCGCATTTTCTCCAGTTCCGCTATGACTTTGCGGGTGGCGGCCGAGTAATCGTCGCCTTTTATGAACGAATGCATATAAATGCCGTCCTTGGCCGTATATGCTTCCTTTGAAATATCTTTGCCTTCGAGTATCGGTTTTACGGGTATCCCGAAATGTTTCGCGAATGCGTAATCACGCGTATCTCCTGCCGGCACAGCCATAACCGCGCCTGTTCCGTACCCGGCCAGCACATAGTCGCCTATATACACCGGTATTTTTTCACCGGTAAACGGATGTACGGCATAAGCCCCGGTGAAAACACCGCTTATACGGTTTACATCGGCCATACGGTCGCGCTCGGAACGCATGGAAGTTTCCTTTATATAAGCTTCGACTTCGGCCTTTTTATCGGCCGTGGTTATATCCAGTACCAGAGGATGTTCCGGCGCGAGCGTCATGAACGTTATACCGAAAATAGTGTCGGGACGTGTGGTGAATATCTCGAATTTCTTGTCCGTACCGTCAACATCGAACCATACGGAAGCGCCTTCCGAACGTCCTATCCAGTATCTCTGCGATTCCTTTATCGATTCCGGCCAGTCTATCGTTTCCAATCCGTCGAGAAGCCTTTGCGCGTATGCAGTTATGCGCATGCTCCACTGTAGCATCTTTTTGCGTTCCACAGGGAAGCCGCCGCGTTCCGACAGCCCGTCCTTTATCTCGTCGTTGGCCAGCACTGTACCGAGTCCCGGACACCAGTTGACTTCCGTTTCCGAGAGGTACGTAAGACGGTATTTCGACAACATATCCTGTTTTTCTCCTTCGGAAAACGCAGCCCACTGCGAAGCGGAAAACTCAGGAGTGTCATCGTCCGACGCTGCATTAACCCCGGCATTGCCCTGTTTTTGGAATATGGAAACGAGTTCGTCTATACGGCGCGCCCGGTCTGATGTCTTGTCGTACCACGCGTCATACAACTGCAAAAATATCCATTGCGTCCATTTGTAATACGAAGGCTCGCATGTGCGCACTTCACGGTCCCAGTCGAACGACAACCCGATGAGGTCCAGCTGACTGCGGTAGCGGTTTATATTGTTCTCTGTCGTCAGAGCCGGGTGTTGTCCCGTTTGTATGGCGTATTGTTCGGCGGGAAGGCCGAAAGCGTCGTAACCCATAGGATGGAGAACGTTAAATCCCTTGTGGCGTTTGTAGCGGGCGTATATATCTGAAGCTATGTATCCCAGGGGATGGCCAACATGCAGGCCCGCACCCGAAGGATACGGGAACATGTCCAGAACGTAATATTTAGGAAGGTTAGAATCGTTAGATGCGGCATAGGTCTTATGGTCGGCCCAATATTTTTGCCATTTTTTCTCGATTTCCCTGTGATTGTACTCCATTTCGTTGTTCTCTGTCGTATTTTTGTGAATAATCCGGATTAAAACATCCGGCAAATTTAATCATTACATTTTTACCAACCCAAAATGTCCGGTAAATAATCGGATATTTGCATGGCTTTTGACGCAAAAAGACATAACTTGAAGCAGAAAAACAAAAAACGCAAAAAAACATATGAAAGCATTGAATCTCAACGGGAAAATAATGATAATCCCGATGGCTGCACTGGACGAAAAAGTGCGTAGCGCCATAAAACAGGAAGACGGACTGCAAAACATCGGAGGCACGGACATATTCGTATACGCTACCGGCCGCCTGGAAGAACATCCGCACCAGTGCTGCGGAGGAGGGCATCACCACCACCACGAAGACGGACACCAGTGCTGCGGAGGGGAAGGACATCACCACCACCACGAAGACGGACACCAGTGCTGCGGAGGGGAAGGACATCACCACCACCACGAAGACGGACACCAGTGCTGCGGAGGGGGAGGGCATCACCACCACCACGAAGACGGACACCAGTGCTGCGGAGGGGAAGGACATCATCACCACCACGAAGACGGACACCAGTGCTGCGGAGGGGGAGGACATCACCACCACCACGAAGACGGACACCAGTGCTGCGGAGAGGGACACAATACGGACGAATTTTACGACCATGACGAAGCCGACGAGACTTTTATAGACGAAGAAGACATCTATGCCGGTGACCAAGACGACGATCTCGGCACTGTACGCGTGATAAACGAACCGGTAGTGATCGTCAACACGGACGATGTTGCCAAACTGGGATTTCCGGTAGAAGACGACATGTTCCTCCGCCTGTCCCCCGAAGGGCTCACGCTACTGCCTGGCGCCGATGTGGACAAGGGCGGTTTCCAAACCGGAGCCATAACAATTCGCCTGGAGGAAGAATAAAGACATATCCAGGCAAAAAACAAACCGTGGATGCGTTTTACACATCCACGGTTTGTTTTTTACTTTACAGGAAAAAAGACGTCAGTCCGCCTGGTACTCTATACGGGAATGATATATCTCCAACAACTTTTCCGTAAGCAGGACTTTCAGACGGTTTATTTCACGATATGATATTTCCGCATCATCGAACTGCCCGTCCTTTGTCTGGCGTTCGACCACGGCGGCAACGAGTTCGCTTATGTTCTTTTCCGTAATAGTCTTCAAGCTGCGCGATGCTGCCTCGACAGAATCGCAAATCATGAGTATAGCCTCTTCCTTTGACACAGGCTTGCGGTAATCGTAACGGTAATCGTCAGGATCCACATTTTCCTGTCCGTACATCTCCACGGCTTTTTTGTAAAAGAAGAAAATAAGCGAATGCCCGTGATGTGTGCGCATGAATTCGGACACGATAGCCGGGATGCCGTATTTTTTTGCCAACTCCAAACCGTCGCTCACGTGCCTGCGTATGACTTCGGCGCTTTCTTCCGGAGGCATATTATCATGCGGATTGAAATGCCCGCCCTGATTTTCTATGAACATGCCGGGATTTTTGAGTTTGCCTACATCGTGGTACAGAGCTCCAACGCGCACCAGAAGGGAATTAGCCGCCATTTCGTGCGCTGCCTGTTCGGCTATGTTGGCAACGGAGAGACTATGCTGAAAAGTGCCCGGCGCATTTTGCGACAAGAGTCTGAGAAGCGGGGAGTTCGTGTCCGTCAGTTCAAGAAGCGATATATCGGATACCATACCGAACATCTTCTCGTAGATGTATATCACCGGCTGGGCGAAAAGCATCAACACTCCGGAAATGAGCAGGTATCCGGACACGCTGAGCATCTCCTGGGTGAACGACGAGTTCTGCACCAGCATCACACCTACCGCGACTGATATCGACAGCGCCGTTATGCGGGCAACGCTTACGAAAAGGCGCGAGCGGTGGTATATCACATTCGACGTGAATGCGCACGCAATACCGGTTATCGTTCCCACAAAGATGTACATGTATATGTTGGGCGCCATGAACGAACAGATGAACACCGTGGAAAGATGCACCATGAAAGCTATCCTGGCATTGAAAAACGAACGCAGTATTATGGTCTGCATGCACAAAGGGACTATGTATATCATAAGAGGCGAAAAACGCGTAATGATATAACACATCACGAAACTGGCAAGCATATTGAACACGATAAGCACCATAGGCTTGTCGTGAAAGTATTTTCCTTTTTTGAATATTTTTATCAGCCCGTACAGGGAAATGAAAATTATAAAAATCACTATCACGTAACCGAGCGTCATGCTCAACCTTCCCTGCGTATCGGACGATTGCATATTATATGCTTTCCTCAGCGACGAAAGCACGGTATAAGTATGTTCGGATACCGGTTCACCTTTACTTATTATATGCTTGCCCCGGGCAATAAAACCGTAATTAGGAGATATACCGTCCAATTTTTCGGCCAGAGCGGTCTCGGTAAGGTCCATGTCGAACGTCACATTCGGCGTTAGTACGGCCTCGAACAGGGACGTCAGTTTTTCCATATCCTCCTGAGGGATGCCCGTTATTTTCCTGTCAATGTATTCGAAAGCCGATTTTATGGTATAAAATTCGGAAAATATAGCCTCATGCTCTTCCTTGCCTTTTATAAGCGACACAAGTTCGTTGCGGCTACGCAGCACTCCAGCCGAAGCATCCGACACAAGTCCTTTGCGCATTATATGACGGAGTACGGTACGACCGGCCTCACGCAGGGAAGTGCGTCCGTCGCCGGGAAACAACGCCTCGAAATTATCATCGAATTTCTGTACGACACTTTGTGCCAGCGTATCGCTGTACACGAAATAATAGCGGTTTGTCGTTCGTATGAGTTCCCTTTCTGCCCTGAGCTGTTCGTCGGTTTTGACCAGTGCGAAATCGAACGGCGCGTTCAGATCGTCGTAACGCCATTCCTGGCCTTTGTTGAAGTCGTATTTGAAGCTATGGCTCTTGGGCATCAGTATCACCACGAACAATGCGGCGGCCAGGAATACGAAAAGTTTGAATATTTTCTTTCCGTTCGCCCTGACATACGATACTGCCGATTGCAGAAAAACGTTTACGGCTTTGTTTCGGCCTTCATCCATAAAAACACTTATCTTTTACCACCCTTGTAAAAGGGCTCCATTATGACATTCGATTCGTAAAATTAAGGCATAAAATCAATTTCACTTACATTTTTTTGGTTTTTTTGCCTAACTTGCGCTTCTTAAAAACACCATAAGCCGCCTTACATAAGCTTACGGACACGATTATATCGGCAAATTACGGATGTTTTTTCCGTGAAAGCGCCTTGATTGAAAATATTACGCAAACATACACAAATAATATGGAACGAAGACAAGCGGTCATAGTCGCAGCAGCGCGCACACCGATAGGAAGTTTCTGCGGAATCCTCAAAGACGTGCCCGCCACCAGGTTGGGTGCAATAGCCATAAACGGAGCCCTGGAGCGCGCGGGAATAAAGAAAAATGCCGTAGATGAAGTATTCATGGGTTGCGTACTGCAGGCTGGCCTGGGACAGTCGCCCGCAAAACAGGCCGCATTGGGCGCCGGCATACCGGCAGAAGTTCCATGCACTGCCGTAAACAAAGTATGTGCTTCGGGAATGAAAGCGGTGATGCTGGCGGCACAAAGCATAGAGATAGGCGACAATGACATAGTAGTGGCTGGCGGAATGGAAAACATGTCGATGGTACCGCACTACCTGCCCACGGGGCGTTCCGGGCAGAAATTCGGAAACGTTTCCCTGGTGGACGGAATGCTCTACGACGGACTCACGGATGCTTATTCAAACGAACACATGGGACTTTGCGGAGAAGCCTGCGCCGAATCGCACGGGATAACGCGCGAGGAACAGGACGCTTTCGCAATCGAGAGCTATACGCGTTCGGCCAAGGCTTGGAGCAAAGGGGCTTTCGACAACGAAATAGTCCCGGTAGAAGTATGCGACAGAAAAGGCAACATAAGTTATGTAAGCGAGGACGAGGAATACAAACATGCGAAACTGGACAAGATACCGTTGTTGCGCCCGGCGTTTAAAAAAGACGGTACGATTACTGCAGCCAATGCTTCCACGATAAACGACGGCGCGGCGGCTCTGGTCCTTATGTCGGCTGAAAAGGCGGCGGAACTGGGCATAAAGCCTTTGGCTAAAATAGTATCCTACGCAGATGCTTCACAGGCTCCGAAGGATTTTCCCACCACTCCCGCCCTGGCTGCAAAAAAAGCATTGAAGAAGGCCGGATTGTCTCCTGCGGATATAGATTATTGGGAGATAAACGAGGCTTTTTCGGTTGTCGGAATAGTAAATACTCGCCTTTTGGATATAGACAAAGACAGACTGAATATCTTCGGTGGAGGTGTTTCCCTGGGGCATCCTCTTGGAGCTTCCGGCGCGAGAATTCTGGTGACACTCCTGACGGTTCTGCAACGCAAGGGCGCGCGCACCGGTTGCGCGGCGGTGTGTAACGGTGGAGGCGGGGCTTCGGCTACTGTTATCGAGAGGATATAGCGGGACATTTAACCTCGTTAACATACAAACCCTGACAAGGGCATGCCCTTGTCAGGGTTTGTATGTTAACGAGGTTTACAGTCTGAAAAATCAAGCCCCGTACCTATTGCCGCCAGCCGTCTGATAATCGTCCGTATCCAACAATGCATAAAAGATAAAACCTATCACCGCCAAAACGGAAACGAAAACAGCCAGCGACATCCCCGAAGGCACCTCCATAGCGCCTACCGACAGGAAAAAATCCTCCAAAAAACGGTACAACATCATCAGCTTATCCGTACCCGTAATAGCCACAGCCGCACCTATACCTGCCAGCGAAGCAATCCACACCACCCACAACGACACATCACGACGAGGAATAGCCGCCATAACACGTGACGAAAAACCGTCGTCAGGAACTACCGTTTCACGCAACGGCGTAAAAAGTCCGGCAATCTCCCTGTCCAACGGATCGGTAAATAAATCTTTCGTACTGTCGGTCTTTTTCATAATCATCGCAAATCAACGTTTTAAAAGTTTGGCCAGTTGTTCCTTTCCACGGGAAATATGCGTCTTCACCGTAGAAAGGGGAATTCCCATAATCCGGGCTATGTGGTCCTGCTTCTGCCCTTCGAGGTAAAACAGTACGATAGCCGTGCGTTGTTCCGGACGTATCTTCTCAAGTGCACGGTAAAGGTCGATATTTTTCTCCACACCCGAAGCATCGTCGTTCGTTAAAAAATACTCCTTGGCATCTATATCCTCGTGCGAATGTTTTTTACACAGGTTCATGTAATCGTAAAAAACATTGTACGCGATCGAGAAGAGCCATGTCTGGAATTTAGCCGTAGCCTTATACGTGCCTATATACATCCACGCCTTAAGGAACGTATCCTGCGCAATATCCGCCGAAAGTTCCCTGTCGCCGGCCGTAAGCCCCATCAGCAGCCGCCGCACCGGCCCCTGGTACTTGCGCACCAAGGTATCGAAAGCGCGGCGGCGACCGAAAAGGTTCACCTGGCTGACCAGTAATATATCTTCCGCCTGACTCATTTAGGCTGTGGAGTATGTGTGTGTTTATAATACCGTGTACCTGTCTTTATTCCTCTTCTTCCGCGCTTTCTTTCCCGTTATCATCCGCAGAAGCGCCTCCTTTCTCGCGCCATTGACGGGACTCGCGTTCGCGTTTATAACGCAGGAACTCTTCCATCTGTTTCCTCTCCTCGACGGATTTTGCGTTGGAGTAATCGAGGTACAGATATGCAAAACCTATGAACATCGGTATTATACCAAGGCCCCACGGAGTGTTGGAACCGAGCGAAAGGAAGAACATCATCACACCCAACCCTATCAGCATGAATATTATGCCGGTGCGGCGGTATTTGGACGGTTTCTTCAGGTAATCGGCCAAACTGTCGCGTCCCTGCTCATATATCTGGGCGTAATTGGTCCTTTCGGGACGGAAAACAGGATCCGGTATATCCTGCCGTATATTCTCCTGAGCCGCAACGTCGTCCTTCTGCTGCACCCTGGAAATTATCTTCTCCTTCTGCATTGCCTCGAACTGTGCCATACGCAGCTGGTGCGCCCTTTGTTTGCCTTTTTCACGCGCCTGAAGGACGAACCACAATGCAAGCATAAGACATATGGATATTAAGAGAACCGCAAAACCTCCTCTGGTCATAAATCTCTCGAAAGGAGGCTCCCAGTGACGGCTCTGGCGGGCCATCTGGATATTGTACAGGCGGTCGGCACTCATTCTCGCATAGACTATCGAATCCTTGTAACGCTCGCTGCGCACTTTTTCAAGCTCTACTTGCGAAGCGTATTTCAACGAATCCAGCGCATACTGCGTTGAGTTCAGGTAAACCGTATCCCGTACCACCGTAACACTGTCGGGTACGGCTTTTGCGGCTTTGTCCTTTTCCTGCCCCGCCACCCATGACAAGGGCAAAAGAAGCGCCGCTGTGAGGATTAAAATTTTCTGTTTCATCTTTTTTTGAATTTTTATTTGTACATTTTTTTCAACTATTCCGTTCTTACCCGTTTCGTCTTTCTACGACATTAGACTCCGGCATATATGTAAAAAGTTTCAGCCGCATGCAAAAAAAATCGTTTTTTCTCGAAAACACGCCGCAATATACGAATTAAGCCCCCTTGTAAATCCTATATACACGAAAAAACAAAGCGTTGCCACTATCGGAAAAAGCGTAAAAAACGGTACATTTGCAACATATGTACCTGAAAAGACTCAAAATAGTAAATTTCAAGAATTTCGGGGCTTTCGAGGCCGAATTTTCACCGAAGATAAACTCCCTGACAGGCCCCAACGGCACCGGCAAGACAAACATACTGGACGCCGTTTACTACCTGTGCTTCACCAAGAGTTACTTCGCTTCGACCGACGTGCAAAACATACGTCACGGCGAAAATTTCATGATGCTCGAAGGCGTATTCTCCGACGAAAGCGGCGACAGACAGGTGTTGATGAGCCTGCAACGAGGCGCCAAAAAGACCGTCAAACGCGACGGCAAACAAGTCGAACGCATGGGCGAATACATCGGCGCATATCCTCTGGTCATAGTATCGCCGGCCGACCGCGACCTGATAGCCGACGGAAGTTCGTTGCGG
The DNA here is from genome assembly GCA_003150615.1 of Flavobacteriales bacterium. GTDB lineage: Bacteria > Bacteroidota > Bacteroidia > Flavobacteriales > UBA1820 > Merdimorpha. The sequence goes on along the minus strand of QALN01000003.1, from coordinate 23,071 downwards.
CGCAAATTCATAGACGGAGTGGTATCCCAGACCTCATCGCAGCACCTGGATGCGGTGGTATCGCACGCACGGATAATAGAATTGCGCAACGCCCTGCTCAAAACGCCTTCCGTAACTTCGCTCCAGATAGACGTGTACGACAAGGCGATGATAGAACTTGGCCGCAAAATATACGAAGGCCGGCAGAGTTTCCTCGAGCGGTTCGTCCCTGTATTCAAAAAGACATACTCGGATATATCCGGAGGAGGGGAACAAGCGGACATAACATATACGAGCATCTTCGAAAACCCGGATGCAGGGGAAATACTGCACGCCGCCAGGGCTCGGGACCTTATGGTCGGTTTTTCCACCACCGGAGCGCACAAGGACGACCTTAAGTTCACGCTGGACGGATACCCGGTCAAGAACTACGGTTCGCAGGGACAGCAGAAAACGTTCCTCACGGCATTGAAACTAGCCCAGTTCCATTTCATAACATCCCTTACCGGACGTAAACCGATATTGTTGCTCGACGACATTTTCGACAAACTGGATTCCCGGCGCGTGGAGTACATCATGAGCCTTGTCAACGGCGATACTTTCGGACAGATATTCGTTTCCGACACACAACCCGAACGCATACGCGAATTGATGCGCGCACAGGGAGAAGGTCACAGCATATTCACACTGTAGAGATGAAAAACGAGGACCCTAAACCGATAAACGAAGCCTTGAAGCGGTTTGCAGGATGTTCCAGAGGACTGTCCGAAGGACTTACCGCACGGCGCATAGCCGATCTGTGGCGCGCAATGTACGCTCCACAAGCCGCCATACACACAAAAAAAGTACTGTTCTCTGCCGGTATGCTGACAATACAGGTGGACAGCGACGCATGGAAAAACGAACTGATGCTGCGCCGCACGGAAATAATGGAGCGTCTGAACGCTGCGCTCGGACACAAAACCGTAAATACGGTATTTTTCGTATGAACAGCGCAGAAAAAAGGCTTTTTACCGGTCAAAAACTGCTAAATTGTTGATAAAGTTTTCGTCCCGACACGTGAAACCTCATCATTAATGAGTAATTTTACTGCGGTTTTTGTGTTTTAACACATCAAAGGCAAAACAGCACCCGAAGCAGGGGCTACCTTAAAAAATTCGTCACATGGGAAAGATAATAGCCATTTCAAACCAGAAGGGAGGCGTAGGAAAGACCACTACGGCCGTAAACCTGGCCGCCGCATTGGGCGTTCTTGAAAAGTCCGTCCTGTTGGTGGATGCCGATGCGCAGGCCAATGCTTCTTCCGGGCTTGGCGTAGAAGAGGATACGATAGAAGGCGGCACGTACGAAGTAATCGAGCACCTGAAGGACATCCGCGAACTGATACTGCACACCTCTACACCTAACGTGGATATACTCCCGGCGCACATAAATCTCGTTGCCGCCGAGGACGAACTATCGGACAAGGAAGACCGCGAATACATGCTTAAAACGGCACTGGATACCGTACGCGACGCTTACGACTACATACTTATAGACTGCTCGCCTTCACTGGGGCTGATGACGATAAACTCGCTGACTGCCGCCGACAGCGTCATAATACCCATACAGTGCGAATATTACGCCCTTGAAGGGCTGGGCAAACTCCTGAGCACGATAAAAAGCATACAGAAAAGCTACAATCCGTCACTGACATACGAAGGCATGCTCCTTACGATGTTCGACCCGCGGCTTCGCCTTTCAAACCAGGTGGCCGAGGAAGTGCGCACGCATTTCCAGAATATAGTATTCAAGACCGTGATACAACGAAACGTAAAACTGGGTGAAGCCCCCAGCCACGGCGAAAGCATAATAAGCTACGACGCCACCAGCCGAGGGGCCGAAAATTACCTAAGCCTGGCTTCGGAAATCATAGGCAACAACAAACAATAGATCACACACAGGCACTTATGAGTAAAAAAGTACTTGGACGGGGACTTTCGGCACTTCTGAGCGATGCCAAGAACGACATAAACTCCGCATCGGACGAAGGAGCCAGCAAGATAGTGGGCAAAACGGCCGAAATAGAGATAAGCGCAATAACCGCCAACCCGTTCCAGCCCCGCACGCAATTTACCGCCGAACATCTCGAAGAACTGGCCGCATCTATACGCCAGTTCGGTGTCATACAACCGATAACGGTACGCAAAACCGGCTTCAACTCATTCCAGCTGATCTCCGGCGAACGCCGTTTCCGCGCTTCCAAACTGGCGGGCCTGACGCATATCCCGGCTTACATACGCCTTGCCAACGACCAGCAGATGCTGGAAATGGCGCTGATAGAAAATATCCAGCGCCGCGACCTCGACCCGATAGAAGTGGCCACGTCTTTTAAGCAACTCATCGACGAATGTAACCTCACGCAGGAACAGATGAGTGAACGGGTAGGCAAGAAACGAAGCACGATAACCAACTACCTGCGCCTTCTGCGTCTCGAACCGGTAATACAGGCCGGCATGCGCGACGGCATACTGTCGATGGGACACGGGCGCGCGCTTATAAATGTGGAAGACCCCGAAGCCCAGCTTCGCATCTACCGCATGATAATCGAGGAAAGCCTGTCGGTGCGACAAACAGAAAAACTGGTCAAGGACTTTCAGGAAGGCCGCCTTTGTTCAGAAAAAAAGACACCTGCGGCAAAACCACAGCTTCCTGGCGGGATGGCCGAAGCCGCGCGCAGGCTCGGACAGTTTTTCGGTTCCAAAATAGACGTACGCATGGGCAGCAAAGGCCGCGGTACGATAGTCATACCTTTCAAGTCACAGGAAGATTTCGAACGTATAAAAAACCTGATATCGGGACAGGAATAACGAATAAAAGCGAAGTTTTGACAGGAATAAAGAGCAAAATACTGTTTTTCGCAATCGCATGCGCATTGCCTGCACTCATGTCCGCTCAGTCGGAAAAATCCGGTATGAGTGTCGAAGAGGCCATTGCCGTACTCAATCACGGGGAAACGGCGGCAGCGGACAGCACTCTTACAAAAAAACAACTCCGCAAAAAAGCCAAAGAAGCCAAAAAAGCCGAAAGGCGCAAAAAACGGCAGCAAAAAGAACTGGAACAAATATCCAAAACGGCCGTAAGTACAGATACAACGCACGTCACGAATTCCGACAGTACAATCGTGGCAGCAAAACAGTCCGATCCGGGAGGCACTTTTTCCATCGACGGACTTTCAGAAAACCCCGACAGCCTGGGCATACCGGGAGCTGAATATTATACTATCGACGACTCGCTGATGATGGCCGAGGGGAAAGCCCTGAAAAACCCGCCACCACCTTCCAAAAAGAGCGCTTCGCATGCCGCGTTCCTCTCTGCGCTCGTACCCGGCCTGGGACAAATATACGGAGGCTCCCAATGGTGGATGGCCCCAGTATTCTGGGGAGGACTCACCGGAACCATATATGCCGCTTCATATTACAACAGCTATTACAACGATTTCCGCAACGAGTACAAATACCGAATAAACAACCCCGGAAAGGTCAATTCATACGAATATTTCGACACCAACGCACTGGTGGACCGTATGCAATACGCCGAACAAACGCGTGACCTGTGGATACTCGGTACGGTAGGTGTCTATCTGCTGAACGTTCTGCACGCCAATGTTTCGGTACAGCTGTCTGAATTCCGCGCTCAGAAAAAACACCGCCAGATGCTAGAAATGAAAGAAAAAAACAATGCCGTAATAAGTTTTGAACCGGCCATAATAGAACCCAACAAAGGCCTGGAAGCAATGTCCGCTCCCGGCATGAAACTGACGCTCAGTTTTTAAGAGTATTATTCACACACCCTGATGCGGGACAACCGACAAACAAGAGATATACAGCCTGCAAAAAAACATAAGGAAAATGAAAATAGCACTGCTCGGATACGGAAAAATGGGCCGGATGATTGAAAGCATAGCCGTATCGCGCGGACACGAAATAACGGCGCGCATAGACGGTTATACGGAAAACATAGACTTTGCCGGCGCCGACGTATCGATAGATTTCAGCGTACCTTCGTCCGCAGTACACCACATAACGTCATCCGTCAATGCCGGAATACCTGTTGTCAGCGGCACCACCGGCTGGACTGAAAAGATGCCGGAAGTAAGAAAACTGGTGGAAGAAAAAAGCGGGGCCCTTGTTTACTCGTCAAATTTTTCCCTCGGGGTAAATATCTTTTTCGAGCTCAACCGCTACCTGGCACGCCTTATACAGCCTTATCCGCAGTACGAACTTTCCATATCCGAAACCCACCATATACACAAACTGGACGCTCCGAGCGGCACAGCCATAACACTGGCGGAAGACATAACCGGAGAGAACGGCAGGTACACCGGATGGGCACTCGAGACTGACGACATAAAAATAAACGAAAACACCATAGGGATAACAGCCGTACGACAGGGAGAAGTCCCCGGCACGCATACGGTAACATACGCCTGCGGAGTGGACTCCATCGAAATATGCCATACGGCATTCTCCAGAGAAGGGTTCGCTCTCGGTGCGGTGACAGCCGCCGAATGGCTTTTCAGGGAAAAGAAAAAAGGCGTATTTTCGATGCGGGACGTGCTGTTCTCAAAACGGTGAAAAGGCAGCCGGCTGCGGAAATCGACCCGCATGCCCATGATATTGTTTTAAAAACAACATAAAGATTATGACAAGTGTGATTATACTGCTGCTGGTTATGCAGGCCGTGCATTTCGTATGTACGTGTAAACTCTATACGCTATCCGGACACAAAGCATGGGAAGCTGCCGTGCCGTTTTACTCGGCATACATACTGATGAAAATAATACAGCGTCCCTGGTGGTGGACCATACTGCTGTACATACCGGTAGTGGGGAACGTAATGGCTCTTGTGATCTGGACCGATACGAGCCGCGCATTCGGATACAGAGGAGTATGGTGGACTCTGTTGGCCGTATTTACGCTCGGTCTGTCGCTGGGATGGATCAGCTGGTTCGGACACCCTGTTTACGACTCCGAATACCGCCGCCACCGCCATGCACTCGATTCAAGCATTTTAGGAGCCATAGTATTCGCTGTCACCGCAGCCTCGCTCATCAAAGCGTTTACCTACGAAGCATACACGATACCGACCTCTTCGATGGAAGGTTCGATGTTGGTAGGCGACTTTTTGTTCGTCAATAAAATGGCTTACGGGACCCGCATAGCCATGACGCCTCTGTCCGCGCCTCTGGTCCACGACTCGATACCGCTGGCAGGAGTTCGTTCGTACCTTAAATGCGTGGAACTGCCGTACATGCGTCTTCCCGCATTGCGCAAAATCAAACGCAACGACATAGTGGTATTCAACTGGCCTGTCGATATGCCGGACGAAAAACCGATCGACAAAAAAGCCAACTACATAAAACGCTGCGTAGCCATAGCCGGAGATACGCTTGAGATAAAAGACGCAGTGCTGTATGTAAACGGAAAAGAACAAAAGTGGAGCGAGCGCGACCGTCCGCAGTGGGAATACCGCCTGATGTACAAACGCCCGTCATACGGCAGCTATTTTTACCAGGACCTCGATGCCATGGGAGTAGAGATACACCGTTACGGTTATGCCGACCCGGCCACCGGTGAAGAAATAGTCGATGCATACCTATCGGACTATATGCTTGGCAAAGTGCGCGCGGCATTCCCAGGCGTAAAGGTCGAAAAACAGATAAAAGCCCCCGGAGTGCCGGAAACGGACTCTTCATGGCCTATATTTCCATACGGAGCGAATTACAACGTAGATAACTACGGTCCTCTTTACGTTCCGAAAAAAGGCGACGTGATACACATCACGCCCGACAATCTGTCGCAATACACGGACATCATAACCACATACGAGGGCAACACTCTGACTACCGACGGTACGGACATAATCATAAACGGAGAAAAAACGGACACATACACCATAAAACAGGACTATTACTTCATGATGGGCGATAACCGTCACAATTCGCTCGATTCGAGGTTCTGGGGTTACGTCCCTCACGACCACATAGTAGGCGCGCCGGCCCTTATATGGATGAGCATAAAAGCTGACGACGGTTCCACTCCCCTGTTCAAACGCATACGCACCGAACGCATCATCTCATTCCCGATGGGAGAGGGCCCGATGAAATCGTACCTATTGCAAACGGCCGTAGGCGCGGTAGTCTTGTACTGCGGTTACAAACTGTGGCGACATCGCCGTAAAAACTCTAAAAAAGGAGGGGAGAAACGATGAAAACCCTTTTTCCGAGCGCATATTTCGGCCCTGTCGAATACTGGGCAGCGTGGATACAGTCGGAAAAACCGGTGCTTGAAATACACGAAAACTACCGGAAACAATCCTACCGTTCACGCGCATGCATAGCAACCGGTAACGGCATTTTGCCTTTGAACATACCGGTACGTCATACGGGGAACGCCTCCACCGGACGCATGAAAATGGAACAGGCGGCCACCTCGGTAGAATTCCGTTGGGCAAGAGAGCATTTCCGGTCGCTGGAGACAGCCTACCGCACATCGCCTTACTTTGAATTTTACGAAGACATGTTCCGCGAACTCTACTTCGGGGACGTATCCTCGCTTTTGGACTTCAACATACGCGCGCACAAACTCGTATGCCGCCTTCTAGGAATAGACGACCATGTGGAGATTACTCCCGCATACGAAGGCTCGCCGGCGGACACCGCCGATCTGCGCATGGCATTCAGCCCCAAAACAATCCCTGCCACACGTTTTGAACCATACACCCAGGTATTCGTAACGAAACACGGTTTTTTACCAAACCTTAGCATACTGGACCTTTTGTTTTGCTGCGGAGGACGCGATGCTTTGGAATACCTCAAAAACGTGGAATTAATACTTCCATGAGAACACATTGTTAAAACGATCACCGGCAAACACACAAACATAGAGTTTTACCTAAGACACTGACATACAATGGAGATATACGAAGGATTGGATTTTCCGGAAGGCTTCGACAAAACCGGAGGTACGGTTGTCACGGTAGGTACTTTCGACGGAGTGCACAAAGCTCATGCCAAACTTATCGGCACACTCACAGGCAAAGCGCGCAGCCTTGGGGCAAAAAGCGTGGTGATAACATTCGACCCTCATCCGCGCACTTTTTTCTCCCGTACGAACGGAAATTTCAGATTACTGTCGCTGTGGGAAGAAAAAGAAGCCCTTATAGCTTCTCTCGGAGTGGACATACTCATTGTACAACAGTTCGACGAAGCTTTCGCTTCGCTTACGGCAGAAGACTTTTTCAACCGTTACCTGAAGGAGAAACTCGGCGCACGAGCCGTCGTAGTAGGCTACGACCACAGTTTCGGATGCGAAAAAACCAATGCTTACCATTTTCTGTCCTCATCGCCTGCCGCCAACGGCATAGAAGCCATACTCGTGCCGAAAATGGAATACAACGGCATAACTATAAGTTCGTCATCCGTCCGCCGCGCGCTCGAAGGCGGGGACATATCGCTTGCAACAGCGCTCTTAGGCCGTCCTTACTGTTTTTCAGGCCCTGTGGTGCACGGGAAACAACTGGGACGCACGCTTGGATATCCCACAGCCAACATACAGGTTGACGAATCGCTGAAACTTATGCCTCCTGACGGTGTTTACGCCGTGCGGGTGACACTGGACGGACATGTGTACGGCGGGATGATGAACAGCGGCATGCGTCCCACGGTGGACGACCGCCTCGGACATTCGATCGAAGTGAACATTTTCGACTTTTCAAGCGACATCTACGGATGCACCCTCGAAGTAGAAGCCCTGGCGTGGATACGTTCGGAAAGAAAATTCAGTTCGCTCGAAAACCTCAAGGCACAACTGGCGCTCGATGCCGCATCGTGCCGTGCCGCTATAGAAAAATTCAACGACAAGAGTCATTAAAAAACGGACACTTGCGGCATCTCCCCAGCGAAACATTATCGTACTCCGCGGAGAGCGCAATATGCGCCTATAATGAAAGACCTGCGCAACGACATATCGATGCGCAGGTCTTTCATTACAGACACGCAAAACTTCACGCCTCTTTCGAGGCCTTCAGTATAGCTTTGTTTATGCTTTTGACAAATGCCGGGCCCTCGTAGATAAATCCGGTGTAAACCTGTACGAGGCTTGCCCCGGCATCCAACTTTTCAAGAGCATCATCAGGCGACATGATACCGCCGACGCCTATTATCGGAAAACGCCCTCCGGAACGCTCGTGCAAGTAGCGTATCACTTCGGTGGAACGTTCGCTAAGCGGCATTCCCGACAATCCTCCCGCACCCATTGCCTCCACTTTGTCGGCTCTGGTAGAAAGTATCATCTCGCGGCTGACGGTCGTATTGGTAGCTATCACACCGGCTATTCCGGTATTGCCGACTATCTCGATTATATCGTCGAGCTGGTCGTCGGTCAGATCCGGAGCTATCTTCAAAAGCACCGGTTTTGCAGCCGGCATGGAAGCGTTCTTTTTCTGGAGCGCGGTGAGCAATGCCTCCAGAGGTTCCTTATCCTGAAGCTCGCGCAACCCTGGAGTGTTAGGCGATGATACATTCACGGCAAAATAATCCACATACGGATACAAAGCGTCGTAGCATTTCAGGTAATCGGACGTAGCCTGGGCATTCGGTGTCACTTTGTTCTTGCCTATGTTGCCGCCGACAATAACTCTCGTGCGGCGTTTGGCGAGTCGTCCGGCAGCCGCCTTAGCGCCTTGGTTATTAAATCCCATGCGGTTTATAAGCGCCTTGTCTTCCGGCAGACGGAACAGGCGCGGGGAAGGATTTCCCGGCTGAGGTTCGGGGGTAACCGTTCCTATCTCCACAAATGAAAATCCGAGCGCACCCAGCGCATCGGGCACTTCGGCGTCTTTGTCCAGTCCGGCAGCCACTCCAACGGGCGAAGGGAATTTTATACCGAATACTTCCCTTTCCAGACGCGGGTCCTTTTTCCTGAAAAACAAGGATGCAAGAGCCAGGCCGAAAGGCATTTTCTGCAAAGCCTTCAGACACGAAAAAGTGAATGCATGCGCCCGTTCGGGATTCATGCGGAAAAGCAAAGGGCGTATGAATGTTTTATACATGATTATTATCGTTATCGCTCAATAATTGTTCTTTTATGATGTCGCCGCATATCTCTTCCATGGACCTGCGGGTGGAAAGCGAAAGTTCTTTCAATGCCGTGTAAACATCCTGAGGAATTTCAATCGTCAGGGGCATTGTTTTTTCCGTAGGGAAAACGATAGCTACCGACACCAGAGTATCGCCGTTTTCAGGACATACGTTTGCCAATACCTCAGGGCCGTCTCCGGAAATAGGGGCGCAAAGTATTTTCTCACATCTGAAAAACGGGGGTATTTCGTCGGCCGTTTCACGGGGATATTGCCATAGCAGTTCCTTCGCCGTCGCGGCCTGCAGCTCGTCCGTTATCTTGACAGTAATCTGGTGCAGACGCCCGTGTTCGAATAAAAAGTCGGCCCACGGATACGACAACGTTTTCACCGATTTTTTCTGTGCGGAATATTCGCACCGACCGAAAGCAGTTTCTATATCGCCTTCGGTACTGCACGAAGGCACACCGGGGAACTCACCTGTGGAAATTAACTGTCTTAAAGTACAACAGACATCCATCTTTTAATGGTTATTAGCCGTATCAATTTTCGTTCAAAGGTATCAAAAAAGGTTCTATTTTCCCAACAGGGACGCGAATATCGTCATCGGGCAACAAATTGGGCGCTATTTCCGACATATCGTAATGAAATACTACCGCAGTATCGCAAACGGCGAAATCATCCGTGAGAGGCAGAAACCCGTCGGAAAGCATCACTCCCTGTTCCGCGAGCGAAATACCCTCGCTGATCCCGTTGCTCCGCATAAACTCGCTGCTGATAACACGCCTGAGGGCCGAAGTATCGGAAAAAACGTCCTCAGGTGCCAAAAGCCGTCCGTCATGAAGCGATAGCGACGCATACTTCCTGCCATACTGGTAAACGGTGGAGTTAGTCGCCGTACGGAACATCAAAGAAACAAATCCGCGTCCATGCCCGCAGACATCGGCTGTACGGGAATAATACCATACTTCGGGAAAATATTCGTCTTCCTCCTGATCATGGGACATATCCACGTGAGCATGTCCGAGAGTATCGGAAAAAACAGTTTCCCTGTACCCTGCCCACTGGCCGAAGAAAGCGTTGCAAAGCGAATCGACGCTCCCGAAACCGTCCAATAGCAAATCCGATACGTTGGAATTGAGCGACCGCGAACTTTCAGCATCCGAAAAAACGGGATAACCCAACTGCACCGAAGCACATACGCGGTCATCCCCGGAAGAACACCCCGGTTCGTACCTGCGGATATTTTCCATCACATACGGCGGTTCTGCGGCATCACCGGCGGAACACGCCGCAAAAAGCGAACATGCCGCCGCCACGGCCATTACCTTATTGCCAATGTTCCCCATACGGTTATGAAGCGGATTCGACAGGGAAAACCTCGGAACCGGAGAAATCGGGTTTATAAACCATGATATCCTTCAAATCGGCATAAGGTACGGTCACTTGTGAAGGCCCGTATGCATAAGGCGCTATCTCGTACACGTTATAATAGAATATCACACCGTCAGGGGTAAGGGCGAAATTGGCCGTGACAGGCAGCTGATTGTTGTCTATGAAATATCCCTGCTCCAAAAGCGGAACAGAAGCGTCAAGTTCTTTCTGTGCGATGAAGCACTCTGTCAGCGTACGTGCCAGAGCCACCGTATCGGAAAATACGTCGGTAAGGCCAAGCGCACGGCCGGATTTCACATCGTAATTCGTATAAATATTGGCGTAAATACCGTGAGCCCCGCCCTCATACTGGTTGAACTTCATTTCGGTAACGATAATCTGAGGCCCGTTAACCATAACCGAACAGTCCGAAGAATACGTCCACGAAGGAATAAAACCATCGGCTATACTATCCTGTGCGTTCATCTCGGCACGGTCTTTTGCATACTGGGCATAGCCTTCAAAAAATTCGGAAACAACATCTTCGGCCGTTTTTTCCGCCGAGCCGGTCAATTGTATGGTCACATGTCTGTTGATACTGTCTATCGCACGGTCGTTAAACAGTTTACGCCCGAATACCGGATAGCCAAGATAAATCGACGTACAGTTCGAAGAATCGGCACAATCCTGGTAATTGCGGCTGAGTATCGTATACTCGTAATCGCATGCTCCGGAATTGTATTTCAGGGCTATTACTACACCGGCTACTATAACTGCCAGCGTCAATATTATTACCGTTGCTGTCTTTTTCATTTTGTTATGATGTATGAATTAGTAGTTGCATTATTTCCCCGCAGCACGCTGCAAAAGGGGATACTAATGTACGAATAATACGTTTGATATGTAAATTTAGCCTGTAAAAATAAAAAAAAACTCCGCCAAACGATCCGCCCGTACTTCTACAGCCTTAAAAAATTTTCCGAAAAAAAATCCGCACTCAGATACAGGAAAAACAATTTATTTTTAATATTGTGGGTGTATAATCAACACTCTAAAATTATAATCTAATAAAACGAAAAAATGAAAGTAGGCATTCCAAAAGAAATCAAAAACAACGAGAACCGCGTGGCAATAACTCCTTCGGGAGTAATGGAGCTGGTGAAAAACGGACACCAGGTGTACGTACAACACACAGCAGGCGTAGGCAGCGGCATCAGCGACAAGGATTATGAAAAAGCCGGAGCCGTAATACTTCCCAAAATAGAGGACGTGTACAAGGAAGCCGACATGATAATCAAAGTAAAAGAACCCATCGCATCGGAGTATCCTCTTATAAAGAAAGACCAGTTGGTATTTACATATTTTCATTTCGCATCGTGCAGGGAACTGACCGACGCCATGATAAAACAGAAAGGCGTATGTCTGGCATACGAAACTGTGGAAAAAGCCGACCGCAGCCTTCCGCTTCTGTTGCCGATGTCCGAAGTGGCAGGACGTATGTCGACCCAGGAAGGCGCGAAGTTCCTTGAAAAACCTATGGGCGGACATGGCATCCTGCTGGGAGGCGTAGCAGGAGTAAAACCCGCCAAAGTCCTGGTACTTGGCGGCGGCATGGTTGGAACTCAGGCTGCAAAAATGGCCGCCGGACTCGGTGCCGATGTCACGATAATGGACATATCGCTACCCCGCCTGCGCTACCTCGACGACGTGATGCCAGCCAACGTTAAGACCATGATGTCCAGCGAATACAACGTGCGCAATGAGATAAAGGATGCCGACCTTATAATAGGATCGGTACTGATACCTGGAGCCAAAGCGCCGAAACTCATCACCAAGGACATGCTAAAGACCATGAAAAAAGGCGCTGTGATAGTGGACGTGGCCGTGGATCAGGGAGGTTGCGCCGAAACATGCAAACCGACCACCCATAACGACCCTATATTCGTAGTCGACGGAGTGGTACACTACTGTGTGGCCAATATGCCAGGAGCCGTGCCTTTCACCTCGACCATAGCCCTTACCAACGCCACCCTCCCATATGCGGTACAACTGGCCAACAAAGGCTGGAAGAAAGCCTGCAAGGACAGCGAAGAACTCAAAAAAGGCCTCAATATCGTGGAAGGGAAAGTCGTGTACAAAGCCGTTGCCGAGGCATACGACCTGCCGTACACTCCGGTGGAAAAAGTCCTGTAATTTACTTAACCAACGTTTATAATCACTGATAACCGAAGGCCGGGCGGCAGGTAATACCTGCCGCCCGGTTATTTTTCCGCATCTTTCAGTCTCAACACATAACGGACAAAAAAAAGCTGCGGTTTTTAATCCGCAGCTTTTTTATACGTAAAAACGTTTCGTCAGCTTATCTTCGAGCCGGCAGGCACATCCCCGGCAGGAGATACGAATTCCAGACGCCCGTCCGGATATTCCGTCATAAGTATCATACCATTGGACGTTATTCCTTTTATCTCTCTGGGAGCGAGATTTACCAGCACGCACACGCGGCGTCCCACTACCTGCTCCGGAGAAAAACTCTCCGCAATGCCGGAAACGACCGTGCGTTTGTCCAATCCGGTATCTATCGTCAAACGAAGCAATTTCTTGGCTTTCGGTACTTTTTCCGCCTCAGTAACTACCCCTACACGGATATCCATCTTATCGAAATCGTCATATGAAACGGTATCCTTCTGCGGTTGGGCAGCCTTTTGCGCCGCTATATTGGCAAGTTTAGCATCGTTGAGCTTTTTAAGCTGCGCTTCGACAGCCGCATCTTCGATTTTTTCGAAAAGAAGTTCCGCCTGGCCTATCCTGTGCCCCGAAGGCACTATTTCCTCGCTCTCGGATACCGTATCCCATCCGGATACCTTAATATCGAGCATACGGGCCAGTTTTTCACTGGCGAACGGCAGGAAAGGCCCGCTCAAAACAGCCAAAGCCCCGGCTATCTGCAACGCAGTGTACATCACGGCTTCCGTACGAGCGGGATCGGTCTTTTGCAGTTTCCACGGTTCGTTATCGGCCAGATATTTATTTCCCAGACGAGCCAGGTTCATCAATTCACCAAGAGCTTCACGGAAACGGTATTTTTCTATCGACGCACCTATCTTTTCCGGATAAAGCATCACTTCGGACAGCACTTTTTTGTCTTCGTCGGAAATTCCTGCTCCCGAAGGCACTACTCCGTCGTAATACTTGTGTGTAAGCACTACGGCACGGTTTATGAAATTACCGAACACGCCTACCAGTTCCGAATTGTTGCGTCCCTGAAAATCGCGCCATGTAAAGTCGTTATCCTTCGTTTCGGGAGCCGTCGCTATAAGGGCATATCGCAGCACATCCTGTTTTCCCGGAAAATCCACCAGATATTCGTTCAGCCACACAGCCCAATTGCGCGAGGTCGACAATTTGGCGCCCTCGAGATTAAGGAACTCGTTCGCAGGAACGTTGTCCGGAAGTATGTAGCCGCCGTGGGCGCGCAGCATGGCCGGGAAAATTATGCAGTGGAACACTATATTGTCTTTTCCGATGAAATGCACGAGCTTAGTGTCTTCCGATTTCCAGTAAGGCTCCCAGTCGCGTCCTTCCCTCTCGGCCCACTGTTTTGTAGAGGAAATGTAACCTATCGGAGCATCGAACCACACGTACAACACTTTGCCATCGGCTCCGTCCACAGGAACAGGCACGCCCCAATCCAGGTCGCGGGTCACGGCCCGCGGGCGCAGACCGTCGTCGAGCCACGATTTTACCTGGCCGTACACGTTAGGTTTCCAGTCGTCCTTGTGGCCTTCGAGTATCCACTGCCTTAGCCAGCTTTCGTACTGTTCCAACGGCAGATACCAGTGTTTTGTTTCCCTGAGCACAGGCGTAGCGCCGGAAAGCGCGCTCTTAGGGTCTATCAGTTCCGAAGGGGAAAGCGTCGAACCGCACTTCTCGCACTGGTCGCCGTAAGCTCCTTCCGAGCCGCATCGCGGGCACGTACCCGTAATGTAGCGGTCGGCAAGGAACTGGTGCGCCTCCGGATCGTAATACTGTTCGGACGTTTCTTCGACGAACTTGCCGTCGTCGTACAGTTTTTTGAAAAAATCCGAAGCCGTACGGTGATGCACCGGGGCGGAAGTACGGGAATAGTTGTCGAACGATATGCCGAATTCCCGGAACGAATCCTTTATTATCCTGTCGTATTTATCGACCACCTGCTGAGGGGTTATACCTTCTTTTTTCGCTTTTATGGTAATAGGCACTCCGTGTTCGTCCGAGCCGCAGATGAAAACGACATCGCGTCCCTTCAGGCGCAAATAACGAACGTAAACGTCGGCAGGCACGTAAACTCCCGCCAGATGTCCCAGATGTATAGGACCGTTGGCATACGGCAGGGCCGCAGTAACGGTGTATCTTTTCGGCGTTTTTTCCATTTCTTCGATTTAAATATTATTTTGTTGGCCCGCAGCTGGAAAAATCCATCGGGCGTTGAAATCATTTCCTGTTTTCGCTCACATAACGGCTCACTGCCGGCGGGGTCAGTTTGCCAACATCTCCGTTGTAAAGCAATATCTCACGCACTATCGACGAACTGATAAAAGAATATCCGGAGGAAGTGAGCAAAAATACCGTTTCTATATCCGGACAAAGGCGGCGGTTGGTCTGAGCTATCGCCTTTTCAAACTCGAAGTCGGAAGGGTTGCGCAGACCGCGCAACATGAACTGCGCGCCTACACTGCGGCAATAATCGACAGTCATGCCGTCGTAACTGGTCACTTCTATCTTCGGTTCGTCCCGGTAAGTCTCTTTTATGAAACCTATGCGCTGCTGGAGCGAGAACATGTATTTCTTGTCGCTGTTGCGTCCCACAGCCATGATTATCCTGTCGAAAAGCGGAAGAGCACGGGCTATGATATCGCAATGGCCGTTTGTAAGCGGGTCGAACGAACCGGGGAACACGGCTGTTTTCATCTGTTTTTCCTCCATTTTACACATATCGTCGTTTTTTCAGGCTTACGCCGTTGTTTTTTCCGTCAATCTTCGAGCGCCTGACGCACCAGTTCGCCGAAAAATTCAGGCAGTTCCATTCCCATGGCCCGCGCCTGCTGTGGCACTATGCTGGCCGCCGACAATCCGGGACAGGTATTTATTTCAAGAAAATGAGGCTGTCCGTCCACTATTATGAACTCGGAACGCGCAACTCCTTTCATGTTGAGTTTTTCATACGTCCTGGCGGCAGCTTCCTTTACTTTTGCTTCTATATCGGCAGGAAGATCGGCGGGGGTTATTTCTTTGGAGCGTCCTTCGTATTTGGCCTTATAGTCGAAAAAGTCGTTCATGGACACTATTTCGGTTATAGGCAGTACCGTCACGCGGCCGTTTATTCTCATCACTCCTACCGACACTTCGCGTCCGTCGAGGAACGACTCTATCAGTATCTCGGAATCCTCCTTGTAGGCTTCTTCGAGTGCCGCCGGCAGTTCTTCCTTTTTATACACCTTGGTTATACCGAACGAGGAACCTGCGCGGTTAGGTTTTACGAAACACGGAAGTCCCACACGGGATATTATAGCATCGGCGTCGACCGCATCGCCTTTGGTCATGAACACGGATTTTGCCGTATTTATTCCGTACTGACGCACTACGGCTATGCATTCGCGCTTGTTAAAAGTAAGCGCCGATTCGAAATGTCCGCACGAGGTATGCCTGACACCCAAAAGTTCGAAATAAGCCTGCATCAGGCCATTTTCACCGGGGTTGCCGTGTATGGCGTTGAACACCGCGTCGAAACGTACTTTCTCGCCGTCCACCGTCACGGTAAAATCATTCATATCCACCGGATATTTCTCATCCAGTTCATTTATGTAATACCAGCCGTCCCTGGATATGTCCACGGGATAGACATTGTATTTTTCCTTATCCAGATTGCGGCACACTACCCCGCCCGATTTGAGCGAAATGAGCCGTTCGGAGGAATATCCTCCCATTATCACTGCTATGTTCTTTTTCACTTTCGTCCTGTGTTTTTACACCTAACTGTTGTTACAAATGGCAAAGTTATGTTTTTAACTGTAAAAACATGATATGCGCCGTGGTTTATTTTACCCAAAAAAAGTTTACATTTGTGGGTCATAACATTTTCACTAAAAACCACACCGGGCGTTCTCCCGGTCATCATTATCCACATGCAGGAGACGCATCCCGCAATGATACATGCGCAGAAACAGGAAAGTACATCCGGCGACTAAAAAACGCAGCGCGGTCGACTATGCCGTACTGTGGTTCAAAGGTATTCTCATGGGTTCGGCCAACAAAGTGCCCGGCGTTTCCGGCGGCACAGTGGCTTTCGTCGCCGGTTTTTACGAAGAATTCATATTTTCCCTGCAAAGGATAAACAAAAAGGCGTTCCGCCTGCTTATGGCCGGACGCGTGCGCAAATTCTACCGCTATACCAACATGGGATTCCTCCTGTGCATACTCGGAGGTACGGTGACGAGTTTTTTTTCCGTATCGCTGCTGATAGACTTCCTTATGGACCATTACAGCATACAGATATGGGCCGTATTTTTCGGCATGGTACTCGGTTCGCTGTTTTTCCTGGTGAAAAAATATGACAGCTGGCGGGCAGGCACGGTGAAAATGATGCTGATAGGACTGTTTATCGGTATTTCGGTATCCATGTTCGATTACAAAACAGCCTCCGACGACAACATGGCCGTCATATTTCTGTGCGGATTCCTAAGCGTATGCGGAATGACGTTGCCCGGACTGTCGGGTTCGTTCCTGCTTATGATAATAGGCAACTACAAACTGTTGATGGTCGATTCTGTCAACGCCGTGTTCCACACCGCACAAAAACTGCTTGCCAACGACCTGTCACCGCTGTACGACATGGAACAGATGCATCTGGTAAAAGTCTGCGGAGTGTTCACTGCCGGGACGCTCATCGGCGTGGTGATATTTTCACACATACTCGGATACCTGCTCAAACACTGGAGAGCCAACGTTACGGCCATGATAATCGGTTTTATAGCCGGTTCCCTGAGCATAATGTGGCCCTGGAAAAACAACATATACGTGATGACCGAAACCACAGGTGTGCGCCACGAAACGCTCATCGGCTTCGAACATTATCTTCCGCCGCTCTATTCCATGACAACATGGGCTGCCGTAGCGCTGATAATATTCGGAATGATACTCATAATAAAAGTCGAAGCCTACGGGGCGCGTCTTAAAGAGAACGGGAAAACACACGCCTCAAAGGCAAAAATACCCGCATAAAAAGGCAAATGACATGAAAAAATACGGACTGATAGGGAAAAACATATCGTATTCCTTTTCCGAGAAATATTTCTCCGAGAAATTCGCACGCGAGGGTATAAGCGATTGTTCTTACCGAATATTCGACATACAGGACATAGAAAACGTAAAGGACGTACTCGCAGACAGCGATATATGCGGACTGAACGTCACCATACCATACAAAGTGGAAATAATGTCCCTTTTGGACGAAATATCGGACGAGGCGCGTCAAATAGGTGCGGTGAACACCGTAAAAGTATCGCCCGACGGCCATCTGAGCGGATACAACAGCGACGTGTACGGTTTCAGGCAGGCGTTGGCTCCGTTTCTGGAGAGCCGCCACCAGAGGGCGCTTATACTCGGCACCGGCGGTGCGTCCAAAGCTGTTGCTTACGTACTTAACGGGCTCGGCATAGACTATTTTTTCGTATCAAGGGAAAAACGCGGGGAAAGCCGCTTTCTGACATATTCCGAACTGACGCAGGCACATGTAAAATCATGCCCTCTTATAGTCAATACCACGCCACTGGGCACTTTTCCCCGTACGGATACATGCCCTGACATACCGTACGGGTCGTTAGGCCCGGACAACCTACTGTTCGACCTGGTGTACAACCCGCAGGAAACTCTGTTCATGAAAAAAGGCAGAGAAAACGGCGCGTCGGTATCCAACGGCCTTACCATGCTCGCTTTACAGGCAGAAAAATCATGGGAATTATGGCAATAAGACATTTGAAATTTATATATTTGTTTTTGCAACAGATAAAAACGTATTTTCCGATATCATGACTTCACAAGACACCACCAAAGACATTCTGCCTGAAAACCAAGCGGAAGGACAAATCCAAAGCCCCGCACAGGACGGAGCTGTAGAAACGCACGCACAGGAAGCACCCGAATGCGCGGAAAAAGAAGAAGAAAAAAATGAAGAACGGATAGAGGAAACATCCGCCTCAGAACAGCAGCCTTCCCAAAAAGACGGTACGGACGGCAAAGAACAGGATCCGGCCGAAGTTGCGAAAGAGAAAGAAGAACGCGAACAAAAAGACTATAGGAAACTATCCGCCGAAGAACTCATATCAGAATTCGGAGCACTTCTGGAAGAGCCCGTACAGCACATAAACAGGCAGGTAAGGGCACTCAAAGAAGCTTTCGACTCTTTCATATCGTCCAAAACGACAGAAAACACTTCATACGAACCGGAAGCCGCCACGGAGGGGAACAATGAAACGTCCTCTCTTAAGGAACGTTTTTCATCACTTTGGGAAACATACCGCGAAAAACGCGACAAATACTCTGCGCAAATGGCTGTGGAACAAAAAGCCAACCTCGAAGAGCGTCTGGCTCTGATAGACGAACTGAAAGACCTTATAGAAAAAGAAGAAAACGCATCTATAAAGGAATTCCACAACATACAGGCCCGCTGGCGCAAATGCGGCATGGTTCCGCGCGAACAGTCGTCCGCCGTATGGCAGACCTACCAGCACCACGTAGAACGCTTTTTCGACTACCTCAAACTGAATCGAGAATTCCGCGACATGGAGTTCGAACGCAACTTGGCCGACAAAAACAAAATCATAGCCCGTGCCGAAGAACTCATCAACGAACCTTCGATAAAGAAAGCGTTCGAGGAATTGCAACTCCTCCACAAAATGTGGAAAGAAGATACAGGCCCCGTAGCATCTGAATACCGCGACCAGATATGGGAACGTTTCAGTGCTGCCACACGCGCCATACACGAACGCCGTCACCAGTTCCTCAAAACACAAAAAGAGACCCTTCGCGCCAATATGGATGCCAAACTCGCTTCTTGTGAAAAAATAGAAGCCCTAGCTAAAGAAGGAGCCGCCTCGCACGACGGATGGCAGAAAAAAATAGCGGAAGTCGAATCGCTGAAAGAACAGTTCCGTACGTCAGGACCCGTACCCGATTCCCGCAACTCCGAAATATGGGAACGGTTCAAAGAAGTCAACAGGCTGTTCAACCAGGCGAAAAACAACTATTATAAAGAACTTAAACGTTCCCAGGTATCCAATCTGGCGGAAAAACAAGCCCTTGTCGAACGCGCAGAGGAAATAAAAGACTCCACCGAATGGAACCAAACATCCGCGGAACTGAAATCTCTGCAAGCGAAATGGAAAGAGATAGGCCATGTGCCTCGACAGAAATCCGACGAACTGTGGGCGAGATTCCGTGCCGCATGCAACCATTTTTTCGACAACATGTCCGAAAACCGCAAAAGCGGAGATGCGTCGCTGGCAGCCAACCTTAAGGCTAAAGAAGAAATAATGGCCCAGGCGGAAGCATTTAAGGTCTCGGACGATATAGACAAATCTCTGGAGGAACTAAAATCCATAACGGCAAAATGGAGAGCCGCAGGGCGCATACCGCGTTCGGCCAAAAACCTGGAAGACAAGTTCAATAGCCTTGTCGACAGCTACTTCGACCAGCTTAAGATAAGTAAGCGCGAAGTAAGCCAGATGCGCTTCAAAGACAAGATAGATCAGATCGTGGAAGAAGGCAACAAGGCCAAATTCTATTCCGAATCCGACTACGTTCGCCGAAAAATCGACGAGATAACCCGCGAAGTGCAGCAATTGAAAAACAACATCGAATTTTTCTCTTCCGGAAGTGCTGACAATCCGTTGGTACGGGAGGTAAATAAAAAAATAGAACGGGAATCAGCCATACTGGAACAATGGAAGGAAAAACTCGCCTATATACGTTCGGTCAAATTAGACTGATATTCCCGTACAACTGCCTATAAAAACAAAGCCATAGAGACAAACGGTTTTCTATGGCTTTTTTAATTTATCTCCGTTCTTCTTACCGCCTGAATTATCGCATAAGAGCAACTTATACATTTCCACACCCAGAGCTTCGCTTATCTTAAAAAGCGTCTTCAATGTCATATTAGTCCTTCCGTTTTCTATCCTGGACATGTTCGGAGTCTCTATATTGCATATGGCTGCCAAATCCTGCTGTAATATCTTTTTTTCCACACGGACATTTTTAATGTTCTTCCCCACCGTTTTTAACATTACATCTTCTGTCATTTCTGCATCGATAATTATTTGGTAAAGTTTTTTATTTATCTTTGCCAAATGATTATCATATATAATAAGTCGCCCCGTTTGTAAATAAAACCATTATGAATACCGCGAAAGCCCCTGTTTCCGGCAGGAAAACGAAAGCTGATGCAACGATACCAGAATATCCCGATTGCAGTCATGATACACAAAAAGATATCATCAAGATACTGGAAAGCAAAAAAGTCGCAGAAGTAACCATGAGCAAACGCACTAAATGCGAAACATGGCTATATCCTGCCATAGGCATAATAGTCGTTACGATTATTTACATACAAGCCCCAATAATATGGATTGCAATAATGCTGGCAATGACAGTTTTTTGGCTATTTTTTGTCCTGAACAAGAACACCCGCAAATATAGGTTGGTAATAACTTTTTCGTCGGGCGAACCGTTCATCCTCGAAAGCTACGATAAAAAATTTCTTTTAAGCATAAAACAAATGGCACTGGAAACAAAAATAAACGCACAATGACATTTTTTCCGGAAAAAACATTTATATTTGCATGGCCTGAAAAAAGGGGATGTAGCTCAGTTGGCTAGAGCGCTTGCATGGCATGCAAGAGGTCGTGGGTTCGAGCCCCATCTTCTCCACAAAAAAACGCCTTGTAATAAATTACAAGGCGTTTTTTAATTACGTGACAGGATCTATTCCTACTGAATATCCACTAAAAACTATATGAAAGATTTACCCTGGGGCTGTGTACATTACGTGAATCGCCGAATTCGTCAGTCCATGCATAAGCCACCATCAATCCTATGCTCCGGGACAATTTAAAATCCAATTTAGCCCATATCTCAGTATTGTCTATGGAATTGGAAGACAAATCATGCGGTAGTATGACATGTGAAGAGAAAGCGCATAAATCTTCCACTATATTAACCCCTGCACCGGCTTTATACTTCAAATGCGGATTACTGTCGTGATTAAAATAAGTAATATTACGGCATGTACTGTATTTCAATTCACCAAATACAAAAAAACGCCCTATGTTGTATGTCGAGTTAAACCCCGTCGAGAAACAAAGATAACTGTCCAGTTCTTTATTCACATCAGCCTCCGCATCGATAAAAAAACCGAGATACTTCATCACAGGTATCTGAAAATACACTTCCGCTTCAATACCTTTAAAATTAAGGAATGTCTCGCCTTTCATACTATTATTATGCACAGACCTTAACATCGTTGAAAGCATCATATTTTTTTTCTTTCCAAGAAGGAAATTAAGGTTCGCACCTATTTTTGTTTCCACTATATCCTTATTTTCTTCCAGTGCTGCCTCCTGAGCATAAGCAAATTGAAATAACAAAGCAACGAACAAGGCAAGAACAAATCTTTTCATAGTCATGATAACAAATTACATAGAATAATATTATATACAGTAAAGCTAACGTTTAATTTCTTGCCAAAATATAAAAACATATTCATATTTAAAGCAACAATAATCGCTCATTTTCTAAAATAAACCCCCCGTTACAAATATATGTAACGGGGGGAGGGGATGGAGCCGCAAACCGGACTTGAACCGGTGACCTACGCATTACGAATGCGTCGCTCTACCAACTGAGCCATTGCGGCCGCGCACGATTTTCACGTGTGTTCCATAAAAAACGAGCCCGTAAAAATTGACTTCACGGGGCTCGTTATCTAAAAAAGGCGGCTACCTACTCTTCCACCAACTGGGGCAGTACCATCAGCACAACCGGTCTTAACTTCTCTGTTCGGAATGGGAAGAGGTGATCCCCGGCGTTATAGCCACCTTAAGCTGTTTACCGCCGCTTAAGGCGTTATTTTATTGACATATTGAGCGATAAGGAGATAACACTACTAGAGCAGACTGGCTGAAACGTATTTTTGTTGTTGTTCTTCTGAGCGTAAAACTTACGGGTGATTAGTACTACTCGGCTTTGACATTACTGCCTTTAGACCTGTAGCCTATCGACGTGGTGGTCTCCCACGACCCTTATAAAGAAATCTTATCTTGTGGTGGGTTTCGCACTTATATGCTTTCAGTGCTTATCCCTGCCGAACGCGGTTACCCGGCCGTGCCGCTGGCGCGACAACCGGTACGCCGGAGGTTCGTCCAACTCGGTCCTCTCGTACTAGAGTCAGATCCACGCAAATTTCTAACGCCCACTGCAGATAGAGACCGAACTGTCTCGCGACGTTCTGAACCCAGCTCGCGTGCCACTTTAATGGGCGAACAGCCCAACCCTTGGGACCTTCTCC
>QALN01000004.1 GCA_003150615.1 Flavobacteriales bacterium | reverse complement strand
ATACTCTTTTCTGTACCATGAAAAAACTGATATTCACCCTCAGCCTTTTAATTGCGATAACAACAATATCATCATACGCCCAGCGCGATGATGACAACAATTCTCCGTATGCGCCAATATATCTGACATTCACATCTATAAATAGTGATACTTATGTCAGAAATGGGGTTCATAGGCACACTATGGAAATGCATGATACAGATAAAATTAACCCCATAAACTTTTCATATTTAAATGAAAATAAAGCCCAGGCATACTTCGTATATGCCGAGTATAATTTTGAGGTTTTAAGGACATATAGGGAGTTGACATGGGAAGACAGCCTGTATGTCCGTACCGAGCCTGTTTCGTTCCTTGAGAATAATAATGTCATAGACATAGACGAGATGTTCTCGGCAAAGACCAAGGAAGAGATATGGGAGTTTACCAATACACTCCAGGACAAACGTGTGTTCTTTATCGACAAAAACCCTGATTTCGGCGAAGTGACACGGGACTCAGTAAAGATTTACAGGGTAAAATACTATGGCAATAACCAGCCGGTAGATGATGTTGTGTATGAAGAGTAAATAAACCACCCCACCCCGGCAAATATATACTTGCCGGGGTATCATACTCTTTTCTATATCATGAAAAAACTGATATTAACCCTCACAATCATAATAGCATCTGTGTTTAACGGATATTCACAGGAAGAAGACATGGAACATCCTCCTTTGTACTTGACATTCACATCCAAAACCGGATATGAAAACATAGGAAACGGTGTTTACAAAAATAAGGCAAACAAACTATGGCCCATGTATAGAACATTGCCTATCTACTATACATATAGAAATGCAGATGTAAATGTTTCAGTGCATTTATTGTACGTTGAATTTGACCTCGAATACAGGAGGAGGGACATGGGCGGAGAGCTACTTTACGACGACTCCCTTACCGTAGCCACATACCCTATCAAATTTATGGAAGAGAACAATTTCATAGATATTGACGAACTTTTTTCCAGGATGTCCAAAGAGGAAATATGGGAAATTGTAAGTACATGGGAAGATAAAAGAGTATATATCGTTGATAAAAATCCGGATTTCGGAGAGATAACTGAGGACAGTGTAAAGGTAACTCAAGTAAAATACGCCGGAACAAATCGACCTCCAAAAAATGACGCTATTATCAGAAACTGAATTTATTACCCCCGGCAAATATACTTGCCGGGGTATCATACTCTTTTCTATATCATGAAAAAACTGATATTCATCCTCACAATCATAATAGCATCTGTGTTTAACGGATATTCACAGGAAGAAGACATGGAACATCCTCCTTTGTATTTGACATTCACATCCAAAACCGGATATGAAAACATAGGAAACGGTGTTTACAGAAATTTTGGGGATGAAATTCATCCTTTTATATCACGCCCTATTAATTACACATACCAAAATGCAGATTCAAATGTTTCAATATTTTTAATATATGTCGAACTTGATCTCGAATACAGGAGAAGGGACATGGGCGGAGAACTTCAATATGATGATTCTCTTACCGTAGCCACATACCCTATCAAATTTATGGAAGAGAACAATTTCATAGATATTGACGAACTTTTTTCCGGAATGTCAAAAGAGGAAATATGGGAAATAGTAGAAACGTGGAGAGGAAAAAGAATCTACATTGTGGATAAAAATCCGGATTTCGGAGAGATAACCGATGACAGCGTAAAGGTAACGCAGGTTAAATGCCTCGGAACAAATCGACCTCCAAAAAATGACGCTATTATCAGAAACTGAATTTATTACCCCCGGCAAGTATATATTTGCCGGGGTATTATACTCTTTTCTGTACCATGAAAAAACTGATATTCACCCTCAGCCTTTTAATTGCGATAACAACAATATCATCATACGCCCAGCGCGATGATGACAACAATTCTCCGTATGCGCCAATATATCTGACATTCACATCTATAAATAGTGATACTTATGTCAGAAATGGGGTTCATAGGCACACTATGGAAATGCATGATACAGATAAAATTAACCCCATAAACTTTTCATATTTAAATGAAAATAAAGCCCAGGCATACTTCGTATATGCCGAGTATAATTTTGAGGTTTTAAGGACATATAGGGAGTTGACATGGGAAGACAGCCTGTATGTCCGTACCGAGCCTGTTTCGTTCCTTGAGAATAATAATGTCATAGACATAGACGAGATGTTCTCGGCAAAGACCAAGGAAGAGATATGGGAGTTTACCAATACACTCCAGGACAAACGTGTGTTCTTTATCGACAAAAACCCTGATTTCGGCGAAGTGACACGGGACTCCGTAAAGATTTACAGGGTAAAATACT
Organism: Flavobacteriales bacterium; assembly: GCA_003150615.1. Lineage (GTDB taxonomy): Bacteria > Bacteroidota > Bacteroidia > Flavobacteriales > UBA1820 > Merdimorpha. Next base: position 168,162 of record QALN01000004.1, on the reverse strand, counting down.
ATGGCAATAACCAGCCGGTAGATGATGTTGTGTATGAAGAGTAAATAAATGATCCTGGCGGTAATACTGCCATCGCCATGAGTATCCAGAAAATATTACTGTCGATTCCGTGTGTATGCATGGGTTTTGGGACTAATTCAAAAATTCGTATGTTTGTATTATAACGGATTTCAGATAGATAATAAATGAATATACATAAAATCGGCTCCGATACCGACAGTGTGGAAGATTTCGATGCTATAGATAAGATAAACGATTATTTTGCGGTATTCGATCAGTTCGACCGCGTTATGATAGGCAACTCTCCATACAAAATGGAAGGGTTGTTATTTATATTATGTACCGCCGGAAAGATGGAAATAGGAATAAACCTGATAGATTACCGTATTTCGGCTGGCGATATAGCCATAATCCTGCCCGGCCAGATACTTCAGTACAAGGAACACAGTGCCGATTTCTCCGGTAAATGCATATACATGTCCACACGTCTTCTGTCCGACGCCGGTACGCGCACCATGCGGCATGGCGATATTTCGGATTTTTTTACTCTGCGCGACAATCCGTGCATGCCTGTGGACAACGATATGATCCACCTGTTCCACGAATATTTTTCATTCCTGAGGGAACGGGTCAGAAATCCGGCCGACAAGATGAAAAAGGAAATAATACAGAACCTGGTCGGTGCGTTTTTCATGGAAATGACATCCTTTTACGGGGAGTACCTGCCTAAAAACAATAAGAAACTCTCGCGCAAGGACGAAATATGCAAGAACTTTATGAGCCTGTTGATGAAACACTATAAGGACAGCCGTTCCGTATCGTTCTATGCCGACAAGCTATTCCTTACGCCGAAGTACCTCTCCGCCACCCTTAAAGCCGTCACTGGCAAAAAAGCCGGGCAACTTATCGACGATTACGTACTGCTTCAGGCCAAAGTCCTGTTGCGCTCCTCGGACATGACGATACAGCAAATCAGCGAAGAGCTCAATTTCGCCAACCAATCTTTTTTCGGCCGTTACTTCAAACAACTGACGGGTATGGCGCCCACTAAATACAGAAATTCCTGACAAACAAATTGTTGTTCTGGCAAAAACAGGATAAACAGGATAAGTTAGCGGCAAATAACGACAACATACTGCCGTTTTCAGTACATATTTTTGCAAGAAAATGGTAACTGGAAAACTTTACACGGTATGAAAATAGTCGTTAACGAAAAATTCGCACATCTTGCGGATTTCGTGCGGAAAATACCGCTTTGGGACTTCCCGCAGGAGCGTGTGTTCTGCAATGCCAGAAACACCGTAGTGAAGACCTCCGCCGGCGGAGTCGAGCTTGTGGTAAAAAGATACAAGCGCCCTACTCTGGCCAATTGCTTCATATACACTTTTTTCAGACCCGGAAAGGCGCGCAGGGCATACGAATATGCCGAAAAACTTCTCGACCGAGGTATAGAAACAGCGCGGCCGGTAGCTTACATCGAAAAAAAGAGATACGGTTTTTTCCACACCGGATATTTCATATCCGAATATCTACCCTATGCCACTCTAGAACATACGGAACACCTTACCGACACGGAAAAACAATGGCTGGCCGACGATTTCGTGCTGTTCACCGCACGGTTGCACGAATCGGGCATGTTCCCCGGAGATTACAACAGGGGCAACATAATGTACTATAAGCGCAACTGCCGTTTTCATTTCGCGCTGATCGATATAAACCGTTTCCGTTTCGGAAAAGCGAGCCTGGCAGACAGTATGAAAGCCTTCGACCAGCTCGGACTTACCGTCGCCCAGATAGGCGGCTTCATACGTTACGCGACATTGCGGGGACTGGATGTATATGATGCCCTGATGGCTTTTTTATTTATCAAGAAAGGAAGCGGAATAAAAAACCGGCTTAAAAGCCGGTTGAAATCTTTCCTCGGTATAGCTCCCCGCACAGGGGAAGAGAGGCGTTTTACCTAAGCGGCCGAAAACGATTGCATGTGTATCAGTTTGGCATACATGCCGTCGAGGGCCAGTAGTTCTTCGTGGGTACCCTGCTCCACTATCCTCCCTTCGTGCATCACCACGATCATATCGGCTTTCTGTATGGTCGAGAGACGGTGAGCCACCACAAAACTAGTATGCCCGTCCATAAGGCGTTCCAGCGCGTCCTGTACCAGTTTTTCGCTCTCGGTATCCAACGCCGAGGTAGCTTCGTCGAGAAGGAGTATCGGTGCGTTTTTCAGTACTGCGCGAGCTATGCACAGCCTCTGCCGCTGTCCTCCGGACAAACGGCCTCCGCCATCGCCTATGTTCGAGTCGAAACCTTCCGGCATTTTTTCTATAAATTCATATGCATTGGCCACTTTTGCCGCGCGCAGTATGTCATCGTCCGTTGCCTGAGGGTTTCCTATCAGAAGGTTATTCTTTATGGTGTCGTTGAACAGTACGGATTCCTGCGTTACAAGGGCGCACAGGCCGCGTAAATCGTCCGTGCGGTAACGGCGTATATCCACCCCGTCCATAGTTATGCTGCCACGGTCTATGTCGTAAAAACGGCATATCAGGTTCGTTATCGTGGATTTCCCGCTTCCGGACTGCCCTACCAGGGCAACGGTTTTTCCTTTTGGCACTTCGAGCGAAAAACCTGCCACGGCTTCTTTTGTCCCGTCGGGATACGTAAAGTGTACGTCGTCGAACACAATGCTGCCGTCGAACGATTTCTTGACAAGCGAGTGTTCGTCGTCCTTTATTGCAATGGGTGCGTCTATCACTTCGTAAATACGCTGCGCGGCCGCTTCACCGCGTTTTATATCGGCAATGGCCATGGCTATGTTCTTCGCCGGTTGGAGTATCTGGTAAAAGAGAGCTATGTAGGCTATGAACACAGGGGCTGTCAGTGCCGAATCACGCACGATGAGCACCCCTGCATAACCTATTATCGAGATGATAATGGCAGAGCCGATCATTTCACTCATCGGCGAGGCGAGCTCGCGGCGGCGCGATATTCGAGCAAGCTGGTCCGAATAATTGCCGTTGACCGAATCGAAACGTTTTTCGGATATCGGTTCGGCATTGTATGATTTTATCACTTTAAGTCCCGACAGGTCTTCCTCGACCATGGACAGCAGTTCGCCGTACTTGCGGCGCGCTTTTTCCGACGGCTCTTTCAGCGATTTGCTTATCCTGGTTATGGCGTATGCCGTGAACGGCAGCAAAAATACTATGAAAACCGTCAGTTTTGGGCTCATTATGATCAGGGATACCAATATGCCGATTATCATCAAAGGGTCCTGTACCGAGCGTGAGAGCGACGAGAATATGGCCCACTGCACTTCGGTCACATCCGACGTTATCCTGGAAAGTATATCGCCTTTTCGCTGTTCGGAAAAGAACGACAAGTTCAACGCCAATATCTTGTCATGTATCCTTTTGCGCAAGCGCTGTTCTATGCCTATGTTGATATACGACAGCAAAAGTCCGGCGAAGTACCTCGATATGTTTTTAAAGGCGAACATAAGAAAACCGATAAGGCATACCCAGAAAAGCACCCATTCCAGGCCGTTCTGATCAATGTAAGACGTGGTGTAGTAATCGTACATGCTCATCGCGTACTCCTTTACACCGCTAACGCCGCCGGTTTCATATACGCTCTGTCCGTCCGTTATCCATTCAGGACGCACGTACACTTTTTCCGATTCGCCGAAAATGAGGCTTAGCACAGGTATAAGCGCGTAGGTGGACGCAAGGGTAAAAATTACCGTCAGTATATTGAATATTACGGTTCCCGTTATCAGTTTTTTAAAATGGCCGAGGTTTCCGAAAAGGCGCAATGTGTATTTCATCCGTGTAAATAATTTACGACCGCTAAATTAGTATTTTATTTCGAGTTTGGGGCAATATTTTCACGTGCATAGCCCGTTTGATGTTTTGCATAAGTTGTTTATTCGTGTCCCGAAGAAAGGCGCCCGTGTAATTTAAGTATATAAATCCCTTTTTCATAAGGTGGTTTTTGTTTAGATTTGTATGAATGATAGGTTATATTGTAAAAATGAAGAAATTTTTTGCGCTTGCCGTATGCATGGCGGCTATACAGTCGTGTTCTCTCCTGAAGTTCTCGGTCGATATGGGCGACGAACCCATACCAGCCACCGACGTCAATACCCGCGTTATGGTACGGGCTTTTTACAGGGACTTTTCCGCAGGGATAATAAACGCGGCGGACAGCATAGTGTCCCTTTCGCCGGATCTGGACACTAAAATACGTGCTATGCGCTGGAAAATGGACGCGACCTCCATCTGCGCCGGTACTGCTTACGGGTCCCTGCCGGAGATGTCGCTGATTAACACATGGCTGTTTTGCAATACTATGGACATGTATATGTCCTCGGCTCCCGACAGCCTGCTTTTCGGAGCTCAAAGTCACCTGGCGCGCGAAGTATCCGCAAATATGAACTTAAAAATAGATTCTCTTGCAGCAAAGGTGCTCCCCGGGCAACGTTACAGACTCATGAAGGATTTCGTAGCGGAAAACTCCTCTCTGAAAGATCCGGCAGTACAAAAAGACATGTTGCTCAAGTGGATAGCGTTTACCGGGCAGAGCGACACGTCCTACGTGAAAAGTCAGGGCAGCATATCCCAGACTATAGCCGACATGAGCGACAAAATGAGCGGGTACTCTTCGCAATGGGCCAATGAAATATCATGGACCAAGGATATGTTTACTGCGCGTTTGGACGGAAGCACCGCCGGCGACGAACTGAAAAGCCGTATGGACAGCCTTTACGCGGATTTCCACCGCATGAGCCTTGTACTCGAAAATTCGCCGGAGATAATGGCTTCCATAACCGACGACATGAATGCCCAGCTTACGGAACTGATAAATACGATAAACCGCAGTCTGGACAATGCGTTTTCCAACATAGACACTCAACGTGCCGCGCTCGAAGTATTCATCGACACACAGCGTGTACGCCTTATGAAAGAAGCCGATGCTAGCGTGGCGGCAGCCATCGACCGCACGATGGACGGTGTTCCTGCCCTTGTCGGAAGCATACTGCTGTATCTGGCATTGTTCATAGCCGTGCTTTTCAGCATACCGTTCGCTCTCGGTTTCATGCTCGGACGTGCGAGAGAGAAAAAACGCTCCGCAGGAAAAGATACGGCGGACAAACACTGAACAGTCAAAACACGATAGGGATAATCACTATATACGTATAACAACAATAAAAACAATAGAAAGATGAAACGTTTCACGATAGCGTGCATAGCGGCGCTGTTATTTTCCGCCCCTTTTTCCACCGTAACGGCCAAAAACCCTAAACCGTTGCGCATAACGGTTATGACGTATAACGTACAGGCCGGCAAACGCCTTCCGACAGAAAAATACGCGGAATTTATAAAGAAATACGACCCCGATTTCGTAGCCGTACAGGAAATAGACTACATGACCAAAAGATTTAAAAAAGAAGACTTTTTGGGCGATTTGGCAGGCCTTACCGGAATGTATTTCGCTTACGGCCCGTCGATGTACTACTCCGAAGGACAGTACGGCGTGGGCCTTTTGTCGAAAACGCCTCTTCTCTCTTCCAGGATGTTCTGCCTGCCACAGCCTGAAGGTTCGTACGAACCACGTGTGGCCGTGAGCGCCGTGGCCGAAGTGAAAAAAGGCATGCCGGTGCGTTTTACGTCCACCCATCTGGACCTGCCCACACAGGAAATACGCCGTGCACAGGTGGAGGCCCTCACCAAGTGGCTATCCGGTGACGAAATACCGTCCATACTGGCAGGGGATTTCAATGCTACGCCCGACGACGCATCCATAAAAGCCGCTCTCGGTTCATGGCACAAGATGTGCGGGGACGATCCCACATATCCGGAAACTTCGCCGAAGAAGAAAATAGATTACATACTGGCAAAAGGAAAAGGCACATGGAAAACCGTAAGTTACGAACGCGTAGTCGATTCGCCGCTTTCGGACCACTGCCCCGTAATAGTAACCCTCGAATACACCGAATAACATGAAATTCTTTATCGACACGGCCAACCTCGACCAGATAGCTGAGGCACAGGCAATGGGCATCCTCGACGGAGTGACCACCAACCCTTCCCTTATGGCCAAAGAAGGCATCACGGGAAAAGACAACATACTGGCTCATTACAGGAAAATATGCCACTTGGTTCCCGGCGGAGCCATAAGCGCCGAAGTACTCTCCACCGATTACGCATCAATGATTGCCGAAGGCCGCGAACTGGCAGCCCTAAATCCTCAGATAGTGGTAAAAGTACCTATAACCGCCGACGGTATGCGCGCCATAAAGACTTTTGCCGATAGCGGCATAAAGACCAACTGCACGCTGGTATTCTCGGCAGCTCAGGCTCTTCTGGCTGCCAAAGCCGGTGCTACATACGTATCCCCGTTCCTCGGACGTCTGGACGATATCGACTCCGACGGACTGGAGCTCGTCAGGGAGATAAGGGAAATTTACGACAATTACGGCATAGGCACTAAAATCCTCGGAGCTTCCATACGCAACGTAGCCCACATAACCGGATGCGCACTTCTGGGAGCCGACGTGGTCACAGCTCCGCTCTCGGCAATAAAAGCAATGCTCGTGCATCCTCTTACCGAAAACGGGCTGAAAAAATTCGTCGAGGACGCAAAGAAAATGGAATAGCGTAACATCCCGTTCGATATTTAACAATTGAAAAGCCTCAGGCATATTATTTGCCTGAGGCTTTTCAATTTTTCCGGCGATACCTTGCCGGACAGAAGAATATCGAACGGTATGCGACGTTTTGCGGACAACGTCCGGCTATGCCGCCGACAGCAGGCCGGACTTTATGAAAATGTCTATACCGTCCAGAACCATGTTCGTGCCCAGTATGGCCAACACCATCCCCATCAGCTTATGTATGGCTACCATCATATTTTCTCCCAGGAACTTCATCAGAGCCCCGCTCCAATAATACGCCAGGTAATTGAGGTAACATATTAGCGCAGACATCAGCACTACTATGAGTATGTGTATCCAGTCGGCGTTAGTCACGAAGTTCATGCCCGTTATTATCGTTCCCGGACCGCTCATGATAGGTATGGCCAACGGGGAAATGGATATGCTCTCGTCGAAATTGACCGAACGCGGATTATTGATCGACGAACGCTTGGACTGCAACATTTCAAAACCTACGAAAAATATTACTATTCCTCCCGTTATCTTGAATGCCGGTATCGTAAGCCCGAAGAAAAAGAAAATGTATTTTCCCAGCAGTACGAAACTGACAAGTATTATAAATGCCGCTATACCGGCTTTCCGCGCTACACGGTGCTCTTTTTCTATGCCGGCCCCGCGTGTGAGGCTTATGAACACCGGAGCTTTTGTCAGCGGGTTCATCACGGCGAAGTAGCCTATGAACACTGTCAGGGCGAATGTGAATAACTCTCTCATGTCCTTCAGGGCCTTGCCCTGTCCGATAAGTTGTTTTTGTACAGGTATGATTAACCTTGCAAAGGTAAAGTTTTTTTCAATTCGCACTACCCTTTTTAAACTCGTGGCACACATGGCACGGTATTTGCTTTTTAGTATGTGGAAACGAAGCGTATTATGCAGATAATGAACGTCTAAACAGTATTAAAAGGAGGGTTTCACATGGATTTGGACCTTTTTCTGCATAAATTTGCTGACATTTTGACGTGAATAATTAGGAACTTAAAGAAATAGGATATCTGACATATGACTAAACTGGACAATTTGTCACTGGAGCATCTTCTCTCAGCTGACTCGGAAATAATACCCGTAATCACCTCCGGCGAGGAGGACAACAACGAACCGTTCATACTTTATCCTGCCGTGCTGCCACTTCTGCCACTTCGCAATATGGTACTTTTTCCCGGCGTGATAATGCCTGTGAGCGTAGGCCGTCCGTCGAGCATAAAACTCATCGAGGACATGGAAAACAGCGGCGGCCCGATAGCCGTATCCACACAGACGGATGCGCGCCTGGAAACGCCGGGACAGAACGATATATACCGTACTGGAGTAGTAGCGCGCGTACTCAAGTGCTTCAAAATGCCCGACGGCAGCTACACTGCTATATTGCAGGGCCTTCGCCGCGTGGACATAGAAGCTGTCGTGGAAACCGTTCCTTACCTTAAAGCTTCGGTGGTCATGCGTGAGGAGACGAACACCGACACCGATACGTCGGAATTTGCCGTGATACTGGACGAACTGAAGGAAACGATGAGAAAACTGTCGTCGGAAAACGCAAATATGTCGTCCGAAATGATTTTCGCGATGGAGAACATAAAAAACCGCAAGTTCCTCATCAACTTCATCTCGGCCAACATGAGTCTTCCCGTCGAACAGAAATACGAACTTCTGGCCATGGACGACGTGCGCCAGAGGGGACTAACGGCCCTGCGTTTTCTCAATTTCGAGCTGAAAAAAGCTGCCCTGCGTAACGACATACAGTCTAAAGTACGCGAAGACATCGACCAGCAGCAAAGGGAATATTTCCTTCATCAGCAAATGAAGACCATAGCCGAAGAACTCGGCGGAGGTTCGGCAGAAAGCGAAGCGGAAGATATGCGCGAAAAGGCCAAAAAGAAAAAATGGAGCGATGAAATAGGCAAAATCTTTGAAAAAGAACTGGCCAAACTCCAGAGAATGAATCCTCAGACACCTGACTATTCGGTGCAGAGGAACTATCTGGAGCTCCTTCTCGACCTGCCGTGGGGCGAATATTCAAAGGACAAGTTCGACCTTCGCCGCGCCGGCAAGATACTCGAACGCGACCATTACGGGTTGGAAGACGTAAAGAAACGCATACTCGAATACATAGCCGTACTGAAACTGAAAGGCGATATGAAAGCTCCAATACTGTGCCTTTACGGCCCTCCAGGAGTGGGTAAGACATCGCTCGGACATTCGATAGCCGAAGCTCTTGGGCGCAAGTACGTCCGCATATCGCTAGGCGGTCTGAGGGACGAATCCGAAATACGCGGCCACCGCAAGACATATATCGGAGCTATGCCGGGACGTATAATACAGTCGCTTAAAAAAGCTAAGGTATCCAATCCTGTGTTCGTTCTGGATGAAATAGACAAACTCGCCGTCGGCATGCAGGGAGACCCGTCGTCGGCCATGCTCGAAGTGCTGGATCCGGAACAGAACAATTCGTTTTACGACAATTTCGTGGAAACGGGCTACGACCTGTCCAAAGTGCTCTTCATAGCCACTGCCAACAGCCTTTCCACCATCCAGCCGGCTCTTCTGGACCGTATGGAGGTGATCGAAATAAACGGTTATACGCTTGAGGAAAAGGTGCAGATAGCACGACGCCATCTGTTGCCACGCCAGTTGGCCGAACACGGTATGAAGAAACACCAAGTGACCATTTCCGAGGAAGTCCTCGGCAGGATAATCGATGCCTACACACGCGAATCAGGAGTCCGTCAGTTGGACAAAAAACTCGCCCAGATAGTACGCCACTGCGCCAAGAGTTACGTGATGAAGGAAAAATACAACGCCGACATTACATTCGAGGACGTGGAAAAAATACTCGGCGTACCGCGCGAATCCGACAAATACGAAACGATAGACACTCCTGGCGTAGTTACCGGGCTGGCATGGACTGCCGTAGGAGGCGATATACTGTTCATCGAATCTACCAAATCAAAAGGCAAGGGAGAACTGACCATGACAGGTAACCTTGGCAACGTGATGAAGGAATCGGCCACCATAGCCATGCAGTACATCAAAGCCAACGCCGGGCATTTCGGACTCGACGTGGACACGATAAACGGCTATAATATCCACGTGCATGTACCTGAAGGAGCAACGCCGAAAGACGGGCCTTCTGCCGGCATAACGATGCTTACCTCTCTCGTGTCCATACTCACCGGACGCAAGGTAAAACCTTCGATAGCCATGACCGGCGAGATAACCCTGCGCGGAAAGGTACTGCCAGTAGGCGGAATAAAGGAAAAAATCCTCGCGGCAAAACGTTCGGGGATAAAGGAAATCATCCTTTGCCAGGACAACCGCAAAGATATCGAGGAAATAAAACATGACTATCTGGATGGCCTGACATTCCATTACGTGAGAAAAATGGAAGAGGTAATACCTCTGGCCTTGGAAGAGTAAACTCGCCGTACCGAAACAAACACCGTACGGCAATCTTATAAAACGCAGAACGCTGATGCATGGCATCAGCGTTCTTTCTTTAATATCGATATTATTTCTTCTTTGTCCTTTATTCTGCCGTTGAGATCTTCTATACGGTCTCCGAAATCGGTTATCCTGCCCTCCAGGTCTTTTATTCGCATATCTTTTTCCCGGCACAACAGTCTGTAAACAGATACTATATCGTCGGCCATCCCCATTTCATATCCCGTGCGGTATGCCGACCCCGCTTCGCCTATATCGTTTCCGGATTTCTGCCTTATCATTTCACCGCGTCCGTATAACAGCCAATCTTTGTTAAGTTCCGGGAAACGGCTTTGAATTACCTCTAATTTCATAGCCCCTATTCCGTGTTTTATATTTGCTATATATCCGTTGGATAACCCGCACATCTTTTCAAAACGGCTTACAGACAATCCAGTGTGTTTTATAAATTCTTTAATTCTCTCGCTAACACCCATATTTCAAATCATTTACAAGATATTTGCAAATTATTTTTAGAAAAACCTCTAAAATAATTTGGAATTATATAGAAATACATCTACCTTTGCATAACTTGCGTTTGTTATGCAGCAATTACAAATATAAACAAAGATTGTATTCGCAAATACGTTTCGTGCAAAAAAATGCGTCCGGCATACCTGTTAACCATATTTACCGCCGGGAAAACAAGCCTGGCACGGATATAAAAGAGAAAGCCGCATCGTAATTACGATGCGGCTTTCTCTTTTGTTTTTCAGTAGCGAGAGGGGGGCATGATCCCCCGACCTCCGGGTTATGAATCCGACGCTCTAACCAGCTGAGCTACCTCGCCATAAAAGTGCCTTTAAACGATTGCAAAAGTATATAAATATTATTTCCTGGCAAAGGAAAAAACGAACTTTTTTTCTTTTAATATATAATCGTAAATATATAAATTGCGCGACAGACAACTAACAAAAAAACGTATCAGGATAATGGCTGAAAAACAAAAATTCCACATCGAGTACCTTCTGAAGGCTTCGCCGGAAATGCTGTACCAATACGTTTCGACACCATCCGGATTGGCCGAATGGTTCGCGGACAGCGTACAGTCAAAGGGCAACCTGTTTACTTTCACATGGGCGGGAAGTGAGGAAAAAGCCACTCTTATAGCCCGGCGCAGGGATTCCCTGGTGCGCTTCAGGTGGGAAGCCGACGAAAACGACAAGTATTTTTTCGAGATAAAAGTGGAACAGGACGAACTGACGGGCGACGTATCGCTCGTAGTCACCGATTTCGCTTATCCGGAGGAAACTTCCGATGCCCGCCAATTGTGGGACAACTCCGTAACCAACCTGCGTAAGGTCATAGGAGCGTAGACTTGCCGCCCACGTATGCCGGCAGTGTCGCATAATGGCTCCGGCAATTGCGGATACACCGTTGCCGTTGACGGAAAATAATTTGCCGGAACGCCCAAAAAACGATTATGGAGTACGAAAACGATAATAATAAGAACGTATTCTCGGAAAACAAAGCATTTCTTATCCCATGTCTGGTAGTATGGATAACCGGGGCTGTCATTCTGGCCATATACGACAAAGTATCCATACAAATATGGGCCAACGGTTTTTATTCTCCATGGCAAAATGACATATGGATGACAGTAACGGACATGGGCGATACTTTTTTCTTTCTGGCGGTATTTTTTATCGGGTCTTTGCTGTCGTACCGTTTTTCGTTGTATTTATCCGTGACCGGCATTGTAATGGTAGTGAGCTCTACCCTGCTTAAATATCTGTTCGTACACCCGCGTCCGCTTACCGTATTGGCGGAGATGAACTTGTTGGAGAGCATAAACACCGTCCCCGGATATGCAATGAAATGCTGCAACAGCTTTCCTTCCGGACATACGGCTACCGCTTTCGCTCTTTTTTGCACGTGTGCGCTTTTCATGCGCAACCGTGTACTCAAATTTGCGGCCTTCGTGCTTGCCTTGGCAGTAGGGTACAGCCGTATTTACCTTATGCAGCATTTTTTCGAAGACGTGTATGCCGGTTCGCTAATCGGTGTCGTGACAGCCGTAGCGGCATATTGCCTGCTGTCGAAAGCCCGGTGGGTAAATAATCTGAAGTTTATAAGCACGAGTCCTTTCCGGCAGATAAAATCCCGTTTTCTACATTAAATGATCTGCCGCGCCTGTTATTGAGTAACTACCATGTAAGGTATGAGAGAACCGTGGGCATGGGAGTAAATAAAAAACACTGAAAAGCCGACAGCGTCCGGACATAAATTTGTCCAGACGCTGTCGGCTTTTACAAATGAAACCGCATTTGGTCACATCCTTTTGAGAAGACGCAGCTTATGGGTGTATTTGTTTATCTGTGAGTTGTAAATACCGGTCTGGTCCAGACGGTCTACCCTCACCTGCCCGCTTGCGTGTATTATCATGTGATCGGCCAGTACTATTCCCACATGTACTATCACGCCTTCTTCGTTGTCGAAAAACGCCAAATCGCCTTCTTCCGCTTCTTCTATGAAAGAAAGCACTTCACCGCCCTGCGCCTGGTCTTTAGCGTCGCGCGGCAGTTTGCGCCCGCACAAACGGTAGCACAACTGTACCAGTCCGGAACAGTCTATGCCGAAAAACGAACGTCCGCCCCACAGGTACGGAGCATTCAAAAAGCCTCTGGCTACTTTGGCTATGTCGCTTTTCGGCTTTTTGCCGCAGGCGACATACCCGTCGAAGGAATATTTTTCTCCCGCAATGGAAAAGCAACCGTCGGCATACATCGGCAATCGGGAACCTATGAGTATAGGCAGCGAAGTGCCGTCTTCCTTTTTGCACACACCGACGCTTTGGGCGCAGAACACCTCTTTTTTGTCGGCACACAAATCGTCATACTGTTGCTTGTCTATCTCGGTATACTGTTTGTTGCTCACCCAGCCTTCATAGCCGTCGTGCGCCAGTCTTATACGGCTCCACGAAGCGCGGCGCTCCAGCACTTTGAAAAATTCCCCGAACAGTACCTCGGTCGTTATTTCCGCCGTATCCGAAGGTTCGCTGCGTACCGGCACGACGGAAAGCGGACATATTGCGTATCTCATATCGACATCATTATTGCGCCTCGTGTTGCGCATTTGCGGTTAAAAAGCTACGGGGCATCCGCCCCGTACGCTTGTATATTTTTTATCAGAGCAGGAGGATGGAATTCGCCACGCGCCGTTCTCCTTTATTGTCGAATTTCTGGTTGTCGCTCGGACGGTTTACTATGCCGTTTTCCGGCTCTCCTTTCACGTACATCGTTGTCGATCCGCCGCCATCCAGATTCAGCCCTTTCTCGGCTCCGAGCCATATGAGCATCGAAGCCAGTTCGTTAAGGTTTACCCCCAGCGAATTGCCTTTGGAACGGCCGTCCACCGTTATCAGGTAAACTTTGTTGCCGTCCGTAGCTATGGCCGTACGCGGATGACGCAGGGTATTGAACGATGATTTGGACAGTTCTATGCGCTTGGAGCCGTCTACCAGCATAGGGCCGGAACTCATCATAGAGGGGGCATCCTGTTTTTCCTCCCATTTGTCTTCCGTGCCGTCTACAGCGGAGAGCGACAGGCGCCCTTTTCCGTCTATGAGTACCGTACCGTTTTCGCGGTCGGCCATATTGCCTTTACGGGCGTATATTATCCGGCCGTCCACTTTGAAAAAGCAAACGGAGTTGTACGGAGGACGCATGTTGTAAAACGTGCCGTTAATTGCCACTACCGCGTCCTTTTCAATTGCGGCGTTGCTCGTGCGGGAAAGATTCTCCGGCTTGTGGTAAAACGCAAAACGCTTTTTGGTTTTTTTCTGGTCTATCTCTATCACGTTTACGAACTCTTCGGCTCCGAATATTTTCTCTGCGTCCTTAAAGTGATATTGTTTCCATACGATGCCTTTGGCTACTTTTTTGGTATCCCATTTAGCCTTGGCGAACGTTAGCGAATCGTTTTGCTGCGCCCATAGTCCCGCAGATGCGGCAAACAGCGCGATTGTTAAAAGTAATGTTTTCTTTTTGAGCATTTTAATTAGTTTTATCTATTGTTTTAAATCACTTATTTCCACATCTATGAAAACAGGCAGGTGGTCGCTGTACCCTCCTTTGTACACCGGTCCCTGGAATGTCCTGAGCGGCACTCCACCGTCTGTAAGCATATACGGCCGGCGGAATACGGACATCATCGATCCTTCAGGCGCAAAATTAGTAAAAATCTGGTCAAACGAATACCATTGTTTCTGATAATAGTATCCGGGTGTTTTTGCTGCATCGCTGTGGCTGCGCATTTGCGGGGACAGGCGGAGCAAAGTCTGTACCGACACATCGTACGGATCGTCGTTAAGGTCGCCGCAGGCGAAAATAAGCGCATGAGGGTTTGACGAAAGGATAGCATTGGCCGTTTCAGCCGAAAGCCGTCCCATATCCACCCGTGAGGCTTCCGTCGCTTTCTGTCCCATATAGCGCGAAGTCCAGTGATTTACCATCACGTGCAGCGTATCTCCTGTGGTTTTCAGCACGCCTTTTACATGCAGGATACCCCGTTCGTTCATAGGGCTCACCTCCAGCGTCCACGACACAGGGCTGAAAACTTCTTTTTTGTACAATAGCGCAGGGTCTATCCCCCTGTTGTCGGCCGTTTCCATATGCACATACCCGTATCCCGCCGGCAATGAACCCACCAGGTCGGCCAGTACGCCGTCGTTCTCTATTTCTGCCAGACCTATAATGTCGGCGTTCATGTCCGCAAGTACGCGTGCCGTATTTTTTATCTTGGTGCGGTATTTGCGCCCGTCCCATGCGTTTTTTCCGGAAGGCGTGAACTCGGCGTCATCGTATGTCTTCGAGGCCAGCGTGTCGAACATATTCTCCGTATTGTAAAAAGCCATCCGTATCCGGTTTTTCCCTGGAGCCTCGCGGCAAAATGCACAGGCACAGAAAACGACGCTCAGTATGACTGTAAGATACGTCCTGCGCATGATGTAAACGGTATCCATAGTTTTTTTGCTTTTGTAAAAGTTATTGTTTAAACAGCGTTGCCGATTTTCTTATTTCCGCTTTCTTTAAAAGGTCCATAACAATCTCCCGCCTTATTTTTATGCAAACTTAAAGAAAATAAACGCGCTTTTCGTAACTTGCATTCCCCATTTTACAGCAAAAGCATACGACCATGACGCCACAGAGAGCAAAAGCGGAGATAACCGCCCTGCGGGATGAACTGAACGAACACAATTACAGGTATTACGTACTGGACAGTCCCAGCATATCGGACAAGGAATTCGACGACATGCTTGCACGCCTTGCGGAACTCGAAAAACAATATCCCGAATTTTCCGACCCTGACTCCCCCACGCAACGCGTCGGAGGTCAGGTAACCAAAATATTCGATACCGTAACGCACCGAACGCGCATGTATTCGCTCGACAACACCTATTCGCGTGACGAACTGGCAGATTTCGACGCCCGCGTGCGCAAAGGCCTTGGCGAAGGGGAAAACGTAGAATACGTGCTGGAGCTCAAATACGACGGCGCATCGGTGAGCCTCACATACGAGAACGGCCGTCTTACTCGCGCCGAAACACGCGGCGACGGCATAAAAGGCGACGACATCACGGCCAATGCCCGCACTATAAAAAGCATCCCGTTGAAACTCAAAGGCGACTACCCTGCCCGTTTCGACATACGCGGCGAGATAATACTGCCCGTATCGCGTTTCGAACAGATAAACAACCAGCGCGAGATAGACGGCGAGCCTCTTTACGCCAACCCACGCAACCTGGCTTCAGGCACGCTCAAACTCCAGGACAGCGCCGAAGTAGCCTCTCGCGGACTGGACTGCCTGTTGTATTATGTCGTCGAGGATGAAGTAACCATACCTACACAGTACGAATGCCTACAGAAAGCTCGCCAGTGGGGATTCAAAGTGCCGCAACAAAGTTCCCTGGCCCGTTCCATGGATGACATATACGCATATATCGACTATTGGGACCATGCGCGTTACGACCTTCCGTACCAGACGGACGGCATAGTGGTAAAAGTCAACGACAAATCCCAGCAGGCCCGGCTCGGCTATACGGCCAAATCGCCCCGCTGGGCCGTGGCTTATAAATTCACCGCCGAACGCGAACCGACAGTACTCGAAAGCATTTCATATCAGGTTGGCCGCACGGGCAACATAACTCCCGTAGCCAATCTCCGCCCGGTGTTGCTGGCCGGAACTACCGTACAACGCGCCACGCTTCACAACGCCGACCAGATACAGAAACTCGATGTCCGCATAGGAGATACCGTTTTTGTTGAAAAAGGCGGGGAGATAATACCGAAGATAGTAGGTATCGATTTGGAAAAACGCCCCGACGGGACTCTTCCTGTAAAGTACATAGAAAAATGTCCCGAATGCGGCACTCCGCTTGTGCGTCCCGAAGGCGAAGCAAACCACTACTGCCCTAACGAAGACCACTGTCCTCCGCAGATAAAGGGCCGTATCGAGCATTTCGCATCGCGCAAAGCCATGGACATCGAATCCCTCGGCCAGCAAAACGTCAGCCTTTTGGTGGACAAAGGCCTTATAAAGGACTATGCCGACCTCTACACGCTCGGTTTCGACGATTTGAACGGTCTGGAGCAGGTATCGGACGAAGGGCAAAAACGTTCATTCCAGAAACGCTCGGCCCAACGGTTGCTCGAAGCCATTGAAGCGTCGAAAAAAATACCGTTCGAAAAAGTGCTTTTCGCAATAGGAATACGCTACGTTGGCGATACAACGGCAAAAAAAATAGCGCGGTATTTCGGGACGATGGATGCCATAATGAGCGCATCGGCCGAGGAACTGATGGCTGTGGACGAAGTCGGCGACAGGATAGCCGAAAGCATCGTGAAGTTCTTTTCCGATCCTCAGCACAGGCAGACGGTCGAAAGGCTCAAATCTTACGGCGTACAAATGTCCCTTGGCGAAGGTTCCGGCGTAAAATCCGATGTCCTGGCAGGAAAATCGTTCGTCGTATCCGGCAAGTTCGGCATTTCGCGCGACGAACTGAAGGAAATGATCGAGCAGCACGGCGGACGGAACGTATCGGCCGTATCGGCATCAACGAACTACATACTGGCAGGCGAAGCGATGGGCCCCGCCAAAGCGAAAAAAGCGGAGTCTCTCGGTATCAAGATAATATCCGAACAGGAGTTCTATAAAATGCTCGATGCCGGCCCACGCGGGGATGCGAACGGCAATACTGCCGGAAATGCAGCAGGCGTGCAGGGGGAACTTTTTTAATTTCAAACACATTCTTTCCACACTTGAAGTACTTTAGTAGCACACAGTACATAATATGTTAAAAATCACTAATATATAACACAATGAAACGTACATTATCGTTAATTATCATTTTCATGGCCGTCATGGTTTCAGGTTATGCGCAACCCGCGCGCCAGTACGTGACGGTAGTCGTATCGCCCGACCATGCGGATTGGGTGTATAAACCAGGCGAAGAGGCGCATTTTACCCTGTACGCCATAAAAGACAATGTGAAATTGCAGGGTGTAACGCTGCAATACGAATACGGGCCTGAAAAATTGCCTGCCGTGTTCAAAGGAAGCGTAAAAACCGGCAAAAACGGTGAAGCGACTATAAAAGTACCGGGCGCCAAAGCTCCGGGATTCGTTACCGTAAAAGCCTCAGTAGAACTTCCGTGCGGCAATTATTCGGGTTATACCACGATAGGCTTCGACCCTTATTCGATAAAACCCACAACCACCCTGCCCGACGATTTCCGCAGCTATTGGGACGATGTTCTCAAAAAAGCATCCGAAGTCCCTATGGACATACGTATGACATTCAGCCCGGAAAAAAGCAACGATAAAGCCGACGTTTATTATGTCCGCGTTCAGAGCTACCGCCGGGGCAACTACGTGTACGGCGTTCTGACGATACCGAAGGGCGAAGGCCCTTTCCCTGCGGTGCTGAGGCTGCCGGGAGCATCCGTAAGGGGTTTTTCGGGACCAAATCCTTTGGCTTACGAAGGTATGATAGTGTTTGAGATAGGTATTCACGGCATACCGGTTGATCAGAGTCCGGAGATATATTCCGCGCTTCAGAGCGGTTCGCTGGCCGGATACGCTGCGATGGGACTGGACAACCGCGACACTTTTTACTACAAAAAGGTATATGTGGGTTGCGTCAGGGCTGTAGATTTTCTCTTTACACTCGACAAGTTCGACAAGGAACGTCTTGCCGTTTACGGCGGCAGCCAGGGAGGCATGCTGTCCATCGTTACCGCCTCGCTTGATGACCGGGTGAAATACATGGTATGCCACTATCCCGCTTTCTGCGACGTTACCGGCTATTACAACGGCCGCGCAGGAGGATGGCCGCACCTGTTCATCAATAAAAACGAAACCAATATACAAGCACGCATAAACACGTCGAAATATTACGATACGGTAAATTTCGCACGTTTTATAAATATTCCGGGATATTATTCGTGGGGATTCAACGATCTCACGTGCTGCCCCACTTCCACTTTTTCGGCCTACAACGTGATAAACGCCCCGAAACGGCTGGAACTGGCGCTCGATGCAGGCCACTGGCTGTACCCATGGCATGTCAACGAAGGAGTCAAATGGCTGAGGACACAGTTCGGAATGGACTAACCGGCATTTACAAACAAAAAAATCCGCCCCGAATGGAGCGGATTTTTTTGTTTGTTATCGTTTGTCCAAAGAAACGAGCGTAAATACCTGCTCCATCTTAAAATCGCCATCACCTGCTGTAATCGCCTGCCTCACTATTCCTATGCCAGGCGAATAGTCCGTAACCTGGGTTACTTTGCCGCCTCCCTGACCTACATCCAACACATCTTTTACAGTTATACAGCCGAATTTTCCTGCCGGGGTTTCCACTTCGTTTTTTCCCATTACAGTACGCCATGTGCTTTTAACGGACTGGGAAAAAGCATTACCCCTGACGGTTGCCGACACATTGAAGAAATAGTCCTTAAGCCTGTCGCCGACTTTAACATCATGCGGGAGTGCCATATCACCGGTTTCACAGACTATGTTTTCGGCGCCAGACTTTTCCATCAGATCGTAAAATTCATTCGGCACCTTTATCAGGTAAAATGTAGTATCATTCGTTGCCACAATCGATTCATGGACGGTTTTGCTTCCTGATACCGGGGACATAGTATCGGAACATTCCAGCTCGACTACGGTAGTATCACCGCATGTATCCACGTTTTTCACAGTCCTCACCCTTGTGCCTAACTGATTACCGTTCAGAGAAATGGAATATGTAAGGCTATGTATTCCATCAATCGGGGCTAATGGTTTGTGGTCCGTCTGTGCTGTCAACGCGGGAACAGCAAAGCAAGACAAAACGAACGACAGTATCCTGATCATCATAAGATAAATATTTTAGTATTTTCCCGTAAAATTACGAAACAATTTCCGTGCCGACCTATACCGGTGAGCAGAAAAAAATATCAAGCTGCCGATGACCGATGTTCTATAAAAAAACCGCCGTCCTGTTAAAGGCGGCGGTTTTTATCTGCATCCGTTTTTTTGTTGTTACTTAGTTCCCAATACTTCTATCTCGAACTTGAGTATGGCATTTGGCGGTATCACGCCGCCTGCTCCGTACTGCCCGTAAGCCAGTTCGGGAGGAAGTATCACGGTAGCTTTAGCCCCTTTGTTAAGGTGTTGGAGAGCTTCGTCCCAGCCGGGTATCACGCGCCCCTGCCCAACGACAAACGTGAACGGATCGTTCCTGCGGACAGACGAATCGAACACCCTGCCGTCAGGAAACATACCGGTATAATGTACCGTTGCCGCTTGTCCGGCTTTTACGTTCGGGCCTTCTCCCGGTTTGTCTATGCGTATGCGCAGTCCGCTCGGAGTTTTTTCAAAACCCTGAGAAAGCCTGCCGAGTTCATCTTCTATCTGCTTCTTAATGGCCAACTGTCTTTCCTTTTTTATCTCGTCCGCTTTGGCGAATATTGCCGGAGCATCGAATTTTTCGGCTCTTTCCCCCTTGCGGATTATTTCGACGCTTTTAATTTCATCGCCCTGAGCTATCGAATCAACCACATTCTGACCTTCCACCACACGTCCGAATACCGTATGTTTGTCGTCCAGCCATGGTGTAGCCACGTGCGTTATGAAGAACTGCGAGCCGTTGGTGCCGGGGCCGGCATTGGCCATGGACAGCACTCCCGGTCCGTCATGTCTGAGCGAAGGATGGAACTCATCGTCGAAATGATATCCCGGTCCGCCAGCGCCAGTTCCTTTGGGGTCGCCGCCCTGTATCATGAAGTCGTTTATCACACGGTGAAATTTCAGTCCGTCGTAATACGGTTCACCTTCTTTTTTTGCCGTGTTTTTAATCGAGCCTTCGGCAAGGCCCACGAAATTGGCTACCGTAACCGGAGTTTTCTCATCCTCAAGCTTTACCAGTATGTCGCCTTTGGATGTGCGTATTTTTGCGTAAAGTCCGTCCTGCATTTGTATTGTTCGTTTTTTAAGTTGCTTTATTTCTGTGGTTCCAGTATTTCGATATCGAATATCAGATTGGCTCCCGGAGGTATAACCCCGGCCGCCCCGCGCTGGCCGTATGCCAGGTCGGAAGGCAGATAAACGGTCGCTTTTGTACCTATGGGAAGCATGGCTACGGCCTCGTCCCAGCCTTTTATCACCTCTCCACGACCTAAAGTAAAGGTAAAAGGTTTGCCGTGCGCTACCGACGAATCGAATATCGTACCGTCTTCAAGCGTTCCTGTGTAATGTACCGTAGCCTGCTCTCCGGCCTTGTACCTGCGCCCTTTGCCTTTTTCGGTCACCAGAACTTTAAGGCCGCTTTCGGTAACCGTTGCATCGGCGAATTTCGCATCCACCGCCGCTTTCACGGCTGCAGCTTTTTCTTCGGCGATGGCTTTGTTACGTGCTTCTACCAGGGGCTTGTTTTCCGAAAAAGCCTTGTAAGCGTCCCAATCGGCAGCTTTTTCCCCACGGCGGATTATCTTCACTTCCTTTATCCTGTCGCCTTGTTCCACAGTGCTGACTTTCGATACGTCTTCGGGGTTGACAAGGCATCCGAATACTGTGTAATTGCCGTCCAGCCACGGTGTTTCGGCTTCCGTGATGTAGAACTGAGAGCCGTTGGTGTCCGGACCTGCATTTGCCATCGCTATAACGCCCGGACGGTGTTTCATCGAATCCGACGTCTCGTTAGGAAATTCGTATCCGGGGCCTCCGGCACCTGTACCGGTGGGGTCGCCGCCCTGTATCATAAATCCGCGTATCACACGATGGAATACCAGTCCGTCGTAATATTTTTTCCCTGCAAAGGCGGTATCAAGTTCGCCTTTCATGGTTCCTTCGGCTAAAGCAACGAAATTGCCGACCGTCATCGGGGTGTTCTCGTAATCCAGGCGGAGCAGCAGTTCCGTGCCCTTGTCCGTTTTCACCGAAGCGTAAATCCCGTCAGGAAGGTCTGCGTATTTATCGCAGGAAACGGCCATAACAGCCACTATCCCTGCTAACAACAGTTTTTTTAAATTCATCTTTTTCTTGTGTATTTTATGGTTATCGATTTATCGGCTTAAGGAAGCGTAAATTTAATAAAAATAATCCAATCCTCTGCTTTGGCCAATATTGCGGCCGGAGCGGTTTTGGATACATGGCATCCCGGATAAGGCACTGTTTTTTGATATCGCCCGTCCCTTTGCGTATATTTGCCGTGTAATAAGACAATTTTTGAACGGCAGAGTGTTGCATCTAAAACAATATTGCGATGTTCGATACGAATTCTTTTGCGGACAGGATTTTTTCCCTTAAGAAAGGGGATGCGGCGGCTTTCGAGGCGCTTGCAATGGAGGCCTTCAGATACCAGAGTGCTGAAAACGATGTTTACGGACGGTTTATAAAAGCGTTAGGCGTCGATGCAGCCTCAGTGGACAGCATACATAAAATACCTTTTCTGCCCATAAGCCTTTTCAAATCGATGAAAGTCGTAACCGGCGGTTTCATCCCGCAGGAAGTGTTCACCTCAAGCGGTACGACCGGCATGGCGCAAAGCCGTCATTATGTGAAGTCCCTAGAATTGTACCGGCGCAGTTTCTTCACATCGTGGGAACTCCATTACGGCCCGGTGGAAGATTACGCCGTATTGGCGCTTTTGCCATCCTATCTGGAACGCGAAGGCTCGTCGCTGATAGTTATGGCCGACGGTTTCATAAAACGCAGCCGCCACCCGGAAAGCGGTTTCTTCCTGTACCAGCACGAAGAGCTGCGCGACAGACTTGAAAAACTATCGTCTTCGGGAGTGAAAATACTACTTCTCGGTGTTTCTTTCGCCCTTTTGGATTTCGTGGAAAAATACAGCGTAAAATTACCTGAAACAGCCGTAGTCATGGAAACAGGAGGAATGAAAGGCCGCCGCAAGGAAATGGTTCGCGAAGAGCTGCATGCCATTTTAAAAGAAGGTTTCGGCGTGCGTTCGATACATTCGGAATACGGCATGACCGAACTCTTGTCCCAGGCGTACTCCAAAGGCGCAGGACTTTACACCACTCCGCCTTGGATGCGGATACGTATCCGCGACGCCCACGATCCGTTGTCGCCATTGGCCGGGACGGGACATCGCGGCGGCATAGACGTTACCGACCTGGCCAATATCGACTCTTGCTGCTTCATATCCACCGAAGACCTTGGTATAAACCACGAAGACGGCACATTCGAAGTGCTCGGACGCATTACCGGTTCGGATATACGCGGATGCAACCTGATGGTCGCCGAATGATCCTACTCATTTACATATAGTATTAATTGTCACCAATGGCGGCAATACGTAAAAAACAGCCGGCGCTGTTGCGCCGGCTGAAAAAAACCACCTTAGATTTTAGTTTGTTCTGTTTTTGGAAAGGGTTTTATTTCTCCGGATTATAGGGCTCTTCCGTACCGTCCTGACCTACCAGCAATACGCGGTCCATACCCATGCAATCGCTTGAAAAAGTGATGCTGATTTCCCTGGGATACGGATTATTGTTAGCGCCTATTATTATTCTGACCATCCCTCCTTCGAATGTATATTCATAATCCTGGACCGTTATCCAGCATCCTTCGGCCAATTCGAATTGGACATAGGTGTCTTCGGCAGTGGCATGTATGAAATAATCGTAAGGCCCACCGCCGCGTGCCTGCTGAGCATCCTGTGCTTTTCCGGTTGTTTGCGGAACTACTGTAAACGAACTGATTGCAAATGCCACGGCAAACAATACCATTATGCCGGCGGCGCGTTTTAAAATGTTGTGTTTCATAATTAAGATAGTTTTAAAAATAAATTACTCAATGAGTCAACGATCAAAGTGGTCTGCGGCAAATATAACAATTTAAATATTACAAAATACCATTTGTAGAATTTTCATTACATATTGAGCTATAAGGTTATTTCACGTGCAAATACAAAAAAGCCGCGCGAATGCGCGGCTTTTTTGCGTTTATATCAGCAATTAATGTGTTTAATAAGCCTTTGCAAAGACAACACGGCGCGACGAAGGTTTTCCTGTCAGAACGTCCTTTCCCTCTTCTTCCACAGCATCCATCGGTATGCAGCGTATCGTAGCCTTTGTAAGTTCTTTTATCTTCTCTTCCGTTTCGGCAGAACCGTCCCAATGTGCCAGGGCGAAACCAGATTTGTTCTCTATCACATCGACGAATTCGTCCCACGTATCTACCTTGTAAGTGCGCTGCGAACGGAGAGTAGCCGCCTTGTCGAACAGGTTTTTCTGTATGTCGGCAAGCAGCTTCTTGATGTTTTCAGCAATATTGTCCATAGGCATGAATTCCTTTGCCATCGTATCCCGGCGGGCAACCTCGAACTGATTTTTTTCCAAATCATTCGGTCCCAACACCATACGTACAGGCACACCTTTGAGCTCATATTCGTGGAACTTCCAGCCAGGTTTTTGGCTGTCGTCATCGTCCACCTTGACGCTAAGCCCCGCCTTGCGCAGTTCGGCGGCTGTCTCGTGCAGTTTTTTGCACAGCACGTCGTACTGCTCGCCGGTTTTATAAATAGGCACCATGACAACTTCTATCGGCGCCAGGGCAGGAGGCAGTACCAGCCCGTTGTCGTCCGAATGCGTCATTATAAGCGCACCCATAAGGCGGGTCGATACCCCCCATGAAGTAGCCCATACGTAACTCATGTTGTTGTCCTTGTCCGAATATTTCACATCGAACGCTTTGGCGAAATTCTGTCCCAAAAAGTGTGAAGTACCGGCCTGGAGGGCCTTGCCGTCCTGCATCATAGCTTCGATACAATAAGTATCCTCCGCTCCGGCGAAACGTTCGGTAGGCGTCTTGTACCCTTTTATCACGGGCACGGCCATCACGTTCTCGGCAAAATCGGCATATACGTCCAGCATCTTGCGAGCTTCGGCCACGGCCTCTTCCTTTGTGGCATGTGCCGTATGTCCCTCCTGCCACAGGAATTCGGCCGTACGCAGGAACAAGCGGGTGCGCATTTCCCAGCGCACGACATTGGCCCACTGGTTCACCAGTATCGGCAGGTCGCGGTACGATTGTATCCACCGGCGGTATGTGTCCCATATTATGGTCTCCGAAGTCGGGCGCACTATCAGTTCCTCTTCGAGTTTGGCATCCGGATCCACCACTATACCGCTGCCGTCCTCGGCGTTTTTGAGGCGGTAATGCGTCACCACTGCGCATTCTTTCGCGAAACCGTCCACATGATGGGCTTCTTTCGAAAAATACGATTTAGGAATGAATATCGGGAAATACGCATTCTGGTGGCCCGTTTCCTTGAATTTCTTGTCCAGGTAATCGTGCATTTTCTCCCATATGGCATATCCGTAGGGTTTTATCACCATACATCCCCTGACGCCGGACTGTTCGGCCAAATCGGCGCGTACTACCAGTTCGTTGTACCAGCGCGAATAATCCTCGGCGCGTGTGGTAAGTTTTTTGCTCATCTTTATCTCTTGTATTGTCTTATTTAATCTCTTCCGTTTCGTATGTAACGGTAGGCTTACTGAATAATGTTATATTTTGTTTAGTATAATGTTATAACAAATTTTTCATTTTCTTATCCAAAAAACTGCTATATTTGAACAATAGCTGCAAATTTACTTATTTATAAACTAAAAAGGCAAGCAAATTATGAGAAGGTTTACGCATAAGGTCGGAACTGCGGCCGCTGTCGCAGTACTGGCTGCCTTTCTTCAGGGATGCTACACATACATGCCCACTATGAGCAGGGAGGCCGACGGCGTGTATTACAACCCCATGAAAGACCCGGAGAGGGATGCGCGTGCTGCCAGGTATGCCGCCGAACAGGAAGAGCAGTATTACAGGACGAATCAGACACAACAGCAACAGGAATATTACGTAGAGGAAGAACCTGCCACACCGCTTGAACAAGCATACTGGAGCACCATGCCCTCGTCTTACAAAGGTGACGGCCAAGTGAAAATAGTGAACAACTATTACGACTCAAGATACGTGGAAAAAAATCCATCGGCACCCAAAATCAGCATATCGCTCGGCTACGGCTGGGGCGGCGGATGGTACGGTCCTTCATGGGGATTCGGCATATCGTGGGGCAATTCATGGTATGACCCCTGGTATTACGACCCTTGGTACTATCCATCCTGGAATTGGGGGTGGAGAGGTTGGTACGACCCCTGGTATTACAACCCATGGTACGGTCCGTACTATGGCTGGGGACATCCTTGGTACGGAGGCCCTTGGGGCCCCGGCGGATGGTATGATCCATGGTACGATCACCACCATCGCCCCGGAGGCGGCATACCGCCGTCTCATCGCCCGCCAAGACGTTATTCCACAGGCACTCAGGTAAGCCAGTATCCTCGCCCTTCCACCCGACCTTCGACAGGCGGCGGAAGCGACGTACGCAACCCTTCACGCCCGACTCAACCCCCTACCGGAACGAGCACCCAAGGTTATAACCGCCGTCCTACCACCGGCTCCGGCACCAGTACGTACCGTCCTTCCGGCACTAACGGCAGCAGTTCCTCCACTGCCCCGTCCACACGTCCTTCGGGAACGAGCGGTCAGAGATCCGAATATCGTGACATAAGGAATTCTTCCGGGTCGGGCAGTTCGTCATCCTCGCCGAGACGCTATTATTCGCCAAGGAGCAGTTCTTCCTCGTCTTCATCGACAAGGAGCTATACGCCTTCCCAGTCGTCGTCAACGAGAAGTTCGTCCGGCAATACATCTTCGACAAGGAGTTACACGCCTTCGTCTTCTTCATCCTCATCGAGCAGAAGTTCATCCGGCAGCGGCGGCAGCTCGTCATCCTCCTCAGGATCGGCATCTTCCGGCGGTTCGGTAAGAAGATAAGACTGGTAAGACAGAAGGAACATTTAATCGAAACAAAAGAAAGTCATATATTATGTACATAAAATATATTACCTGCATCGGTATCATGCGAGCAAAATGCAAAGCCGTGTTTTCCGCGGCGTTGTTACTGGCGTGTACCGCATCGTACGGGCAGAACATGAACGACATCTTTGCCATGCAGAACAAAACCATCCCGTACGGCACTCCGCGCTTTATGGGCATGAGCGGAGCTTTCGGCGCTGTGGGCGGCGACGTATCGGCCATATCCATCAACCCGGCCGGAGGCGCTATGGCCGTAAAAACGGAAATAAGCGCTACGATGGGTGTGGAATGGAACAACAACAAAGTCGATTTTTACAACACCTCTACCAATACAAACAGTAAGGCCAAAGCCGCTTTTTACCAGGCAGGAGTCAATTATGTCATCCTGTTCGACCCGGCATATTACACCACCACTTCGGTAAACCTGGCTGTCAATTACAGCCGCAGGAATAATTTCAACAACGATTTTTCCTTTTCCGGGCGGAATAACACCATTACCGACTGGCTGGACGGTTCGGCAATAGGTTCGTCCGTCATCGAAAGTTTTTTCCGCAATGCAATAGACGGTGTCAATGGAACGGTTGTCGATCTGGCATCCGATTTGAAAGTACTGGACAGGACTGATGACGGTATTTATCCCGGTGCCGAATACCTCAATATAGACCAGGCTGCGAGGATACTATCGCGCGGATCGAGCGACGTGACCACATTTTCCATCGGAGTAGGCATCACCGAACGCATCTATGTGGGGGCTTCATTCGACCTTATATCCATAAATCTGGACGACAACAACACGTATCTCGACGAATACGGCTTTACGAGCAATTACCAGTCTTTTGCCAATGGCGGCGTGTCGAACCTGTATTACGATCGTTACACATCGCAAAGCGGCTGGGGAAGCGCTTTCACGCTCGGCATAATAGGCCGCGTGACGAACGACTTCCGCCTTGGGTTTTCATGGAAAACAGCCGCACGAATAAACATTGACGAATATTACAGCTATGCCATGGGAGCCCGTTTCTTCGACGGTTCAGAGGCTTCCGGCACGGAAAACCCGACGTTCGCATATCCCAATTCATATACGTTTAAAACGGCATCTGAGTGGACATTCAGCGGTTCTTACGTATTCGGTCAGTTCGGTCTGCTCAGCGTTGACTACATGCTCAAGGACTATTCGAAAATGAGGTTTAAGAACCCTGGTTTCGAACGTGAAAACGAGATAATAAAAGACCAGATGAAAATATCGCAGACGTTGCGCGTAGGCGCCGAAGCGAGGCTTTATCCCCTGACCCTGCGCGCCGGATTCAGCTACATAAGTTCGCCATACAAGGACGTGACAGTGACAAGGGTATCGCAGTCAGTGCCTGGCACTCAAGGCTACGTGACACTGCCTCAGGGCGTAGGCGATACGATAGGTTTTTCCGCAGGTCTCGGCTATTCGGTCGGCAATTTCCTGACCATAGACGCCGCTTACGTGAACAGTTCGGCCACGACGTACCACTACCTGTACGAACCCGCACTGGTCGATGCGGCAAAGAACAAGATATCTTCCAGCTACATAAGCCTTGGCGTTACCTTCAGGATTTGATATTCCACTTCGGAACAACGAGTAAAAAAAGCCGCGCGAATGCGCGGCTTTTTTTATCATAACATACGAGTCTTTTTATCGTTCACCGGCACCGGCCGGCACGATCATTGACTGTCGGACTATACGCCAGCCTGATTCACCCGGATCAGAGACATCACCAGATATATTACGATGATAAGCGGGAAAGCCTTCAGTCCGAGCGTAAGTATGAGTACGGCCGAAATCAGTATCAATGCCCAACGGCGTGCATTTCCTTTCCATCCGAAACTTTTGAACTTCAGGGCGAAAAGATGTATTTCACTGACAAGCAACAGCGAACATATCACCGTAACAACCAGAAGCACCCAATAGTTGGTCAAAGCATCATTCAGGTACGGAAGTTCCCTCAAAAAAGGCAGGAACACCACTATAAGCCCGCATGCCGGGGTCGGCAGACCGATGAAAGAATCCGTCTGGCGTGTGTCGAGATTGAACTTCGCCAGGCGGAGAGCCGAAAACAGCACTATCAGGAACGCCGAAGCCGACACTATATCGGTCATCGACACAGGCATCCAATCAGCCACCCAGTCCGTCCCCAACGATGGGGAAAGAGCCGAACGCATCATCGAAAACATGACCATCGACGGTAGCAGGCCGGACGTTATGCAGTCGGCCAGCGAATCGAGTTCCTTGCCTATATCGCTTTTAACGTGCAGCATTCGCGCTGCAAAACCGTCGAAAAAATCAAACGTTATGCCAAGCAGGAAAAATGCCGCCGCATGGTAATAATAGTCGTTGTACGCAAAAATCGTGGCTACCACCCCGCAAAAAAGGTTGCACAGGGTTATGGTATTGGGAATGTATTTTTTGAACTGCATTTTTTTACTTTTTATGTCAGTTGTTATTGTCCTGTTCGTCCTGCTCGTATTCTATATCGCGTGTATCGTCCAGCCCCAATAAGCTCTGGGCTTCGTTGCCGTCTATCGTCTCCAATCCTTTAAGCCGCGTATTCATCTTGTTAACGCGCGTGGTGCGCAGTTTGCCTAGAGTGGTCTGAGCCGTCGTAACCTGCGTATAAACCTTGTCCAGCGCGGCGCTGAAAGTTCCGAACTCCGTTTTCACGGCCGAGAGCGTTTTCCATATCTCGTCGCTCCGCTTGGTTATGGCCAACGTACGGAAACCCATCTGGAGACTGTTAAGGTACGCCGCAAGCGTGGTAGGCCCGGTGATAGTCACCTTGTAAGTGCGCTGGAGGTCTTCGAAAAAACCCGGTTCGCGCAGGATTTCGGCGTATATGGCTTCCACAGGCATGAACATTATGGCGAAATTAGTCGTATATGGCGGTTCGATATATTTTTCGCGTATCTCCCTGGCGAACGATTTGACACGGGCCAAAAGGTTTTTCCTGGCAGCGGCCACACCGTCAGGGTCGCCCGCTTCGGATGCGTTTACCAGCATTTCGTAGTCCTCCTTCGGGAATTTCGAGTCTATCGGCAGGTAAACCGGAGCGTCGGAATCGTCGCGTCCCGGCATCTTTACGGCGTACTCCACCACTCCGGCAGGTTTCGACGGGTTCGGATGGGCGTTGTATTCGTATTGTTCCGGGGAAAGCATCTGTTCGAGTATATTGCCGAGCTGGTACTCGCCCCACGTGCCACGTATTTTCACGTTGGTAAGCACGTTTTTAAGGTCACCCACGTTGACTGCCAGCGAGTGCATCTCGCCAAGGCCCTTATGTACCGTGCCGAGCAGGTCCGTAACGCGGTTAAACGATTCGGTAAGGCGTTTTTCGAGCGTGGTCTGGAGCTTTTCGTCCACAGTCACCCGCATACGTTCGAGTTGTTTTTCGTTGTCCTCGCGTATGTTCTGGAGTTTTTTATCGAGTATCTCGGTAGTATCCTTCAGTACGGCTGTTATGCGTTCGTTCTGTTCGGCTGAATATTTGGCCATCTGGTTGAAACGCTCCCTGATAGTTTCATCGAAAGTCTTGAAATTCTTTTCCAATCCTGCGTCGAGATGGGCCGAAAACTGCTCGAACGATTCCCTGAGCGATTTAGAATCCTCGCGCGAACGTATTTCCTGGCGGGCCATATCGTCTTTCAGCTCCCTCTGGAAACGTGAAAAATTCTCCCCGGCTTCTGCCCTGGATTGCTTGTTTTCCTCCCTGACAGTGCGCTCCATACGCTCGGACACAGCCTGTATCTCGGCCCCTGCATCCTCCGACGGCCGGTTCCTCAGGTAAAGGAATATCAGAACGAGTAACAACGTTATGGCTACTGCCAGGAGTATTTCTGTCATGGTAAACGTTTCTTCCTATTTATATATTTCGTCCAGAAGCATGGCAAGTCGAAGACCGGCATAAAGCAATTGCTTTTGTACCGCTACTGCATATTTTTCGCAATAAGCGTATGAAAGATCGGCGCCTTTCGGGGAATTGGCATATATGTCGTCGCGAACGACAAGGCATTCGTCCCTCCATGCGTCTATCGGAGAGCCTGTTATGCGGCGTATTTCTTTTTTATCCGTTATATCGATATTTTCAGTCCATTCCGAATAACTCCACGGGCGGCAACTTTCTATCAGTTTGCTGTCCCATACGCTGTGAAGGCTAGTAGGCTTTCCGAACCATTGCACATCGTGAAGATTTCCGCCCACATCGAACCTGTATCCGGCATGCATCGGGCAATGCAGGTCGCCTACCATGTGTATAAGGAATCGAAGATAGTCTTTTTCGTCTTCGTGCGACAGTTTGCCGCTTTTTAGTTGTTCTATTACATGGAAAAGTTTTATGTACACATCCCCTGCCGGGTTCTTTTCCATCGTTTCGTAAGTGTAGCCGGGGTCTATGTTAAGATAGTGCCATGTGCGCACATGTTCGTATTTGGGAATACCCCTGAGTCCGTCCATCCACGACGATACGTCCACCATTGTATGTCCGTCGAGTATATTTTCTATTTTTTTTGCCGCCTTCCTGCTGATATGCGATGCGGCTACGTCAGCCACCACGGCATGGCCCTTAGGTCCCCAGGCAAACGCCGTGCAGGCAGATAAAAACAAAAGTGCAGATAATAATACTTGTTTGGTTTTCACTGGTTTATTTTTAAATAAAAAGTCCTGGTTATAAAGCGTAAATATACTGAAAACTATATACAGGACATAACAATAATTAAACTATGAACTAAAATAAAAAACACCAGGATTGTTTGGATAAGGACAATCCTGGTGTTTTTCAAACAAACCTTTTTGGAATTATTTCCTACGAATGCAGAGCAACTTTGCGGGCCATCAGTTCGTCGTGCGACATCTGAACCGACTCGTCTTTCTGACAGCTGTCCGTAGGGCATACGGATGCGCACTGCGGTTCGTCGAAAAATCCGACGCACTCTGTGCATTTGTCCGTAGCCACATAGAAGTGGTCATCGCTCTTGGCAGGATGCGTTTCACCTTTGAGTTCCCAATCGACGCCGCCTTCGTAGATAGCGTCATTAGGGCACTCAGCCTGGCACGCACCGCAGCTGATGCAATCGTCAATGATTTTGATTGGCATAATTTTCGATGTTTACTGTTAATAAATATTGATCTTATAAAAAATTTTGATGTGACAAATGTAGTAAACACACCCGGAGTTTTCAAACTAAAACCGTTAAATCCGGGGCGTTTTTCTTTTTTTTATCGGAACATCATATTTTCCAGACGTTTTACGGCGGCATTATAACCTGAAATTATCTCGCGCACCATCTCTGCGGCAGGCATAGCACGGTCTATAACGGAAGCTATCTGACCGATTTCCAGTTCGCCGTTGTCCATATCACCCTCGAAAATACCGAGTCTGGCCCGGCCTTTTCCGAGCAGTTCTTTCAGCTGGTCGGCAGAAGCACCCGAAGCGTAAGCCTGTTGTACTTGTTCATAGAATTTGTTTTTCAGCAGACGTACCGGAGCCAGCTCCTTAAGTGTAAGCATCGTAGCCCCGTCACCGGCCTCCAGCACGGCTTTTTTAAACTCCGGATGAGCCGAACTCTCGTCAGCCACGGCAAACAGCGAGCCTATCTGCACGCCGTCCGCACCGAGGACCATCGCCGCAGCCATAGCTTCTCCAGAAGCTATCCCACCTGCGGAAATGACTGGTATGTCCACTGCGCGTACCACAGCCGGCGTCAGCGCCATCGTCGCGGTCTCTTCGCGTCCGTTATGCCCTCCGGCCTCGAAACCTTCGGCTACCACGGCATCCACTCCCGCCGCCTGCGCTTTCAAAGCGAATTTCACGCTGGAAACCACATGTACTACGGTAAACCCTTTTTCTTTCAGCGCAGGGGTAAACGCAGCCGGGTTGCCGGCCGAAGTGAATATTATCTTCACTCCTTCTTCCTCCATAACCTGTATAGTCTGGTCCACCTTTGAATAAAGCATCGGAACATTTACTCCGAAAGGTTTATCCGTAAGCGATTTTGCTTTACGGATGTGCTCCCGCAGCACGTCGGCCGGCATCGACCCCGAACCGATAAGCCCCAGGCCTCCCGCTTCGGACACTGCCGCTGCCAGTCTCGCACCGCTTATCCATACCATTCCGCCTTGTACTATCGGGTGCTGTATCCCGAAAAGTTTGCATATTTTGTTTTCCATACCGTATATATTTTTTGCGTGCCCCGCCTCATGCGAAGCACCGGGTTATCATTATTTTCCTTCAGCAGCAACACGTACCGATTCCATCGTCTTGTTAACTGTGTCGAGAACTTCAACACCGAGTCCTGCCTCTATTATAATCCCTTCAGGGGAAACGAATACGAAATACGGCGTACCGTTCACGTTGAAACGTTTCTCGAACATGTAGTTATCGCCTTCCGAAAGGTCTATATCCTTATATTCGTGTTTAAAAATGCCGAAAACCATTTTTTTCATATCAACCGGCCCGCTTCCGTCTTTCGGTTTGAAGTGAACAGCCGAAGGGTCTGTCGTGCCCAGTACTTCCAACCCGTACTGCCTGTATTTTTCATAAACCTTGCTTATCAGCGGATCTGCGTAGTGCGATCCCCCGCATCCGGCCGACCAATGCGACACGAGCAGGTATTTGCCCTTGTAATCCGACAGAGACACAATCCGCCCGTCGCGGTCGGTAAGCAACAGTTCGGGACACGGACGTCCGCTTTTCATGGCCATAGCGTAATCCCTCCTTTGCTTTACAATGTCCGCAAAACCGGATTTGGCAGCCCTGCGTCCGAACGAAGCGCATACGCCGGCGATGCCGTCGGCATCGTCACGGTATATCCTTGCAGTGCTTATATATTGGAACGGGGCGAAAGGCGTGTCTTCCTTAAAAAATGAGTAAAGCATACGTTCGTATTGAGAACGTTGTTCCTCCGATTGTTCTTTCAAAGCCTTCATCGCAACGGTATCTCCTGCCGCCGAAGCTTTCCTGCTGCGCATACGCAGTGAATCAATGCATGCCTCGGCCTCTTTTTCAGCCTTTACGAAAGCCGTATTGCGCGGGTCGTCGTACAACCCGCCGGATATCGAAGCGTCGCTGAAAGAAGCCGCATTTGCCCTTATCAGCATCTTCGACGGCGTGAGGGCAAAGTAAACCTTGGGCGGAAAAACAGGCGCATCGGGCGAAGAACTGATGTACATAAGGTGTGCAGGACGTCCCGATTTCAGTTTGCCCGAAAACGAAAAACGCCCTTCCCCATCCAGCTCCAGCGTATCGCATCTGTCGCCTTTTTCCGGGGAGTAATTGTACGAAGAGTGTATGGCAAGTACGACTTTATCTCCTTCCCGCGAGCCTTCCACTACTCCGCTTACCGTGTATTTTCCGGCCTGCGCCAGCATGGGCAGGCATATCACAGCCAGAGCCGCAACCGTTTTTCCGTATAGTTTCATTTCAGATGATATTAGTTTTGATTTTAAGTATATGTTCTTTAACAGGGGGGTAAAGTTGCTGCGTTCTGTTTACGGTTTGTTTTATGGTTTGTCGTGCGAGCCCACCGCAGTATTATTGTTTCAAATAAAAAACGACAGGGCTGTAAGCCGGGTTCTGTACCGCCGCGCCTTAATGAGCGCGCCGGCTCTTGCCATTTATCCAGGACTGCGGTCACCCGCAGCCTCAATCTGCCTACCCCCCGGGGAAAACGGCGCGGGCAGCGCCTGCCCTTTCGGGCTCCCGGTGTACATGGCATTTCACCCCGTAAGGTTTACATATGCCCGCAGCGTCACCGCTGCGGCGGTGGGCTCTTACCCCGCCTTTTCACCCTTACCTCCGTGACCAAGGGTTGGAAAAGCCCCGGAGGCGGTTATTTTCTGTTGCACTGTCTGTCGCGGGAAGCATTTCTCACAAAACTCCCCGCGCCTTCCTGTTAGGAAGTACGGCGCCCTGCGGTGCCCGGACTTTCCTCCCGTACCTGAAGTCGGTACCGGCGGCAAGACACCCTGTCGTTATATGTATTGCAAATGTATCAAAAATACCGCAAGTAACAATCCGTACAAACGCCCTTTAACCGGACAGGCGCAAGTATTGTTTTGTTAAAAAACACATTATACATATATCAGAAACGTGTACTGGTTTAACTTTGTTATAAATAAAACATAAAACCGTACGTATATCCATGCGATTTATTATCTTTACATAACAAAACATTAAAAAACACTGAATCTTTAAACATTCAAACATTATGAAAAAGTTATTGATCATCGCACTGGCTCTCGCAACGATAACAGGAGTTTATGCACAGCAAACTTCCAAGGAAGCGAAAAAAGCGGCCAAACAGGCGGAGAAAGAGGCTCGCCGCGCTGCACAGAACGCCGAAAAAATGGTGGAATACAATCAGGCCAAAGGAGCGCTAGAAGCTCGCGATTTCGTACTTGAAGCCAACCAGTTGGTATTCAAACGCGGACAGACTTCCTACGTAAACCCCAACACGAACTTCATAGCCCTCAAAGGCGGAAGGGCCAGCATACAGATAGCGCCCAACAATGCAGTAGCCGGCGCTAACGGACTGGGAGGCGTGACCGTGGAAGGCAACGCAAGTTCCATAAAATACAATGTGGACTCCAAAGGCAACCTCACATTCTCTATGATGGTAATAGGCCGCGGAGTATCGGCAAAAGTGGAACTGAGCATACCATACGGCTCGGCCGTATGCTCGGCAGACGTGATACCGAACTTCAACAACCAGACCATGTCGTTCAACGGTACGTTACTCCCAACATCGGAATCCAACGTATTCAAAGGACTCTCGTGGTAATACGAACGATATTTGGCAAATAACGTCCCGACGCGTTATTCAATTATGCCGAAATTAAAACCGGCGGTCCTTACGGGACCGCCGGTTTTTCAATTGTACGTTCGGGAGAAGAAATCGCTACTCCCTACTTTGTTACCGCAAACATACGTATGATGTTTTGAGTGCCGAATTTATTTTTTTCCGGGTCGACATTATGCAAAACGACTAAGCATTTTCAATACCGGATATCACCTTGTAATGCAATTTTATGATTTCCTTGTAATGTTCGAGTTCTTTCGGTATTTCCATAGCCCTTAAATCCGGTATGTATTTTTTCAGCAAACGGTGATTATAGTTACATTTTCCAAGCATATAATCCAATTGCCGGTATCTGCTTCTCATAAATCTTGACGTGTCTTTATCGATTCTTTTCAAATCGTAAGTGAGGATAGATACGACCGCCATGACCGGAGCGATGGGATTGGCACGGTTAAGTCTGTATAACAAACGGAAAGCATTGGCTACTCCTTTTTTCGTTATATGCATTTCATCGTCCCATTCATTCTTCAAAGCCTCCGCTTTATCTATACGCTCTTTCAGCCTTCTGAATTCAAAATAACTATACAACTGAAAACCAACGACGATAGCCGCACAAATGCCGATAAAAGTAGCCATTACGCCTATGTAGGCGTCGATCGTTATTACTCCTCCGGATTTAAAATTACCCCAGAACGTCAAAACGATGCAAATTAATGCGGCAGATATACACACCGTGTGTAGAATCCATTGATTATATTTCCGGCTTTCCATAACATTTTTGGTTAAGTTTAATGTACTATTTTACCTGACATATCCGGTATAAGATATGTTTTCATGGTTTTAACCCAAAAAGAATTGCCGTAGTATCTTTCAAAAATAGCAAAAAAACACATCGGGCCTTACATTGTTTCTCCTGCAACATGCTCATATGTGTCATATTTTTTCCCGACGACGTATTATTTTTCCATACATTTGCTGCAAGCAAATTATCTTATTTTACAAAACAAAACGTCCCTAGGCGGGGGAATGCGGTAAGTATGACAAGCCGCAGCTGTGCCCACAACCGTGAACCGCAAGCCTTTTCCAGAAAAGGCGCGGTGAGCCGGGATACCTGCCTCGGATGAATTTAACGACTTGGGAGCAAAGTTATGACCTCACGATTTTTCAGACTGTTTGCCACCGGCGTACTGACTGCGCTGCTTATCTCCTGCACCTCCGGAAAAACTTCCTCTCCGGGAAACGAAATCCGGATGGAAAAACCGTCCTACGCCCGCCTGTTTGAAACGGGACATGCCTACGGCGGCATTATCGCAAACGTTTACCAGCCTTCGGACACCCTGACGCCGTTCCGCAGGTATTTCCTATACGAAAAAGGCGCTGAAATACCCGCCGGATTGCCTGATGGTATCATCCCCGTAAAAGTACCGCTTGAAAAAGCCGGCTGCGCCCATGTTACCCAGATAGGCTTCCTATCGGCACTCGGAGTGGCGGACAGGATAAAAAGCGTAGGCGCAAAGGCGTATCTGGAAAAAAACTCCGTACTCGAAAACCGCAAAGACCTGGGAGAATTTTTCAACGGTTGGCAGTTCGACATAGAAAAACTGCTCTCATTGAACCCCGACGGCGTATTCTTCTCTCCCGGAGGCAACGAAGACCTCTCGTCCGTGGAGAACAAAGTCCCCTCGCCCATGCTTCTGGACATGTCGCCATGGGAAACGCACCCCCTCGCACGCACCGAATGGGTCAAATTCGCCGCTGAATTCTTTTGCCTGAGGGACCGGGCCGACAGCTTGTTCAACGCAATAGAAAAACGCTACATCGACGTAAAATCCAAAGCCTCATCCAGCGGTTCATCACCGTCCGTACTCTCTTCACTGCCCTATCATGGCGTATGGTACATGCCCGACGGAGGAAGCTACAAAAGCGTGATGTACCGGGATGCCGGACTACGTTTTCCCTGGGCCGACAGCAAAGGCACAGGCTCGCTTGCCCTGGATTTCGAAACGGTAATGAGCAAAGGTTCCGATGCCCAGGTATGGTTTTTCGAGACAGGACTTGGCAAAACGCCAACGCTCTCCGACCTGAAAGCACAGAATAAACTATACGCACATTTCAAAGCCTTCGCCATGGGGAACATATTCGTATGCAACACGGGGGACATGCCGTATTTCGAACGTGGCATAATGGAACCCGACAGGATACTGTCGGATTTCGCTTTCCTTTCGCGCGGGGACAGTTCATACACACCGTTTTACTACCGTAAAATAACATCGTCGGATGAAAAGTAAACTGCACCCCGTACACATCGGGGTATCGCTGTGCATACTGGCCGTACTGCTTCTGGCTGCCAATATAGCTTTCGGCACGGTATCGATACCATTGTCCGAAGTGTTTTCCGCCATCACGGGCCGCGGAGGGGATACCGTCAGTTCTGTCATCGTACTCGAAAAACGCATACCGGAAGCATTCACCGCTTTCACGGCAGGATGTACCCTGGCCGTATGCGGCCTTATGATGCAGACACTCTTCCGCAATCCCCTGGCCGACCCGTCGATACTTGGCATCAGTTCCGGAGCTACGCTTGCCGTAGCCATAGTGGTATTCTGCGCGGGCCTGTTAGGATTATCTTCTGTCATCAATCCCTTGTGGCAAATACTGGCTGCGCTTGCAGGCAGCGCAGGAGTACTAATATTCCTTTTGGCCGTCTCGAAACGCATGGTAGGCAACACAGCTCTTCTTATAACAGGCATAATGACAGGTTACCTGACTTCGGCAGTGGTATCGGTACTCCAATACTCCGGCGGCGAAAGGGCTAACTTCGCGTTCGTAATGTGGAGCCAGGGCAGTTTTTCCCGTGCCTCGGCCGACGGTTTCTTCGCCGTATTCACAGCAGTATGCGCTGCAGGAATAATCC
This sequence comes from Flavobacteriales bacterium, assembly GCA_003150615.1. Taxonomy (GTDB): domain Bacteria; phylum Bacteroidota; class Bacteroidia; order Flavobacteriales; family UBA1820; genus Merdimorpha. The sequence goes on along the minus strand of QALN01000004.1, from coordinate 129,854 downwards.
TTTCGTTTTTCATGATACGCACGCTCAACGCCCTTTTGCTCGGTGAGAACTACGCCCGCAACCTCGGCGTGGACATACGCACGGCAAGGACGAAAATAATACTGCTCACCGCCCTGCTCGCAGGGACCGTTACGGCATACTGCGGTCCCGTTGCTTTCATAGGGCTGGCCGTACCGCATATCGTGAGATATCTTACCGGAAGCGCCGACCGGCGTACACTCGTGCCGCTTACGGTCATTGCAGGAGGCGTCATAACGCTCGTATGCAGCCTCGTGGCAAAACAAGCGGTATTCGGGTATATGCTCCCGGTAAATGCCGTTACCTCGCTCATAGGAGCGCCGATAGTGATAATGGCCGTACTGAAAAATTCATCCGGAAGAAACAGGTAAAAACAACTATGGCACAGGAAAAAAACATCGTACTGTCAGCCGAAAACCTTTCGATAGGCTATAAAGATTCCGGAATATTGCGCAGCGGCATATCCGTCAGCCTGGCACGGGGAAGCCTCTCATGCCTCATCGGCCGCAACGGCGCAGGCAAATCCACGTTGCTACGGACGATGTGCGGTTTCCAATCCCCGCTTTCGGGAACCGTAACATTGAATGGAAAACCCGCAGACAGCTACTCGAGGAAGGAACTTTCACGGAAAATGAGCGTCGTACTGACCGAAATGCTCGGCGAGATAAACTACCTGACCGTACGCCAGACTGTCGAAACAGGCCGTTACCCTTACTGCGACTGTTTCGCTACCCTCGGTCAGGAAGACCGCACTGCCGTTAACCGCGCAATGAAAACCGCAGGTGTCGAACACCTTGCCGGCAGGACAATGGCCGAAATAAGCGACGGGCAACGGCAAAAGGTAATGATAGCCAAAGCTCTGGCTCAGGATACCGACGTAATTCTTCTCGACGAACCGCTGTCATTTCTCGATATGCCTGCCAAAGTAGAGATTATGAACATACTGAAAAACCTCGCGCAGGCAGAGGGCAAATCGCTCGTGCTTTCCACCCACGACATAGACCTCGCGCTGCATTTCGCCGACAGCCTGTGGGTGATGCGCAGCGACGGCGCGGTACGCCAGGAAAATCGTCCCTGGGCCGACAAAAACGCCATCGTCGATGACGTATTCGGCGTTAAAGGAGAGCTCATTAAAGATTTTTTAAAATTGTAGAGCCTTTAATTGGCGGTAAAATCATAACTTTACCCGGACCTTTACAAGAAGGCAGCCTCCTTATGCAAAACGATGATTTTTCCGCAAAATCGGCTCCCGGAAAAGACTTCTGGGAAGCCGTCTGTTCGCGTGTAAGGCCGTACGTCCACCGCACGCCTGTCATGACTTCTTCGGCATTGGACTCGATAGCCGGATGCAACATATTTTTCAAATGCGAAAACTTACAGAAAATAGGCGCTTTCAAGATGCGCGGAGCCGTAAACGCCGCACTCTGCCTTCCTGAGGATGAACTGTCCAAAGGACTTGCCACCCACTCCTCAGGCAATTTCGCTCAGGCAGTAGCGCTTTCCGCCCGCAAACTAGGCGTGCCGGCATGTATCGTAATGCCGGAAAACGCGCCGCAGGTTAAAAAGGACGCTGTACGCGGTTACGGTGCACAGGTGGTAGAATGCGAACCGACACAAGAGGCGCGCGAATCCGCACTGGAAAAAGTAGTCCTTGAAAAAGGCATGACCGCTCTTCACCCTTACAACGACTGGAACGTCATGTACGGACAGGGAACGGCCGCCGTGGAACTGCACGAAGACGTAAAAGGACTCGATTTCATACTTGCTCCCGTGGGCGGCGGGGGACTGATGTCCGGTACTGCAATGGCCACTGCCGCTTTTGCCCCGCAATGTGTGCCGTACGGAGCGGAACCTGCTCTGGCGGGCGACGCCGTACTGTCGCTGCGGGACGGGACCATACACCCGGCATTCCCTCCACGGACGATAGCAGACGGACTACGCACCGCACTCGGCGATAAAACACTTTTCACGCTCCGACGTTACCTCCGTGACATACTGCTGACGGACGAAGACGAAATAACCGGCGCCATGCGTCTTGTCTGGGAACGCATGAAAATAATAATAGAACCATCGTCGGCCGTGCCTCTGGCAGCGGTGCTTCGCCATCCGGAAATATTCTCAAAGGCGCGCGTGGGAATAATCCTCAGCGGCGGAAACGTGGACGCTTCGGTGTTTTTCGATGCCCTGAGGTCAAAAAACATGAAATGATCGAACTTAAATAACAATCAAAACAAACAAAGTAAGAACAATGAAAAAAACGATGCTTCTATGCTCGGCGCTGCTTTTGAGTTTCGCTTTTGCCTTCGCACAGGAAAAAGGTACTCCGGCCGCCGAAAACAAAAAAGCCGACGAGAACTCGACGGAAAAAGTGCAGTCCAAAATACCGGACACATATGCGAACGATTTTCTCTACAAGCCTTATACCCCAACATTCAAAACCGACGGTACGAAAGGTAAAATAAAGAACGTGATACTGCTTATAGGCGACGGTATGGGCATGGCGCAGGCCGTAGCAGGTTACTACGCCAACGGCAATGACCTTGCGATAATGAAACTGAAGAACATGGGATTTGTACGCACGTATTCCGCATCGCACTTTACGACCGACTCGGCCGCTTCGGGCACGACATACGCCTGCGGGGTAAAAACCACCAACGGCTTTATCGGAACCACGCCCGACAGCCTGCCGGCGGCAAACATACCTGAAAAAATATCTCCAAAAGGATTCGCTACCGGCGTAATATCGACAGACAACATATCCGGAGCAACGCCTTCGGTATTCTATGCCCACAGCGCCAGCCGCAAAGCCACGTCCGAGATACTGGCACAGCTCCCCGGCTCCAAACTCGACTTTTTCGCAGCGGGATGCGTTACCCTATGGAACAAATACGCTCCGGAACAGGTTGCCGAACTGTCCAAAGCAGGATTTACCGTCATCAACGATTATAACAAAATATCTGAAAACGCTTCAGCAAAACGCATAGGCGTTATTGCCGCCGACAAGGACATCCAGCCAATAATGAACGGACGCGGTGACTTTTTGCCGTCCACCACGCGTCAGGCGATAGATTTCCTGTCCTCCAAGTCGAAAAAAGGCTTCTTCCTGATGGTGGAAGGCGCACAGATAGACTGGGGCAGCCACAACAACGACGTGAAATACACCGTAACCGAAGTGATAGATTTCGACAAGGCAGTAAGCGAAGCCCTTAAATTTGCCGACAAAGACGGACATACTCTCGTTATCATCACCGCCGACCACGAAACCGGAGGTATGACCATCCCCAACGGCAATTACGCAAAGAAATCGGTGAAAGCCCTCTACACTACCGCAGGCCACTCCGGAATAATGGTTCCCGTTTACGCATACGGTCCCTATTCCCAGGAATTCCGCGGAGTACAGGAAAACATCGACATCCACAAAAAGATAATCGAAATACTCTCGAAAGCCAAATAGCCCGATTAAAACTCATTTGAAAATAAAAATGTCCTCCCGTATAATGGGAGGACATTTTTATTTGGCTGGAAATTGTCCGTTCCGCCGGCAGCCTCAGACCGCTAGATATTTTTGTCCTAAGATGCCACCCTTCCGCCAACTAACACAAAGCCATTCGATATTTCCGTTCAGTCTATGGGAACCGAAAACAGAAAACGGCTGCCTTTCTCCTTGTATTCCCTGTCCAGGGTAATGCTTCCTCCGAGTTTTTCGGCTATTACCCTCGTTATGGACAGCCCCAATCCTATACCAGGCATAAACATATTGCCTTTGGCGAACATATCGAATATTTTTTCTTCGATACCTTCGGGAATCCCCATACCGGTATCCGTAACAGAAAAGACTATGAATTTGTCGTCCTGCGACATATCGTACGACAACTCTATACGGCCCTGATCGGTAAATTTGGCGGCATTATCGAGAAGCCTTACCAATACCTCGGATATATACCCGAAATAAGCGTTCAGAACCAGTCCTCCGTCGTATTTGTCCGTAAATACTATTTCCACGCCTTCCTTTACGGACGGACGAACCCTTTCTATGCAATCGAGGCAGCATATATCGACACCCATTTCCACTTTTACGCCCGTGATATCGGAAAATTCCAAATCGGAGATATACAGCACGCTATCTATCAAACCCAACAGCAGGTCGCTGTTCTGATGTATAATATCGGAATATTCCTTGGCTTCCTTGTCGCTGTCCTGTATATGCGACGCCAGAAGGTCGCTGAACCCGACTATTGCATTCAGCGGGGTACGTATCTCGTGCGTTATGCTCTGGAGGAACATCGTTTTCACTTCGTTGGCCTTCTCCGCCTTTTCCTTGGCTGCGGCCAACTCCTGCTGCGATACGAGAAGTTTATGGTTCTTTTTTTCTATCGTCCGGTTAGATTTCGTCAACCTGCGGTTCAGGTTTGAAACGAACAATATGAATATCAGACCGAGTATAAGCAGACATGACAAAACGAGTATGAGCATCCTGTTATACCTTATCTTTTCTTTTTGTGAATTTATTTCGAGTTCTTTTTTCTCGGCGGATAGTTTATCCACCTCGAGCATAACCGAAAATTCGTTGAGTTTGGATTTGGTTTCCGCTTCGGTATTCTTTATATACCGCGATATGAAATCCTGGAGGCATTTTACTCCTTTAAGCGTATCCCCAAGGTTGAAATATGCCTTGGCTTTAATCCTCAGATCCTGTATGGTTACGCTGGAGTCGATGCCGGCATTCCTGTATATCGGAACCAGTTCATCGGACAGCTCTATCACTTTCTTCCAATCGCCTGTGGCATTCGCATACGCTTTTTCGGCATTGAGAATTTCCGTTTTTTTAAGGGCAACATCCCCTTCATCCATGCTTATTATACGGTCGAGGTATTTGCGGGCCTTTTCCGTTTCGCCCATATCGAGATAAACGCTGAAATACCCGTGTTTTATATTTGCCAGATACCGCTTGTTCGACAGATTTTTTTCCGCCTCATGCAATACGTCCAGTGCCTCGTCATACCTTTTTTCATTCACCAGGGCTTTGGCGAGCGAGGTATACAGCACATGAATGTTGTAATCCTTTATGTCGTTTTCCTTCATGTATTCTATCGCCATTTTATAATACCGTATGGCGATATTGGCCATGTACTGGAGAAAATAGATATTTGCCGTGGCTATGTAGCTTCTGTATATGCCTTCCTTGTAACCATCCTTTTTCGCCTGCTCCAGCATCTTGTTTATCTCGTGCAGGGCCAGGTTGAATTGTTTGCGGTTGCTGTAATAGGATATAAGTTTGGTCCACACGAAGTAATAATGTGTCAGCTGACCGTACCGACTGGAAAAATCCTGGCATTGCTTCATGTAGTAAAGCATGCTGTCCTTGTCGCCCTTGTAGTAATAATAGTCCGTCTTGTACGACAGTGCCGCAGCCTGCATGCGGCGGTTGTCCTGTTTTCCTGCCAGATCGGACAGAGTATCGGCCAACGCCATAACTTCGTACGATTTGCTCTTGGAAGCGCATTTCATGAAATAACTTTAAAGCACGCTGTCAATCTCAGGCGGGCGGTCGGGCTGTGCCGATGCCGTTTTTACAGTAATGAAAAGCAGTATTGATATTAAAGACAATATATTTTTATTCATAAATCAGGACATTCCTTAATTTACAAATATATGTATATTTTAATCCAATACCAAAAAAGGGAACTTTCAGTCGTTTATTTCGACCGCAGCGCTGCCCACATTTCCGTCCATCGGAGGGTTAAGTTTAGCCACGCGTATCCTGAGATGTTTTATCTGCGGAAAAGTTTTTTTAATCGAAACGAATATCCTGTATGCTACATTCTCTATCAGACGCGAACGTATCTTCATTTCCGCCTGCACTATGCCGTACACCGCCGCATAATTCACCGTACCGGAAATATCGTCATTTTCGGCCGCCTGACGGAAATCGGTTTCCATTTCCACATCCGTACGGAAAAACGCTCCCGTCTTTTCCTCTTCAGCCATACATCCGTGAAAGGCGTACGACCTGATATCATTTATCGTTATCCTGTTTTCCATCCTCCGGTGCAGTGTGTTCAGCCTGTTCCCTCATAGCCATGAAATAAGCCTTGCGGGAAAGCGGTTCGTAATCCTGAGTTTCGCCAAGCAGCACCAGGGAATCGTTCCTGGTCAACCGGTGCGTATAATTGGCCAGATTGCCCGTGCGCGTACACACGGCATGCACCTTGGTCACATATTCGGCCGTAGCCATCAGATTAGGCATCGGACCGAAAGGACGGCCGAGATAATCCATATCGAGTCCCGCTACGACCACCCTCACCCCGGTATTGGCAAGCGTATTGCAGACTTCTACAATGCCATCATCGAAGAACTGCGCCTCATCTATCCCGACCACATCCACGCCCGACGCGCGTAGCAATATCTCGCTCGAATGGGAAACCGGCGTGGAAATTATCTCGTTGTGGTCGTGCGATACCACCTTGACTTCGTCATAGCGCACGTCTATCGCAGGCTTGAATATCTCTACTTTCTGCCGTGCGAACTTAGCGCGTTTGAGCCTCCTTATCAGTTCCTCGGTCTTTCCGGAAAACATGGAACCGCATATCACTTCTATCCATCCGCTGTATTCGGAGTGGTTTATCGTATTCTCTAAAAACATCTTTTTTACCGATGCGGCGCATACGGCCGCAGATTAATATGAGTTATCTCCGGCAGCGTTCACAGCATTTCCGGTTACGGCAAATATAAAAAGGGACGGGCAAGGGCGGAAGTTTTTATTCTACAATTTATCAACAAAAAAAAGCCGGACAGCCTGCCGATATAGACGGGCGGAATTAAACATTTATACCGATAAAAGTACTATTAAGTAAAATAAAGCATAAAAAAGCCGGGGAAAATTCCCCGGCTTTTCCGTATGTTATTCGCCTTAGCGCATCAACGCGAATAATTAGGCGCCTCCTTGGTTATCGTTATATCGTGCGGGTGGGACTCGCGTATGCCCGAAGAAGTTATCTGCACGAAACGTGCGGATTTTTTCATCGTATCCACATCAGGCGCTCCGCAATAACCCATGCCAGCGCGAAGCCCGCCGATAAACTGATGCATGGATTCCGACAACGTCCCCTTATACGGCACACGTCCCACTATACCTTCCGGGACGAGTTTTCGGTTGTCGTTCTCGCCGCTTTGGAAATAACGGTCCTTGGAACCTTTTTCCATAGCCTCTATCGAGCCCATACCCCTGTATGTCTTGTATTTGCGCCCTTCGTAAATGATAGTCTCGCCCGGACTCTCCTGCGTACCTGCCAACATAGAGCCCAACATCACGCAATCGGCGCCGGCAGCGATAGCCTTCGGTATGTCGCCAGTATATTTTACACCTCCGTCGGCAATGATAGGCACACCGGAACCTTCTATCGCCTTTGCAACTTCCATCACTGCGGAGAACTGCGGATAACCCACTCCGGCCACTACCCTTGTCGTGCATATCGAACCGGGCCCTATGCCAACTTTCACAGCGTCGGCTCCCTGCTCCACCAGGAATTTAGCCGCCTCTCCAGTAGCTATATTGCCTACCACCACGTCTATCGCAGGAAATTCTTTCTTCACGTTCCTGAGTATATCTACCACATTTACCGAATGCCCGTGCGCGGTGTCTATCACCAAAGCGTCAACCCCCGCCTCTACCAATGCGCGCGCACGAGCCAGATTTTCGGCTCCCACGCCTATGGCCGCAGCCACACGCAAGCGTCCGTATTTATCCTTGTTGGCATTAGGGTGAGTTTTTACCTTTGTTATGTCGCGGAACGTTATCAGCCCTTTCAGCGTGCCCGCTTCGTCCACAACCGGCAGTTTTTCTATCTTGTGCTGCTGCAGTATCTCCTCGGCCTGGTCCAGAGTAGTACCCACGGGGCACGTTATCAGTTTGGTGCTCATTATTCTGGACAGCGGCTTGTCGCCCTGTTTTTCAAAACGCAGGTCGCGGTTGGTCACTATGCCTATCAGTTTTTTATCGCCGTCCACGATAGGTATCCCACCTATCGAATACTCATGCATGCAGCTCTTGGCATCGGCCACCGTAGCATCGGGAGGCAGCATTATCGGATCGAGTATCATTCCGCTTTCCTCGCGCTTTACGGTAGCGATCATCTTTGCCTGTTCGGCCACGCTCATATTCTTGTGTATCACGCCTATGCCGCCTTCCTGAGCCATAGCTATGGCCATAGCGGTCTCTGTCACCGTGTCCATAGCAGAAGACACCACAGGGGTGTTGAGCACTATGTTGCGCGAAAAACGGCTTTTTATGGAAACGTCTTTGGGTATTACCGAGGAATACGCCGGAACCAGTAGTACGTCGTCGTAAGTGAGTCCCAGCCCTACTATTTTATCGCTGAAGTCAGGCATTATGCAATTATTTTTTGATTGGTTAATAATTGCATGCAAATATAATCTTTTTTCCGCACATTTTTATTGCGGACTGCATTTTATTGAACGTAAAAAACATTAAAAATACCGGCCATGTCATACCGCTCATCTTTCATCCCGCATTCTTTCGTCCGGACTGCTTGCTACAGGACGCGTGGATGCGGTTTACGGAAAAGCAAAATTCCGTACAGTCTATTATTGAGCTTAGAGTAAAAATTAACTATCCATTAGTGAAAAATCTATATTAGAAATTTTTCTAACGAAAAATAAATAGATATTTTTGTGCGAAAGTTTATAAGAAAATAAATGGCGCCATGATAAAACTATTCATTTCGCACCCGCAAAACATTGTTTGCGAATATCTAACATCGATATTTAAGGATGACGGCGATTTTTCAGTAGTCGGAAGCTCTGCCGACAGCAAAGAAACGCTCGACAAAATAAAATCCAAAGAAATAGAAATTTTTCTAATGTCGAGACAGTTTGCCGACCGCGACGGACTGGGACTCGTCAAGAGTTTCAAGGAGCTGCAACCCAATATGAAAATAATACTTTACAGCCCCGGTAAAAACAGCTACCTGTTCAACCTTATGGCTTCCATGGAAGGAGCCGACGGCATATTGCCAGGCGACAGCAGCATCGAAGACATCAAATCCGGAATAAAAAAAGCGGCGAATGGAAAAGCCAGCATGCCCGCCCCCTCGTTCGGCAGCCGTATGAGAAAACTATCGCGCAGGGAGACGGATATACTAGTGAACCTTATCGAAGGACGCCAGCTGGTTCAGATATCAAAACAACTCGGCATAAACGACAAAACCGTCAGCACTTACAAAAACCGCCTTTTCCGCAAACTCGGAGTCAACAACATGGTAGAACTGATGAGCCTGTATATCTACGGCTAAAATACATATCCGCATAAGAACACAAAAGCCCGGAACGGCATTCCGTTCCGGGCTTTTGTGTTCTTATGCGACGCAAGGCCGTATCCCCGCGTTTATTTGAAATACCCTACCGGATGGTTCAGCAAAGGAACCTGTTTTCCATCCAGTTTAAGAGCCTGCGCCAGTGCCTTTTTATCCATAGAACCGCGTGGAACGGTAGCCAGATTTGCCGACGAGCAGAATACCGATATGTTCTGCGACACTATGCCGGCATCCATTCCCGCCCAAGGCGTATCTTCGTCGGCCACCAGAACCAGACACACCGGGGCCTCTTTAACCGGACGGGTATCGCCTGCGGACACCGGCACGAGCGAGTGCGATTTATGGTCGTACAGGTAAGAACCGCCGGCCATGCAGACATAAACGCTTATATCCTGTTTGTTCAACGCCGAGGGAGCTGTGCGTCTGCCGTCCGGACGGTTTACCCCGTTGGCTGCCCACAGCAAGTCCGACAAATCGCGCAGCGACAGTTCTTTCCGGGAAAACTCCCGTGTGGATTTTCTCTCCGAAAGAGCTTTCATGACCGTACCCGGACGCTCAATATCCGGTTTTTCCAATCTTACGGGTTTTTGCCCGTCCTGTGCCGCACAGACGGTGCATACCGCCGTAAGCACGAGCGAAAAGACTAATGTTTTCATAATATTTATCGTTTTTTGGTTGTGTTGTTCTTCTTTTCCCTGTTTTTTTCAACCGCGCGCAGTATCACAGCCAACGCCAGCATTACGGCCGCTATCAGTTTTACAGTAAGCGAGGAATCCTCCGGCACGTAACCGGTGAACGAAAGTACGAGCAGAACCACTGCCGTAACTGCCAGTGCGCGATGTATCAAAGACGTATTCATTTTTACAAGCGTATTTCAATTTGAATTACATACTCTTTATAGCGACAAAAACAAACATCAAACGGTCTATGGACCGCAGGTGGTCCCGGCGAAACAGATATTAACATCTGATGATTAACATCGAACGGTCTATGACCGCGGCCTGCGTCAGTGTTCGTAACCGTAACGGCGGAGCTTCCGCTGGTCGCTGCGCCAATTGTCGTCCACCTTTACAAAAGTTTCGAGGAACACTTTCTTGCCGAAGAATTTTTCGATGTCCATGCGAGCCTGCATACCTACCTTTTTCAATGCGCTGCCCTTGTGGCCTATCAATATCCCGCGCTGGCTCTGCCGTTCGACATATATCACGGCCCGTATGCGTATGATATCCTGCTCCTCCAGGAATTCCTCCGTCTCCACCTCGACCGAATAAGGCACTTCCTTCTTGTAGTTGAGCAGTATTTTCTGGCGTATTATCTCATTGACGAAAAAACGCTCCGGTTTGTCGGTCAGCGAATCTTTCGGATAATAGGCCGGGCCTTCCGGAAGCGCTTCCACAATACCCGACAGGAGGTTTTCCACACCGAATTTTTCCAACGCCGACAACGGGAATATTTCCGCTACGGGCAACCTCCCGTGCCAGTACGCAACCGTTTCCTCAAGCGTCTTCTGGTCTATCGTATCTATCTTGTTTATTATCAAAAACACAGGCACCTGCGAATTTTCTATCTTGCGGTAAAAAGCATCGTCTTTGAGGTCTTTCATTCCAGGCTCGACCATGTACAACAACACGTCGGCATCGTCGAACGCCTCTTTCACGAAACCCATCATCGACTCCTGAAGTTTGTATGCCGGCTTTATTATCCCCGGAGTATCCGAAAACACTATCTGGAAATCATCGCCGCTGACTATACCCAATATCCGGTGCCGCGTAGTCTGGGCCTTGGATGTGATTATCGACAACTCGCGTCCCACAAGGGCGTTCATCAACGTAGATTTGCCTACATTCGGATTGCCTATGATATTGACAAAACCCGATTTATGCTTGTTTTTTTCCTTTTCCATAACGGCAAAGTAACGAATTTTTATCCATACGCCATTTCCGGCCCGGTATTTATTTCTCGCCTGCAAACGCCATTACCGCCGTAAAAACATGGCTTTTCGGTGAATTCTTAGTAAATTTGCAAGCGATAAAAATCTTAAATACGAAAAATACCATGCTCAAAGCCGGAGTCCTGGGAGCAGGACATTTGGGAAAAATACATCTGCGCCTTCTCGGCCAGTCGGAACATTACTCCCTGGTCGGATTTTACGACCCGTGCGCCGAAAACGCCGCCAAAGTATCCGAAGAACTGGGCGTAAAGGCCTATCCGGACATGGACAGCCTTATTGACGACGTGGACGTGGTGGACATAGTAACCCCTACCATTCACCACTTCGAATGCGCCAAAAGAGCCATTGAAAAAGGCCGCCACGTCTTTATCGAAAAACCGGTCACAACCACCGTCCAGCAGGCCGAAGAACTTATGCTCATGCTGGCTGAAAAAGGACTCAAAGCGCAGGTCGGCCACGTCGAAAGGTTCAATCCGGCATTCACCGCCGTTCGTCCCCACATAAAAAATCCGGCGTTCATCGAAGCCCACCGCCTCTCGGAGTTCAACCCGCGCGGCACGGACGTGCCGGTCGTTCTGGACCTTATGATACACGACATCGACGCCATACTGAACATCGTAGGCTCACCCGTGAAAACGCTTTCAGCCAGCGGCGCACGCGTGATCAGCGACACGCCCGACATAGCCAATGCCCGCATCGAGTTCGAAAACGGCTGCGTAGCCAACCTTACCACCAGCCGCATATCGATGAAAAATATGCGCAAGACACGCATTTTCCAGCGCGACGCCTACATAGCAGTCGATTTCCTGAAAAAAGAAGCCGAGATACTGCGCATACACGACGCTCCTCAATCGCCCGGCGACTACGACATGATACTGACCAACGCCGAAGGCGTGAGCAAACAGATAATCTTCGAAAAGCCACAGGCCCCGCAGAATAACGCCATACTGGACGAACTGAACTCTTTCGCACGCGCGATCGAACAAGGCACGACCCCTCCCGTTACGATCGAACAAGGCACAGCCGCGCTTAAGGTAGCCCTCGACATAATGCGCGACATAGACCGCCACGCAGGCAGGTTCGAAAATTCCTCCAAATAAAAAAGAGAGTATGAAGACCAAGGAAAACGGGCGCAAACAACCCGCAGTGAACATTATAACCCTCGGATGTTCCAAAAACCTGTACGACTCGGAAACACTGGCCGGACAACTCGAAAAACAAGGCCGTGAAGTATCTCACGAAGGCCATGGCAATATCGTCGTGGTGAACACGTGCGGATTTATCGGCGATGCCAAGGAACAGTCGGTAAACGCCATACTGGAACAGGTCGAACGCAAACGCCGCGGCGAAATAGACCGGCTGTACGTATCGGGCTGCCTGTCGCAGCGCTATATGGACGAACTGCGCGGGGAACTGCCCGAAGTGGACGGTTTTTACGGAGTAAACGACATGAAAGCCATACTCGCCGTCCTTGGCGCCGATTACAAAAAAGAACTTGCAGGGGAACGGCTGCTCTCCACCCCGCGGCATTACGCATACCTGAAGATTTCCGAAGGCTGCGACCGTGCGTGCTCGTATTGCGCCATACCACTTATACGCGGCAAACACATATCGAGACCCGTTGAAGAACTCATCGAAGAGGCGCGTATCCTTGCCTCCAAAGGGGTTAAAGAACTTATACTCATCGCACAGGACCTGACATACTACGGGATGGACCTCTACGGCCGCCGCCGTCTTGCCGACCTGGTGCGCGGGATAGCCGAAGTGGACGGCATAGAGTGGATACGCCTGCACTATGCCTATCCGAACGGTTTCCCGGAGGATGTTCTAGAAGTCATGGCTTCCGAACCGAAAGTATGCAAGTATCTCGATATACCGTTGCAGCACATTTCGGACCGCATACTCAAATCCATGAAACGCGGCTCGACAAAAGAACAGATAAACGCCCTTTTGGACAAAATACGCGAAAAAGTGCCTGGAGTAGCGCTCCGCACCACTCTTATCGTCGGTTATCCCGGAGAAACGCCCGAAGAATTCGAAGAACTCAAAGCATGGGTGCAGGGACAACGTTTCGACCGCATGGGATGCTTCGCCTATTCCGAGGAAGAAGGCACATCGGCCGCACAACTGGAAGACGACGTGCCCGACGAAGAAAAACAACGCCGCGTTGAGGAGCTCATGGAGGTTCAGCGTGAAATATCCCTGCAAAAAAACGAGGAAAAAGTCGGAAAGACGCTCCGCGTGCTAATCGACACGGAACAGCCGGACGTTTACATCGGCCGTACGGAGTACGATTCGCCCGAAGTGGACAACGACGTGTTCATCGACCGCGAGAAATACCGCGTGCCGACAGGCGGTTTCGTCAAGGTGGAAGTGACATCCGCCGGTGTGTACGACCTTTTCGGGATACCGGTACCTTAAGTTGCCGTACATTGGAAGTATTTGCGTATTTTTGACCGGACAGGATGGCGAGTGGCCTCGCTGGACAGCCGGGTGATCCCGGCGGAACAAATATCAACATCAGACAGTTTCTGCCTGCGACATGATTGCCCCGGCGGGACAGAAATAAGCGTCAAACGTTCTATGACCGTCGAACAGCCTATTCCCGTGCCGAGTGATGTCGGTGAACAAAAAAACATCGAACGGGCTATGACCGTGGCGGAATATTGCGTCTAAAATGGTTCTCAAATAGGCCGTACAGCGACTGGTATCAAAAAAAAACAAACATAATAAATGTTCGATTTCATAACATTCGGAATAAAGGACTTCATAGACATCGCCGTGGTGGTGTTCCTCGTGTTCCAGGCGTACAGGCTGGTGCGCGGCACGGTAGCGGTGAACATATTCGTGGGCATGATAGTCCTGTTCCTGTTGTGGAAACTAGTCGAAGCGCTGCAAATGACGCTCCTTAGCGGCATCCTGGGACAATTCATGAGCATCGGCGTACTGGCGGTGGTCATACTCTTCCAGCAGGAAATACGACGTTTTCTGATATTGATAGGCACGAACAACTTTTTCGTCAAGCACTTCTTTTCCAAAATAAAACGCCGCAGGGCGATACCTGAAAAAATAGAAGTCAAAGAGATAGTGAACGCCTGCTTTGAAATGGCCAAAACCCGTACCGGCGCCCTGATAGTGATAAAAAAATCCATGTTCGACCTCAAAGAAGCCACCACAGGCGACGTACAGAACATCGTACCCACGCAAAGCATATTAGAGAGCATATTTTACAAGAACAGCCCGTTGCACGACGGCGCAATAGTGATAGAAAACGGACGTATTGTAGCCACACGCGTCATCCTGCCCGTATCGCGTGACAAAACCCTGCCAGAAGAATATGGCACGCGACACCGCGCCGCCATAGGCATAGGCGAACGCTCGGATGCCGCCTGTATAGTGGTTTCCGAGGAACGGGGCAAGGTCAGTTACGTAAAAGGAAACACGCTGACTATAATGAAAGACCCTGAAGAACTGGAGAAAAGACTTAACGAAGAACTTGAACTATAATGCTGTAAATGCAATTATTTTCAGCATTTTAAATAACGAACACACAACTAACGCGTATAAACGGCCGCAGACTACGGCTTTTTTTTAGAAACAAAGGATGGAAGTAAGCAAAAGGTACGCCGGACGTGGAGTCTCGGCATCGAAAGAAGACGTACACAACGCAATCAGGAACGTGGATAAAGGGCTTTTTCCCGGCGCGTTCTGCAAAATAATACCCGACTACCTGTGCGGCGACAGTCAGTACTGCACCGTCATGCACGCCGACGGAGCCGGCACCAAATCAGCGCTGGCTTACATGTACTGGCGGCGCACGGGAGACCTGTCGGTATGGAAAGGCATAGCCCAGGACGCCCTTATAATGAACATCGACGATCTGCTATGCGTAGGCGCCACCGACAATATACTGCTTTCCTCGACCATCGGACGCAACAAGAACCTTATACCGGGCGAAGTAATCTCGGCCATAATAAACGGCACGGAAGAACTTCTTGAGGAAATGCGCGGCTACGGAGTCAATATCATCTCCACCGGCGGTGAAACCGCCGACGTAGGCGACCTGGTACGCACCATCATAGTCGATTCCACAATTACGGCACGCATGAAACGCTCGGACGTGATCGACAACTCGAACATATGCCCGGGCGACGTCATAGTCGCTCTGGCATCATACGGGCAGTCCGTTTATGAAAACCGATACAACGGCGGCATGGGATCCAACGGACTTACTTCGGCACGGCACGACGTCTTTAAAAAGTCCCTCGCCGGCGAATTCCCCGAAAGTTACGACCACGCCACAGATCCATCGCTCGTGTACTGCGGTTCGAAAGACCTTACGGACGCTGTCGAAGGCTCGCCTCTCAACGCCGGGCTACTCGTCCTGTCCCCCACCCGCACGTACGCCCCGGTTGTCAAAAA
The DNA here is from genome assembly GCA_003150615.1 of Flavobacteriales bacterium. Lineage (GTDB taxonomy): Bacteria > Bacteroidota > Bacteroidia > Flavobacteriales > UBA1820 > Merdimorpha. The sequence continues at coordinate 114,131 of QALN01000004.1, read as the reverse complement.
AGTGCTCGACTCCATGCGTCACTCAATACACGGCATGGTACATTGTTCCGGAGGCGCGCAAACCAAAATACTGCATTTCGTAAACGACCTCCATGTGATAAAGGACAACATGTTCCCCGTACCTCCGCTGTTCGACATGATACAAAGTGAAAGCGGCACCGACTGGAAGGAAATGTACCAGGTATTCAACATGGGACACCGTATGGAATTTTACGTACCGCAGGATATCGCACAGGATATCGTTTCCATATCCGAATCGTTCGGCATTCCAGCCCGTGTTGTGGGCCGCGTCGAAGCTTGCCCGGAAGGTAAACGCCTTACCATAAAATCGGACAAAGGCACGTTCGAATACTGATTTTTTATAACGAACCAAGGAAAAGACAAGGAAAAAATATGGCATCCACACTTCTGGAAAAACTCGAAGGCATAAGGACCCGCTTTGACGAAGTTGCCGACCTTATCATACAGCCGGAGGTCATCGCCGACCAAAAACGCTACGTCGAACTGGGGCGTCAGTACAAACAGCTTGAAAAAATAGTCGGAGCTTACAAAAAATACAAAAAACTGCTCTCGGACATCGAAGAAGCGCGCGAGATAATAAAAGACGGCTCGGACGCCGAAATGACCGAAATGGCACGCGCAGAACTCGAAGAAGCCGAACCTCAGGTCGCGCCTCTCGAAGAGGAAATAAAAGTTATGCTCATACCCAGGGACCCGGCCGACGCCAAGAACGCCGTAGTCGAACTCCGCGGAGGCACAGGAGGCGACGAAGCCGCCATTTTCGCCGGCGACCTGTACCGCATGTACACCAAATTTGCCGAAAGCAAGGGCTGGAGACAGGAAATCATCGACTTCAACGAAGGCACATCCGGAGGCTACAAGGAAATCATATTCAAGCTCTCCGGCGAAGACGTTTACGGAACCATGAAATTCGAAGCCGGAGTACACCGCGTACAGCGCGTACCCGCCACCGAAACCCAGGGACGCGTACACACATCGGCCGCCACATGTATCGTAATGCCCGAAGCAGAAGAATTCGACATTTACATCGACCCTAAAGACATCCGCAAGGACACGTTCTGTTCGTCGGGCGCGGGAGGACAGTCGGTCAACACTACCTACTCCGCCGTACGTCTTACGCACATACCCACGGGTATAGTAGCCCAATGTCAGGACGAACGCTCGCAGATAAAAAACCTCGAAAAGTGCATGACCGTACTCCGCTCCCGCCTTTACGAGATAGAATACCAGAAACGCCTCGAAGAAGAAGCCTCAAAGCGCAAATCCATGGTATCCACCGGCGACCGTTCCGCCAAAATACGGACGTACAACTACCCGCAGGGACGCGTGACCGACCACCGCATAGGGCTCACTCTATACAATCTCTCCGACATTATCAACGGAGACATACAGCGCATAATAGACGAACTGACGATAGCCGAAAACGCGGAAAAACTCAAGGAAGGCGAATAATAACCGTTCTTTCCTCGTTCGTCAAACCACGAAAACGCAGCAAATACGATGCAACGGCAACAAAGTCATGAACGCAAAAAGGAAATAGTCAAAGTCACGCTCGTCGGGACGCTGGCCAATTTCTTTTTGCTTGCATTCAAGTTCGCCGCAGGAATCCTGGGACGAAGCGGCGCCATGATAGCCGACGCCGTACACTCTCTCTCGGATTTCGCCACCGACATCGTAGTCCTCCTCTTTGTAAACATATCCGCAAAACCCAAGGACGACACCCACGACTACGGTCACGGCAAATACGAAACCCTGGCCACTTCGGTCATCGGTATAGTGCTGTTTTTCGTCGGAGCGGGACTCATGTGGGACGGGGCAAAGAAAATATACGGACATTACTTCCTGGACCTCGAACTGGAAAGCCCCGGGACAATAGCACTCATGGCTGCATTGGTATCGATAGCCGTCAAGGAAGCGCTGTATCGCTATACGGCAACCGTCGGACGCAGGGAAAACAGTCCCGCCGTAACGGCCAATGCATGGCACCACCGTTCGGACGCGTTTTCTTCCATAGGCACGGCGCTGGGTATCGGAGGCGCTATACTCCTTGGCCCCTCGTGGAGGATACTCGATCCTCTTGCGGCAATACTCGTGAGCGTACTTATCGTAAAAGTGGCTTTTTCGCTCGTAAAACCGGCCGTTGACGAACTGCTCGAAAAGTCTCTGCCAAAAGACACCGAGGACGAAATAATATCGCTTATAATGGACACACCCGGAGTAAGCGATCCCCACAACTTGTGTACTCGCCGCATAGGCAACTCCATAGCAATAGAAGTGCATATACGCGTGGATGCAGCCGCCACAGTGTCATACGCCCACGAACTGACCAAAACAATAGAAAAACGCCTGCGCGGCCGGTTCGGCCAGGATACCCACATAAACCTGCATGTCGAACCGATAGAATCCGGCGTGTTCGGTCCCTGTGCACGTAAAAATTAAATACTGAAAGAAAACACAATAACACACATCCGCCAGATTATGACATACGAAGAACTCGCAGGACAGATACGGCTAAAAAAATCATTCCTTTGCGTAGGCCTTGACCCCGACATAAAAAAAATACCGGAACACCTCCTTCAGACCGAAGACCCTCTTTTCGAATTCTGCCGCGCCATAGTCGACGCCACAGCCACCCGCTGCGTGGCTTACAAACCTAACACCGCCTTCTTTGAAACCGAAGGCAGCGCCGGCTGGGACAGCCTCTGCAAAACCGCGAGCTACATACGGGAGAAATACCCCGACATATTCCTCATTGCCGACGCCAAACGCGGCGACATAGGCAATACATCGGCCATGTACGGCCGTGCCCTGCTCGATAACGCGGACTTCGACGCCGTGACAGCAGCCCCTTACATGGGCTCGGATTCGGTAAAGCCATTTTTAGGCAAACCTGGCAAATGGGTCATTCTGCTGGCACTCACGTCCAATCCGGGTGCTGCCGATTTCCAGCTCGCACGTATGGCCGACGGGAAACCGTTGTGGAAAAAAGTCATGGAAACGTCGATGGACTGGGCTTCGGAAAACGAAATGATGTACGTGGCAGGCGCGACCAAAGCCGAATATTTCCGGCAGATACGCGAAACAGCCCCCCGTCACTTCCTGCTCGTTCCAGGCGTAGGCGCCCAGGGAGGAAGTCTGGAAGACGTATGCCGTTACGGTCTGAACAGGGACTGCGGGCTGCTGGTCAACTCGTCGCGCGGCATAATATACGCCTCTGCCGACCGTGATTTTGCCTCCCGCGCAGGGGAAGAAGCCGCAAGGCTGCAATCCCAAATGGAAAAAATACTGTCCGGAGCCGGCATAATCTGACACAACGCCCGCCTGCCCGTAAACACATTCATAACAACAAGCACGTATGCCCTTTATAGAGGAAAAATACGAAAACAATGCACGCATAGGTTTCTGGCACGCAGTAGAAAGCGAAGCCTCGTTACGCGCCGGGATAACCCTATCGCCCGCCACGATGGACAAAATATCGTCCTCGCGTTCTTCCCGCCGCCGTAGCGAAATACTCGCCGCACGCCGGCTGATGCACCGCATGGGCATTTCCGACAGCGATCTCTACTACGGGCCGGAAGGGAAACCTTATCTTAAAAGCGGGCGCTACGTAAGCATCTCGCATACTTCGCACGTGGTATGCGTGGCAGTATCGGACTACCCTATCGGCATCGACATACAGAAACGCAGTGCAAAACTCTCGCGTGTGGCTGCCTGGTTCCTGCACGCCCGCGAGCTGAAAGTGGAACGGCACGACAACCTGCTGCGCCTCTCGCTTATATGGGCTGCAAAAGAAGCCCTTTTCAAACTCGTGGGCAACCCCGGTATTTCACTGAGGGATTTTTACGTACGCATACCGCGCGAGATAAACGACTCAGGCAGTTTTGCCGGAATACTGACAAAAGAACAGAAAATACGTTTCCGCCTATACTACGGCCACTGGGGCAAATACGTATGGGTACATGCGCTTTACGCCGGCTTCGACGCCCCGGCGAAATAAACGCCGGAAAAGCCCTGCGTAAAAAAATCCGGGAAATTCTCCGTATCTTTGTTTTTCCAAACGAGTAACAACATATTAAGAACCGCAAATACCTATGCCTAACATGCTGGCCATCGTTGGACGTCCCAACGTAGGAAAATCAACATTTTTCAACCGCCTGACACAGACACGCCAGGCCATAGTCGACTCCACTGCCGGAGTCACACGCGACCGGCATTACGGCAAGAGCGACTGGAACGGCGTGGAATTTTCCGTAATAGACACGGGAGGCTACGTGACAGGCTCCGACGACATTTTCGAGGAAGAAATAGCAAAGCAGGTACACCTGGCAATCGAAGAGGCCAACTCCATAGTTTTCGTCACCGATGCCCAGCAAGGTGTAACCGGCATGGATCAGGAAGTGGCCGACATTCTGCGCAAGAGCAGAAAACCTGTCTTTCTGGTCGTAAACAAAGTGGACAGTTCCGTACACGAATCCCTTACTGCTGACTTCTATTCACTCGGTCTGGGACATCCATACTCTATTTCAGCCATCAACGGCAGCGGCACGGGCGATCTTCTGGACGACGTGATAGCCTCATTCCCAAAAGAAGAAAACACGGCTGAAAACGACGTTGCCGAACAGGAAGAAACGGACGAAAACGGCGAGATAATACCTAAAAAAGGAGACGACGAACTCCCGCGCTTTGCCATAGTTGGACGTCCCAATGTGGGCAAATCATCGTTCGTCAACGCCCTTCTCGGACAGGACCGCAACATCGTAACGGACATCGCAGGAACTACCCGCGATTCGATAAACACCCTCTACAATCGCTTCGGGCACAAATTCTACCTGGTAGACACCGCCGGGCTGAGGAAAAAGAACAAAGTCGAAGAAGACCTCGAGTTTTACTCCGTCATGCGCTCGGTAAGAGCCATCGAAAACAGCGACGTAAGTATCCTGCTGATAGACGCCACACAGGGTTTCGAAGCACAGGACATGAACATCTTTCACCTGGCCGACCGCAACGGCAAAGGCATCGTGATACTGGTAAACAAATGGGACCTGGTGGAAAAAGGCAACAACACCTCACGGGAATTCGAGAAAAAAATACGCGAGAAGATAGCCCCGTTTACCGACGTTCCGATAGTATTCATGTCGGCACTGGAAAAACAGCGTATATTCAAGGCCATTGAAACCGCCGTGCAGGTATACCACAACCGCATACGCCGCATAAAAACACGCGAATTGAACGAGGTAATGCTGCCCATCATAGAATCTACCCCGCCTCCTGCCACCAAAGGCAAGTACATAAAAATCAAATTTTGTACGCAACTGCCAACGCATACGCCCAAGTTCGCATTTTTCGCCAATCTGCCGCAGTACATAAAAGACCCGTACAAACGCTTCGTGGAAAATAAGCTGCGTGAAAATTTCGACTTCTCCGGAGTACCTGTCGAGATATACTTCAGAAAAAAATAAAACACCTGCGGCCACTTGACACAGGCAAAGGCTGTTTGGCGTTTTTTTTTGTCCGCTACAGGCAGAGCCTGATTGTGTTTAACACCAGTTGTTAATATCGAACAGGCTATGCCTGCGGGATAACCCGGCTTTTGAGGATTTTTCACATAAAACCCCCTTCAGTTTATTCTTTTGCTGTAAAAAGCCCCGCCCCAGGCACATTTTAAACGATTTTTCACACGCTTTTACGGAAAATAAACATACATTAGCACCTTATAAATATTAGTCCGCCGACAGGCCCTGCGGAATGTCACGGAACTCGTATTACCGATAACCGTTGTGTGTACATCAATAGGCATGAACAGAAAAGATAAAAAACTGAAACAGCAGAAACAGATAATACTGCTGACCGTATCGGGAGAAGACCGCCCCGGCCTTACCAGCACCCTTACAGGCATACTCGCCTCCTACGACGCATCGATACTCGACATCGGCCAGGCCGATATACACAAATCGCTCAATCTGGCCATAGTGTTTGAAATGGGCGAGGATGCTGAATCAGCCCCTCTGCTCAAAGACATCCTTATGAAAAGCTACGAACTTGGCCTCAACATAAAGTTCACGCCACTCTCCCGCGAGGAATACGAGCTCTGGGCCAACAACCGCAGCAAAAAACGCCACATAATCACCGTGCTCGGACGCCGCCTGACCGCACTCCAGATACACGAAGTCACGCGTGTGATAGCCTCCAATAACCTTAACATACGTACCATATACCGCGTAACCCACCGCCCTCTTCCCGACGAAACGGACCGCAAGATATGTCTCGAACTTAAGGTCGAAGGCGAAATACCGGACAAAAAAGCCATGACCATGCAATTCCTCGAAGTATCATCCCGGGTCGGGGTAGATATAGCTTTCCAGGAAGACAACATGTACTACCGAAACCGCCGCCTGGTATGTTTCGACATGGACTCCACCCTGATACAGGTCGAAGTTATAGACGAATTGGCCAAACGCGCAGGCTCCGGAGACATGGTGCGCGCCATCACCGAAAAAGCAATGCGCGGTGAAATAGACTTCAAGGAAAGCTTCAAAGAACGCATAAAAACGCTCGCCGGACTGCCAGAAAGCGTATTGGCCGAAATAGCCGAAACACTTCCCCTTACCGAAGGGGCCGAAAGGCTCATCTCTACCCTTAAAGCCTACGGTTACAAAACTGCTATCGTATCGGGAGGCTTCGCCTACTTCGGCCGCTATCTGCAGAAACGCCTGGGCATAGACTACGTCTTTTCCAACGAACTGGAAATCGTGGACGGCCGCCTGACAGGCGGTTACATAGGCGAAATTGTCGACGGGGCTAAAAAAGCCGAATGCCTGAAGATGCTGGCCGAAAAGGAAGGCATCTCCACCGAACAGGTAATAGCCATAGGCGACGGAGCCAACGACCTGCCCATGCTGCGTCTGGCAGGGCTCGGTGTGGCATTCCAGGCAAAACCAATGGTAAGGGCCAACGCCAGCCACGCCATATCGGCCATGGGACTGGACGGCGTGCTGTACCTTTTGGGCTACCGCGACAGACACATACTGCCCATGCCTGGCGAGGACGAACAGCCCCCGGCCCAACAACGCAAACTAAGGCGCCTGAAACGCAAGGTAACCCGTCGCGGGGAAAACAACTTATAGAAAAAAAACAACTTTCGGCATTTGACACAACACATATAATTAACACTAAAGACATAGTATAAAACAATGGCAGAAACAACTGAAAAACAACAAGTGGAACTACCCGAAAACGCATTCCGCGAGCTTGCCCCCGGCGAAGAATACCGCCCGGTGATGCCCGCCGAAGGAAATTATCCGGAAGTTACCTTGTGGTCCGTTTCATGGGGCATAGTCATGGCCGTGCTGTTTTCCGCGGCAGCCGCCTTTCTCGGTCTTAAAGTGGGACAGGTATTCGAAGCCGCGATACCGATAGCCATAATAGCCGTAGGACTGTCCGGTGCGGCAAAACGCAAGAACGCATTGGGCGAAAACGTTATAATACAGTCCATAGGCGCATGTTCGGGCGTCATAGTGGCGGGAGCCATATTCACGCTTCCGGCACTTTACATCCTCCAGAGGACCAACCCGGAACTGACCGTAAACTTCCTCGAAGTATTCTTAAGTTCCCTGCTCGGAGGCATACTGGGCATACTGCTCCTTATACCCTTCCGCAAATATTTCGTATCGCAGATGCACGGGAAATACCCTTTCCCCGAAGCCACGGCCACCACACAGGTGCTCATTTCAGGCGAGAAAGGAGGCAGCCAGGCGCGACCGCTCATTTTCGCAGGTATCGTAGGCGGACTGTACGATTTCGTTCTGTCCACCTTCGGATGGTGGAGCGAAGTGTTGTCCACTAAAGTGATACCTCTTGGAGCTGAAATAGCCGACAAAGCCAAAACCGTGTTCAAAATAAATACCGGTGCGGCCGTACTGGGGCTCGGATACATCGTAGGACTCAAATACAGTTCGATAATATGCGCAGGTTCGGTATTCGTATGGTTCGTCATCATCCCTCTTCTCGGAGCTTTTTACCCCGATACGGTACTCGCACTGGGAAATGCCGACATAACCTCCACGGTAGGACAAATGTCACCTGAAACGATATTCTCCACCTACGCCCGCCATATAGGTATCGGCGGCATAGCCATGGCGGGAGTGATAGGCATCATACGTTCGTGGGGCATCATAAAAGGCGCGGTAGGGCTCGCATCAAGGGAACTGGGAGGCAAAAACAAAGGAGCCGCAGCTGCCGAAACCAAACGCACCGAACGCGACCTGCCAATGAAATTCATAGCCATAGCGGTAATGGCCGCGCTGGCCGTCACGTTCCTCTTCTTCTATTTCGGAGTGATACACAATTTCATGCAGGCTCTCATAGCGTTCGTCGTGGTGGCCGTCATATCGTTCCTTTTCACCACCGTAGCAGCCAACGCCATAGCGATAGTAGGCACCAACCCGGTATCCGGTATGACCCTTATGACGCTGATACTCGCCTCCGTCATACTCGTGGCGGCAGGACTCAAAGGCACTTCGGGAATGGTCGCTGCGCTTGTCATCGGCGGTGTGGTATGTACCGCGTTGTCCATGGCCGGAGGCTTCATAACCGATCTTAAGATAGGATACTGGCTGGGTTCCACTCCGGCAAAACAGCAGACATGGAAATTCCTCGGCACTCTGGTATCGGCAGCAACCGTAGGCGGTGTGATACTCATACTGAACAAGACATTCGGCTTCGACGCGGCCAACGGAGGCCTGGTAGCGCCACAAGCAAATGCAATGGCAGCCGTGATAGAACCGATGATGTCCGGCAAACCCGCGCCATGGATACTTTACGGTGCCGGAGCCGTAATAGCCCTTTTGCTCACAGCATTCAAAGTACCGGCCCTTGCTTTCGCTCTCGGTATGTTCATCCCGCTGGAACTCAACACGCCTCTTGTCATGGGCGGACTCATTAGCTGGTACGTAGGCAGCCGCAGCAACGACCCTGCCCTGAACAAAGCCCGTGTCGATAAAGGCACGCTGCTCGCTTCCGGATTCATAGCCGGAGGCGCTCTCATGGGCGTTGTCAGCGCAGGCATGCGCTTCGCCGGATTCGAATATTCCCATTCGATGAGCGAGGCCGTAATGCAGGCCATAGGTCTCGTCATGTACCTTGGCATCATACTGTTCCTCGGATGGTACAGCATGAAGGCAAAAAAGGAATAACTTATCTGTCCGTAAAAAAAACGCCTGTGGCGGGGAACATATTCCCCGCCACAGGCGTTTTACCGATTGCCGCCGGACGTTTTTGCCGAAACAAAACAGGCGTATGGATAGTCATTGTCGTTATGTTTTATTAAATTGCACCTCTTTAAAAACATTAGGAAATGGAAAACAAGGAACCGATAATAAAATCGCTGTTGGACAACGATTTTTACAAATTCACGATGCAGAACGCCGTGTCCAAACTTTTCCCCAAGGCACGCGTGCGTTACCGTTTTGTCAACCGCGGAGGACACAAATTCCCTCCCGGATTTGCCGAAGCCCTTCGCCGGCAGGTAGAAATGATGGCTTCGCTTCGTATGCAACCGGAAGAAAAAGCCTATTTCGCCCGCAAATGCCCATACCTCGACCCGGTTTATCTGGATTTTCTCAGCGGATACACCTTCGACCCTTCCGAAGTCCACATCGAACAGGAAGGATGCGACCTCAGTATCATGATAGAAGGCTACTGGTACCGCACCATACTATGGGAAGTGCCTCTGATGTCGCTCATATCGGAACTTTACTACATGCTGACAGCCCAGAAACGCGTGGACGACGACAAAGTAAAGGACATAACCCGCCACAAAATGGAAGCGTACAAAGCGCTCGATATAAAAATAGCCGAATTCGGCTCACGCCGCCGCCACAGCTACCGCGTACAGGAAATGGTGGTCGAAACGCTCCAGAAATACGGAGGCGCCAACTACATAGGCACATCGAACGTGCGCCTGGCAATGGACTACAACGTAATACCCATAGGCACTCACGCACACGAGTGGTTCATGTTCCACGCCGCATATTTCGGATACAAAATGGCCAACCGCGTAGGGCTGGACAACTGGGTCAACGTATATCGCGGCGACCTCGGCATAGCTCTTTCCGACACGTTCACAACAGACGTATTCATACATTCGTTCGATAAAAAATTCGCCAAACTCTTCGACGGGGTACGCCATGACAGCGGCGATCCGCTCGTTTTCGCCGACAAGATGATAGCCCACTACCGCCGCTACAACATAGACCCGTTATCGAAAACGATAATATTTTCCGACACCCTCACCCCTGATCTGGTGCGCACGATAGCGCAGTACTGCCGGGGTAAAATAGGCATGTCGTTCGGCATAGGGACTAACTTTACCAACGACGTGGGGCTGGAACCGCTAAACATGGTGATAAAAATGAGCGACGTGTTCACCGAAGGCACCTCGTGGACGCCGACAGTCAAACTGTCCGACTCCGAAGGCAAATACACCGGCGACCCGCACGCCATATTCCTTGCCAAATCCATACTCGGCATATGATGATTTAAGGCCCCGTATTTCTTTCCCGCAGGACTTCCTGTAAAAAAAGACGGGGCCTTTCTTAACTTACCCTCTATAAACCTTTAAATTACACGAATATTATGAAAACGGCATGGTTATACCTGATACTCGGCGGCGTGTTCGAGATAGGCTGGCCTCTTGGCTTCAAACTGGCACAAATGCTTCCGCACCGGCTCCTATGGATAGGCGTTGCTGTGGTTTCAATGGGGCTGAGCGGTTTTTTCCTCTACGAGGCGCAGCGTTCGATACCGATAGGCACCGCCTACCTCGTATGGACGGGAATAGGCGCAGTAGGCACGCTGGCGATAGGGATATTATTCTTCGACGACCCTGTGAGTTTCCTGAGGATTTTTTCCGCATTTTTGGTAATAGCGGGTATAATCGGCATAAAAGTCGCATCATAAACGTCACATAACCGTAAAAAAATCGGCGGGACCAAAAATCCCGCCGATTTTTTATACAGACAGACTATACGCTTAATCACAATATGCTGTGGCGTATCATTATGCGGAAACGGTTGGAGTTGGCATCGCCGATTTCCTTATGCGCTATATAACGATGATATTCGAGTTCTATCTTCAGTTTTTCCACCGGCGAAAAAGAAAACTTGCCACCGAAACTCACCCCGTTGTCATAATAGTCCCTGTGCGAAGCCGAAGGGAACGTAAATGTTTCCATAAAAGCCGTCAATGCCAGTCCCTTTTCTTCCATCACAGGCAGCAAATACGTTACCGAAGGCATAAACCGCATCCTGAATCCGAAATTATACGACGTTTCCGGTTCCGCCTTTACGAACATCTGCTCGAAACGGGCCCTCAGTGCCATCGAGAATCTCCCCAACGAAGGACTCTTCGCCGTTACCGCCTGGTAAGCCGAAAACTCACGTTCGTTCACCGCGAAGTCGTCCCACGAAACGAAATACGCCAGCGCACCTGTAACCGAAAACGTATTGTTTATCTTATAAGTGGCCTGCGGCCGGAAATAAACCGTATGAGCCCCGCTGAAATCATCCGAACGGTAGCTCACCTCCGGCGACAGTTTCCATTTCCCGCCATTCAGGTTTATATCCGGATAATACTCTACCCACAGGGAATTTTTCACCTGTGCCGATGAAAAAAACGGCGAAAAAAGTATAAAGAACCATATAATATATTTCATGTCTGGTATTTAGGTAAAAAAAGCGATAAATAAAGATAAAATTAGGGTACTGCCCTGCACTCTTAGCGTTTGAACATATAGGGGAAAGCCTTGGCAACATCGTCGTAATACAACAGCCGGCAACTCGAATATATGAACCCCCATCCGTAACCGGTAAACTGCACCACCGTGGCGGCAACCGACAACAACGCAACGTTAAGACTCCTGTTCACGTACCACGACGAGATAAGTATCACCATCAGATAAAGCAGCAGAGGAGCCATCAGCCCCGGCATAAAAATACCCGCCAGAACAGATATTGCCATAAATGCCAGAAAAAACGAAGGGAACATGTACGTCAGCTTGGCCGTACCCGGAAACATCCTGTTCAGTACCGGACGCGCCATGCCGAACGATGTCACCTGACGGAAAAAACCGCCGAGCGTAGCCCGCCTCTTGTGATACACGAAAAGATCGTCGTACCACCCGGTGGTCAGGTCGTTTTTCCACAGCCGCAGGGTATATTCTATGTCTTCCCCCACCCTCTGGTGTGCAAAACCGCCTGCCGTACTGAACGCTTTGGACGAAATAACCATGTTGTAGCTCCTCAACTGACGCCGTCCGCTCATATTGGCCTTCGTCCCACCGCGCAGTCCGCCGGTAGTAAAAAACGATGTCATGGCATAGTTTATCGCCTTTTGTATATCAGAAAACGATTCATGAGCCCTGTCAGGCCCTCCGAAAGCATCAGGAGCATTTTCCGAATTGACAATTCTATCAAGGGTGGAAAAATACCGCTCCGGCAACAGGCAATCCGAATCCAGAATGACGAAATAATCGCCCGAAGCGCGTTCCATACCGAAATTGCGCGAAGCGCCGGGCCCGGAATTCGGCTTCGACAGGTACTTTATATCCAATCTGTCCGCATATTTACCGCATACCTGTTCGGAAGTAACCTGTGACCCGTCCTCCACCACCACAACCTCCCAATCGGGCTTCGTATCCTGGCGTGTCATACTGTCCAGAAGCTCGTCTATCTCCTCCGGACGGTTGTAAACGGGTATTACTACCGATATTTTTTTCTTATTTTCCATGATAAAAATCCTGTTTGACAGGCGGCGTATTCCCGCCGCTTAAAAATCCGGCCACACTATCCGCTCCGGGAACCTTACCCGTCATGCTGAAACGCCCTCCCCTTATGGCGAACGGGTAAGGCACATTGTTCGTATAAAGCCCGCCCGTGCCCAATCCCTGAGCGATGCCCGTATTGTGCATGTATGCGAACCTGGCTATTGCATCCAGCCCCACATTGCTCTCCAACGCCGAAGTAACCCAGTACCCGGCGCCCGCCTCTCCGGCCACGTCCATCCACTCCTTCGACGCGGCATAGCCTCCCGTAAGCGACAGTTTGAGGACAATATATTGCGGACGTATATCTTCAATCAACTTTTTCTTTTCCTGCGGACGGTTCACGCCTATCAGTTCCTCGTCCAAAGCTACAGGAACAGGCGAGAGCGCACACAATCGCGCCGTTTCCTCCCTCTGCCCTGCGCGAAGCGGCTGTTCTATCGAATGCAGGGAAAACTCAGACAAACGTTTAAGCCTTTCCAGCGCATCCGAAGGAGAAAAAGCGCCGTTGGCATCCACCCTCAATTCGAGGTCTTTTTCAGTAAACTCGCGTCTTATATAAGCGAGCATCGACAATTCGTCATCGAAATTTATAGCGCCTATCTTTATCTTGATACAAGCATAACCCGCATCCACCTTTTCCTTTATGCGGGACATCATCCGCTCCAGCGTTCCCATCCACACCAGACCGTTCACCGGCACCGAATCTTTTCCGTCCGTAAAGTCCGAAGAGAGCATTTCGGAACCTTTTTCCGCTGCATCAAGACGCAGGATAGCCGTTTCCAGTCCGAAACGTATTGAAGGATACGCAACGTATTCCTCAGGTTTCACATCCTGCCCGCCGTTTATCCTGAGGCAAAGGTCCTCGAGCACATCGGCATAATCCGGCACATCGTCGCACGACAATCCAGGAAAAACGGCACACTCGCCTACAGCGCCTACTCCTGCGCGCGAAAGTTCCAGAAACCACGTCGGCCTCTCGGTCAACACCCCGCGCGATGTCCCTGCAGGTTCCCTGAACGATAAAACGTATCTTATTTTCCGAGCTTCGGTAGTTTTCATTATCATACCCGGACAAGGAGGCTACCGGGATAACAAAAATAAGAAAAAAACACATCGGCCCAAAACAATAATCGCAATCCTGCCCGCGGCGGGAACCTCAGGCAGACATCCCCGGAAGCGCAAATGTTCGCAAAAAGGACAGAAAAACAGCAATAATTGTATGTAATTTAATATTTTGAGTAGCTATTTTTACTTTACATTTGCATAACTAAAAAACTAAACACAGGTTAAAATACATGCCAGGGACCAAATATATCGTACTTGCGGTTTTGCTGTCGTCCTCCGTTTTCATGTATGGAGGCGTTTTGGAAACTGCGGACGACAAAAAATCCGAGAAAACAGATACCACGGCCGCCGACACTGTAAAGAAAGGCTTTTTCAGAAAAGTAGTCGACTATTTCGCCGACGCCAACAAGAACACCAAACAAAAAAAATTCGACTTCAGCATCATCGGCGGCCCGCATTATTCCGACGATACCAAACTGGGGCTTGGACTGGTAGCTGCGGGACTATACCGTATGGACCAGGCCGACTCGCTGATAACACCCTCGAACGTTTCGATATACGGCGACATATCCACCACCGGGTTCTACCTTCTCGGAGTGCGCGGCAACAACATATTCCCCAAGGACAAATACAGGCTCAACTACAACCTGTACTTCTTTTCCTTTCCGAGCGAATTCTGGGGCATAGGCTACGAAAACGGCAAAAACGACGCCAACTCCAGCGAGTATAAGCGGATGCAGTATCAGGTGAAAACGGAGTTTCTTATCCGCGCCGCACGGGACTTTTACGTCGGCCCGCACATGAGTTTCGATTACGTCGAAGGCAAAGACTTCAACCGCCTGGAACTCATCGAAGGCATGGAACGCCTCACCGTCAGCGCAGGCATAGGCGCCGTCATGGTGTACGACTCGCGCGATGTGATCACCGCCCCGTACAAAGGCATATACCTTCGCCTCGAACAGAAGTTTTTCCCGGCATTCATGAACAAATACGACTTCATACGCACCGATGTGGTATTCGACTGGTACAAAAAAGTATGGAAAGGAGGCGTGATAGCCGTCGACTGCCACTCGCAGCTCAACTACGGCGACGTGCCCTGGACCATGATGGCCAATCTCGGCGGATCTTACCGCATGCGAGGCTATTACGAAGGACGCTACCGCGATGAAAACCTCGTGGAAGCGCAGGTCGAGCTGCGCCAGAACGTATGGCGGCGCAACGGCGTCGTGGTATGGGCCGGAGCCGGGAACGTATTCCGCGATTTCGACAATTTCAAATTTTCCCGTACCCTGCCGAATTTCGGCATAGGTTACCGTTGGGAATTCAAAAAAAGGGTTAACGTGCGACTGGACTACGGATTCGGACAGGGACAGCACGGGTTCATATTCAACATAAATGAAGCTTTCTAAAGAAAATACAGGCTCCGGGCAGCGAAATCCGGACCGTAAGGCAAACATGGGGACAGATAACTTTTTTTACAGGACAAGACATTGGGCCTCGTCCCAAAAACACCTTTACTGGCTGTTCGTATCGGTACTTATGATCCCGAACGTATTCCTTTTCTTCACCGAGGACATGTCCGCATGGACAAGAGTCCCGTTTCTGCTAATGCCAGCCGCATTTTACATGGCCCTGATGTGCATGTGCCGCAAACCAGGATGGAGTGCATGGATATTGTTCCCCATGTTCATACTCGGCGCGTTCCAGCTGGTATTGCTGTACCTTTTCGGCCGTTCGATAATAGCCTCGGACATGTTCCTCAACCTGTTCACCACCAACTCCGGCGAAGTAGGCGAACTGCTCGGCAAACTCATGCCAGCCATAATCGGCGTATGCGTGCTTTACATACCCACGCTCGCCATCGGAGTATATTCCGCAAGGCTGAAGGAAAAACTACCGGCATCTTTCAGGCTGAAAACCCTGCGCAGCGCAGCCATCGTCTTTGCCCTTTCCCTGCCATTCTGTCTCAGCGGTAAATTCAGGATAACGGACGACATATTCCCAGCCAACATATTCTACAACATGGGCTTCGCCTTTAAAAGCTGGGAAAAAAGCGTCAAATACCCTCAAACATCGGCCGGATTTACGTTTTCGGCCGTATCCGAACGCCCCGACACCTTGCGCGAAGTATATGTCATGGTAGTGGGCGAAACGGCCCGCGCCACTAATTTGGGGCTGTACGGATATTACCGCAACACCACCCCGATGCTAAGGAAAACCGAAGGCCTGGTAACGTTTTACGATGCGCTTACCCAGTCCAACACTACGCACAAAAGCGTACCGATGATACTCTCGGACATATCGGCGGAAAATTTTTCCGACATATATGCCCGAAAAGGCATCCTTACCGCCTTCAGGGAAGCCGGATTCAGCACGGTATTCATATCCAACCAAGAGCCGAACCGCTCGTTCATCGATTATTTCGCCCGTGAAGCGGACAATTACACCAACCTGGTAATCGGCGGACATGCGGCATACGACATGGTAATGGTCGACTCCTTGGCCAGGATAATAGACCGGGGCGATAAAAAACTGCTCGTAGTGCTTCACAGCCACGGTTCCCATTTCAACTACAATGAACGCTATCCTGCATCCGGTTCCTACTACAAACCAGATGATGTGAAAGTAGTATCGTACCGCGAACGCGAAAAACTGATAAACGCATACGACAACTCGATACGCTACACCGACGGTTTCCTCTCAGGTCTCATTTCCGTACTGGAGGAAAGGAACCTGCCATCCGCACTGTTCTATTGTTCCGACCACGGCGAAGACCTGCTTGACGACTCCCGCCGTCGTTTCCTGCACGCCTCGCCCATACCCACATACTACCAGATACACATACCCTACCTTTGGTGGTTTTCTCCATCGTACAGGCAGTTGTGGCCCGAAAAAACAGCCGCCGCCGAAAACAACAGCCACAAACCCGTAAGCACGCGGAACGTATTCCACACGATGCTCTCGGTTGCCGGCATAAATAGCCCCTATGCCAACCCATGCCTGTCCGTAGCCGACACCTCTTTCATTCCGCTGAAAAGGTTTTACCTTAACGACCATAATCTTCCCGTCCCTCTGGACAGTCTGCATCTTAAGGAAAAAGATATCGAAATGTTCCGGGAAAAAGGCCTGTCATACCCATAATGCATCCGTCCGGTCTGGCAGTCCCGGATAGTGAGCGACCGACTGATGCCTGCGAACAGATATTAACAGCTGATGATTAATATCTGTTCACAGGCTAGACACAGAAGTAAACAGCGTTTAACAGAAAAAATTCCGGTAAAATCCGTAATTTCGCGGAACTAATACACATTATCATTTCATAATGGAAGAAACTAAAACAACGGCTGAAGGCGAGAAACAAACCTCGCTCAATTTTCTGGAAACCATAATAGAAGAAGATATAAAAAACGGCAAAAACGCAGGAGCGGTACACACCCGCTTCCCGCCTGAGCCCAACGGTTACCTGCACATAGGACATGCCAAAAGCATCTGCCTCAATTTCGGACTGGCCAA
The DNA here is from genome assembly GCA_003150615.1 of Flavobacteriales bacterium. Classification (GTDB taxonomy): domain Bacteria; phylum Bacteroidota; class Bacteroidia; order Flavobacteriales; family UBA1820; genus Merdimorpha. Next base: position 96,712 of record QALN01000004.1, on the reverse strand, counting down.
AAAGTACGGCGCACCGTGCAACCTGCGTTTCGACGACACCAACCCGGCCAAAGAAGACCAGGAATATGTCGATTCGATAAAACGCGACGTAGAATGGCTCGGTTTCCGCTGGGAAGGAGAAGAACGCTATACGTCGGATTATTTCGAACAGCTGTACCTTTGGGCCCTGTACCTGATAAAACAAGGCAAGGCATACGTCGACCACCAGACCAGCGAACAGATAGCCTGCCAGAAAGGCGAACCCACAGCCCCCGGTATCGAAAGCCCGTACCGCAACCGCTCCGTCGAGGAAAACCTCGCCGAATTTGAAAAAATGCGCGCCGGCGAATACCCCGACGGCTCATGCGTGCTACGTGCCAAGATAGACATGGCCTCGCCCAACATGCACATGCGCGACCCTATCATGTACCGTATAATACACAAGGACCATCACCGCACCGGCGACAAATGGTGCATATACCCCATGTACGACTACGCACACGGCCAGTCTGATTATCTGGAAGGTATAACCCATTCGGTATGCACACTCGAATTCGAAGTACACCGCCCGTTATACGAATGGTTCCTCGACCAGGTATACAGCAACGGCCCGCGCCCGCGACAGTACGAATTTGCCCGCCTAAACCTCTCGTACACCGTTATGAGCAAACGCAAACTGCTCCAGCTGGTAAACGAGAACTACGTAAACGGATGGGACGACCCGCGCATGCCCACCATTTCCGGTCTGCGCCGAAGAGGCTATACTCCGGAGTCGATACGCCGTTTCTGTGAAACGATAGGAGTGGCGCGCCGCGAGAACATAATAGACGTGGCCCTGCTCGAATTCAGCGTACGCGAACACCTTAACCGCATCGCCCCTCGAGTCATGGCGGTACTGAACCCGGTAAAAGTAATCATAGACAACTACCCGGCCGGCAAAACCGAAATGCTGCGCACGGAGAACAATCCCGAAGACCCGGAAGCAGGATTCCGTGAAGTACCGTTCTCACGCGAGCTGTACATAGAACGCGACGACTTCATGGAAGACGCGCCCAAGAAATTTTTCCGCCTGCGCCCCGGAGGGGAAGTACGACTTAAAAGCGCGTACATAATAAAAGCCGAAAGCGTGGTAAAAGACCAGGACGGGAACATAACCGAAATACACTGCACATACGATCCTGAAAGTCTATCCGGAAGCGGCAGCGAAGCATCTACGCGCAAAGTCAAAGGCACGCTGCACTGGGTATCGGCAAAAGACGCTGTCGATGCCGAAGTGCGTCTGTACGACCGTTTGTTCAACGACGAAGCCCCCGACGGCCACAAAGACCGCGATTTCAAGGAATTCCTGAACCCGAATTCGCTCACGGTGCTTAAAAACTGTAAACTGGAACCCAGCGTGAAACGTTTTTCCGCCGAAGACCACATGCAATTCCAAAGGATAGGTTACTTCACCGTCGATAAGGACTCCACGCCTGAAAACATGGTATTCAACCGAACAGTGGGACTGAAGGACTCCTGGGCCAAGGAACTGAAAAAACAGAACTGATTTTTATAATATCTGAAAAGCCTTTTGCGGCTGTTGAAACCCGGCAATATTTCCATAGCCGGGTTTTTTCATACTTTTCAGACGGCTTCAGGCATAGCCTGTTCGACGGTCATAGACCGTTAGATATTTTCCGTCTGCTGTTTATTTCCGTTCCGCCGCGACCATAGGCCGTTTGATATTCAATACTATTATTTTATTCGCCGACATCAGTCGGCCCGGCAAAAAAAACTACCTTTGCCCGTAATTACAACAAACATATAAAAACACGCATAACCAAATGTACAAGACACGAAACATCATCATCGTCATCTGCACATTGCTGTCGGCCCTGTGGGTCATCCCCGCACATGCCGCCGAAGGGATGTGGATACCGCTTTTCTTAAAAAAGCTGAACGAAACCGAAATGAAATCTCTCGGCATGAAAATATCAGCCGAAGACATCTATTCGGCCAACCGCAGCGGCATAAAGGACGCAGTAGTACTGTTCGGAGGCGGTTGTACGGGTGAAGTGGTTTCTCCCGAAGGACTTCTGCTGACCAACCACCACTGCGGCTATTCGGTCATAGCCGAACACTCCACCATTGAAAACAACATACTGGAAAACGGCTTTTTCGCCCGCGACAAATCCGAAGAACTGGTAAATCCGTCGCTATCTGTCACTTTCATAAAACGCATTGAAGAAATAACCGACGAAGCGCTAAAAGGCGTATCCGGGAAAATGACTCCTGCCGAAAGGAAATCCAAAATAGAATCCAACCTCGAAAAAATACGGAAACGCGCCCGCATAGAACCCTGGCAGAACATCGAAATAAAGCCCTTTTTCAAGGATAACCGTTACTTTATGTTCATCCGCGAAACATACACGGACGTACGTCTTGTAGGATGCCCGCCGGTATCGGTAGGCAAATTCGGTTCCGAAACGGACAACTGGGTATGGCCACGCCACACAGGCGATTTTTCCGTATTCCGCATCTATGCCGGCAAAGACAACCACCCGGCAGCCCCCTCGCCCGACAACGTGCCCTACCGCCCCGACCATTACCTGCCCATCTCTCTTTCCGGTTTTGACGAAGGCGACTTCACTCTCGTATTCGGATTCCCCGGCCGCACGGACGAATATCTGCCCGCCATAGCCCTCAGCCAGACGGCAGAAGCCCGCAACCCGGTAAAAATAGGACTTCGGGACATCGCGCTCAAATCATGGGGAGAAGAAATGCGCGCCAACGACACCGTCAAACTGGCATACGCCAACCGTTACTCCTCGCTGGCCAACGCATGGAAAAAATGGCAGGGAGAATCGCTCGGCCTTCGCCGCACCAAAGCAGCCGACCGCAAAAAAGCATATGAATCAGCTTTTCTCGACTCTCTGACTGCACATCCGGAAAAATCGGCCGCCTACGGTAGCCTGCTGCCCGGACTTTACGCAGCTTACGAAAAACTATTGCCCTACGGTATAGCCTACGACGCCACGAACGAATACACATCCATAAACGACATCTGCCGGCTGGAAAAAATATTGCAACAATACGTATCAGGCCTGGAAAAAGGCACTATGAACAACCGTAAAGCCGACTCGCTCAAGAAAAAAGCCCTCGAATACGTCAGCTCACGCACCATTGCCATCGACCGGAAAACCTTCGTACCGCTCACCGAATTCTATGTGGCAAACATGCCCGACAGCCTTCTGCCCTACCCGGTAAAGGAACTCCTGTCCTCTTGCGGCGGCGATTTTTCCGCACTTTCCGGCCAGCTGTATTCCTCGCCGCTGTTTACCCCCGAAGGTATCGAAGCCGTGTTCAGCACATCCGACGCGGCGGCGATAAAGTCCCGGCTCGACTACGATCCAGGATTCGTTTTCTTTCAAAGCATAGCGGACAACTTCCGTAAAAAAATAATACCGGCATACAAACAATACGATGACGAAATTGCCGCGCTCATGAAAGACTACATGAAAGCGCAAACCGAAATCTTCACCAACAAGGCATTCTTTCCCGACGCCAACCTGACATTGCGCGCATCATACGGCCAGGTTAAAGGCATGCAGGCGCGCGACGGCCTCTGCTACCTGCCACAGACCTATCTCGACGGAGTAATCGAGAAATACGTTCCCGGCGACTACGAATACGACCTGCCGGAGCGGCTCATAGAACTGTACAACGCAAAGGATTACGGCCGCTACGGACAAAACGGTCGCATGCCCGTATGCTTCATAGCAACGAACCACACCTCCGGGGGCAATTCAGGCTCACCGGTGATAAACGCGCGCGGGGAACTTATAGGGCTCAACTTCGACCGTCTTTGGGAAGGCACGATGAGCGACCTTAGCTACGACCCGTCGATATGCCGAAACATCATGGTGGATATCCGTTACGTCCTGTTCCTTATCGACAAACTCGGCGGCGCAGGCTACCTGGTGGACGAAATGTCCATAAAGGAATAACTTCCCTCCACCGACTTTTTGTATAAAAACGGGCCTTAAAGGCCCGTTTTTTTATAGAAATTATACTTTGTGTGCATATATTTTTCATTCCGCTTTATTTCACCCGCCGGTCATCGCAAAACATAGCCGGGTGAGCCCGGCGGAACGGAAATAAACAGCAGACGGAAAATATCTAACGGTCTATGACCGTCGAACAGGTTATGCCTGAGCAAATATTTTCGGCACATGAGAAAAAACATTGAAAATTGTCGATTAAATATTCGTAACTTGGCACACAATATCACCCTCTCGATAAAAAACTTATGTCTTCTTTCAAGGAAATAACATCGATGGCCTGGGACAACGTACGTTCGCAGCGCCTGCGCACGGGTATAACCGCAAGCATAATAGCCATAGGCATCACCGCGCTCGTAGGCATCCTAACCAGCGTATCAGCTCTTCGCAGCTCCATGGTGGACAGTTTCAAATCGTTCGGAGCCAACACCGTAGGCATATACGGCGGCCGATGGGCGCCAAAGGAAAACGATCCCAACGACTGGGTATTCCTCCCAAGGATAGACTACCGCCAGGCACGCGAATTCAAAACCAAAATGGGTAAAAAAGCCGTCATATCCATCAACGGAACCGTAAGCGGCAACGCCGAAATAAAAAGCGAAACAGCCAAAACCGACCCTAATTCCCGCGTGGTAGGCGCCGATGAAAACTATTTCGACGTAGAAGGCTTCAAAATAGGCGAAGGCCGTTTCTTCACCTCCGACGAAACGGAAACCGCTCCCAAAATCGCCGTAATAGGCGTCGACATAGCAAAAAAACTGTTCCCTTCGGGCAAATCATTGGGCCAGTACATCAGCATCGCAGGCAACCGTTACAGGATAATCGGCGTGATGCAAAGCCGTGGAGCCATGATGGGTATGAGCCAAGATAACGTAGTGTTCCTGCCTCTGAATACGGCAAGGAGCAATTTTCCACGTTTCACCAACTTTTCCGTATTAGTCACCCCGCCTGAAGGCACCTCCATTACCGATACAGACTTCAACGACGACATGCGCGTGACCATGCGCGTAGTGCGCTCCCTCCACCCCTCCCAGGAAGACAATTTCATGATACGCAACCGCCAGGCCGCTCTCGACCAGATGGAAGGCATGCTGTCAAAACTCAAAATAGCCGCCCTTGTCATAGGACTCATAACGATACTCGGCTCCTCTATAGCCCTTATGAACATAATGCTCGTATCCGTAACGGAACGCACACGCGAGATTGGCACGCTTAAAGCCATAGGCGCAAACTCGCGCAGCGTTACCTTGCAATTCCTTATCGAAGCCGTAATGATAGGCCAGATAGGAGGTATCATCGGCATTTTCATGGGAATACTTTTGGGCAATATCGTATCTCTGGCCATGAAGACCAGTTTCGTCCTGCCTTTGAGCGAAATGTTGATGGCATTTGCCATAACGTTCGCCGTAGGCATCATATCGGGGTACTATCCTGCCAAAAAAGCCTCGCGACTGGATCCGATAGAAGCCCTGCGGTACGAATAAACCCGTAACTTTTTATATTAGTCCCGGCGACAAGTCCAACCCGCCGGTGTCTTTTTACGCCTTAGAATTAAAACAAACATGTTTTTTGCTATCCAGGCACGCCCTTGCGGTGGAAAACAGTACAAAAATCACCATCGTATCCCCCGCCCGACAGACCTATTCCGGTTAACAAACGGGGGATCCTGGCAGAACGTAAGCAAATAACTTATGTAAATATCGAACCGGCCATGCCCGCATCCAACCATATTAATTAAAAAGGATGTAAATTTGCGTTTGCGCGGAAATTTGTTCCGCAGAACAAGTAAGAAAAAACTATCGATGGCATACAAGGACATAACGGAAAGCGTAAAGGAAAGGATACTCGTACTCGATGGCGCCACAGGCACAATGATACAGCGCCATGCACTATCCGAAGCGGACTTCACACACCCAGAAAAAGGACTTTGCCGGGGACTGAACGACCTTCTCTGCCTCACACGTCCCGACATCGTCGCAGACATACACCGCCAGTATCTCGAAGCCGGAGCGGACATAATATCCACCAACACCTTCAATGCCAACGCTGTGTCGCTGGCAGACTACGGCATGCAGGACTATTCGCGCCTGATAACCCTCGAAGCCGCCCGCATAGCCCGCACCCAAGCCGACAAATACTCACAGGCAGAAAAACCCCGCTATGTAGCCGGCGTGATAGGCCCTACTGGACGCACAGCATCCATTTCACCGGATGTAGAGGACCCTTCCGCCCGCAACATCACCTTCGACGAACTTTTTGAAGCATACGGCATACAAGCCAAAGCACTTGCCGAGGGCGGCGCGGACTTAATACTCATCGAAACCGTATTCGATTCGCTCAACGCCAAAGCCGCCGTAGCTGCCGTCAAAAACGTATGCTCCCTCCCGATAATGCTCTCCGGCACGATAACCGACGCCTCAGGCCGCCTTCTTTCCGGACAAACTGTCGATGCATTCTTCACCTCGTTCGCCCGCACAGGCATTTTCTCCATCGGGCTTAACTGCGCCCTGGGAGCCGGACAAATGAAACAATATGTCCGCCGCCTGGCCGAGATATCGCACCTGCCGGTATCGTCCCACCCTAACGCCGGGCTTCCGGACGGATTCGGAGGTTATGCCGAATCGGCGAGCCAGATGGCCGACACCGTGGAAAGTTACATGGCAGACGGACTGGTGAACATCATAGGCGGATGCTGCGGCACCACACCTGAATACATCTCGCTGATAAGCCATGCGGCAGCGAAATACCCTCCCCGTAAACCTGCTGCATACGCCGGGAAAACCGTACTTGCCGGGCTAGAGCCTCTTACCGTGGAACACTCGTCCAACTTTGTCAACGTAGGCGAAAGGGCCAATGTAGCCGGCTCCGCAAAATTCGCGCGCCTTGTACGCGAAGGCTCCTGGGACGAAGCCGTCGATATAGTCAAAAAACAAGCCGAAGACGGCGCCCAGATAATCGACGTGTGTATGGATGCGCCTATGATAGACGCACGCGAGGCCATGACGCACTTTTTAAAGCTGATAGCCTCCGAACCGGACGTTGCGCGTCTTCCCCTTATGATAGACTCATCCTCGTGGGACGTGCTGCTGGCGGGAATGAAATGCGTACAGGGCAAACACATCATCAACTCCATCTCCCTTAAAAACGGGGAAAACGAGTTTCTCTCCCATGCCCGCACCATACATTCGTTAGGCTGCGCTGCCGTAGTCATGCTCTTCGATGAGAAAGGACAGGCCGATACTTATGAACGTAAAGTGGAAGTGGCGCAGAGGATGTACCGCCTTCTGACCGAAGACGGCTTCCCTGCATGCGATATCATTTTCGACCCCAACATACTGGCTGTAGCCACAGGCATACCGGAACACGACAATTATGCCGCTGACTTCATACGTGCCACGTCCGAAATAAAGCGCACATGTCCAGGAGTAAAAATAAGCGGAGGCGTATCCAACCTGTCGTTTTCCTTCCGTGGCAACAATACCGTACGCGAAGCTATGCACTCCGTCTTCCTGTACCACGCGATAGAGGCCGGAATGGATATGGGCATCGTCAACGCCGGAATGCTCCAGGTGTACAGCGATATAGACCCCGTACTGCTCGGATACGTCGAAGACGTCATCCTAAACCGCCGCCAAGACGCCGGGGAACGCCTCACATCGTATGCCCAGACGCTCCGTGACGACGCAAACGGCCTTTTGCACAAACACGAAACCGCTACCCCCGAAGAGCAATATCCCGACGTATGCCGTCGCCTGGCATACAAAATAGTCAAAGGCATAACCGACAAAGTGGACTCCGACGCCATAGAAGCCCTGAAAATAAAAGGCTCTCCGGTCAAAGTCATCGATGAAGTACTCATGGACGGCATGGGCACGGTAGGCGAACTGTTCGGACAGGGGAAAATGTTCCTTCCGCAGGTAGTGAAAAGCGCGCGCGTGATGAAACTGGCAGTCGATGTGCTCACCCCTTTCATGGAACGCGGAAAAGGCTCGTCCACAGGTAAAAAAATACTTCTGGCTACGGTAAAAGGCGACGTACACGATATCGGCAAAAACATCGTATCGGTAGTCATGTCGTGCAACGGTTACCGGGTTATCGACCTGGGCGTGATGGTCGAACCGGAAAAAATAGTCGATACCGCCGTAGCCGAAAACGCGGACATAATAGGCCTTTCCGGGCTTATAACCCCCTCGCTCGAAGAAATGGCCAACGTCGTTCGCCTTTTGGAACAACGCGGACTGCGAATACCAGTGATGGTAGGCGGAGCCACCACATCGAAACTGCACACCGCCGTAAAAATAGCCCCGCTGTACAGCGGCACAGTAGCTTGTTCTGGCGACGCATCGGACGGAGTAAAAGTAGCCGGCGAACTCATAGCCGGTGCCGATTTCAAAACCGCACAGCAAAAACTAAGGGATGAATACCGGCATTCGCTCGATATGAAAAAACCTCTGGTAAGCATAGAAGAAGCACGCTCCAGGGCAAAAAAATACGATTTTGACAACATAACCGCTCCCCGCGCGACAGGCATTTTCCCTTTCACGCAATACCCGCTAGAAGAACTGCGAAAATACATAGACTGGTCGTTCTTTTTTATCGAATGGGGCATAAAAGGCCGCTATCCGGACATTTTCAGCCACAGCGAAAAAGGCTCCGAAGCCCGCCGCCTGTACGACGACGCCAACCGCCTTCTGGACGAGATAACAGCACATAAATACCTGACGGCAAACGGAATACTCGGCATATTTCCGGCCCGTTCACAGGGAGAAGACATCATCGTGGGTGACTCCTCTTCGGTATTCCCGCAGCTGCGCAACCAAAGCTCGTCGTTCTCCTGCCTCTCGGACTTCATATCCCCAGATGCAGGCGACCACATAGGGATGTTCGCCGTTACTGCAGGTCTCGGCCTGGACGATTTTTGCCATGGCCGCGACAACTACACCGTCCTTATGGCAAAAATACTCGCCAACCGCATGGCCGAAGCCTTTGCCCGGATAATACACGAAAAAGCCAAGGACGAATTTTGGGGCTTCCCCGGCGAAGGCATACGCCCGGCCTGTGGCTATCCCAGCCTGCCAGACCATACCGGCAAACGCATCATATTCGACCTTCTCGACGCAGAAACATCCACCGGCATACGCCTTACCGAAAACTACATGATGACCCCCGAAGCATCAGTATCAGGTCTGATACTCGCCCACCCTCAGGCCGGATATTTCGCCGTAGGACCCGTGAGCGAAATCCAACTCGACTCCTACGCCCGCCGGCGCGGCATAAGTTTCGAAGAAGCAAAAAAATACACCGGAACCATAGAAACCGGAATGGAAAAATGAGCCCAACCCCAGCATCCGCCTCATGCACACACCGGGAAACCGCAGATGAAGCGGCTGCATACATCCTCGATACCCTTCTGGAAATGTCCAGCGCCCCCCTACGCCTTAAAATGGCCGCTTTCGGCATAAACACGGCACACGCATTCGGGGTAAGCGTAAAAGACCTTCGCTTGCTCGCCAGGCAAACCGGAAAAGACACAACCCTTGCTCGCTCGCTTTGGGCCACAGGCCGGCACGAAGCCCGCATACTGTCAGCACTGGTCATGCGCCCGGCAGAACTCTCACCCGAAGAAATGGACAGTATGGCAGCCGATTTCGACTCGTGGGACCTGTGCGATATCGTCTGTGGCGAACTGGCCTACCATCCTCTGGCGCACGAAAAAGTATTCATGTGGACAGCCGACAAGCGCGAATTTGTCAGAAGGGCCGGTTTCTCGCTCATCGCCCGCCTTGCCATGCGCGACAAAAAAAGCCCAGATGCCGATTTCATCGAATTCCTCGCGCCCATAAAGCAATACTCCGCCGATCCGCGTCCTATGGTACGTAAAGCGGTCGACTGGGCATTGCGGCAGATAGGCAAACGCTCCCTTTTCCTTCACGGAATAGCTTTGGAACAAGCGCGCGAAATGTCGCACTCGGACGATAAAAACACCCGCTGGGTAGGCTCCACAGCCATGCGCGAACTATCGCAGGAGCGCATCATGCAGCGTCTTGCCGACAAGAAAGAAACGACATGCCGAGGCAGCCATCTACGCAGCTGAGTATCCGTGCATCATGTCGGAAAACAGGCATAGCCTGTTCGATGTTTATTTTCTGTTCACCGACATCACTCGACTGTATCTCGGAAAAGTTCAGAGCAAAGTAGCTTCCGCCAAATCCCCGTCGTACCACGAAGGAAAATATATGTCCGATATGTAAGTGACAGGTTTTGAAATGGAAAGAAGAATATCCGTCGCCCGGTAAACATACATGTCACCTTCCAAGTGCCTTTCGGCGAGTTCATAGGAACGCTCCACAGCACGGCACTTGACACATGAGAAAAACCTGCGCATAGCCACGTCTATATACTTGTTCGTCCCCACAAGAGCCACTCCAAGGCGGAATTCGACTCCATCTTTTGTCCGTTCACGCACTATGCACCACTGTAGGCGCACACTCCCAGGGATATTGTAATACCGGCGGATGAATTTGTAAGTATTGAACTTGTAGTACTCCATAGTATTTATTCTATAGCCAACGGCAAATATAGCAAAAGCCGAATGCATAACTCAAATTTACTTGAAGTCATGCCGGGGTGCAGACTATATTCCCCGAAAAACATCTAAATATAAAAGCCGCCGGCAACGTCTTTAAGACATTGCCGGCGGCTTGTTCACTCCCGGAACATATCATAGGCGTCAGAAGCGGTAACCGACACCGCACTGGAACGAATTGTTCTGGCCTGTTATATCTGCCGTATAAGCTTTTATATCCACTTTCATGTACTGGCCTTCTCCGGCAGGAACCTCCACCTCACGCAAGGTGCTGTGTTTCCTCAAGGTCTTCATTGCGCCGAACACGTATCTTGCCTCCACGAACAAACCGAAACCGAATTCATAAGCAGCTCCGCCCACAAAGCCGAAATCCATAGTCTTGTACATATAGTGTATATTCTTTTCAACCGCACCGGGAATTTCCGTCGCCTTGCCTCTGAAACTAACGCCGAACCCTACGTACGGACCTACCATAAGCGGCAAGTTTCTGACAGGATAGAACTTGGCCAGTACCGGCACCTGCAGGTACGACAGTTTCAGCTTCTCCGGACGGGATATTGAAGTCGGGAAACCGGGAATATACGGATTGTCTTCCAGCGTAGCAGCCATAGCTCCCTTGCCCGCATTGACCGTATAAAGCAGTTCTGCCTGCACATGGAACCATTTTTTTACCGGAACATCCACCGTAACTCCGGCATACCAGCTTGTCAGCGGGTCGAAATTAAAACCGCCCGTACCCTTTACTTCCTTGCCTTCCAACGCCGGATTGAACTGCCCCAAAGGTATGTCCAGATTAGCGCCTTTTACTATTATATTGTTGTAATTCAGCCCGGCTTTTACCCCGAAAACCACTTTCTCGCTCTGACCTGACGCTAAAAACGGCATAAGGACAGCCAGTACTGCAAAAATTTTGTTCATATAAATAATTTAATCGTTTATAAAAATATCTCCTGCGCCAATATAACACCGGACACAGAAATTAACATTTAAAAATCCAATCAAAAAAAGTTAATTGCGTTAACTTTTTTTGATTTAATCGCTCGCAAAAATACGGATAATATCCTGTACAATGCTAAAATACTATGGCATTAACACATAAAACACTAAATTCATGTGAAAACATGGTATCAGTTATGCCCGAAACCTGCATTTTACAAAACAACCGGATTATAAAATACTCACAACGCACTTTTAACACATCATGCCTAGGTTTCATCACATTTTGCAACATCCGCAAAAAAACGACTGAAAAACATTTTATAAACAGTTTCGGTCCGTAAAAAATTCTTTTAAAATCAGTACCTTTGCACCTCGAAACAGAGGTGTCATTAAAACTACGGCACGGCCGTTAGTGAAGAAACATTTACCTGCATAAAAATTCAAAATACAAAATAAAAAATGGACAAAAAAGTACTCCTTATCATCCTGGACGGCTGGGGAATAGCCAAGGACAAAAACGTTTCGGCCATAGACCGCGCACAAACGCCGTTCATGGACTCGCTGAAGGAAAAATACCCGTTCACCACTCTCGACGCATCTGGCCTTGCGGTAGGCCTGCCCGACGGTCAGATGGGCAACTCCGAAGTCGGCCACATGAACCTTGGCGCAGGACGCGTCGTTTACCAGAACCTTGTAAAAATATCGCTCGCTGCAAAGGACGGCTCTCTGGCAAAGAATCCTGTGTTGACCGAAGCTTTCGAATATGCTAAAAAGAACGGTAAAAAAGTACATTTCATAGGCTTGCTCTCGGACGGCGGAGTACATTCGCACATAGACCACCTGGCAGGCTTGCTCGATGCTGCCAAAGGTTACGGACTGGATAAGGTATTCGTACACGCTTTCATGGACGGGCGTGACTGCGACCCGAAAAGCGGGCGCGGCTTTGTCGGACAACTCGAAGGCATAATGGAAAAATCGACAGGCAAACTGGCAACCATCATAGGACGTTACTACGCTATGGACCGCGACAACCGCTGGGAACGTGTCAAAGTGGCTTACGATGCCATGGTTAACGGTACGGGCGATACTACAGCCACTGATCCGGTAAAAGCTGTCGAGGATTCCTACGCCGCTGACGTTACCGACGAATTCATAAAACCGGTGATAATGACCAGCCAGGACGGTACGCCGATAGCTAAAATAGAGGATGGCGACGTGGTGATAAACTTCAACTTCCGTTCCGACCGCGGACGCGAGATAACGGCCGTACTCAGCCAGGAAGACAAGCCGGAAGCAGGAATGAAAAAACTCGACCTGAAATACATAACCATGACCAAATACGACGACAAGTTCAACGGCGTGGGCATACTGTACGACAGCGAAGACCTTACCGAAACGCTCGGCGAACTGGTATCCAAAGCCGGCAAAAAACAGATACGCATAGCCGAAACGGAAAAATACCCGCACGTTACGTTCTTTTTCTCCGGCGGACGCGAAGCGGAATTCCCCGGCGAAAAACGCATACTCTGCCCTTCTCCGAAAGTAGCCACCTACGATCTGAAACCGGAGATGAGCGCAGGCGAGATACGCGATAAGATCATACCGGAACTTAAAGCCAAATCTGCCGATTTCATATGCCTTAACTTCGCAAACTCGGACATGGTGGGACATACAGGGATAATGGAAGCCGCCATGACAGCCGACAGCACCGTGGATACGTGTACAAAAGCGGTGGCTGAAACGGCGCTCGAAAACGGTTACACGGTGCTGATAACTGCCGACCACGGCAATTCGGAACTGATGGTAAACCCCGACGGCACGCCAAACACGGCCCATACGACCAATCCGGTGCCACTGCATTTTCTGGACAATGAATACCGTCCATGCCTGCGACATGGCAAACTGGGCGATATTGCCCCGACAATACTCGAACTTATGGGCATAGAAAAATCGCAGCAGATGACAGGCGAATCCCTGATAGAACACAACGGTTGCTGCTGTGGCGGCAAATAACGACACACCGGCAATAGAGATGAACTACCTGGAATTTTCGTTCAGGGTGACTCCGGAAGACCCAGGTCTGGAAATAGCCGAAGCCGCTCTTTCCCAGTTGGCTTTCGAGAGCTTTACAATCGAGGACGGGGTACTCAAAGCGTATGTGAGAGAAGACCTTTTCGACAAGGAAGGGTTCGATGGCATGTTCCTATGGTCGCTCGATGGTTTCGACATATCGTACGAAACTGTGGTAGTCGAACAACAAAACTGGAATGCACTGTGGGAAAGCAATTTCCAACCGATAGACGTGGAAGGAAAGGCCATGGTACGCGCACCGTTCCATAAAGCTCCGGAATCAGGGCTGGATATAATAATCGAGCCGCGCATGTCGTTCGGAACAGGACATCACCAGACTACGTACATGATGATGAGCCTGCTGCTGGACACCGATTGCGCAGGGAAGAATGTATGCGACATGGGCTGCGGTACGGGTGTTCTGGCCATAATAGCCGCCAAACAGGGAGCGCGCGACGTTCTGGCCGTGGACATAGACCAATGGGCGTACGAAAACTCGCTGGACAATATCAAAGCCAACGGATGCTCCGGAATACGGGTCAAACAAGGTGGCGCCGAAGTGCTCGGTAATGAAAATTTCGACATATTTATAGCAAACATCAACCGTAATATCCTGCTAAGGTATATGGCCGATTACGCCGCTGCGGTGCGTCCTGGAGGCATATTGATGTTGAGCGGTTTTTACGTGCCGGATGCCGGGGTTCTTATCGCAGAAGCAGCGAAATACGGCTTCGAACTACATAAATCGCTTGAAAAGGACCATTGGAGCGCTCTTATGTTAACTAAGAGTTGAGCCGTATTCTCCAGCAGATATTGAATAGGAAATTAATCTTATTTGCCGCAATACTACCCCCGCTTTGTGCCTTAAGGCACAAAGCGGGGGTTATATGTTCTATACCCAAAAACTACTTCCGTAAACATCGTCCGCGATGTCTTTCTGCGCGGCTTTGAATATGTCCGGCGACGGGCCGAGATACTGACGGGCGGGGAACTTCAATGTGCGTGAGAAACCGCGCACCTGTACAGTGCCTCCCCGTGTGCGCCTTGAGAATGGCATAACGTTCTGGTGTACCGCCCCGCCCTCGTTATGCACACGGGCATACGGTACTTTCCCCAAGTCCACCCATCCGCGCACCTGGCTGTTTCCCGGAGTGAACCGCACGCTGTTCTGCAATAGCCCGGTACTGTGTAATATGCGCTTGCCTTTGGACAGGTGTGTTTCTTTTTTGCGCGGCGGCCAGCGTGGATTGGCCGTACCGCCACGCACAAAGCCCTGTGCAGAGAAATTAGCGTCTTTCATCCTCTCCCACGCCACAGCGAGATATACGGGCACATCGCGGCGTATCGTGCGCTCTACATCCGTCATCCGGCGCGAGAGGTCGCGGGCAAAATCCCTGAAATTTTTTGCCATTTTCTTGCTTTTTGATTTTTAGCGTTTTATATTTGCCTCATACAAAGCGATAAACAGGAAACCGCAGAGGACTGACCCTCCTTGGTGAGCGACAAAGTTTATCGCTTTTTATATTTTAATATCCCCGTACGCCAGCTCTCAAAATCCTTCAGCCCCCCTGTCTATTTGTACAAACTATTTACCGTACCGTTTTCGTCTATCGGCATTATGATGGGTATGTCTTCATAATATTTAACGTAGGTAGTAAATATTTCCGTGCCAAGACTTTGTTTTTTAGAACCTTTCAACACGTACCAAATTTCATCGGGGTCTGAGAATACGGCTTCGGCTTCGCCGAAATACTCCATACGCCCGCGATTAATCATCTTATCGTACAGACTTTCCGGAAAGTGCGCCATCACCCCGCGAGCCTTGTCGGTAAGGGTAAAGCCCCGGCCGTCTGCGGCGGGGTGTTCGTCCCTCATGCGCTGCCAGTATGCGGCGTATTCTTCGCGGGATGCGAGAGGTTGGCCGTACTTCGACAGCCACGCCGGGCGGTCGTATATCCTTTCCACCGACGGCATGCCGTAGTTCCTTGTGGCGGATAATTGCATGTCGCGTGCGGATTTCGAGGAGCGGAAATACGGATGTCCGTCACGCTCGAATATTTCGGACGTGCCGACATTATGCCGCCACTGTTTATCGGCTGCGCGCCCGCCTATTTTCTGCGCCGTTTCCTCGTCCGGCAGTTCCCTGCCACGGCAGTGTATGATATAAAAAACGCCATAGGCTTATTTTGCCTATGGCGTTTTATACATTGCTGTACTATAATTTAAACTAACTTGTAAACAACAGAGTGTCGCATGTAAAATGATTCACAGATGATTTCTTATTTATTCCGTCGGAATCGCCTGGTTTATTTTTTACTCCGGTAAAGCTCCAGCAGGGTCTTGGCTGCGGTGATAGCAGGCAGTTTGCCGCTTTCTACCTGATGATGCGTGAAATCCATGCTTGCCGCCACTTTTTCGTCGTGCAGGAAGTCGTATTTCAGGTAATAATCTATAATCTCGTTCATCCATGCGATATTCTGTTCCATACGCTTGGCCTGGAAATAACCCGTCTTTACCATCAGTTTGTGGTGACGGTCGATAACATCCCATATGGCTTCCAGACCTTCACGTTTCAAGGATGAACATGTAAGCACTTCAGGCTCCCACCCCGATTCGTGCGCGGGGAACAGACGAAGCGCATTCTGATATTCGCGGGCAGCCATACGGCTCATGTTCACGTTGTCGCCGTCGGCCTTGGTTATAGCTATCGCATCGGCCATTTCCATTATGCCTTTTTTTATGCCCTGAAGTTCGTCGCCGGCGCCGGCAAGCATCAACAGCAGGAAAAAGTCCGTTATACCTTCTACCGTGGTCTCGCTCTGCCCCACTCCGACCGTTTCTATAAAAATGACCTCGAAACCGGCCGCCTCGCACAACAGCATTGTCTCGCGAGTTTTATCGTTGACACCGCCCAGTGTCGAGCCGGAAGCCGAAGGACGTATGTAGGCCATAGGATCGTTGGCAAGTGATTCCATACGTGTCTTATCGCCCAGTATGGAACCTTTGGAGCGCTGCGACGAAGGGTCTATCGTTAGCACGGCCAGTTTTTTGCCCATACCGGTTATAAGTCCGCCGAAAGACTCTATGAATGTCGATTTGCCGACCCCCGGAACCCCGGTAATACCTACACGAAGACTATTGCCCGTGTGAGGCAGTATGAGTTCGAGTACCTTTTCCGCCAGGGCGACATCGGACGGGAGTTTGCTTTCTATGAGCGTTATGGCGCGGGATAACATTATTCTGTCGCCTTCGAGTATGCTTTTTGCGTATTCTTCGGGAGCGAACCTTTTCCTCGGTGTGTAGCTTACAGTCATTTTGATAACTTTCTTTAAAAAATTATCGCAAATATCGTAATTTATAAACAATTAATCCCGAAATTTGCATCTGAAAAAAACGGAATTGAATCAACACTGTATAAATCATTTTATTAACCATTTTTAATCATGAAATTAGATCATATCGAACACATCGGTATTGCAGTGAGCAACCTCGATGAAGCCATCAAGTTCTACGAAGAAAAACTGGGGCTCAAATGCTACGCCGTAGAAGAAGTAGCCGAACAGAAAGTACGCACGGCTTTCTTCAAGGTTGGACAGACGAAAATCGAACTTCTCGAATCCACGGCTCCCGACGGCCCGATAGGTAAGTTCATAGAGAAAAAAGGACAGGGCATACAGCATATAGCTTTCGCCGTGAAAGACCTTCCGAACCAGCTCAAGGATGCGGAAGAAAACGGCGTTATGCTTATCGACAAAGCCCCGCGCAAGGGCGCCGAAGGACTGAACATAGCGTTCCTTCACCCGAAATCCACATTCGGCGTACTGACGGAACTGTGCGAAAATCCGGCAGAAGGATCGTGCGGATGCAAATCCTGCGATTGCGAATAACTAATATCAAATTATTTAACTATAGAAAACCGAAATTTTTATGTCAGAGATTAAGACAAAAATCCGCGAGCTCGTAGAGAAAAGGGGCGTAGCCCGTCTGGGCGGCGGTGAAAAGCGAATCGATTCGCAGCATGCCAAAAACAAGCTAACTGCGCGCGAACGCATAGAAATTCTCCTTGACGAAGGCTCGTTCGAAGAATTCGACATGTTCGTAACACACCGTACGACTGCTTTCGGCATGGATAAAGAAAAATACTACGGAGACGGCGTGGTAACCGGACGCGGAACTATCGACGGACGCATCGTTTACGTAGCCGCACAGGATTTCACCATATTCGGCGGTTCGCTGTCGGAAACTTTCGCCCTGAAGATTTGCAAGGTGATGGACCAGGCGATGAAAGTCGGCGCTCCTATGATAGCTCTGAACGATTCCGGTGGCGCGCGCATACAGGAAGGCGTACGCTCACTGGGAGGTTATGCCGAAATATTCCAGCGCAACATTCTGGCATCCGGTGTCATACCACAAATATCCGGTATCTTCGGCCCGTGCGCAGGCGGTTCGGTTTACTCCCCTGCCCTTACGGACTTCATCCTTATGACCGAAGCTACTTCATACATGTTCCTGACCGGTCCTACGGTAGTTAAAGCCGTTACCGGCGAGGACATCACGACCGAAAAACTCGGAGGCGCAAGCGTACATGCATCGAAATCCGGCGTTACGCATTTCGTGGCCAAAAACGACGAAGAAGGCATACTTATGCTCCGCAAACTGCTGAGCTACCTGCCGTCTAACAACCTTGAAGAAGCTCCTATCATTTCGTGCGACGACCCGATAGACCGTCTGGAAGAATCCCTGAACGAGATAATCCCCGACGACCCGAACAAGCCTTACGACATGATGGAAGTGATACAGACGGTGGTCGACAACGGCGAACTGTTCGAAGTTCACGGAAGCTATGCAAAGAATATCATAGTAGGTTTCGCGCGTTTCAACGGACGTCCTGTGGGCGTGGTTGCCAACAACCCGAAATTCCTGGCCGGCGTACTCGACATCAACGCCTCGCGCAAGGCTGCACGCTTTATCCGTTTCTGCGACGCGTTCAATATCCCGTTGGTAACGCTGGTTGACGTACCTGGATTCCTTCCCGGTTCCGGACAGGAATACGGCGGTGTCATCATACACGGTGCGAAACTGCTGTACGCATTCGGCGAAGCTACCGTTCCTAAAGTTACCGTTACGCTGCGCAAATCCTACGGAGGCGCTCACTGCGTGATGAGCCCGAAACAGCTGCGCGGCGATATGAACTACGCATGGCCTTCGGCCGAGATAGCCGTTATGGGCGCATCAGGAGCCGTAGGTATCCTCAACGGCAGCGATATGAAGAAAATCGAAAACGCCGAGGAAAAAGCCAAATTCCGTGCAGAAAAGGAAGCCGAGTACACCAAGGAATTCGCAAACCCGTACCAGGCTGCCGGTCTGGGTTATATCGACGATGTTATCGAACCGCGCAACACGCGTTTCCGCATCTGCCGCGCCCTTGAAGCCCTTGCCAACAAGAAGGACCTCAATCCGGCCAAGAAACACGGTAACATTCCCCTATAACATAAGCCAAAGAAAAGATGACAAACTTTTTATTATCAGCATCATCGTGGATGCCGGCAAACGGCGATACGGCTTTCATAATAGGTGTGGGCGGTTCGGTACTGGTTATCTTAATAATGATAATCCTGGCCACCGTATTCATACTTATAGGCAAAGCGATGTCCAAAGACCTGCGCCTGAAGAAAACCGTTTCCCAGCCTGCCGTACAGGAAAAGTCGGGAGAAGCGCCCATACAGCTCAAGGGCAAACTTCAGGCAAATACCGTGGCAGCTATCGCCGCAGCCATATATCAGTATATGGACGAAGCGCACGAAGAGGAAAACACCATAATAACGATAGACCGCGCAGCGAAGACCTACTCCCCCTGGAGTTCCAAAATCTACGCCACGCACAAAGGTATTTTCAACTCGGGCCGCAGGTAACCGAAGCATTAATTAACGATAAAAAATCAATTAAATGAAGTCATACAAATTTAAAATCAACAACAGCGATTTTACAGTGGACATCACTTCGGTTGAAGACAACATCATCGACCTGGAAGTGAACGGCACGCCTTTTAAAGTCGAGATGGAAAAGACCGTAAAGGCCCCGACAAAAACCCCTCGAGTGGTTAGCGCACCGCAAGTGGCACAGAACGCCAAAACCGCACCGGTAAGCTCGGCAGCCGTTTCCAAGATAGAAGCGCCCCTGCCCGGTATCATCCTGTCTGTGGATGTCAAGGAAGGCGATACGGTAAAAGCCGGCGACAAACTGATGGTAATGGAAGCCATGAAAATGGAAAACGCCATCCTGGCCGAAACCAACGGCGTAGTGAAATCAATAAAAGTAAAAATTCAGGATTCCGTCCTCCAGGGGGATATCCTGGCAGAAATAGCTTAAGCAGATGAGAAAGTTCTTAATAGTAATTATTTCGCTGCTTACCATAGGGACTATTACCGCGCTGGCCAACGGCGTTGTAGAACCTGAGGCAGCCGTATCCGGCACCTTGTGGCAACAGACGATAGGAGGCATACAGAACTTTTTGAGATCCACGGCATTCGCTAATCTTGACTATCGCAATATCATAATGATACTGATAGGCTTCGGTTACATACTGCTGGCCATCTACAAAGGGTTCGAACCTCTGTTGTTGCTCCCGATAGGTTTCGGCGTAATGCTTGGAAATATTCCCGGAGCCGAAGCCATAGGCGTTTACGCCGAAGAAGAAGGCTCCGTAATGTATTACCTGTACCAGGGCGTAAAGCTCGGCATCTACCCTCCCCTGATATTCCTTGGGATAGGCGCAATGACCGACTTTTCCAACCTGATAGCAAACCCGAAACTGATGATATTGGGCGCCGCAGCCCAGATAGGTATCTTCGGTACGTTCGCAGGTGCGCTCGCACTCGGCTTCACTGCCAAGGAAGCCGGTTCGATAGCCATCATAGGCGGCGCCGACGGACCGACGGCAATATACGTGACAAGTATCCTCAACCCGGATTACATGGGTGCGATAGCCATCACGGCATATTCGTACATGGCCCTTGTGCCTATCATACAACCGCCGCTGATGCGTCTTATCATCCCGAAAAAGGATCGCCTGATACGCATGAAACCGGCCCGTATCGTTACGCAGAAGGAAAAAATCATGTTCCCTATCATAGCATTCGTGATATGTTCTTTCGTTGCTCCGGATGCAATACCTCTGTTAGGTACGCTTTTCCTGGGTAACCTGTTGAAAGAATCCGGCGTTACCAAACGTCTGGCCGATGTGGCTGCAAACGCACTGAACAGTTCGGTGGTAATACTGCTCGGTCTTACTGTGGGTGCGTCCACCCAGGCTTCGGTGTTCCTGACCGAGAAATCAGTCAAGATATTCATCCTCGGAGCAATAGCGTTCTGCGTGGCTACATCCTGCGGACTTCTGTTCGCACGCCTTATGAACGTATTCCTCAAGGGTGACAACAAGATAAACCCGCTTATCGGTTCAGCCGGAGTTTCGGCAGTACCTATGGCGGCACGTCTTTCCGAGGTGGAAGGTCTGAAATCGGATCCCAAAAACCACCTGCTCATGCACGCCATGGCGCCTAACGTTGCCGGTGTAATCGGTTCGGCTATCGCAGCCGGCGTACTGCTGAGCTTCCTCAGGTAACAGATATTCTGTTTCATATAAAGTCCAACGGACACTACGCCGCCCTATCTTAGGGCGGCGTTTTTTTACGTATCCAGACTCTTGGAAAAAAGACAAAATAAAAGCCGGCGGTATTCCTCCCCGCAGTTTTATGTACAAGGAAATTCCCTAAAGGCCCTGTATTTTTATTCGGAGTGGACGGGTTCGGAATAACCCTGTACATAAACATAAGGAAAACGGATTTCCGGCTTCAACATGAAAGTATCGGGCGATAACCTGAAAATAGAGTACTTCTTGCTGCCCTATCCAGACATCCGATACTAAAATGTTACGCGACGATTACAGCATACTCAAACCTCCTGCTCCGCAATTGGTTATAGTAACAACGTTAGAAAAGGAAATAATGGCCCTCCTGAAAGGTCAGATCGAAATAAAAAAGTGAAAACCGCCCCTCCGGCAACCTGATACAGGCTTTCGATGCTGTAAACTGACACTCGAGATGTAATTAACTATCAAAAGGGCTCCTTCGAGGGGCTTTTTTGCTTATAATTACTTATTTTTGTGGATATAAGTACCTTCATGATGAGAATAGACAAATACATGTGGCACGTAAGGTTGTTCAAAACACGGGCTATCGCCAGCGAAGCATGCCGCAAGAATCAGGTGCAGGTTAACGGACAGTACGCAAAGGCTTCCCGCGAAGTGAAGGAGGGCGACAGGATACGGCTTCGTAAAAACCAGATTTTCTTCGAATTTCTAATACTAGGCATACCTAAAAGCCGCATAGGGGCCCGTCTTGTTCCTGAGAATATAAAGAATATAACGCCGGTGGAAGAACTGGAACGCTTGGAACTGATGCGTCTGTCCCGTACCACGTACGTTAACGCATACCGTGAAGGAAGGCCTACGAAAAAAGACCGCCGCGACATGGAGGAATTTATCGGTGACTGGGAGGATTTTTTTGAAGACGAAGACACAAAACAAAAAGATGAACCCGCAACCGTTACTTAAAAACGTTATCCCATAAAAACCTGCTCAAAACGGCATATACCTGTAAAACAATAATAACACTATGAAAAAAACATACACCATAATATCACTGATCGCATTCGTAGCAGGGACATTTTTCTGTCACGGGCAGAACATAACGGTAAGAGGATACGTACGCGACTCCCTGCAAACCGTGCCATACGCCAGCGTATACATGAAGAACAACCCGTCCAATGGAACGCTTACATCCGCCGACGGGACGTTTACCATGACTGTCGATCGTGCGTTGTTGCCGGATTCGCTGGTAATATCGTTCGTCGGATACCACGGTTTCATCCTGCCTATGGCTGCCTCCTCTGCCGACACACTATCGGTGAATGCCCTGCTCAGGGAAAACGTCATAGAGCTCCCCGGCGTACAGGTAGTGTCCAAAAAGCGGAAAAAGAACCGTAAAGTCGAAATGGCATCGCTCCTTGCGGAGATACGAAGCCAGCTTGACCGTGATTTTGAAAACATAGAAGCGCTATACCGCATACAAACGAACACGTCGATATCTTCATCGGACAAGATACTGGCTTATCAGGAATCGCTTGTAGACGTATATGAAAAATCACGCCGCGACAAGGATATGGTGCGCCGGATAGAAACGAAAGTGTATTTCGACAAACTGGCTCAGGAACGTATGCAGAAGACCGATTCCCTGAAAAACATAGACCCCACTACAAACATAAAAGGCCTCACCGTCACCGAAGGCATGATACGCAACTTTCTGGGGGAAAACCCTAAAAAATGGGAGTACATTGGACAGGAAGGCTCCGACCATGTGCTTTCGTATTACGACAGGATTGGCTTCCTTGGCATGTTCAGTTTCAGTGTGAAATGCGTGCTGTATGTGGACAAAGTATCTTACAGCGTGACTAAATGCGATGCCATAATGGGCATATACCTTAACATACCGTTCGGCAAAAAACTGCCGCCGGATTTCATGCCCTACCTAAATATACTGAACGTGAGCGACAGAGAAATGGATAAATTCCGCCTGCGGCGCGCAGAGGGCGAATTCCGCATGAGTACGCATTTCGTAAAAAGCGGGGAAAGCGTATACCGAGGCGACAGCTATTCATATGGAAAAGCGCTGATAAAAAGCCCGAAACAATCTCTTGTGATAAGCCTGCGCAGCGACATGAAAATTCTGGACACAAAAACATCGGACATAACTCCCATAACACACGAACAGACCCTGGAAAAACCCAACCTGATAATAATAGACAGCCTGTAACGGCCAGGGACATTTTTACAGGAAAAAAAATTTCGTAATTGAGCAAACTTATATTACTTTTGCACCTATTATAAACGTAAAAACAACACACCTACCGATATGGCAACTTATCAAAGACCGAAAAAGGTAAAAAACCAGAAGGAAGACCCGGCAGAACTGATAGTTAACAAACTGGACAAGAGCGCCGGGCGTTTCGAGCAGCTTATCGAAAAATACAAAAGGGAAATAGTATGGACGATAGGCGGAATAATAATAGTTTTCCTCGGATACATGGCCTATCATACATGGATAGCCAAACCGTCGCAGATAGAAGCCGCCGAAGAACTCGCCTTCGCACAGAAAGCATACGAAATGGATTCCCTTTATCTGGCTTTAGACGGCACTCCCGCCAACCTCGGCTTGGTGAAAATAGCCGACCAGTACAGCTCTACCCCGGCAGGCAACATAGCGAAATATCTGGCCGGAGCAGCGTACTACCGCCTTGGAAATTATGACAAAGCCGTATCGTATTTCGAAAAATATTCAGCAGACGACGAAATCACATCGGCGCAGGCACTCGGAATCATAGGAGATTGCTACGCACAGACAGGCAAGGCCGAAGAAGCGCTCAAATATTACGTCAAAGCCGCTGGCAAACGCGACAACGACTTTACCGCACCTTTCTACCTGATGAAAGCCGGAAACACCGCAATGTACCTGAAGAAGTACTCCGACGCGGCCAAATACTTCGAGACGATAAAGAACAAATATCCTGATTCTTCCGAAGCGGCCACGGTGGACAAATACCTCGAATTCGCGAAAGCCGCGGCTCAGAACAAATAAAAAGACCATACCGATATACATGGCAACAGTAAACCTCTCGGCTTACGACAAGAACACAATCCCCTCCGCGGAAGGCATCCGGGTGGGGATTGCCGTTTCACGGTGGAATACGGAAATCACCGAAGGCCTTTACAACGGAGCGGCGCAGACGCTCTTCGACCTTGGAGCGAAAAAGGAAAACGTCTTCCGCGTGGACGTGCCCGGCAGCTTCGAACTCATATACGCCGCATCGGCCATGCAGGCATCCGGTCGTTTCGATGCCGTAATCGTACTTGGCAGCGTCATCCGCGGTGAAACGCCTCATTTCGAATACATATGCTCGTCGGTAGCCGATGCGATAGCGTCGCTGAACGTACGCGGAGGCCGCAAAAACATGGCTCCAGTAATATTCGGCGTTCTGACGGACAACAACATAGACCAGGCCCGTGCACGTAGCGGCGGTGCTCTGGGCAACAAAGGAGTGGAATGCGCAGTGGACGCCGTACAAATGGCCGCACTGCGGAAAAATATGCGGGATTGAAGATCATGACATAACGATACATTTTTTTAGGGGTGCCACAATAACAAACGGCTGAGATTATACCCTTTGAACCTGAACGGATAATGCTGTTTAGGGAGCGATATCTCAAACTTCTTATTGTATGGGGAACGGCGGCAACGTCAAGCCCGCCTCCCGATGGTACGCCCTTGCTGAGTTTAACTTTATTAAACATTTAAGCAATGGCTTATTTTTTTAAACACACTTTTCTGACCGCCGTACTTCTGGCGGCATCTTCCCTCTGCGGGCTGCTTTCGGCCCAGAACACACTAAAGGGCCGCGTGAGCGACCAAAAAGGAAATCCGGTACAAAACGCCTCGGTCGTAGTGTCTGCCTCCGGCAGATCGGCAGGCACGTCGACCGACAAAAACGGTTTTTATACCGTACGCAACCTTCCTGCCGGACGCGCAACGATAGGCGTGTCACACATCCTGTACAATCCTGTAAAACGGGATACCGATATTTCATCGCATTCGTCGAGCGAGGATTTTACCCTGACGGAAAATACCGTGGTGATGGACGAGGTGATAATATCGGCCACACGAGCAGCCGGAACACATCCTTTCGCAGAGTCCACCGTGAGCAAAGAACAGCTCGAACGAGAGAATTTCGGACAGAACATACCGGTACTTCTGGGCGGTATGCCTTCTGTGGTATTTACTACGGACGACGGAGCGGGTTTCGGATACTCGTCCATGAGGATACGCGGCAGCGATGCTTCACGTGTCAACGTTACGATTAACGACATACCACTGAACGACCCGGAATCGCATTCCGTATTCTGGGTAAACATGCCTGACCTGGCTTCGTCGGCCGCCGACATACAGGTACAGAGAGGGGCCGGCACTTCCACCAACGGACCTGGCGCTTTCGGCGGAAGCGTCAACATACAGACCACCCGTCCGCGTGAAAAAGCCGGAGCCGACCTGACATACAACGTAGGTTCGTTCGGCACACAAAAATTCTCGGCCGACTTTTCCAGCGGAATGATGAACAAGCATTACGAAATATCCGGACGATTTTCGCGCGCATACTCGGACGGATATATCGAACGGGCATTTTCGGACATGAGTTCGTATTTTCTGTCTGCCGGATACTTCGACCGCCGCACGACGATAAAAGTACTTGGTTTCGGAGGCAAACAGAGAACGTACCAGGCATGGAACGGCGTCGATGCAGAAACGATGAAAACAAACCGCCGTTTCAACTCTGCCGGAGCGATATATGACGACAACTGGGAAAACATAATCGGATACTACGACAACGAAACGGACAACTACCAACAGGACCACCTGCAACTGATAGCCAATCGCCGCATGGGACATTTCACGGCCAACGTTGTGCTTCACTACACTTTCGGACGCGGGTATTACGAAAATTACAAACAGGACGCTTCGCTCTCGCGTTACCACATAGGGCCGGTAATTATTAACGGTCAGGAAATAAAATACGGCGATGTGATACCGCAAAAATGGCTTTACAACCATTTTTACGGGGGGACGGCCTATGTTTCGTACAACCGTGAAAAGATAACGGCCACACTTTCCGGGTCATACAATAAATTCGACAACAATCACTACGGAAAGGTCATCTGGGCGCAATACATGGGCGATACACCGGTGGGCAATCTTTTCTACGACAACAACACCACAAAGACCGACGGCAACGTGTTCCTCAAAACCGAATACCGCCCTGCCGACGGCCTGTCGCTGTACCTGGACCTCCAATACCGCACGATAAGCCTAGAAATGAAAGGTACGGAAGATAAAAACGGTGTGCTTGACATAGAACGCGACTATTCGTTCTTCAACCCTAAAGTAGGCGCAAGTTACTCAATCGGCAGCGGACACCGCGTGTACGCCAGCTATTCGCGCGCATCGAAAGAACCGAACAGGAGCGATTTCACCGATTCGCCTGAAGCGCCGAAACCGGAATACCTCGATGATTTCGAATTCGGATATGGTTTTGAAGGGCGCAATATAAAAGCGTCGGCAAATGTTTACTACATGAATTACAAGGACCAGCTTGTGCCGACGGGCGAACTGAACAACACGGGCTACGCCATACGCATGAACGTGGACAAGAGTTACAGGCTCGGCGTTGAACTTCAAGGCGAATACACACCTGTAAAATGGTTCACATGGTCGCTCAACGCAACTTTTTCCGACAACGTGATAAAGGGACTGCGCATGTCTGACGATACTGTAAAAGACACCAAAATCGCCTTCTCGCCGTCCGTAGTGGCTGCCAATCTGTTCTCTTTCCGTCCGGTGCAGCCCATGCGGATAGATTTTTCCAGCCGCTACGTAGGAAAGCAATACATGAGCAACAACAACATACCGGAGTCCGAACTCGACGGGTATTTCGTGAGCAACATTGGCCTTTCTTACGATTTCCGCAGAGGGAAAATACTCCCTGCATTTACGCTTCGCGGACAAGTAAACAATGTATTCAACGAAATGTACGTTTCCAACGGAGCCATATACGGTACCGACGCTTATTATTTCCCTCAGGCCGGAACTAATTTTATGTTAGGGGTGGATATTAAATTCTGACGATATTTTGCTTATATTTGCCCCCGAGGAAATATAAGTAGATATGAATAAGTTAGTTTTTAAACAAAAACATACGGTAAAACCTCAGGAGACCGCCCTGGCAGTAGGCTCTGGTTCTCTTGAGGTTTTTTCTACACCGTCGCTCAGCGCGCTGATGGAAAACACGGCCATACAGGCTTTGGCGCCGGACCTTGACGAAGGAGAAACGACGGTTGGGGCAGAAATGTACGTAGAGCACCTCAAAGCATCGAAAGTCGGGGAAATACTCACGGCCAAAGCCGAAGTAAAAGCCCACGAGGGACGAAGCATTTTCATAACAATCGAAGTGAAAAACGAATGTTGCGATGTTGTAGGACGCGCAAAACATACGCGCGTTGTGGTAAATCCCGAAAAATTCATGCAAAGGCTCGACGAAAAATAACGAAATATAATAATGGAATTTCCTGAAATTCCGGCAACATACTACTTTATATAAGCACAACGGTAATGATAAGTCTGATAAAGCACACTCTTCTGCGAGTATGGAGGTTATGGTTCATGCTCGTCGCGTTCATAATCACTGCGGTGATGTTCATTCCGCTTATCATATCGGTGGCAAGTCCGCGATTTTTCGGTTTCTTTTCTGTACTGGCACGTATATGGAGTTTTGCCATACTGTTTTTAAGCGGTTTTCTGTTTACCGTAAAAGGACGCAGGAACATAGACCGCCGCCGACAGTACATGATAGTGTCAAATCATTCGTCGATGGCCGACATCATGCTCAGTTACCTGGCCGCTCCGGTAAAATTCATGTTCGTTGGCAAGGAATCACTGGCCAAAATACCTCTTTTCGGACCCATTTACAAGGCATCAAACATATTGGTAGACCGTACTTCACTCGAATCCCGCAGGCAAATACTGCCAAAATCCAAACACGAGATAGAACGCGGACGCAGCATATTCATATACCCTGAAGGCACGACCAAACACCACACCAAACGCGTGATGCCGTTTAAAGACGGTGCTTTCGTGCTGGCTATCGACTGCGGAATACCTATCCTGCCCATAACGTTTCTGGACAACTGCGCTAAATTTCCAAGCGACAAACTCGCCGGACGTCCCGGCCTGCTCCGCGCGATAGTAGACGCACCGATAGAAACCGAAGGTATGACGATAGAAGACAAGGAAGAACTCAAACAGCGTGTTTACAGCATAATAGACTCCCGTTTGGAGGCCGCCGGAAGATGACCTCCACCGAGGGTATAATACTGCGTCGCATACCTTACCGTTCGTCAGGAGCGGTCATAGACATACTTACGCCAACAGGTAAAACCGGAGCGCTGCTGAAAGGACTGGACAAAAAAAACTCCGCGGTACGGCAGGCGGAAACCGAACCGGGCACTATAGCCGACTTCATACTCTACCCAGCCAAAAACCCCGATTCCCTTTCCATAGTAAAAGAACTGGACGTGGTTCCGGGAACATCCCCGGCAGGACTCACTCCGCTTGGCGCGGCGCAACTGATGTTCATATGCGAACTGACATCGCGTGCCGTACGGGGCAGCCAGGACGACCAGATGCTGTACGATTTCCTCAGGCAATGTATCTCTTCATTGCGCTCCGGTAATGAAAAATTCATCTGCATGCGTTACAGTTATCACTTGGCGCGTATACTCGGCTTTTCACCGAAATACTCCCCCGAAACGGATAAAGAACGTTATTTCGACATGCAGGACGGCATTTTTTCCGCAATAAGACCGATTCACCGGTATTATCTCACCCCTGCCAACGCACGGCTGTTTTTTTCTCTGGCAGCAGCCGAAAACGACAGCCTGACATTCCGCTCGCGTGACGAATATCTTAAGCTATGGCACATACTGATGACGTATTTTTCGTTGCATGTAGCTGATTTTCATATACCGCAATCTCTCGATTTTTTGAAACAATTAACTCTGATGGAACTGTCGCTGTGAATGCCGTTTGACGATATTGGCGTATATTTGGATAATATAGGCTACACCTCGGCATAGCCCCGATTAAAACTTCGTTTTACTCTTCGCTCTGTTCTCGGTTTGCACTATATTTGCCCCTAATAAAAATCCACACGAAAAACAACTGACAAATTACAATTAAATAATACCGTTTTGGAAATACTGATAAAAATACTCCAGTTCATACTTTCGCTGACGATACTTGTAACCATACATGAATTCGGGCATTACATATCGGCCAAGATATTCGGAGCCAGGGTAGATAAATTCTACATATTTTTCAACCCGTATTTCTCGCTCTTTAAAAAGAAGATAGGCGAAACGGAATACGGCATAGGATGGCTTCCGTTGGGCGGATACTGCAAAATAGCCGGTATGGTGGACGAATCGATGGACACCGAATCTTTGAAAAAAGAACCGCAGCCCTGGGAATACCGCTCTAAACCGGCATGGCAAAGGCTGATAATAATCGTAGGCGGCGTAGTTATGAACATCCTTTTGGCGTGGTTCATATACTCGATGATGACCTTATCAAGAGGCGAAACGTACATAGCCAGCCGGGACGTGAAAGACGGCATAATGATACTGGACACTACACTGGCCAACCCCATAGGCCTTAAAACAGGTGATAAAATAGTATCTATAGACGGAAAGGAATATGAAAAATTCTTCGACACGTACAACGGCATACTGTTAGGATCACAGGTCACCGTCAACCGCAACGGTAAAGACACCGTACTGACGATACCCGTCGATTACATAAACACGTTCAAAGACAACGAAAACCCTTACTTCTACTACCCTCGCCTGCCGTTTACCGTAGTTGAAATACCGGACTCGTCGCACAATGCGCAGTCGGGCCTGCGTCAGGGGGATGTTATACTGTCCGTTTCCGGTACTCCCACACCGTATTTCGACCAGGCTTCGGACATAATCAAATCATTTGCCGGACGCGACGCGATGCTCCAAGTCGAACGCGGAGACACAGCGGTATTCGTAGGAGTGAAAATATCTCCGGAAGGCATCATCGGGGTAAGGGCATTGCCGGAGCCTTATGAACTGATACGCAATGGGATATTCCCCGTCACCAAAAAAGAATACGGCTTTTTCGAGGCCCTGGGCCGGGGGACACAGGTTACCGGAGAAAAAATATCCGGCTACTGGGCACAGGTAAAAAAACTGGTAAATCCAGAAACTGGCGCCTATAAAAGCGTAGGAAGCGTCATAACTATGGGCAACCTGTTCCCTCCGGTATGGGACTGGGGCGCTTTCTGGCAGCTTACGGCATTTCTGTCCATTATGCTGGCCGTAATAAACATACTGCCTATTCCTGCACTGGACGGCGGTCATGCTGTATTTATCATATACGAAATGATAACCCGTCGCCAACCGTCGGAAAAAGTACTCGAATATGCACAAATGGCAGGGTTCATAATCCTGGTACTAATCATGCTGCTGGCTTTCGGGAACGACATACTGCGTTTGTTCTCCTGATGTCCGTCCGCCATCCTCTCCGGAAACATTCTACGGCCAGAGATACCCCTTTGGCGTAAAAAAAGAGGCGGATATTAGGTTTTGAACAAAAAAAATCTGTAAATTTGCACTCCCCTTAGAGTGGGGGATTGAATATTTTTTAACAATTTTAAGTACAGTAATGAACACATTGAGTTACAGAACAGTTTCGGTAAACAAAGAAGCCGCCGACAAAAAGTGGCTCCTTGTCGATGCACAGGGACAGACGCTCGGACGCCTGGCTTCTAAAGTTGCCAACATAGCCCGCGGGAAGTACAAGCCTTGCTTTACACCCAATTCGGACTGTGGAGACAACGTCGTTATCATTAATGCCGGCAAGATCGCTCTGTCTGGGAAAAAGCTGGACGGGAAGGTTTACACCCGTTACACAGGCTATCCCGGCGGACAGCGCACTCTTACCGCAAGCGAGGTTTTGGTGAAAGACCCTACCCGCCTTGTACGTTTCGCACTGAAAGGGATGCTCCCGAAGAACCGCCTCGGCGCACAGCTTCTCAAGAACATCTACATCTATGCAGGTCCCGAACACGAACAGCAGGCACAAAAACCAGTATCAATTAATCTTAACGACCTTAAGTAATGGCAACAATTCACAAAATCGGACGCAGAAAAACGGCCGTTGCCCGCGTTTACCTTTCCGAAGGAAAAGGCGAAATGGTAGTGAACCAGCGTCCTGCAGCAGAGTACTTCACAACGGAGCTTCTGCTTTCCAAGCTCGACCAGCCTTTCGAGCTGACTAACACAAAAGGCACTTTCGACGTAAAAATATCCGTAGTAGGCGGAGGCATAACGGGACAGGCAGAGGCTATACGCCTGGGCATATCGCGCGCATTGTGCGAAGTAAACCCCGAATACCGTGCCCTGCTCAAGCCGGAAGGCATGCTCACCCGCGACCCGCGTATGGTGGAACGCAAGAAATTCGGTCAGAAGAAAGCCCGCAAACGCTTCCAGTTCTCGAAACGTTAATCGGTTTTTTTCGGAAATTTTTTCCAAAAG
Source organism: Flavobacteriales bacterium (assembly GCA_003150615.1). Classification (GTDB taxonomy): domain Bacteria; phylum Bacteroidota; class Bacteroidia; order Flavobacteriales; family UBA1820; genus Merdimorpha. Next base: position 64,818 of record QALN01000004.1, on the reverse strand, counting down.
CAAATCATTTTTCACAAAAGTTCTGTTACTCTACTTATACAAGTGCAGATTAGTTTAGTATCCAAACGGGCGGGACTCCGTTGAAAAGAAAAAAAATTCGGGCTACCCGCCGGTTGCACAAGTTAAAGCTAACAGAAGGTAAACTAGTTAAAAAACAAAATGGCACAAACAATCGATATTCAAGAATTGCTCGATGCGGGGGTTCACTTCGGACACCTTACCCGCAAATGGCACCCGAAAATGGCTCCTTACATATTCATGGAGCGCAACGGCATACACATCATCGACCTCCACAAGACGGCCGCTAAGATGGAAGAAGCCGGAGAAGCACTTAAGAAAATAGCCGCTTCCGGCCGCAAGGTCATGTTCGTGGCAACTAAAAAACAGGCCAAAGAAATCGTAGCCGAGCTGTCCGCAAAGATGGGCATGCCGTACATCACCGAACGTTGGCCCGGCGGTATGCTCACCAATTTCGTGACAATCCGCAAAGCCGTTAAGAAAATGTCGTCCATCGACCGCATGAAGACCGACGGCACTTTCGACACTCTGTCCAAGCGCGAAAAGCTCCAGATAGAGCGTACACGCGAAAACCTCGAAAAGAACCTCGGCTCCATATCCGACATGACACGCCTGCCCGGAGCCGTATTCGTAGTTGACGCAATGCACGAACACATAGCCGTTAAGGAAGCTAAAAAACTCGGCATACCGGTATTCGCAATGTGCGACACCAATACCGACCCGAACTCCGTCGACTTCGCCATACCTGCCAACGACGATGCTTCCAAATCGATACAGAAAATCGTTTCTTACCTCTACGAATGCATAGTAGAAGGCCTTGCCGACCGCAAAAACCAGAAGGAAGAGGCCAAGGAAGCTGAAGAAAAGGCTGAAGCTGCAAAAGACGCACCTGAAGCCCAAGCAGCCGCAGAAGTAAAAGAAGCCGAATAACCAATTTAAAATAAAGGAATTAAAAAAATGGCAAACATAACCGCAGCAGATGTAAACAAACTGCGCCAACAGACAGGCGCCGGTATGATGGACTGCAAAAAAGCCCTTGTCGAAGCCGACGGAGACTTTGAAAAAGCCATCGAGGTACTGCGCAAAAAAGGCCAGAAAGTAGCCGCCAACCGCGCAGACAGGACGTCTTCGGAAGGAGCGGTAATCGCCGCTGTAAACGAAGGCAACACCAAAGGAGCTATAATAGCTCTCAATTGCGAAACGGACTTCGTAGGCAAGAACGAGGCATTCGTTCAGTTGGCAAAAGATTTCGCCAAACTGGCTGTAGAGAGCGAAGCACAGTCTCTCGAAGACTTCCTCAAACTGCCTTTCGGAAACATAACAGTAGCCGAAAAACTCATCGAACAGACCGGTGTGATAGGGGAAAAAATCGAAATAAGCTCTTTCAATAAACTGGAAGCTCCTTTCGTAGGCTCCTACATCCACAACGGCAACAAACTGGCAACCCTGGTAAGCCTTTCTGCAAACGTAGAAGGTTCCAAGGAAGCATCTCACAACGTAGCGATGCAGGCTGCCGCCATGAACCCTATAGCTCTGGACGAAGCCGGTGTTGCAAAAGAAGTTATAGAGAAAGAGATCGAAATAGCCAAGGAACTGCTCCGCAAGGAAGGCAAGCCCGAAGCCATGCTCGATAATATTGCCAAGGGTAAACTGGCACGTTTCTTCAAGGATAACACCCTTGTAAATCAGGAATACATCATGGACAACAAAATATCTGTCGCCCAGTATGTCGCTTCTGTAAACAAAGACCTGAAAGTTACGGGATTCGTACGTGTTACGCTGGCCTGATAATTTTTAGGATTTTATACAATGTAAATCCCCGGACAAAAATATCCGGGGATTTTTTATCGACAACAACAATATGCATTACAATATTATGACAAAAACAATAGCTTTCGATGCCGACGATACGCTTTGGGAAAACGAACGTTTCTTCCGTGAGGCAGAGAACGAGTTCTGTCGTATTATGATGCGTTTCGGAAAAGAAGAAGATCTGTCATCCTGTCTTTTTTCAGTCGAAACGGATAATATGCCGTTGTACGGCTATGGCATAAAGGCATTTACACTGTCGATGATAGAAGCCGCAGGAAAAATAGCGGGAAGAATGTTGACGCAAGACGACACGCACGCTATTATAAACATAGGCAAATCACTGCTGCAAAGGCCTGTAAAACTTTACGAAGGAGTACGCGAGACACTGGACAGGCTCGCCTCAGGACACAAACTCGTGCTGGCAACAAAAGGAGACCTTTTGGACCAACGTCGCAAATTAGAAAAATCCGGAATAGGAAAATATTTTTCCCATGTAGAGATAATGCCGGCAAAAACAACGGCGGATTACACGCATTTACTGGAAAAACTTGACATTAAACCATGTGAGTTTACAATGGTGGGAAATTCCGTAAAATCCGATATCATGCCGGTAGTAGAATTAGGAGGATATGCAGTACATATACCGGCGGAATATACCTGGCAACACGAAGTGCCGGAAGAATGTTTTTCCCATCCGAAAGCAAGGACAGTAAATTCTTTCCGTGAACTTTTATGTAGGGATAGCGGACTGTAGCCACCATCCTACCCTATTATTTTTTATAAAAATGCTGTAATATCAGCGATACGAAACGTCGTTCGTACTTTTCTTTCTCGAACCAGTTGTTATACGAAGGTTTAAGTATTTCGATGATATACTCGTTTGCAACGTCTATGTCACTGAGAGAAAAAATGTATTTTACAGACGCTTCAAAGGCTTCAGCATCCCCGTCGAAAAGATTGTTTATAAATGCTATACGGTCATTAAGACCTATCGAAACATTTTTGGAAGCGAGTATTTCATTCAGCGACAAACGCGGCTGTTCAGAAGACAAGGTATCGTTTACCGTATGAATACGCTCCGCGTCCGTATGTTGAACAGCCACATTATCATCATTCAAACCTACCTGTTCGTCATTTGCTAAAGGAGATACATCATCATTTTCCGTACTGTCGCTTTCTTCCGACTCATAGACGTCATCGCCTATGGGCGATTCATCGTCGGAAACACCATTGGCCTCATCGTATCGTTGTCCGGTATTGCAAGCCTCCTTGTCCATAGTATCTGCGTATTCCGACGGGGTTTCGCTTTCATCCATACCTGCTACGACATTGCCACTGTCTTCTCCATGAGTAAAGCTATCCTCATCCTGCCATCCGGCTGCGTCGTCCGGATCGACATCGGACAATTCGGCATCTATATCAAGCTGTTCCGCAACGTTTTCCATGTCCTCAGATTCGTCCTCCTCCGTTTCAACATTGGCTGAGACAACCTCGAATGCAAAAAAACTGCCGGCATCGTATTTGGCCTCTTCTTCGCCCTCATCCTCCGTTATACCTCCGGCCACATCATCACCGGAAAATTGTTCTGCGGTATTTTCTCCCTGAATATCATTCGTTTCTCCAAGCTCCGCGCAACTATCGGATACGGTATTTTCGTTTATCTCGAACAAATCTTCATCGGGGTCGAAACCTATTATTTCCTTTGAAAATATATCCTGATCGAAAAGCGATTGCTGAAGTTCGTCGTATTGCTCTTTTTGAAACGTTTTTTTGCGTTTCTGCTCCTTGCGCATATCGTTTCCCGTATCTTCACCCTGCACGGCGGGCAAATCAGTCCGGATTTCCTCTTCAATGTCATGCGTGGCAACTTCTTCGGAAGCTATGCATTCTGTTGCCGTTACGGTTACAACACCACCGGTATGAACTTCTGTTTCTTCATCCTGCGTCACAACTGTTTTTTCTTCTTCCCGCCATGTATCGCCAGGCATGATACTTTCTTCCACACGAGTGGCGGTGACGGAAAATGTTGCTTCCTCCGTTTCCTGAAGGACTGCTTTTTCCTGCTGTGCTTGTTGTGCCGAAAATTTCACATCCGCCGACATAACATCGTCATCCAGCGGATGGTCGCTTTCCCGTACTGCGGTTGCCATGTCCATAGAACTTTTGAGTTCTTCGACCAATCCTTCGGTATATCTGAGTACTGTGAGTTTTTCATAAAGTACGCGCGCATCGTTCTGGAGCGACGACATTTCCCCTTCCGGGGCTTCGAGTATCTTCCGTGCCAGTTCACGTAACTGGCCGTACAACATGGATTTCATGTTCGTATATATGGACTTTTTTTTCTTTGTGCTTATACTTCAAATATCCTGTAAATGTAATTATTTTACTCCGTATAATCAATAATAAAAATACCATCGCCCGGCATTTACCAATACGGCTTACAGTTTATTTACAAGCAACGCTCTGCCGTTCATAAACTATTTTATACATTTGTCTTGGCGTAAACACTACGACAGAACACAACAATAGAGATTAAAACTAAAACACATATGATATCACTGGCCATTGTATGGAATCCCGACATAGGTATAGATTTCGGCTTTTATACCCTTAGGTTTTACTCGCTGATGTGGTTCGCCGCATTCATATCGGGAATATGGGTTATGGCCAAAATAGCAAAAAAGGACGGCATGTCCGAAGAACAGCTCACCTCGATGTTGTTTTACGTATTTTTCGGTACGCTGATAGGGGCCAGGCTCGGACACTGTATATTTTACGAATGGGGGTACTACAAGGATCATCTGCTTGAAATGATACTGCCGTTTCAGTTCTCGCCCGAATTCCGCCTTACCGGATACCAAGGTCTGGCCAGCCACGGAGCCGCGATAGGCATACTGTTAGCCATGGCATTTTTCGCCCGGAAGATAAAAAAACCGTTCCTGTGGGTTATGGACCGGCTGGTAATAGTAGTGGCACTCGGTGGAGCGTTCATAAGAATAGGTAATTTCCTCAACTCGGAGATAATAGGCAAACCGACAGGCTCATCCTACGGCGTGATATTCAAACAACTTGGCGAGGATTTTCCACGTCATCCGGCACAACTTTACGAGGCTGCAGGCTACTTCGCATTGTTCATCATGCTGTGGGCCATGTATAAAAAGGGCCGAGCCGCATATACGGGACTTATATTCGGCGTATTCATGACAGTGCTGTTTTCCATACGATTTGTTATCGAGTTCTTCAAGGAAAACCAGGAGGCTTTCGAAGATTCGATGGTCCTTAACATGGGACAACTGCTCAGCTTGCCGTTCATAGCGGCAGGAGTGGCACTGGCTTTATGGTCGCTGAAAAAACACCGGGAAAAACTCTGAAATAATTAAAAAACGATACGACTATGGCAAAAAGAAGAAGTACGAAAACCATATGGGTGCGGATAATTGCATTCGGGCTGGTAATAATATTCCTGGGAGGTTATGTAGCCCAATCGACACTCGACCTTCTGGCTAGCCGCGAACAGAAACAGGAACAGACTACCCATATAAACGTTCCGTTCAAAGCACAAGGCGTTGTCAACATCCGCGAAGGAGTTCCTGAAGGAGCGTTGCTATACACGGGTAACATAGAAATAGCCGACACGGACCAGAAGCGCGAACAAGGCCTGATGCTTCGCGACAGCCTGGCTTTCGACCAGGGAATGTTGTTCATTTTCCCACAGGAACAGATGCAGTCTTTTTGGATGAAGAACACCCGTATATCCCTGGATATAATATATATAGACGACGACGGCAAAATAGTAAGCATCGCCCGCGACGCCAAGCCGTACGACACTACCCCGCTGCCTTCGGAAGCTCCTGCACGGTACGTTCTGGAAATACCCGGAGGAGCGTGCGCCGAAGCCGACATAAACCCCGGAGACCATGTAACCTGGGTTATTTCGCAATAACCGCACGACAGTACAGAGTAAAATCCCCCCAAAAAAACGCTTTCAGTACGAGATACTCACGGCGGAAGATACGATTTACATTTCTTCCGTTTTTTCCGAATAAATATATAACCGACAGTCCGACGGATATGGAAAAAGAAAAAAGCACGGTCGAGTTCGTACCTGTGGTTTCAGGTGACGATATAAACGAACTGGCCGATATAGCCTGGGAGGTCTGGCATGAGTTTTTCTCTTCGCTGCTTTCTCCCGGCCAGATAGATTACATGGTAGAAAAATTCCAGTCCAGACGTGCTGTTTCCGAACAGCTAGCCGGAGGGTACGGATATTTTTTCATGGTTTTGGAAAATGGAGAAAAGATAGGCTATACGGGAGTAAAAACTGACGGAGGGAAACTTTTCCTTAGCAAACTGTACATACTGAAAAAATACCGTGGCTGCGGTTATGCTTCTCAGGCATTTGCTTTTCTGGAAGATATGTGCCGGGACAAAAACCTTTCGTCGGTATGGCTGACTGTCAACAGGCACAATACGCATAGTATCGACGTATACACGGCCAAAGGTTTTGTAAAGGTACGCGAACAGGTGGCCGATATCGGCTGCGGTTATGTCATGGATGATTATATTATGGAAAAGTACGTGATCTGACCTCGCAGTCACCGGCAAGAACAACAAAGGGCGGCCCCTTCAGGGGCCGCCCTTTGTTGTTCGCTGTTATTCTGAATTAAAAGTCAGTACCGGTCATCATCGTCATACATACCTTCGGAAGAAAAACTGTCATCTCCGGCAAAAATATCGTCGTCCGAAAAATCATCGTCCAACATATCTTCATCGTCAAATTCAAGCGCTTCCGGGTCGTCTATTTCCTCCATATCGCTGTCCGTAAAATCCGGAGTATCCCCGAACGAATATGCCACGAGCGGATAAACTGCGCCTTCTTCCGCCTCCTTTATAGACATCACTTCTATGTAAAAAGTCTTTATATTGAGAAAATCATAGGCATAAAGCATACGTTGGTGCGTGGCGGTGAGAAGTTCGGATATACGGTGGCTACCCATTACCTTTATATTGCCGTTTCCGTCGGAAACATCGAAAAGCGCTATCTCCTCGCCCTGGTTCCAGTCATCGTCCGATACATAAAACGAAGCCATCTCACGCCCGTCCAGACCGAAACTCTGTATTATCGCGTTATGCAGTTCCTCGAAAGAATCATCTCCGTCTATTTCTATGTCGCGGAAAACATCTTCGCGGACATCCAATATCACCCTTAAACGGTATATCATCGCCGTAATCTTTTTATTTATTTCTATCGTTTTTTATCTATGTGCAAATATAACAATTTTATATGCCACGCCCGGCAGTGATCAAACTATTTTACATGCAACACTCTGCCGCGGGCATAGCCCGTTAGATATTTAACACATGTTGTTTATTTCTGTTCCGACGGGTGACACAGCCGGCTTGCAGTTTATTTTACAACATGCAGTATTACGTCACGGCAGACAGTTCTATGTGAACCATACGGACAAAGATGCAACTATAACTGTGTTTTTAAGTAAAGCGGCAATTTCATAAATTAGCAAACTGAAAACAGAGCCGCATGGCGCAATGAATACAGACGAAAAATACATGTCGATGGCCGTAGAACTTGCCCGAAGGGCATCAGGCATGACATATCCCAACCCGATGGTAGGCGCCGTGATAGTATGCCGCGACCATGTGATAGGCCGTGGATACCATCACAAATCAGGGTTGCCTCATGCCGAAGTAAACGCCATAGCCTCCGTAAACGACAAATCACAGCTCGCAGAAAGCACGATGTACGTAACGCTGGAACCATGTTCGCATTACGGTAAAACCCCACCCTGCGCCGACCTTATCATATCATCCGGCATACCTGAAGTAGTAATCGGAATGCAGGACCCGTTTGGAAAAGTAAACGGTCGTGGCATCGACAAATTGCGCCGTGCGGGCGTAAAAGTAACGGTAGGCATACTCGAAGACAAATGCCGCCGTCTTAACAGGCGTTTTATTACTTACCACACCTGCAAACGCCCGTATATAATCCTTAAATGGGCGCAAAGCCAGGATGGATATCTGGACAGGTTACGCACTGACGCATCCGTGCCTCCTGCCGCGATAACGGGCTTACCGGCACGGAAACTCCTACACAGGTGGCGCAGTGCCGAACAGGCGATAATGGCAGGGACGAACACTGCCGTTATGGACAATCCGAGGCTGGATGCCCGCTTGGCCAACGGAGGCCGCAACCCCGTCCGTGTAGTGCCGGACCGAACAGGACGCATACCGTCCTGCAATCATTTGAAAGACGGAAGCATACCTACGATAATATTCACCGGCCGCGACGCTCAGAGGGATGGGCAGGCGGAATACGTCGACACTGATTTTACAGGCGACGTGCTTTCCTTTATATTGGACGAACTGTACTCCAGGGGAATACAGTCGCTCATCGTCGAAGGCGGGACGAAACTGCTCGCATCTTTCATTTCCACAGGACTTTGGGACGAGGCGCGCATATTCACCGGCACCGATACTTTTGGTTCGGGGATAGCAGCCCCTATCTTATCCGGCATACGGGTACGTTCAGGCAGGGCAGGAAATGACCGCTATGAAGTAATCGAAAATGAACAGGCATCGTGGAAAACGAAATAAAAGACACGTACCTAACCATTTCATCCGCTACGGAAGAACAGCTTTTCAAGGATAAAGGCAGTAAGTTTTTCTCGTACGCCTATCCCGTATCGTCAAAGGAACAGGCTGAAGAAATAGTGCAAAACGTACGCTCGGCCCACCATTCGGCTCGTCACTGTTGCTACGCATGGCGCGTCGGGCAATTATCGTTCTCGTACCGTGCCAACGACGACGGCGAACCTTCGGGCAGTGCCGGAGCTCCTATCTACAACCAGATACTCTCGGCAGGAGTTACTAACGTGCTGGTGGTGGTGGTCAGGTATTTCGGAGGCGTGCTGTTAGGCGTGCCGGGACTGGTAAACGCGTACAAAACGGCTGCCCAGCTGGCCCTCTCGTCGGCCGAAACGGTGGAAATGACGGTGGAAAAACCGTTTTCCGTACATTTTACCTATCCACAGATGAATACAGTCATGCGGATAATGAAAGATTCCGGAGCGCGTATAACCGGACAGGATTTTAAGACCGAATGTGTGCTGTACTTCTCAGTCCGCCTGTCCTTGGAGAATAAAATACGTGAAGCATTTGCGGCTCAGCTTTATTCTGCCGTACTGAAGGATGAGTTACTGTAAAACCCTATTTCATTTCCAGCATCGTTCCGTTATTATTTCCGCCCTCAAAAACATGACGGTATATAGCCGTGGCAAATCTATTGTCATTTTTAATTATGTTCAAATGATAGCCATACGGCACTTTACCCATAAAATCCCGACTGTTGCTTGTGGATATCGGACGACATACGACCGTATTCTTGTTGATGCTGAATGGTTAAATTGTCAGAACCGGAAATAAATATTGCAAACATCCGGCCCCCCTCCGGATACCCGCCTAAAAAAAGCCCCTGCACGGCAGTAAAACCGGCAGAGGCCTTTTAACATTACACATGTTCATTATTTTTTCTTCGCAGGTGCTTCCTGGACGTCTTTTTCGAACAGGCCTTTTATAGCACCGAGCGAACCGAGAGCAGCCGTAGCTTCGTAAGGCATATATATGGTTTTATTGTCCTGACCGGAGGAAATATCCTTGAGCGAGTCGAGATAATGCACGGCGATAAGATACTGTGCCGGGTCGGTAGTACCGGTACCCTTAAGAGCGGACGTGACCTTTTCAATAGCTGCGGCTTCGGCATTGGCTACCGCAATGCGGGCCTCGGCCTGTCCTTCGGCTTCGAGTATCTGCGAACGCTTGCTACCCTCGGCTTTCTTTATCTGGGCTTCCATCTGTCCTTCAGCGTGCAGTATCTGGGATTGTTTCGTTCCTTCGGCTTCGAGTATCATGGCTCGTTTGTCTCGCTCGGCACGCATCTGTTTTTCCATCGCATCGCGTATGTCGCGCGGCGGATTTATGTCCTGAAGCTCTACGCGGTTGACCTTTACGCCCCATTTATTCGTAGCCTCATCCAGTATTTCACGAAGGCGGGAGTTTATCGTATCGCGCGATGTTAGGGTCTGGTCCAGATCCAGATCGCCAATCACGTTACGAAGAGAGGTCTGCGTAAGTTTTTCTATGGCCTGCGGCAGGTTCGATATCTCGTAAACCGAACGCACCGGGTCCATTATCTGGAAATAGATAAGCGCGTTTATTTCGGTGACGATATTGTCGCGCGTTATCACGTTCTGTTTCGGAAAATCGTAAACCGTCTCACGCAGGTCTATGCGTTCTTTAGACACATGCCGTACTACTACCCCTGCGCCCGGTATTTCCTGTGTGTAACGCCACAGTATGCTGCGCGGCTGGTCTATTATGGGGATGATGATATTGATACCCGAATGCAGGGTTTTGTGGTAACGCCCCAGACGTTCGATTATCATGACTTCGGACTGCTGTATTATCCTGATGCCTTTTGCCAATATTGCTACCACGAGTATGGCCAGAATGACCAGCACTACCGTTCCTGCTGTAATTGTTTCCATAAATTTATTTAAGAGTTTATTGATTGATATTCACACAAATAATCACATTGGAACGCCATCCAAAGGGCGCACTACCAATATCGTACTGTCCACTTTTACGATTTTCACATCCGTTCCTTCGGAAATGGGCATCCCGTCGGCAGAACGCGCCATGAATACGTCGCCATCCACTTTTACACGACCTTTCATAGATTCGTTGTTTATGGCAGTCACCACCCGTCCGATCCTGTCGGGAAGAGCATCATGATTAGTCGTTATACGGTTTTTAGGATTGCGCATCAAATACTTGAGAGCAAAAGGCCGTATGAAAGCGAAAACACCTAGCGTCACTGCGGCGAACACTATCAACTGTGCATTAACTCCCGCGCCGAATGCCGCCACTATTGCAGCCACGGCAGCGCCTACCGAAAAACAGGCTATGACAAATCCCGGCAACAATATTTCGAGTATCAGTGTGAGCAAGGCCAATGCCAGCCACACATACCAAACGAACAAATATTCCATAATCGTTGTTTTTTAATTTGCTTTTTCCGTACAAACAGGTACAGGTTACGGATTACTTTTTATCAAAGTTAAGAAAATTTTTGTCTTGTAGATAATAATACGATATTTTTATTATTTATATCGCGGAAAGCAATTAAAAACATATCCGCCGAATCCTTAAGTCCGAAACTGCGCCGCAGGCTCTCGGCCGTAGCGGGGTAATTTCGTGAAATTACGGAAGCCCGCGAATCGGGCAGCAGTTTTTTCAAGTCCTTCTTGCCAACAGGGGCCTCCACGCGGAACACACGCCCGCAAAACCCGTCGTACAGGACATCCGACGTATAAAGCCATGTGTGAGGGTGTAATTTCCTAAGGCCGAGCGATACGGCATAAGCGTCGGCCAGTCCCGACTTGCGCAAGGTCGCCGATACGTCGTAAACGTACTTTTCATATCCGGAAAAAAATACTTCGTCTTTTTGCCCGTAAACGCCTTTGAAAACGAACGGAGATTCGTCCTGCTCATACGCGAAATCCGCAGAAAACAGTTCTGAAGGCCCTTCATATCCGCGTGAGATTACGAAAAGGAGTTCTCGTACTTCACCCCTGACACCTACCGTATGTACCTCTCTTGTGTGAGGAAGCGATGCAAGAGCGGAATGTATGTCGAGCATGGGCGAGAGTTTCACCATCAGCACGGGACTTTTTTTCAGCAAACCGGTGCTGCACGATACGATATCCGGCGTGCAGTCCTCTATACGGTACACGCGCGATGAGTTGGTGTCGCGGCGCGCGGGATCGGCGAAAATAAAATCGTAGTTGTCCGTTCCGCCGGCAACCTCAGCCACTCCGTCGGCACAAGCGGCGGTTATGTTATCGAAGCCCATAACCGCGAAGTTATGTGCCGCCACAGCGGCGAGTTCGCGGTCGGTCTCGAAGTAACGGAAACGTGAAAAGTTACGGCTCAAGGCCATCGCATCTACCCCGAAGCCTCCCGTTATGTCCACTCCCAATGCCCCGTGAGGCGCTATCGATGCTTTGTAAAACGATGCAGCCTGGCCTGAGCATTGCTCCATGGATATGCCTTTGGGGTACAGGATGTCTCTGACCGAGGAGAGCCTGGGGAGCTTGTTTTTAGACTTTAAGAATCCTTTAATCTGTACCGAAAGCGCGGATGGGGAGACATCGGGAAACGGGCTTTTAACAATGCCTGAAGACAACATGCGCGCAGCTTCATCGGAACGCACAAAATCCTGTATATCATCGCTTAAAAGCGTATTTTCAGCCTCCATAACCTTTTAACCTTACTATAACTTTTCATTCGTACTTTTTCAGAAAACGCATATTTATATTTGTAACGTTAGGAAAGTGTTTTCATTTTTACGTTTTTTAAAAATATACAGGAAATAAAAAACGTTTTTAGTGTTAATTGTTATGAATATTTGTGGGAAAAAGGCATTCGGTTGACAAACCGCAATGCCTTTTTCTTTTCCGTGTCGTTTTTACTGACAAATCCGCAAATTTTACTGTGTTCAAAATTCGCTTCTTGCTTCGGATTTTATGAAATCCAGCGCTTTTTCGGACGGAAGGGTATGTTCGGCAGCATACACTATGAGCATTTGCTGCGCTTCGGGTACGGTTTTCGGTTTTCCGTCCTTTATCACCTGTGCTATGAGGGCCTGCGTCTGGCGCCGGGCTTCACGCACCATTTTCCATGCCTGGTCGGAAATGTACACCTGCTGGGAGAGGTTATATTCGTATTCCTGTTCTATATGGTCGGTAAGCAACCTGACGTATTCGGATACGGAATCGCTGTACGGCCGCACGCGCGAGACGAGTGAGGCAAGGCCCATGCGTTCCAGAAGCAATACCATGCGTTCATAGGCCTGAAAGCGCATTGGCACGGACTGTACTACCGGAGGGACGATTCCTCCGGACGCCGATGCGCGACGGCGTTCCTCGGCTTCCGTGTACTTCCGGAATATGTACCACATGAATGCCCCTATCAAAAGGGCCGGTATCACGTATTTGAGCATGTCGAGTATCTCGGAGAGCGTTCCTGTCATTTTTACGGAGTTTTTATAGCTAATGTCAAAGTAAAGATACGGCCCCAGGGCCTAAAGGCGCAAGGGGCCGTATGTATTTTTTACGTTTTTTTCAGGCTTCGGCCAGTTTTTCACGTACACGGGCTTCTATTTCCTCGGCCAGTTCTGGATTGTCGCGCAGCAGGTCTTTTACCGCGTCGCGCCCCTGCCCGAGTTTCGTGTCGTTGTACGAGAACCACGAGCCGCTTTTCTTTATCACCTCGTATTCCACTCCTAGGTCTATTATTTCGCCGACGCGGGATATGCCCTCGCCGTACAGTACGTCGAACTCCGTGGAGCGGAAAGGAGGAGCCATTTTATTCTTCACGACCTTCACTTTCGTGCGGTTTCCTATGACGCTGTCGCCGTTCTTTATCTGCTGCCCGCGGCGTATGTCCAGACGTACCGAAGCATAAAACTTAAGCGCGTTACCGCCGGTAGTGGTTTCCGGGTTACCGAACATAACGCCTATTTTTTCGCGGAGCTGGTTTATGAACATCGCCACGCAGTTGGTCTTGGATATCGTGCCCGTGAGTTTACGCAGCGCCTGCGACATGAGACGCGCCTGAAGGCCCATCTTCGAGTCGCCCATTTCGCCTTCTATTTCGCTCTTGGGAGTGAGGGCGGCTACCGAGTCGATGACTATTATGTCTATCGCGCCGGAGCGTATCAGGTTTTCGGCTATTTCGAGGGCCTGCTCGCCGTTGTCGGGCTGGGAAATTACCAGGTGGTCTACATCGACGCCGAGTTTTTCGGCATAAAAACGGTCGAAAGCGTGTTCCGCGTCGATAAATGCCGCTATGCCGCCGGCTTTCTGCGCCTCGGCTATCGCATGCAGCGTAAGGGTGGTCTTACCGGAAGATTCCGGCCCGTACACTTCGACTATGCGGCCTTTAGGATAACCGCCTATACCGAGAGCTACGTCAAGTCCCAACGACCCGGTGGGTATCACTTCGACGTGTTCCACGGACCGCTCGCCCATCATCATTACGGAGCCTTTGCCGTACGTTTTGTCCATCTTTTCGAGGATGGTCTTCAGCGAAGAGAGCTTCGCTTCTTTGTTATCGTCACTCATTCTTGTTTATCTTTATTTATCCGTTTATTCACATTATTCAATACGTTCCGCACATTGGGCACGCAGCGCCTCCGGCGCAGAGCGTAAATATAAGAATTATTTCCGCGCAGCACAATAAGCGACCACCCGCAAAGGTCAGCATTGCTCGAATTTAACCGCATTTCCGGAAACACGCTCCAGATTGTCGAGCACCTGTTGGTCGAGGTCTATTCTGAAACCGTGCACCGGCATGGAAAGGCCTACGCCGGATTTGGGGTCGACGACCCTTATTTCCACTGGATTCACGCCTTGCGAGCCTTTGACAAGGGCCGCTATATCATGTATCACCGTGCGGTCTATGTCCGCTATGCCGAATGTCACCACCACCTTGCGGGGATATGACTTGGGAACTTCGGAAAGCAGACGAACGTCGTTGAAAACGATACGCGGACGGCTTTTCACACCGGTCTCGCGGTTTACCCAGCCGTCCTGCACCGTAGCCTTGACGTAAACGAAAGCGTTGTCGAACAGGAAGGGGCTGAACATAGCGTACTTTACGTCGTAAAGCTGGAAGTCGAACGACGAGCTGAGGTCCTCTATCGTATAACGCCCGGCCGGGTTGCCGTTTTTGGCAGTGAAATTGTCCACCTTGGTTATCATGCCGCCGAAAGTGATGTCGGTGCCGACAAACCTCTCAGGCTCGACAAGCTGGTCCACCCCCACGGAACAGTAATGGTCGAGCACGAAACGGTAACGGTCCAGAGGATGCGCCGATATGAACAGGCCGACAACGTCGCGTTCCTTTTTCAGTTTGTCCAGATCGGGCCATTCGTCGCACAGCATCACGGTAGGTTCTTCCATCTCGAACGAAGCATCGCCCATGTCGCCGAAAAGCGAAGACTGAGCGCTGTCCCTTTGCGCACGTACCGCCTCGCCGTATTTCACGGCTTTGTCGATAAGGTCGTAACGTCCGTCGGAAGCGAAATACTGGGAGCGGTTCAGGCCGAAACAGTCGAATGCGCCGGAAAGGACGAAATGCTCGATACTGCGCCGCGAACAGCTCGATTTGTCCACACGGGTGGTAAAATCGAACACCGATCTGTAAGGCCCGTTTTCCTTGCGGTCCCTGAGGATAAAAGCGATGGCATTGTCGCCCACGTTCTTCACGGCGCCCAACCCGAAACGTATGTCACCGTCGCGGTTGACCGAAAACTTGCGCTGCGATTCGTTTACGTCAGGACATAGTATCCTTATGCCAAGACGGCGCGTTTCCTCCATGTAGAACGATATGTCTTTTATATCGCTCATGTTGTTGGACAGAACGGCGGCCATGTATTCGGACGGATAGTTAGCCTTCAGGTAAGCGGTCTGATAGGCTACCCATGCGTAACACGTGGAATGCGATTTATTGAAGGCATATGCGGCGAATGCCTCCCAGTCCTTCCATATCTTTTCGAGCACCTGAGGGTCGTGGCCTTTTTCCGAGGCCTGCTCGACGAACTTCGGTTTCATTTTGGCCAGTACCGCTATCTGCTTTTTACCCATAGCTTTTCGCAGTACGTCCGCTTCGCCCTTGGTAAAGCCCGCCAGTTTTTGCGAGAGGAGCATGACCTGCTCCTGGTACACGGTGATACCGTACGTTTCGGCAAGGTATTCCTCCATGTCGGGCAAGTCGTATGTGATTTCCTCCTCGCCGTGCTTGCGCCGTATGAACGAAGGTATGTATTCCATAGGTCCCGGACGGTAAAGGGCGTTCATGGCTATAAGGTCAGAGAACACGGAAGGACGCAGT
The DNA here is from genome assembly GCA_003150615.1 of Flavobacteriales bacterium. Taxonomy (GTDB): domain Bacteria; phylum Bacteroidota; class Bacteroidia; order Flavobacteriales; family UBA1820; genus Merdimorpha. The sequence goes on along the minus strand of QALN01000004.1, from coordinate 49,017 downwards.
TCGCGCAGGTTTTTCTGCATGCCTGGCGATTCGTACTGGAACACGCCTATCGTATCGCCGCGCTGGAACAGCTCGTATGTCTTAGGGTCGTCTATCGGTATCTCGTCGGGATCTATACGTATGCCGAAACGCGCTTCGATGAGGTTTATCGTGTCGTTTATCAGGGTAAGAGTCTTAAGGCCGAGAAAGTCCATTTTCAGCAGGCCGGCGGACTCGACCACTTTGTTGTCGAACTGCGTGACGAGCATTTCCGAGTCTTTGGCCGTAGCCATCGGTACGTGCTCGCGTATGTCCGAAGGAGTTATTATGACGCCGCAGGCATGTACTCCCAGGCTCTTTATCGAGCCTTCGATGACTTTGGCCTGGTTTATTATCCTGGCAGTGGTGTCGCTGCCTTGGGCCAGTTCCTTTAGAGTGTGCGCCTTGTCTATCTCTTCCTGTTTGTTTTTCAGTTTGTCGCGAAGGTCCGGTTCGGGCAGTTTGAACAGTTTTGCGAGGCTCACATCGGGGACTTTCTTTCCCAGTTCGTTCACTTCGGCAGGCGTGAAGCCTAACGCGCGGGCCGTATCGCGGATGGAGTTTTTGGCTGCCAGAGTGCCGTAGGTTATTATCTGCGACACCTGGTTTTTGCCGTACTTCTCCACCACCCAATCTATTATGCGGCCGCGGCCTTCGTCATCGAAGTCCGTGTCGATATCCGGAAGGGATACGCGGTCGGGGTTGAGGAAACGCTCGAACAGAAGGTCGTATTTTATGGGGTCTATCGAAGTTATGCCTATGCAGTACGCCACGGCGCTTCCCGCGGCGGATCCCCTGCCCGGCCCCACGAGAACGCCCATTTCGCGCGCTGCGCGGATGAAGTCCTGGACGATGAGGAAGTATCCCGGATAACCGGTCTTGGCGATGATGTCAAGTTCGAAATCGATGCGCTCGCGGGTGGCCTGATCCATGTCGGGATATACTTTTTCCGCGCCTTTGTAAGTGAGGTAACGCAAGTAAGCGTTCTCACCACGCTTACCCCCGTCTTTTTCATCCTCCGGATCGCGGAATTCCTCCGGTATCTCGAACTTGGGCAGAAGTACGGGTTTGGCCAACTTGTAGTTTTCGACTTTGTCAACAAGATGGCCGATGTTGCGTATCGCGTCGGGCAGGTCGGCGAAAAGGGTTTTCATTTCGTCCTGGCTCTTGAAATAGAACTCGTCGTTAGGGAAACCGAAACGGCAGTCGCGGCCGCGTCCTATAGGCTTGCTCTGCACCTCGCCGTCCCGTATGCACAACAGGATGTCGTGGGCGTTGGAGTCTTCGCGCGAGGCGTAAAACGTGTTGTTCTGGGCTATGTAGCGCACGCCGTATTTCTCGGCAAAAGACAGCAGGGTGCGGTTCACGCGGTCGTTTTCCGGCAGTCCGTGCCGCAGCAGTTCGACATAGAAATCGTCCCCGAAAACATCGAGCCACCATTTGAAAGCCTCCTCGGCCTGCCGCTCGCCCACTTGGAGTATCAGCTGGGGAACTTCGCCCTGCAAACCGCCGGTGGTGGCTATCAGGTTTTCACGGTACTGCGCTATCAGTTCGCGGCCTACTCTGGCATACTGGCCGTAGAGCCCTACGGTGTTGGCTTCGGTGGACAGTTTTGCCAGGTTGTGGTAACCGGCTTTGTTTTTTGCGAAAAGCACCTGCTGGAAACGGCGGTCGGGCTGTTCCTTTGTAAAACGCGTGCGTTTGTAATCCTCGGCCACGTAAAGTTCGCATCCGATTATCACTTTGCCTTTGTATTCTTCCCACAGTTCGCCTTTTTCCTTGCCTTCCTCTACGGCTTTATTGTGCTTGGCTATTTTTTCGTTTATCTTGCCTATGGCCAGCGTCAGGTTGAACGCACCGTACATATTTCCCAGGTCGGTAAGCCCTACGGCCGGCATTTTGTTTTTCCAGGCCAGTTCGACAAGAGTATCCACGTCCGTCGTGGCCTGGAGTATGGAGTACTGCGTATGGTTGTGCAGGTGACAGTACGGCACGTCTTTGAGCGCTTCGAGCGCGGCGGCGACATCGGCACTGTCCTTCTCGCCGGATGTACGTCCGGTATCGGCCTCCGCTTGGCCGTAGTCCATTGGCTTGTACGGCTGGACGTTGAGGCCGATGGCCTTTATGGGTTCAGGATTGGCGCGACGGAAATCCTCTATGTACTGTGGCGTGGCCCTGAGTTCGGCCGGAGTGTACAGGCCGAGCCTTATCAGTTCGAGAAAACAACGGGCCGTTGCTTCCACGTCGGCCGAGGCGTTGTGGGCCTGGCCGAAGCCTTCGCCGAAAAGGTGCGTATGCAATTCTATCAGGCGCGGGAACTTATACCGCTTGCCGCGTCCCGGTATTTTACACAGGTTGGCCGTAACCTCGCTCATCGTGTCCAGCACGGCAAGGGACGGCAAAGGATTGTCGATGCCTTTGCGGTAGTATTCGCAGCCTACCACCGGTATGTCGAACGATATGTTCTGGCCTACGGCAAAACCGGCCTTGGCCACGGCGCGCGCAAATTCGTCCAGAACGTACGAAAGCTCCATACCTTCCCTTTTGGCCCGCTCGGTCGATATGCCGTGGATTTTTTCCGTTTCGAACGGTATGTCGTAACCTTCGGGCTTGACTATGAAATTTTTCGCCTCGATAAGTTCGCCCATCGGCCCGTGAAGCTGCCACGCGAGCTGGACCATGCGCGGCCAGTTATCGGTGTCGGTAACTGGGGCGTTGTAATCGCGGGGAAGTCCTGTGGTCTCGGTATCGAATATAAGGTACATGCCTGTATTGTATAAAGTGTATAAAAGCGTATTTTTACGGAAATGACAGCGATTTTACAAAAATAGCCATTTTCGGCGAGCCCGGAAGTGTGCGGATGTAAAAGTTTTGAACATAATGGTTGTCCTGTTTTACTGTTTTGATGATACGTATCGGCACTGATTATTCGCCGATAATAAATTTTTTCCTAAATTTGCGGCAATGAAATTTTCAGCATTACAATTATCCGAAATACTTCAAGGTACGATTGAAGGGGATGCAGAAGTTTGTGTAGACAGGCTCGCCAAAATAGAAGAAGGAACTCCAGGTTCCGTATCCTTTTTGGCAAACCCTAAATACACTCATTATATATACTCCACAAAGGCTTCGGTGGTAATAGTGGCAAACGATTTCCGCCCTTGCGAAAAAGTTTCCGCAACGCTCGTGAGAGTGGAAAACCCGTACACGGCGTTCACTACCCTGCTCGAATTTTACGACAAATACCTCCGTTCGCTCAAAACCGGCACCGAACAGCCGTCGTTTCAGGCGGAAGACGCGGTATTGGGCGAAAATCTGTACCTGGGCGCTTTCTCATACGTAGGGGCCAAAGCCGAAATAGGGGACGACGTGAAGATTTACCCTCAGGCATACATAGGCGAAAACGTGAAGATAGGACGCGGAACGGTCGTTTACGCCGGAGTGAAAATATATCCCGGTACGGTGATAGGCGAGAACTGCACGCTGCACGCCGGCGCGGTGGTGGGGTCGGACGGTTTCGGTTTCGCCCCGCAGATGGACGGGACGTACAAAAAAATACCCCAGACCGGCATCGTGGTAATAGAAGACAATGTGGAGATAGGGGCCAATACGACGATAGACCGCGCGACGATGGGTTCGACGGTTATCCGCAAGGGAACGAAACTGGACAACCTGATACAGGTGGCGCACAATGTGGAAATAGGAGAAAATACGGTAGTAGCTGCGCAGGCGGGCATAGCCGGTTCGACAAAAATAGGCGAAGGATGCTCCATAGGCGGCCAGGTAGGACTTTCAGGCCATATCCGCATTGGCAAACATTCGCGGATAGCGGCGCAGGCCGGCGTGATATCCGACGTGAAAGAAGGTTCGACGCTGATAGGCGCACCGGCGTTCGACCATAAGGATTACATGAAATCCTATGTAGTTTTCAGAAAACTTCCTAACTTAGCGCGCCGTATAGAAGAGATTAACGCCAAACTCGGCGGGAACAACAAACAGTTATAAATAAAGGCTTTATAAAAGCTTAAAATATAGACATGAGCCAAAAACAGAAAACCATAGCGCGTGAAGTGGTCATTTCGGGAATAGGCCTACACACAGGGAAGCAGGTTTCCATGACATTCAAACCTGCTCCGGTGGACAACGGTTACACTTTCGTACGCGCGGACCTGGAAGGGCGTCCCGTAGTAGAAGCCGACGCCAACCTGGTATGCTCGACTTCGCGCGGAACCACGCTTGAAAAACGTGGGGTAAAGGTATTCACGACAGAACACACGCTGGCAGCCGTGTCGGGCTGCGACATAGACAATATAATAATAGAGATGGACGGCCCCGAACCGCCGATAATGGACGGTTCGTCGAAATATTTCATCGAAGCGCTCGAAAGCGCAGGGATAGTGGAACAGGAGGCCGACCGCAATGTTTATGTGGTAAAGGACGTCATATCCTATTCCGACCCTGCAACCGGAAGCGAAATAACGGTCATCCCGGCCGACGAATTCCAGGTGACCACTATGGTCGACTTCGGAACGAAAGTACTGGGCACGCAGAATGCCGGGATAAAGAACATTTCGGAATTCAAATCCGAAATAGGTTCGTGCCGCACGTTCTGCTTTTTGCACGAACTGGAACAACTGATAAACAACGGCCTGATAAAGGGCGGGGATCTGACTAACGCCATAGTTTACGTCGACAAGGAAATATCCGAAGAGACGATGAACCATCTGAAGAGGATATTCCACCGCGACAAGGTTACGGTAAAACCGAACGGCGTACTGGACAACCTCACCCTGCTCTACCCCAACGAAGCCGCGCGCCACAAACTGCTGGACGTTATGGGCGATCTGGCACTTGTCGGACGCCGTATACAGGGAAAGATAATAGCAAACAAACCGGGCCATTACATAAATACCCAATTCGCAAAAAAACTATCGAAAATAATCCGCACCGAAGAACGCAACCAAGTGCCTAAGTTCGATCTGAACCAAGAGCCCCTTATGAACATAAACGACATTATAAAGGTGCTCCCCCATCGTCCGCCTTTCCTTCTGGTGGATAAAGTGATGGAACTGACCGACACACACGTTGTGGGCATAAAGAACGTGACTATGAACGAGCCTTTCTTCGTAGGTCACTTCCCCGGCTCCCCGGTTATGCCCGGAGTTCTGCAGATAGAGGCCATGGCACAATGCGGAGGACTGCTGGCCCTGCAAAGCGTACCCGACCCGGAAAACTATATCACCCTTTTCATGAAAATAGAAAACGCCAAGTTCAAGCACCAGGTGGTTCCGGGAGATACGTTGATTTTCAATCTGAAACTCATCACCCCCATAAGGCGGGGCATATGCCACATGCAGGGATACGCTTACGCCAACAACAAAATAGTATGCGAAGCGGAACTTATGGCTCTTTTAAAACGTAAAGACGAAAACCAATGATACAACCTTTAGCATACGTTCACCCAGGCGCAAAAATCGCCCATAACGTAGTAATCGAGCCGTTCACGACTATTTCCAATAATGTCGAGATAGGAAGCGGCACGTGGATAGGTCCGAACGTCACAATAATGGAAGGCGCGAGGATAGGGCGCAACTGCCGGATATTCCCCGGAGCAGTCATATCCGGCCTGCCGCAGGACCTGAAATTCGAGGGAGAAGAGACTACATGCATCATAGGCGACAACACTACCATACGCGAGTGCGTCACCATAAGCCGGGGTACGAAAGCTGCCGGTACTACCAAGATAGGCAATAACTGCCTGCTTATGGCCTATGCCCACGTAGCGCACGACTGTATGCTCGGCGACAACGTCATACTGGCCAATTCGGTAGGTATGTCCGGACATTGCGAAGTCGGCAATTTCGTGGTGATAGGCGGACTGACAGGCATACACCAGTTCGTAAAGATAGGTTCGCACGTGATGATAGCAGGAGGCTCGCTGGTCAGGAAAGACATCCCGCCTTATGTCAAGGCAGGCAAAGAACCGGTATCGTATCTGGGCATAAACTCGATAGGCCTGCGCCGCCGAGGCTACGACTCGGAAACGATAAACGAGATACAAAGCATTTACCGCGTGCTGTTCCAGAAGAACTACAACGTATCCCAGGCCCTTACCATAATGGAGACCGAATTGAAGGCCAGCAAGGAACGCGATGAGATAATGGAATTTATCCGCCGTTCGGAAAGAGGGCTCATGCGCGGTTTCAACATGAAAGAGCAGTAATTTTTTTTAACGACAAATAAAACGCATTTCATAAAATGGCAACAACCAACGACATTAAAAACGGTTTGTGTATCAAGTTTAATTACGACATATACAAAGTAGTAGAGTTCCAGCACGTAAAACCTGGCAAAGGCGCGGCGTTCGTACGTACCAAACTCAGGAGCCTGTCCACTGGCCGCATTCTGGACAACACGTTCCCGGCAGGCCACAAGATAGAACCGGTACGCATAGAAAACCGCAAATACCAGTTCCTCTACAACGAAGGGGACGATTACCATTTCATGAATAACGAGGACTACGACCAGCTTACGCTCCAGAAAAGCATGATAAACGCTCCGCAGTTCCTGCGCGACGGCGATATAGTCGATGTGCTTTACAATGCCGAAGACCACCTGCCTATGGCATGCGAACTGGCGCCTAGCGTTACGCTTACGGTTACGTTCACCGAACCGGGCATAAAGGGCGATACGGCAACCAACACGCTGAAACCGGCTACCGTTGAAACAGGAGCCAACGTACGCGTACCGCTGTTTATCAACGAAGGCGACAAGATAAGGATAAACACGACGGACGGTTCATACCAGGAACGCGTAAAAGAATAACGCATTACTTTGCAAGACTGTAAAAAAAGCCGGCCCGAATGGGCCGGCTTTTTCAATCATAAACTTGCGGGACAGGCATAGCCCGTTCGATGGCCATATGGCCGTTTGATACCTACTTATATCCAAGGATGCTTTAAACCCTGTACAGGACACAAGGCATTCACATATCCGTATTCCTTTTTTCAGCCATAGCCAGCACACGACCGTAAAACGGCGAGTCGTACAGTACCGGCTCATATCCCAGTATCACCAATTCTTCCCTTGCACGGGAAACGGTTACGTTGAGTTTTCTGTCCACAGTACCGTCACTGTTGAGCGATTGCAGCATTTTCATCTGTGCAGGAGTGAACACGGCAAGCGATACTATTATTATGTCCTTTTCGCCCCCCTGAAAACGCTCGACGGTATCTATCGTCACTTTTTCCAATATTTCGGCATCGTCTATAGAATTGCGTATCGCGGCTATCTGGGCGCGCCAGGGAGTGACTACCCCGACCGTTTCCTGGGAAAAAGAATCGCCGTAACGTTTTTTTATTCCCGCCAGCAGATGAGATACGAGACGGGCCTCGCCGAGATGCTTTTTATACGACGGTTCAAATGGAGAAGGATAAAAAACTATTCTCGGTTCCACGCGCCGTTCTTTCTGACGCCCGGTTCCGGATTTCAACGCACCGGAATAAAACGGATTTACCAACGCGGCAATATCATCGTGCATCCTGAAATGGGTGTCTAGCATCGCATAAGAATCGTCATATCCGTTCTTTTCCATATACGAATACAAACGCTCGAAAAGGGAATCGCCGAGATCGTATAGTCCGATACCGTTCAGCAACGGGTCATCGGTAGCGGTCAACAGCGGGCTTTGCACAACGACGGAAGGCAGTTGTTTCTGATCGCCAACCAGGATGAATTTTTTAAAATACGGCAGCACGCCCGTCAGTTGGATTTCCGTCAGCTGAGAAGCCTCATCGATTACCGCCGTATCGAAACGCGTTATATTTTTCAGGTCTTCCGCCCTGGCGGCAAAGCCGGACACTGTGGAAAGTATTATCCTTTTGCTTTTTACGGCCCGGCGGACATCGTTGATCTTCATTCCGCTTTCGACCATACGGCTAAGGGTCTGGTCGTCATTTCCGGCCATGCCGTGCCCAAGACGCAGGAAGTCCAGGCCTTCTCTGCGCAATTTGACAGCGATCTCCTCGACGGCCCTGTTGGTAAATGCCAGAAGCGTTATATTGTCCTGCGTGGAGGAAAGTATGCCGCGCACGATACCCATTATCGCGCCGGAGGTCTTACCCGTGCCGGGAGGCCCCTGCAACAGAAAACAGTCGCGCGCACGCAGGGCTTTTTCGACTGATTCGTTCTGATTGGGAGTGAGCGAAGTATCGTAAACATACGGGAACTCGCCGCTGCGCGGACGGCGGCGGCAAAATACCATATCCATTGCCGTGCTTTTCCCAGACAGGAAAGCGCACAACGACGATATTTGCGCCCAGTAGTTCTTTTCCATCATATCGTGTTCCATTGCCCATACCGGGGAAGCGGACAAAAAACCGGTATCCACCTGGCTGCCTCGCGGAATGAAAACGACATCGCGGCCGTTTATCGAGTCTATCGTTCCTTTGAGTATCTCGTTTTTCAGCGCTGAACCTTTGCGGAACGTGTGAGGATACACTACCACGACGTCACCTTTGCGGAACGTGTGTTCGATATCTTCCTCCATTGTAAAATGCACGGTATGCCGGGCGGCATCGAAACCTATGAACCTCATCGTATCGACGATGGAAAAATCGCGGCGTTTCTCCTCATCGCAGTCGTTCCACAAGGACGAGAAACCACGGCCTGACGAAGAATCCCTGCCGGGGAACGCAAAAGCGCCTGTCCGTGCCGCGAGCATCTCGCGTACGGAAAACGAAAGGAAGGACCGGTAGTATTTCTTCTGTACGGGGTCAAGGTTGCGGTAAACGGATGAAAAAGCGTCTATCCTCTGACGGGCGTACGGAGGGTAAGCTCCGAAACGCCCCTCCTCGATATTCTCAAGCGGGGAATAGTCGCCCCCGGCAATGCGGTAAACGAGTCCGACTATTTCGTTCCTCACGGCGGTAATCTCGGCTTGGTCGCTGTACGAGGAAAGGAAATTGCGCATAGGATACTGTTGGGCGGACGAGTAAAACAGGGCCGAAGTGCCGCGCCTTCGATGTCCGTAAACGGATTCCAACAACATGTTGTAGCAAGCCACCTGTATCTGGTGCCCTTTCCAAAGGCCGGTTCCCGATGGTGCGCGGCCGCTTTTGAGTTCGTAGATGTCCTTTACGTCCGGTTGACGGGCATCCTGTACCAGAACGTCCAGGCGCCCTTGTATGCCGTAAAGAGCCGATATGAACGACGGTTCGACCGTTATACGCCCGCCGGATACGCTCCGGGCGAAAAGGGCGATGTTTTCCCCGTGTTCGGCCAGCACGGAATCCCATATGCGCTTTACTGCCGCTCCGCCGTAGCGCGCGGCCTTGAGTATGTTTTTTTCGAGCGCTTTTTTGAACACGACGTCCAGTTCGCCTTGGGAATCGCTTATGCAGGCATCGAGAAGGTCGTTTATCAACGTTCCCTTAAGCATGGCTTCGGAATCGTTTTCGGGCGAGAGTTTCGACAGCAGGAACATGTTGGCATTGGCGCCTTCCTGTGTGAAGCATCCAGCTATATCCGTAACATCGACAAGATAATCGGGTTCTATAACGAGCAGTGAACGTGCCGTGGTTCTGAAAACGCCTTCCGCCGCACCGGGTGATACGGCAGTTATGTTGACGGAAAAATATTCCCGGAGAAGTTCCCTCTGGCGCATCAGGTCGCTGCGCAAAAGTCCTCCGGCGTAACTTTCGACAACCGTCACCGATACTTGTTTTTCTTGAGCGTTGCCGTCAGCAGGGCATAAAAGGGAGAGGTTATAATAACGCCTGCCGTTCTCGGTCTTCACGGGCGAGACTGCGGTAACGATACCGGATAGTATCTGTGCCGGCGAGTCCTCCGCCCTGCCCGATGTGCCTGAGATAGAATATCCGTTTCCAGGCGCATACGGAAAGCCTTCCGGGACAGGATACCCGAATCCGTCCATGACATAAGCGAGCGTAGATGCCGCGACGGCCAGTTCTCCGGCGTGGGCATCAGTCTTTTCGGCAAAAGAGGCAGACCGGTGGCGGAACGCAACCGCCGCACGCTGTATATCGGCCGCAACGTCGTATTTGCGGCATGCGTACACCACACGCGAATACTGCGAACCGAACGAGCGTATGTCTCCTTCGAGAAGAATGGAGAAAAAAGCGTCGAACACTCCCCGCAGTTCCAGAAAAGCGTCCCGATAGCCCGATGGAGAATGTTCCTGCGGTGGGCATGCGGCACATATCCTGCCGTAAAGCATATCGGTTTGTTCCTTTTGACGGAGGTTATTTCCGGTATCGTCGGTATTCATACGTACAAATGTCTTTTTGCCGCCGCAGCGGAACAACGGACTGACAGGGCGCGTAAAAGCCCGTAACAAACGGTTTCAGGAGAGTAAAGGATCACCCGTTGAGCGATTTTATGAACAGTGCGGCATTTCCCGACAACTCTCCGCGCAGGGACACTTTATAAAATTTGCGTTTGAGTTCAAGGCCCTTTATGGACAGTATTTCCAGGTCGGAGAGTTCGCTCTCGCGTTTTAACGCCTGTTTGGATATGAAAGCTATGCAGTCCGTCTGGCGCACGAAGGCTTTTATACTTTCCGTGCTGCCGAGTTTTATGATTATGTTCAGGCTGTTGTCGTCGTGGATATGTCCGGCGCTGAACAGTTTCTGTTTTATTATGTCGAGCGTGCCGGAGCCGTCCTCGCGCATGACCAGAGGCAGTTCCTTTATGTCTTCGAGCGAGTATTTTTTCTGGGTGTAAAGTCCGCCGCGCCGCGTTATGGGGGCCAGTTCGTCGTCCATGTATTCGGAATAATGAAGCAGGTGGTTGGACGGAAGGCCCTCGACAAAGGCCAGGTCTATTTCCTTTTCCAACAGCGCATCCTCTATTTGTTCGGTATTTCCGCTTATGAGACTTACTTTTATGGCCGGATAATAGTTGTAAAAACGGGCTATCACTTCCGGCAGCACGTACTGGGCTATGGACGTCGATGCTCCAAGCCGCAGCTCGCCTTTGTGTTCTTCCTTGAGGCTCGATATGCGGTAATCTATCTCGCGGTATATGGCATCTATGTTTTTGGCTTGTTCGTAGAGTATCTTGCCTGCTTCGGTAAGCACGACACTGCTGCCTTTGCGCTCGAAAAGGGTGATGCCGTAAATGCGTTCCAGTTCCTGTATGTGCTTGGATACGGCAGGCTGGGTTATGTTGTGTTTGTGCGCCGCCTTGGTGAAACTCATCTCCGAGGCTACGGTATAAAACACTTTAAGTCTGAAATCGAGCATTTTATTTATACGTTTTTATTTTACATGCAACACTCTGCCGCGGGCATAGCCCGTTAGATATTTAACACATGTTGTTTATTTCTGTTCCGACGGGTGACACAGCCGGCTTGCAGTTTATTTTACAACATGCAGTATTACGTCACGGCAGACAGTTCTATGTGAACCATACGGACAAAGATGCAACTATAACTGTGTTTTTAAGTAAAGCGGCAATTTCATAAATTAGCAAACTGAAAACAGAGCCGCATGGCGCAATGAATACAGACGAAAAATACATGTCGATGGCCGTAGAACTTGCCCGAAGGGCATCAGGCATGACATATCCCAACCCGATGGTAGGCGCCGTGATAGTATGCCGCGACCATGTGATAGGCCGTGGATACCATCACAAATCAGGGTTGCCTCATGCCGAAGTAAACGCCATAGCCTCCGTAAACGACAAATCACAGCTCGCAGAAAGCACGATGTACGTAACGCTGGAACCATGTTCGCATTACGGTAAAACCCCACCCTGCGCCGACCTTATCATATCATCCGGCATACCTGAAGTAGTAATCGGAATGCAGGACCCGTTTGGAAAAGTAAACGGTCGTGGCATCGACAAATTGCGCCGTGCGGGCGTAAAAGTAACGGTAGGCATACTCGAAGACAAATGCCGCCGTCTTAACAGGCGTTTTATTACTTACCACACCTGCAAACGCCCGTATATAATCCTTAAATGGGCGCAAAGCCAGGATGGATATCTGGACAGGTTACGCACTGACGCATCCGTGCCTCCTGCCGCGATAACGGGCTTACCGGCACGGAAACTCCTACACAGGTGGCGCAGTGCCGAACAGGCGATAATGGCAGGGACGAACACTGCCGTTATGGACAATCCGAGGCTGGATGCCCGCTTGGCCAACGGAGGCCGCAACCCCGTCCGTGTAGTGCCGGACCGAACAGGACGCATACCGTCCTGCAATCATTTGAAAGACGGAAGCATACCTACGATAATATTCACCGGCCGCGACGCTCAGAGGGATGGGCAGGCGGAATACGTCGACACTGATTTTACAGGCGACGTGCTTTCCTTTATATTGGACGAACTGTACTCCAGGGGAATACAGTCGCTCATCGTCGAAGGCGGGACGAAACTGCTCGCATCTTTCATTTCCACAGGACTTTGGGACGAGGCGCGCATATTCACCGGCACCGATACTTTTGGTTCGGGGATAGCAGCCCCTATCTTATCCGGCATACGGGTACGTTCAGGCAGGGCAGGAAATGACCGCTATGAAGTAATCGAAAATGAACAGGCATCGTGGAAAACGAAATAAAAGACACGTACCTAACCATTTCATCCGCTACGGAAGAACAGCTTTTCAAGGATAAAGGCAGTAAGTTTTTCTCGTACGCCTATCCCGTATCGTCAAAGGAACAGGCTGAAGAAATAGTGCAAAACGTACGCTCGGCCCACCATTCGGCTCGTCACTGTTGCTACGCATGGCGCGTCGGGCAATTATCGTTCTCGTACCGTGCCAACGACGACGGCGAACCTTCGGGCAGTGCCGGAGCTCCTATCTACAACCAGATACTCTCGGCAGGAGTTACTAACGTGCTGGTGGTGGTGGTCAGGTATTTCGGAGGCGTGCTGTTAGGCGTGCCGGGACTGGTAAACGCGTACAAAACGGCTGCCCAGCTGGCCCTCTCGTCGGCCGAAACGGTGGAAATGACGGTGGAAAAACCGTTTTCCGTACATTTTACCTATCCACAGATGAATACAGTCATGCGGATAATGAAAGATTCCGGAGCGCGTATAACCGGACAGGATTTTAAGACCGAATGTGTGCTGTACTTCTCAGTCCGCCTGTCCTTGGAGAATAAAATACGTGAAGCATTTGCGGCTCAGCTTTATTCTGCCGTACTGAAGGATGAGTTACTGTAAAACCCTATTTCATTTCCAGCATCGTTCCGTTATTATTTCCGCCCTCAAAAACATGACGGTATATAGCCGTGGCAAATCTATTGTCATTTTTAATTATGTTCAAATGATAGCCATACGGCACTTTACCCATAAAATCCCGACTGTTGCTTGTGGATATCGGACGACATACGACCGTATTCTTGTTGATGCTGAATGGTTAAATTGTCAGAACCGGAAATAAATATTGCAAACATCCGGCCCCCCTCCGGATACCCGCCTAAAAAAAGCCCCTGCACGGCAGTAAAACCGGCAGAGGCCTTTTAACATTACACATGTTCATTATTTTTTCTTCGCAGGTGCTTCCTGGACGTCTTTTTCGAACAGGCCTTTTATAGCACCGAGCGAACCGAGAGCAGCCGTAGCTTCGTAAGGCATATATATGGTTTTATTGTCCTGACCGGAGGAAATATCCTTGAGCGAGTCGAGATAATGCACGGCGATAAGATACTGTGCCGGGTCGGTAGTACCGGTACCCTTAAGAGCGGACGTGACCTTTTCAATAGCTGCGGCTTCGGCATTGGCTACCGCAATGCGGGCCTCGGCCTGTCCTTCGGCTTCGAGTATCTGCGAACGCTTGCTACCCTCGGCTTTCTTTATCTGGGCTTCCATCTGTCCTTCAGCGTGCAGTATCTGGGATTGTTTCGTTCCTTCGGCTTCGAGTATCATGGCTCGTTTGTCTCGCTCGGCACGCATCTGTTTTTCCATCGCATCGCGTATGTCGCGCGGCGGATTTATGTCCTGAAGCTCTACGCGGTTGACCTTTACGCCCCATTTATTCGTAGCCTCATCCAGTATTTCACGAAGGCGGGAGTTTATCGTATCGCGCGATGTTAGGGTCTGGTCCAGATCCAGATCGCCAATCACGTTACGAAGAGAGGTCTGCGTAAGTTTTTCTATGGCCTGCGGCAGGTTCGATATCTCGTAAACCGAACGCACCGGGTCCATTATCTGGAAATAGATAAGCGCGTTTATTTCGGTGACGATATTGTCGCGCGTTATCACGTTCTGTTTCGGAAAATCGTAAACCGTCTCACGCAGGTCTATGCGTTCTTTAGACACATGCCGTACTACTACCCCTGCGCCCGGTATTTCCTGTGTGTAACGCCACAGTATGCTGCGCGGCTGGTCTATTATGGGGATGATGATATTGATACCCGAATGCAGGGTTTTGTGGTAACGCCCCAGACGTTCGATTATCATGACTTCGGACTGCTGTATTATCCTGATGCCTTTTGCCAATATTGCTACCACGAGTATGGCCAGAATGACCAGCACTACCGTTCCTGCTGTAATTGTTTCCATAAATTTATTTAAGAGTTTATTGATTGATATTCACACAAATAATCACATTGGAACGCCATCCAAAGGGCGCACTACCAATATCGTACTGTCCACTTTTACGATTTTCACATCCGTTCCTTCGGAAATGGGCATCCCGTCGGCAGAACGCGCCATGAATACGTCGCCATCCACTTTTACACGACCTTTCATAGATTCGTTGTTTATGGCAGTCACCACCCGTCCGATCCTGTCGGGAAGAGCATCATGATTAGTCGTTATACGGTTTTTAGGATTGCGCATCAAATACTTGAGAGCAAAAGGCCGTATGAAAGCGAAAACACCTAGCGTCACTGCGGCGAACACTATCAACTGTGCATTAACTCCCGCGCCGAATGCCGCCACTATTGCAGCCACGGCAGCGCCTACCGAAAAACAGGCTATGACAAATCCCGGCAACAATATTTCGAGTATCAGTGTGAGCAAGGCCAATGCCAGCCACACATACCAAACGAACAAATATTCCATAATCGTTGTTTTTTAATTTGCTTTTTCCGTACAAACAGGTACAGGTTACGGATTACTTTTTATCAAAGTTAAGAAAATTTTTGTCTTGTAGATAATAATACGATATTTTTATTATTTATATCGCGGAAAGCAATTAAAAACATATCCGCCGAATCCTTAAGTCCGAAACTGCGCCGCAGGCTCTCGGCCGTAGCGGGGTAATTTCGTGAAATTACGGAAGCCCGCGAATCGGGCAGCAGTTTTTTCAAGTCCTTCTTGCCAACAGGGGCCTCCACGCGGAACACACGCCCGCAAAACCCGTCGTACAGGACATCCGACGTATAAAGCCATGTGTGAGGGTGTAATTTCCTAAGGCCGAGCGATACGGCATAAGCGTCGGCCAGTCCCGACTTGCGCAAGGTCGCCGATACGTCGTAAACGTACTTTTCATATCCGGAAAAAAATACTTCGTCTTTTTGCCCGTAAACGCCTTTGAAAACGAACGGAGATTCGTCCTGCTCATACGCGAAATCCGCAGAAAACAGTTCTGAAGGCCCTTCATATCCGCGTGAGATTACGAAAAGGAGTTCTCGTACTTCACCCCTGACACCTACCGTATGTACCTCTCTTGTGTGAGGAAGCGATGCAAGAGCGGAATGTATGTCGAGCATGGGCGAGAGTTTCACCATCAGCACGGGACTTTTTTTCAGCAAACCGGTGCTGCACGATACGATATCCGGCGTGCAGTCCTCTATACGGTACACGCGCGATGAGTTGGTGTCGCGGCGCGCGGGATCGGCGAAAATAAAATCGTAGTTGTCCGTTCCGCCGGCAACCTCAGCCACTCCGTCGGCACAAGCGGCGGTTATGTTATCGAAGCCCATAACCGCGAAGTTATGTGCCGCCACAGCGGCGAGTTCGCGGTCGGTCTCGAAGTAACGGAAACGTGAAAAGTTACGGCTCAAGGCCATCGCATCTACCCCGAAGCCTCCCGTTATGTCCACTCCCAATGCCCCGTGAGGCGCTATCGATGCTTTGTAAAACGATGCAGCCTGGCCTGAGCATTGCTCCATGGATATGCCTTTGGGGTACAGGATGTCTCTGACCGAGGAGAGCCTGGGGAGCTTGTTTTTAGACTTTAAGAATCCTTTAATCTGTACCGAAAGCGCGGATGGGGAGACATCGGGAAACGGGCTTTTAACAATGCCTGAAGACAACATGCGCGCAGCTTCATCGGAACGCACAAAATCCTGTATATCATCGCTTAAAAGCGTATTTTCAGCCTCCATAACCTTTTAACCTTACTATAACTTTTCATTCGTACTTTTTCAGAAAACGCATATTTATATTTGTAACGTTAGGAAAGTGTTTTCATTTTTACGTTTTTTAAAAATATACAGGAAATAAAAAACGTTTTTAGTGTTAATTGTTATGAATATTTGTGGGAAAAAGGCATTCGGTTGACAAACCGCAATGCCTTTTTCTTTTCCGTGTCGTTTTTACTGACAAATCCGCAAATTTTACTGTGTTCAAAATTCGCTTCTTGCTTCGGATTTTATGAAATCCAGCGCTTTTTCGGACGGAAGGGTATGTTCGGCAGCATACACTATGAGCATTTGCTGCGCTTCGGGTACGGTTTTCGGTTTTCCGTCCTTTATCACCTGTGCTATGAGGGCCTGCGTCTGGCGCCGGGCTTCACGCACCATTTTCCATGCCTGGTCGGAAATGTACACCTGCTGGGAGAGGTTATATTCGTATTCCTGTTCTATATGGTCGGTAAGCAACCTGACGTATTCGGATACGGAATCGCTGTACGGCCGCACGCGCGAGACGAGTGAGGCAAGGCCCATGCGTTCCAGAAGCAATACCATGCGTTCATAGGCCTGAAAGCGCATTGGCACGGACTGTACTACCGGAGGGACGATTCCTCCGGACGCCGATGCGCGACGGCGTTCCTCGGCTTCCGTGTACTTCCGGAATATGTACCACATGAATGCCCCTATCAAAAGGGCCGGTATCACGTATTTGAGCATGTCGAGTATCTCGGAGAGCGTTCCTGTCATTTTTACGGAGTTTTTATAGCTAATGTCAAAGTAAAGATACGGCCCCAGGGCCTAAAGGCGCAAGGGGCCGTATGTATTTTTTACGTTTTTTTCAGGCTTCGGCCAGTTTTTCACGTACACGGGCTTCTATTTCCTCGGCCAGTTCTGGATTGTCGCGCAGCAGGTCTTTTACCGCGTCGCGCCCCTGCCCGAGTTTCGTGTCGTTGTACGAGAAC
Source organism: Flavobacteriales bacterium (assembly GCA_003150615.1). Taxonomy (GTDB): domain Bacteria; phylum Bacteroidota; class Bacteroidia; order Flavobacteriales; family UBA1820; genus Merdimorpha. Next base: position 31,706 of record QALN01000004.1, on the reverse strand, counting down.
CACGAGCCGCTTTTCTTTATCACCTCGTATTCCACTCCTAGGTCTATTATTTCGCCGACGCGGGATATGCCCTCGCCGTACAGTACGTCGAACTCCGTGGAGCGGAAAGGAGGAGCCATTTTATTCTTCACGACCTTCACTTTCGTGCGGTTTCCTATGACGCTGTCGCCGTTCTTTATCTGCTGCCCGCGGCGTATGTCCAGACGTACCGAAGCATAAAACTTAAGCGCGTTACCGCCGGTAGTGGTTTCCGGGTTACCGAACATAACGCCTATTTTTTCGCGGAGCTGGTTTATGAACATCGCCACGCAGTTGGTCTTGGATATCGTGCCCGTGAGTTTACGCAGCGCCTGCGACATGAGACGCGCCTGAAGGCCCATCTTCGAGTCGCCCATTTCGCCTTCTATTTCGCTCTTGGGAGTGAGGGCGGCTACCGAGTCGATGACTATTATGTCTATCGCGCCGGAGCGTATCAGGTTTTCGGCTATTTCGAGGGCCTGCTCGCCGTTGTCGGGCTGGGAAATTACCAGGTGGTCTACATCGACGCCGAGTTTTTCGGCATAAAAACGGTCGAAAGCGTGTTCCGCGTCGATAAATGCCGCTATGCCGCCGGCTTTCTGCGCCTCGGCTATCGCATGCAGCGTAAGGGTGGTCTTACCGGAAGATTCCGGCCCGTACACTTCGACTATGCGGCCTTTAGGATAACCGCCTATACCGAGAGCTACGTCAAGTCCCAACGACCCGGTGGGTATCACTTCGACGTGTTCCACGGACCGCTCGCCCATCATCATTACGGAGCCTTTGCCGTACGTTTTGTCCATCTTTTCGAGGATGGTCTTCAGCGAAGAGAGCTTCGCTTCTTTGTTATCGTCACTCATTCTTGTTTATCTTTATTTATCCGTTTATTCACATTATTCAATACGTTCCGCACATTGGGCACGCAGCGCCTCCGGCGCAGAGCGTAAATATAAGAATTATTTCCGCGCAGCACAATAAGCGACCACCCGCAAAGGTCAGCATTGCTCGAATTTAACCGCATTTCCGGAAACACGCTCCAGATTGTCGAGCACCTGTTGGTCGAGGTCTATTCTGAAACCGTGCACCGGCATGGAAAGGCCTACGCCGGATTTGGGGTCGACGACCCTTATTTCCACTGGATTCACGCCTTGCGAGCCTTTGACAAGGGCCGCTATATCATGTATCACCGTGCGGTCTATGTCCGCTATGCCGAATGTCACCACCACCTTGCGGGGATATGACTTGGGAACTTCGGAAAGCAGACGAACGTCGTTGAAAACGATACGCGGACGGCTTTTCACACCGGTCTCGCGGTTTACCCAGCCGTCCTGCACCGTAGCCTTGACGTAAACGAAAGCGTTGTCGAACAGGAAGGGGCTGAACATAGCGTACTTTACGTCGTAAAGCTGGAAGTCGAACGACGAGCTGAGGTCCTCTATCGTATAACGCCCGGCCGGGTTGCCGTTTTTGGCAGTGAAATTGTCCACCTTGGTTATCATGCCGCCGAAAGTGATGTCGGTGCCGACAAACCTCTCAGGCTCGACAAGCTGGTCCACCCCCACGGAACAGTAATGGTCGAGCACGAAACGGTAACGGTCCAGAGGATGCGCCGATATGAACAGGCCGACAACGTCGCGTTCCTTTTTCAGTTTGTCCAGATCGGGCCATTCGTCGCACAGCATCACGGTAGGTTCTTCCATCTCGAACGAAGCATCGCCCATGTCGCCGAAAAGCGAAGACTGAGCGCTGTCCCTTTGCGCACGTACCGCCTCGCCGTATTTCACGGCTTTGTCGATAAGGTCGTAACGTCCGTCGGAAGCGAAATACTGGGAGCGGTTCAGGCCGAAACAGTCGAATGCGCCGGAAAGGACGAAATGCTCGATACTGCGCCGCGAACAGCTCGATTTGTCCACACGGGTGGTAAAATCGAACACCGATCTGTAAGGCCCGTTTTCCTTGCGGTCCCTGAGGATAAAAGCGATGGCATTGTCGCCCACGTTCTTCACGGCGCCCAACCCGAAACGTATGTCACCGTCGCGGTTGACCGAAAACTTGCGCTGCGATTCGTTTACGTCAGGACATAGTATCCTTATGCCAAGACGGCGCGTTTCCTCCATGTAGAACGATATGTCTTTTATATCGCTCATGTTGTTGGACAGAACGGCGGCCATGTATTCGGACGGATAGTTAGCCTTCAGGTAAGCGGTCTGATAGGCTACCCATGCGTAACACGTGGAATGCGATTTATTGAAGGCATATGCGGCGAATGCCTCCCAGTCCTTCCATATCTTTTCGAGCACCTGAGGGTCGTGGCCTTTTTCCGAGGCCTGCTCGACGAACTTCGGTTTCATTTTGGCCAGTACCGCTATCTGCTTTTTACCCATAGCTTTTCGCAGTACGTCCGCTTCGCCCTTGGTAAAGCCCGCCAGTTTTTGCGAGAGGAGCATGACCTGCTCCTGGTACACGGTGATACCGTACGTTTCGGCAAGGTATTCCTCCATGTCGGGCAAGTCGTATGTGATTTCCTCCTCGCCGTGCTTGCGCCGTATGAACGAAGGTATGTATTCCATAGGTCCCGGACGGTAAAGGGCGTTCATGGCTATAAGGTCAGAGAACACGGAAGGACGCAGTTCGCGCAGGTTTTTCTGCATGCCTGGCGATTCGTACTGGAACACGCCTATCGTATCGCCGCGCTGGAACAGCTCGTATGTCTTAGGGTCGTCTATCGGTATCTCGTCGGGATCTATACGTATGCCGAAACGCGCTTCGATGAGGTTTATCGTGTCGTTTATCAGGGTAAGAGTCTTAAGGCCGAGAAAGTCCATTTTCAGCAGGCCGGCGGACTCGACCACTTTGTTGTCGAACTGCGTGACGAGCATTTCCGAGTCTTTGGCCGTAGCCATCGGTACGTGCTCGCGTATGTCCGAAGGAGTTATTATGACGCCGCAGGCATGTACTCCCAGGCTCTTTATCGAGCCTTCGATGACTTTGGCCTGGTTTATTATCCTGGCAGTGGTGTCGCTGCCTTGGGCCAGTTCCTTTAGAGTGTGCGCCTTGTCTATCTCTTCCTGTTTGTTTTTCAGTTTGTCGCGAAGGTCCGGTTCGGGCAGTTTGAACAGTTTTGCGAGGCTCACATCGGGGACTTTCTTTCCCAGTTCGTTCACTTCGGCAGGCGTGAAGCCTAACGCGCGGGCCGTATCGCGGATGGAGTTTTTGGCTGCCAGAGTGCCGTAGGTTATTATCTGCGACACCTGGTTTTTGCCGTACTTCTCCACCACCCAATCTATTATGCGGCCGCGGCCTTCGTCATCGAAGTCCGTGTCGATATCCGGAAGGGATACGCGGTCGGGGTTGAGGAAACGCTCGAACAGAAGGTCGTATTTTATGGGGTCTATCGAAGTTATGCCTATGCAGTACGCCACGGCGCTTCCCGCGGCGGATCCCCTGCCCGGCCCCACGAGAACGCCCATTTCGCGCGCTGCGCGGATGAAGTCCTGGACGATGAGGAAGTATCCCGGATAACCGGTCTTGGCGATGATGTCAAGTTCGAAATCGATGCGCTCGCGGGTGGCCTGATCCATGTCGGGATATACTTTTTCCGCGCCTTTGTAAGTGAGGTAACGCAAGTAAGCGTTCTCACCACGCTTACCCCCGTCTTTTTCATCCTCCGGATCGCGGAATTCCTCCGGTATCTCGAACTTGGGCAGAAGTACGGGTTTGGCCAACTTGTAGTTTTCGACTTTGTCAACAAGATGGCCGATGTTGCGTATCGCGTCGGGCAGGTCGGCGAAAAGGGTTTTCATTTCGTCCTGGCTCTTGAAATAGAACTCGTCGTTAGGGAAACCGAAACGGCAGTCGCGGCCGCGTCCTATAGGCTTGCTCTGCACCTCGCCGTCCCGTATGCACAACAGGATGTCGTGGGCGTTGGAGTCTTCGCGCGAGGCGTAAAACGTGTTGTTCTGGGCTATGTAGCGCACGCCGTATTTCTCGGCAAAAGACAGCAGGGTGCGGTTCACGCGGTCGTTTTCCGGCAGTCCGTGCCGCAGCAGTTCGACATAGAAATCGTCCCCGAAAACATCGAGCCACCATTTGAAAGCCTCCTCGGCCTGCCGCTCGCCCACTTGGAGTATCAGCTGGGGAACTTCGCCCTGCAAACCGCCGGTGGTGGCTATCAGGTTTTCACGGTACTGCGCTATCAGTTCGCGGCCTACTCTGGCATACTGGCCGTAGAGCCCTACGGTGTTGGCTTCGGTGGACAGTTTTGCCAGGTTGTGGTAACCGGCTTTGTTTTTTGCGAAAAGCACCTGCTGGAAACGGCGGTCGGGCTGTTCCTTTGTAAAACGCGTGCGTTTGTAATCCTCGGCCACGTAAAGTTCGCATCCGATTATCACTTTGCCTTTGTATTCTTCCCACAGTTCGCCTTTTTCCTTGCCTTCCTCTACGGCTTTATTGTGCTTGGCTATTTTTTCGTTTATCTTGCCTATGGCCAGCGTCAGGTTGAACGCACCGTACATATTTCCCAGGTCGGTAAGCCCTACGGCCGGCATTTTGTTTTTCCAGGCCAGTTCGACAAGAGTATCCACGTCCGTCGTGGCCTGGAGTATGGAGTACTGCGTATGGTTGTGCAGGTGACAGTACGGCACGTCTTTGAGCGCTTCGAGCGCGGCGGCGACATCGGCACTGTCCTTCTCGCCGGATGTACGTCCGGTATCGGCCTCCGCTTGGCCGTAGTCCATTGGCTTGTACGGCTGGACGTTGAGGCCGATGGCCTTTATGGGTTCAGGATTGGCGCGACGGAAATCCTCTATGTACTGTGGCGTGGCCCTGAGTTCGGCCGGAGTGTACAGGCCGAGCCTTATCAGTTCGAGAAAACAACGGGCCGTTGCTTCCACGTCGGCCGAGGCGTTGTGGGCCTGGCCGAAGCCTTCGCCGAAAAGGTGCGTATGCAATTCTATCAGGCGCGGGAACTTATACCGCTTGCCGCGTCCCGGTATTTTACACAGGTTGGCCGTAACCTCGCTCATCGTGTCCAGCACGGCAAGGGACGGCAAAGGATTGTCGATGCCTTTGCGGTAGTATTCGCAGCCTACCACCGGTATGTCGAACGATATGTTCTGGCCTACGGCAAAACCGGCCTTGGCCACGGCGCGCGCAAATTCGTCCAGAACGTACGAAAGCTCCATACCTTCCCTTTTGGCCCGCTCGGTCGATATGCCGTGGATTTTTTCCGTTTCGAACGGTATGTCGTAACCTTCGGGCTTGACTATGAAATTTTTCGCCTCGATAAGTTCGCCCATCGGCCCGTGAAGCTGCCACGCGAGCTGGACCATGCGCGGCCAGTTATCGGTGTCGGTAACTGGGGCGTTGTAATCGCGGGGAAGTCCTGTGGTCTCGGTATCGAATATAAGGTACATGCCTGTATTGTATAAAGTGTATAAAAGCGTATTTTTACGGAAATGACAGCGATTTTACAAAAATAGCCATTTTCGGCGAGCCCGGAAGTGTGCGGATGTAAAAGTTTTGAACATAATGGTTGTCCTGTTTTACTGTTTTGATGATACGTATCGGCACTGATTATTCGCCGATAATAAATTTTTTCCTAAATTTGCGGCAATGAAATTTTCAGCATTACAATTATCCGAAATACTTCAAGGTACGATTGAAGGGGATGCAGAAGTTTGTGTAGACAGGCTCGCCAAAATAGAAGAAGGAACTCCAGGTTCCGTATCCTTTTTGGCAAACCCTAAATACACTCATTATATATACTCCACAAAGGCTTCGGTGGTAATAGTGGCAAACGATTTCCGCCCTTGCGAAAAAGTTTCCGCAACGCTCGTGAGAGTGGAAAACCCGTACACGGCGTTCACTACCCTGCTCGAATTTTACGACAAATACCTCCGTTCGCTCAAAACCGGCACCGAACAGCCGTCGTTTCAGGCGGAAGACGCGGTATTGGGCGAAAATCTGTACCTGGGCGCTTTCTCATACGTAGGGGCCAAAGCCGAAATAGGGGACGACGTGAAGATTTACCCTCAGGCATACATAGGCGAAAACGTGAAGATAGGACGCGGAACGGTCGTTTACGCCGGAGTGAAAATATATCCCGGTACGGTGATAGGCGAGAACTGCACGCTGCACGCCGGCGCGGTGGTGGGGTCGGACGGTTTCGGTTTCGCCCCGCAGATGGACGGGACGTACAAAAAAATACCCCAGACCGGCATCGTGGTAATAGAAGACAATGTGGAGATAGGGGCCAATACGACGATAGACCGCGCGACGATGGGTTCGACGGTTATCCGCAAGGGAACGAAACTGGACAACCTGATACAGGTGGCGCACAATGTGGAAATAGGAGAAAATACGGTAGTAGCTGCGCAGGCGGGCATAGCCGGTTCGACAAAAATAGGCGAAGGATGCTCCATAGGCGGCCAGGTAGGACTTTCAGGCCATATCCGCATTGGCAAACATTCGCGGATAGCGGCGCAGGCCGGCGTGATATCCGACGTGAAAGAAGGTTCGACGCTGATAGGCGCACCGGCGTTCGACCATAAGGATTACATGAAATCCTATGTAGTTTTCAGAAAACTTCCTAACTTAGCGCGCCGTATAGAAGAGATTAACGCCAAACTCGGCGGGAACAACAAACAGTTATAAATAAAGGCTTTATAAAAGCTTAAAATATAGACATGAGCCAAAAACAGAAAACCATAGCGCGTGAAGTGGTCATTTCGGGAATAGGCCTACACACAGGGAAGCAGGTTTCCATGACATTCAAACCTGCTCCGGTGGACAACGGTTACACTTTCGTACGCGCGGACCTGGAAGGGCGTCCCGTAGTAGAAGCCGACGCCAACCTGGTATGCTCGACTTCGCGCGGAACCACGCTTGAAAAACGTGGGGTAAAGGTATTCACGACAGAACACACGCTGGCAGCCGTGTCGGGCTGCGACATAGACAATATAATAATAGAGATGGACGGCCCCGAACCGCCGATAATGGACGGTTCGTCGAAATATTTCATCGAAGCGCTCGAAAGCGCAGGGATAGTGGAACAGGAGGCCGACCGCAATGTTTATGTGGTAAAGGACGTCATATCCTATTCCGACCCTGCAACCGGAAGCGAAATAACGGTCATCCCGGCCGACGAATTCCAGGTGACCACTATGGTCGACTTCGGAACGAAAGTACTGGGCACGCAGAATGCCGGGATAAAGAACATTTCGGAATTCAAATCCGAAATAGGTTCGTGCCGCACGTTCTGCTTTTTGCACGAACTGGAACAACTGATAAACAACGGCCTGATAAAGGGCGGGGATCTGACTAACGCCATAGTTTACGTCGACAAGGAAATATCCGAAGAGACGATGAACCATCTGAAGAGGATATTCCACCGCGACAAGGTTACGGTAAAACCGAACGGCGTACTGGACAACCTCACCCTGCTCTACCCCAACGAAGCCGCGCGCCACAAACTGCTGGACGTTATGGGCGATCTGGCACTTGTCGGACGCCGTATACAGGGAAAGATAATAGCAAACAAACCGGGCCATTACATAAATACCCAATTCGCAAAAAAACTATCGAAAATAATCCGCACCGAAGAACGCAACCAAGTGCCTAAGTTCGATCTGAACCAAGAGCCCCTTATGAACATAAACGACATTATAAAGGTGCTCCCCCATCGTCCGCCTTTCCTTCTGGTGGATAAAGTGATGGAACTGACCGACACACACGTTGTGGGCATAAAGAACGTGACTATGAACGAGCCTTTCTTCGTAGGTCACTTCCCCGGCTCCCCGGTTATGCCCGGAGTTCTGCAGATAGAGGCCATGGCACAATGCGGAGGACTGCTGGCCCTGCAAAGCGTACCCGACCCGGAAAACTATATCACCCTTTTCATGAAAATAGAAAACGCCAAGTTCAAGCACCAGGTGGTTCCGGGAGATACGTTGATTTTCAATCTGAAACTCATCACCCCCATAAGGCGGGGCATATGCCACATGCAGGGATACGCTTACGCCAACAACAAAATAGTATGCGAAGCGGAACTTATGGCTCTTTTAAAACGTAAAGACGAAAACCAATGATACAACCTTTAGCATACGTTCACCCAGGCGCAAAAATCGCCCATAACGTAGTAATCGAGCCGTTCACGACTATTTCCAATAATGTCGAGATAGGAAGCGGCACGTGGATAGGTCCGAACGTCACAATAATGGAAGGCGCGAGGATAGGGCGCAACTGCCGGATATTCCCCGGAGCAGTCATATCCGGCCTGCCGCAGGACCTGAAATTCGAGGGAGAAGAGACTACATGCATCATAGGCGACAACACTACCATACGCGAGTGCGTCACCATAAGCCGGGGTACGAAAGCTGCCGGTACTACCAAGATAGGCAATAACTGCCTGCTTATGGCCTATGCCCACGTAGCGCACGACTGTATGCTCGGCGACAACGTCATACTGGCCAATTCGGTAGGTATGTCCGGACATTGCGAAGTCGGCAATTTCGTGGTGATAGGCGGACTGACAGGCATACACCAGTTCGTAAAGATAGGTTCGCACGTGATGATAGCAGGAGGCTCGCTGGTCAGGAAAGACATCCCGCCTTATGTCAAGGCAGGCAAAGAACCGGTATCGTATCTGGGCATAAACTCGATAGGCCTGCGCCGCCGAGGCTACGACTCGGAAACGATAAACGAGATACAAAGCATTTACCGCGTGCTGTTCCAGAAGAACTACAACGTATCCCAGGCCCTTACCATAATGGAGACCGAATTGAAGGCCAGCAAGGAACGCGATGAGATAATGGAATTTATCCGCCGTTCGGAAAGAGGGCTCATGCGCGGTTTCAACATGAAAGAGCAGTAATTTTTTTTAACGACAAATAAAACGCATTTCATAAAATGGCAACAACCAACGACATTAAAAACGGTTTGTGTATCAAGTTTAATTACGACATATACAAAGTAGTAGAGTTCCAGCACGTAAAACCTGGCAAAGGCGCGGCGTTCGTACGTACCAAACTCAGGAGCCTGTCCACTGGCCGCATTCTGGACAACACGTTCCCGGCAGGCCACAAGATAGAACCGGTACGCATAGAAAACCGCAAATACCAGTTCCTCTACAACGAAGGGGACGATTACCATTTCATGAATAACGAGGACTACGACCAGCTTACGCTCCAGAAAAGCATGATAAACGCTCCGCAGTTCCTGCGCGACGGCGATATAGTCGATGTGCTTTACAATGCCGAAGACCACCTGCCTATGGCATGCGAACTGGCGCCTAGCGTTACGCTTACGGTTACGTTCACCGAACCGGGCATAAAGGGCGATACGGCAACCAACACGCTGAAACCGGCTACCGTTGAAACAGGAGCCAACGTACGCGTACCGCTGTTTATCAACGAAGGCGACAAGATAAGGATAAACACGACGGACGGTTCATACCAGGAACGCGTAAAAGAATAACGCATTACTTTGCAAGACTGTAAAAAAAGCCGGCCCGAATGGGCCGGCTTTTTCAATCATAAACTTGCGGGACAGGCATAGCCCGTTCGATGGCCATATGGCCGTTTGATACCTACTTATATCCAAGGATGCTTTAAACCCTGTACAGGACACAAGGCATTCACATATCCGTATTCCTTTTTTCAGCCATAGCCAGCACACGACCGTAAAACGGCGAGTCGTACAGTACCGGCTCATATCCCAGTATCACCAATTCTTCCCTTGCACGGGAAACGGTTACGTTGAGTTTTCTGTCCACAGTACCGTCACTGTTGAGCGATTGCAGCATTTTCATCTGTGCAGGAGTGAACACGGCAAGCGATACTATTATTATGTCCTTTTCGCCCCCCTGAAAACGCTCGACGGTATCTATCGTCACTTTTTCCAATATTTCGGCATCGTCTATAGAATTGCGTATCGCGGCTATCTGGGCGCGCCAGGGAGTGACTACCCCGACCGTTTCCTGGGAAAAAGAATCGCCGTAACGTTTTTTTATTCCCGCCAGCAGATGAGATACGAGACGGGCCTCGCCGAGATGCTTTTTATACGACGGTTCAAATGGAGAAGGATAAAAAACTATTCTCGGTTCCACGCGCCGTTCTTTCTGACGCCCGGTTCCGGATTTCAACGCACCGGAATAAAACGGATTTACCAACGCGGCAATATCATCGTGCATCCTGAAATGGGTGTCTAGCATCGCATAAGAATCGTCATATCCGTTCTTTTCCATATACGAATACAAACGCTCGAAAAGGGAATCGCCGAGATCGTATAGTCCGATACCGTTCAGCAACGGGTCATCGGTAGCGGTCAACAGCGGGCTTTGCACAACGACGGAAGGCAGTTGTTTCTGATCGCCAACCAGGATGAATTTTTTAAAATACGGCAGCACGCCCGTCAGTTGGATTTCCGTCAGCTGAGAAGCCTCATCGATTACCGCCGTATCGAAACGCGTTATATTTTTCAGGTCTTCCGCCCTGGCGGCAAAGCCGGACACTGTGGAAAGTATTATCCTTTTGCTTTTTACGGCCCGGCGGACATCGTTGATCTTCATTCCGCTTTCGACCATACGGCTAAGGGTCTGGTCGTCATTTCCGGCCATGCCGTGCCCAAGACGCAGGAAGTCCAGGCCTTCTCTGCGCAATTTGACAGCGATCTCCTCGACGGCCCTGTTGGTAAATGCCAGAAGCGTTATATTGTCCTGCGTGGAGGAAAGTATGCCGCGCACGATACCCATTATCGCGCCGGAGGTCTTACCCGTGCCGGGAGGCCCCTGCAACAGAAAACAGTCGCGCGCACGCAGGGCTTTTTCGACTGATTCGTTCTGATTGGGAGTGAGCGAAGTATCGTAAACATACGGGAACTCGCCGCTGCGCGGACGGCGGCGGCAAAATACCATATCCATTGCCGTGCTTTTCCCAGACAGGAAAGCGCACAACGACGATATTTGCGCCCAGTAGTTCTTTTCCATCATATCGTGTTCCATTGCCCATACCGGGGAAGCGGACAAAAAACCGGTATCCACCTGGCTGCCTCGCGGAATGAAAACGACATCGCGGCCGTTTATCGAGTCTATCGTTCCTTTGAGTATCTCGTTTTTCAGCGCTGAACCTTTGCGGAACGTGTGAGGATACACTACCACGACGTCACCTTTGCGGAACGTGTGTTCGATATCTTCCTCCATTGTAAAATGCACGGTATGCCGGGCGGCATCGAAACCTATGAACCTCATCGTATCGACGATGGAAAAATCGCGGCGTTTCTCCTCATCGCAGTCGTTCCACAAGGACGAGAAACCACGGCCTGACGAAGAATCCCTGCCGGGGAACGCAAAAGCGCCTGTCCGTGCCGCGAGCATCTCGCGTACGGAAAACGAAAGGAAGGACCGGTAGTATTTCTTCTGTACGGGGTCAAGGTTGCGGTAAACGGATGAAAAAGCGTCTATCCTCTGACGGGCGTACGGAGGGTAAGCTCCGAAACGCCCCTCCTCGATATTCTCAAGCGGGGAATAGTCGCCCCCGGCAATGCGGTAAACGAGTCCGACTATTTCGTTCCTCACGGCGGTAATCTCGGCTTGGTCGCTGTACGAGGAAAGGAAATTGCGCATAGGATACTGTTGGGCGGACGAGTAAAACAGGGCCGAAGTGCCGCGCCTTCGATGTCCGTAAACGGATTCCAACAACATGTTGTAGCAAGCCACCTGTATCTGGTGCCCTTTCCAAAGGCCGGTTCCCGATGGTGCGCGGCCGCTTTTGAGTTCGTAGATGTCCTTTACGTCCGGTTGACGGGCATCCTGTACCAGAACGTCCAGGCGCCCTTGTATGCCGTAAAGAGCCGATATGAACGACGGTTCGACCGTTATACGCCCGCCGGATACGCTCCGGGCGAAAAGGGCGATGTTTTCCCCGTGTTCGGCCAGCACGGAATCCCATATGCGCTTTACTGCCGCTCCGCCGTAGCGCGCGGCCTTGAGTATGTTTTTTTCGAGCGCTTTTTTGAACACGACGTCCAGTTCGCCTTGGGAATCGCTTATGCAGGCATCGAGAAGGTCGTTTATCAACGTTCCCTTAAGCATGGCTTCGGAATCGTTTTCGGGCGAGAGTTTCGACAGCAGGAACATGTTGGCATTGGCGCCTTCCTGTGTGAAGCATCCAGCTATATCCGTAACATCGACAAGATAATCGGGTTCTATAACGAGCAGTGAACGTGCCGTGGTTCTGAAAACGCCTTCCGCCGCACCGGGTGATACGGCAGTTATGTTGACGGAAAAATATTCCCGGAGAAGTTCCCTCTGGCGCATCAGGTCGCTGCGCAAAAGTCCTCCGGCGTAACTTTCGACAACCGTCACCGATACTTGTTTTTCTTGAGCGTTGCCGTCAGCAGGGCATAAAAGGGAGAGGTTATAATAACGCCTGCCGTTCTCGGTCTTCACGGGCGAGACTGCGGTAACGATACCGGATAGTATCTGTGCCGGCGAGTCCTCCGCCCTGCCCGATGTGCCTGAGATAGAATATCCGTTTCCAGGCGCATACGGAAAGCCTTCCGGGACAGGATACCCGAATCCGTCCATGACATAAGCGAGCGTAGATGCCGCGACGGCCAGTTCTCCGGCGTGGGCATCAGTCTTTTCGGCAAAAGAGGCAGACCGGTGGCGGAACGCAACCGCCGCACGCTGTATATCGGCCGCAACGTCGTATTTGCGGCATGCGTACACCACACGCGAATACTGCGAACCGAACGAGCGTATGTCTCCTTCGAGAAGAATGGAGAAAAAAGCGTCGAACACTCCCCGCAGTTCCAGAAAAGCGTCCCGATAGCCCGATGGAGAATGTTCCTGCGGTGGGCATGCGGCACATATCCTGCCGTAAAGCATATCGGTTTGTTCCTTTTGACGGAGGTTATTTCCGGTATCGTCGGTATTCATACGTACAAATGTCTTTTTGCCGCCGCAGCGGAACAACGGACTGACAGGGCGCGTAAAAGCCCGTAACAAACGGTTTCAGGAGAGTAAAGGATCACCCGTTGAGCGATTTTATGAACAGTGCGGCATTTCCCGACAACTCTCCGCGCAGGGACACTTTATAAAATTTGCGTTTGAGTTCAAGGCCCTTTATGGACAGTATTTCCAGGTCGGAGAGTTCGCTCTCGCGTTTTAACGCCTGTTTGGATATGAAAGCTATGCAGTCCGTCTGGCGCACGAAGGCTTTTATACTTTCCGTGCTGCCGAGTTTTATGATTATGTTCAGGCTGTTGTCGTCGTGGATATGTCCGGCGCTGAACAGTTTCTGTTTTATTATGTCGAGCGTGCCGGAGCCGTCCTCGCGCATGACCAGAGGCAGTTCCTTTATGTCTTCGAGCGAGTATTTTTTCTGGGTGTAAAGTCCGCCGCGCCGCGTTATGGGGGCCAGTTCGTCGTCCATGTATTCGGAATAATGAAGCAGGTGGTTGGACGGAAGGCCCTCGACAAAGGCCAGGTCTATTTCCTTTTCCAACAGCGCATCCTCTATTTGTTCGGTATTTCCGCTTATGAGACTTACTTTTATGGCCGGATAATAGTTGTAAAAACGGGCTATCACTTCCGGCAGCACGTACTGGGCTATGGACGTCGATGCTCCAAGCCGCAGCTCGCCTTTGTGTTCTTCCTTGAGGCTCGATATGCGGTAATCTATCTCGCGGTATATGGCATCTATGTTTTTGGCTTGTTCGTAGAGTATCTTGCCTGCTTCGGTAAGCACGACACTGCTGCCTTTGCGCTCGAAAAGGGTGATGCCGTAAATGCGTTCCAGTTCCTGTATGTGCTTGGATACGGCAGGCTGGGTTATGTTGTGTTTGTGCGCCGCCTTGGTGAAACTCATCTCCGAGGCTACGGTATAAAACACTTTAAGTCTGAAATCGAGCATTTTATTTATACGTTTTTATTTTACATGCAACACTCTGCCGCGGGCATAGCCCGTTAGATATTTAACACATGTTGTTTATTTCTGTTCCGACTGGTGACCCGGCCGGCTTGCAGTTTATTTTAAACTGCGTTTACAATAAACGCCACACTTAATCGTACGATTTTAATACTCATTTTTTTCCGCCATATTTCCGCTTTCTTTTGTCGGTTGCCCCTGTTGGACAGAAAAATATCAAACAGCCTATGGCTGTGGTCCATTGCGCCGCACCGCGTAAAACCTGCCTTCACATGGCTGGCTTGCTTGTGTCCGGACGCACCCTTGGGTGTGTTTGACAGACATGAGGATAACGTCACTATTAAACACAAATCCCTCCTGTTTTGACACAATATACTGAACGATAGAACGCTGCCGAACGATGATCAGCCTGCGCCGTTTTCCTCTTCGTATATGCTGTCGATAAGAGCGGTGTATTTATCCAGAAGGCGGCGGCGCTTGACTTTCAGCGTAGGAGTAAGCTCTCCGCCTTCTATGCTCCAGCGATCGGGCACCAGGCGGAAGTGGCGTATTTTCTCCCAGTTTCCGAGAGTGCGGTTCACTTCGTTTATTATCTTCCTGTACATGGCATTTACCCGATGGTCGGAAAGTACAGTCACGGCATCGGTGTAAAGCACGCCGTTCTCTCCGCACCACTCTTTCAGTTCTTCGAGGTCTGGTTCTATGATTACGGCCGGATGCTTACGCCCGTCGCCCACGACCATAGCCTGTTCTATGAAACGCGACTGCATCAGTTTGTTCTCCATAGGCTGCGGTGTTATGTATTTGCCTCCGGAAGTTTTGAACATCTCTTTCTTACGGTCGGTTATGTATAAAAAACCGTCCGATAAATGGCCTATGTCGCCGGTCATGAAATACCCGTCCTTGTCAAATGCTGCTGCCGTGCGTTCCGGGTCCTTGTAATATCCTTTCATTACGCTCGGCCCTTTGACCAGTATTTCCCCGTCGTCAGCTATCCTGACATCGAGGTTCTCGAACGGGCGGCCTATCGAGCCGATGCGCAGCCCCCGGTTCGGATAGATATTGGTGGAAATGATAGGAGAGGTTTCCGTAAGGCCGTAACCTTCGTTCAGGATGATGCCTGCCGCGCAAAAAAGGCGGGAGAGTTTCGCATCGAGGCTCGAAGAGCCGCTTATCATTATCCTAAGATGTCCTCCCATGGCCTGTTTCCATTTATTGAAAACCAGGCGGCGGGCCACTGCCAGACGCATGCGGTAAAACCAATTGTTGTGGTACGGTTCGTATTTCATACCGAGGTTAACAGCCCATGAAAAAACCGCTTTTTTAAACCCGGAAAGCACTTCGGCCTTGCTCACGATCTTGGTGTATATCTTTTCCACTACCCGCGGTACGACCATCATTATCACCGGCTTGGCATCCATGGCGTCGGCGGCTATCGTTTCGGTGGATTTGGCGAAATACACTCCGCAGCCCAACGTCTGGTATGCGAGGTTGACAGTGCGTTCGTATATGTGGCACAACGGGAGGAAACTTAGCGCCCGTGTTCCTTCTATCTCCTGCACGCGGGGAAGCGCTATCTTTACATTCGAGAGTATGTTATCGTGCGAAAGCAGTACTCCTTTCGGTGTGCCGGTCGTGCCGGAGGTGTATATCAGGGTGGCTACGTCGTCCGGCAATATAGTGGACGCTATGGCTTCGACTTCCTCCTGCGCGGACATATCGCGGCCTTTTTCCAGCACCGTGTCCCAAGATACCGTACCTTCGGCCTTGTCGAAAGAGTATATGGCCTCCAGATGCGGCATCCCGTTTTTTATCCTGGACAACTTATTATATAAAAAACCATCCGCCACGAAGCAAAAACGTATTTCCGAATGGTTGAAAATGTACAGGTAATCGTCCTGCGACACGGTAGGATAAACCGGGACGGTCACTGCGCCTATTTTCATAACCGCCTGATCGAGTATGCACCACTCCATCCTGTTGGCCGATACCAGACCTATTTTGTCGCCTTTTTTCACTCCCAGCCGCAGCAACCCTCGCGCGGCGGTATTTATCTTTTCCACATATTCCGCCGAAGATATGCTTTCCCACGTGCCGGTGACACGGTGTGCAAGAGCCGTGCCGAGGTTGTATTTTCCCAACTGGTACGGCGGTATGTCGAAAATGCGTTTTACATCCGATAAATCGCTCATCGTAAATCGTTTATGTTGTATATTCAGTCATTCCCCGACGGTGAGCGCCCTGAAGACGCAAAAAAACCGCACAGGGTTTCATATAACAAATATATAACCAAAAGTTATGCGGCAAAATATTTTCACGCGAATTTTTTTTAATAAATGACGCGGTGCGGCTGTTTGCGGACAATTTCTTAAATTTGCCAAAGCCCGGAAAAAACGGGGCACATCAAAGAACAAGCACATCTGCAAAGGAACGATATGTCGGATACTCAAACAAATAACTACACAGAAGACAAGATTGTAAACCTGTCCCCGCGCGAACACGTACGCCTCCGTCCCGGAATGTACATTGGCAAACTGGGCGACGGTTCGTCGTCCGACGACGGTATATATGTATTACTGAAAGAGATAATAGACAACTCGATAGACGAGTTCGTCATGGGCGAGGGAAATAAGATAGAGATAAACATCGACGAATCGACCGTGAGCGTACGCGACTACGGACGCGGAATACCGCTGGGCAAGGTAGTGGAATGCGTATCGGTGATGAATACCGGAGGCAAGTACGACACGTCCGTGTTTAAAAAAGCCGTAGGACTGAACGGTGTGGGTACGAAGGCCGTAAACTTCCTGTCATCCACGTTCGAAGTGGTGGCATACCGCGACAAACAATGCAAACGCGCGCTTTTCCGCTCCGGCATCCTGTCCGAAGACGACGCTCTGGCCCCGACAACGGAAAAAAACGGCACACGGATAACATTTACCGCCGATACGGACGTATTCCCGGCGTACAAGTACCGTTTCGAATACGTGGAGAACATGCTCCGGAATTATTCCTATCTCAATCCGGGACTTACCATCTGGCTCAACGGCACGCCTTTCAAATCCGAAAACGGGCTGAAAGACCTTATCGAAGACAAGATAGACACGGCGATAGAATATCCGATAATACACCTCTGCGGGGACGATATAGAAATCGCGATGACGCATTCGACTTCGCATTACAGCGAGGATGTGTACTCGTTTGTCAACGGGCAGTACACCCCGCTCGGAGGCACGCATCTGGCCGCTTTCCGCGAGGCTGTGGTAAAAGTGGCGCGCGATTTCTGGGGCAAGCAGTTCGAGCCGTCGGACGTACGCAAGTCGCTCGTTGCAGCGGTGAGCGTAAAGGTGATGGAACCCTCGTTCGGCGACCAGACGAAAACCCGCCTCGTTTCGTCGGAAATGGGCGGCGACAAGCCTACGATACGTTCGTACGTTGTGGATTTCATATCGCGCGAACTGGACAATTACCTGCACAAAAATGCCGAGACAGCCGCTGCCATGCTCCGCAAGATACAGGATGCCGAAAAGGAACGGAAAGAGTTGTCCGGAATACGGAAGATAGCCAAAGAACGGTCGAAAAAAATAAGCCTGCACAACCGCAAACTTCGAGACTGCCGCACACACCGGGGCGATATGAAAAACGAACACCGTTTGGAATCGTCCATTTTCATCACCGAGGGCGACTCGGCCAGCGGTTCGATAACCAAAGCGCGCGATGTCAACACACAAGCCGTATTTTCTCTTCGCGGAAAACCCCTGAACTGCTACGGCATGTCCAAGAAAGTGGTGTACGAAAACGAGGAGTTCAACCTGCTCCAGGCTGCTCTGAACATAGAGGAAAGTATCGAAGATCTGCGTTACAACAACATAATCATAGCAACGGATGCCGATGTCGACGGTATGCACATACGGCTTTTGCTGATAACGTTCTTTTTGCAGTTTTTCCCCGAAGTCATCAAGGAAGGCCATCTGTACATACTCCAGACCCCGCTCTTCCGCGTACGCAACAAAAAGGAAACCATTTATTGCTACTCCGAGACGGAAAAGAATGCGGCAATACAAAAGCTAAAAGGAAATCCTGAGATAACGCGGTTCAAAGGTCTGGGTGAAATATCACCAGACGAATTCTCCGGTTTCATAGGGCGCGACATACGTCTGGAACCGGTGATGATAGGAAAAGACATGTCGATACCGCAGCTTCTGGAATTTTACGCCGGCAAGAACACGCAGCAACGCCAGGACTTTATCGTATCAAACCTTCGTGTGGAGCAGGACGGTATCTCGCTTGAAGAACTCGATATCGTACCACCGCCGGGGGACGTTGAGACAGACGCCAAAACGGCCTGATAAAAAAGATTTGGAATAAACGGGCTGCGGCACATTCCGCACCCGATGCAGAATAACACACATGAGTGAACAGGAAAAAACGGCAGGGATACCTGCACAAAACCCTTCGGCTTCTTCTTCCGACCGCCTGATAAAAGTCGACGGCATGTTCGAGAACTGGTTTCTGGACTATGCTTCGTACGTAATACTCGAACGCGCGGTCCCGGACATACACGACGGTTTCAAGCCCGTACAGCGCCGTATCATACATTCGATGCGGGAAATGGAGGACGGGCGGTACAACAAAGTGGCCAATATCGTGGGTAACACCATGAAATACCACCCGCACGGCGACGCATCCATAAAGGACGCTCTGGTACAGCTAGGACAAAAGGACCTGCTTATCGATACACAGGGAAACTGGGGCAACATACTGACAGGCGACAGCGCAGCGGCAGGACGTTACATAGAAGCGCGCCTGTCCAAATTCGCTCTCGAAACGGTCTTCAACCCGAAGATAACCAAGTGGCAGACATCCTACGACGGGCGTAACCAGGAGCCTATCTTCTTCCCGATGAAATTCCCGCTGCTGCTGGCGCAGGGAGTCGAGGGTATCGCCGTGGGGCTTTCGACAAAAATACTGCCGCACAATTTCTGCGAACTTACGGACGCTTCGGTGGCAATACTAGAAGGACGGCCGTTCGAACTGTACCCCGACTTCCCGACAGGAGGCATTGCCGACGTATCCGGTTACAACGACGGTGTGCGCGGAGGACGCGTGCGCGTACGTTCGAGGATACGGCAGGCGGACAAGTCGACACTTATAATCGACGAGATACCTTTCGGCACTACCACGTCTTCGCTTATCGAATCTGTGCTGAAAGCCAACGACAAGGGTAAAATAAAAATAAAGAGCATAGACGACAACACGGCCGACAAGGTCGAGATAGTCATACGCCTGGCCCCAGGTATTTCTCCGGACAAGACCATAGACGCGTTGTACGCTTTTACCGACTGCGAAGTGTCCATATCGCCTCTGTGCTGTGTCATAAAGGACGACAAACCGGTGTTCGTGGGCGTATCGGACGTGTTGAGGCATTCGACGGAACGCACGCTAGAAATGCTGCGCCAGGAACTTCAGGTGCGTCTGGACGAATTGCGCGCCCAATGGCACATTTCGTCGCTGGAAAAAATATTCATAGAGGAGCGCATATACAAACTGTTCGACAACCTTTCGTACGAACAGGCCATAGAGCTCACCCGTGAAAAACTCAAACCGTTCGAACACAGGTTGCTCTCGCCGATCACGGACGACGACCTCCAGAGGCTGCTCGAAATAAAGATGCGCCGCATAACGCGCCACGACGCCGACAAGGCCGACAAACTGATAGCCGACCTTGAGAAGCAGATGGCCGAGATAACCGACAACCTGGCCAATATGGTGCGTTACGCGGTCGAGTATTTCAAAAACCTTAAAAAGAAGTACGGACAAGGCCGCGAGCGCAAGACCGAACTGCGTACGTTCGACAATATAGAAGCCACGAAAGTGGCCATACAGAACACCAAACTGTATGTGGACAGTGCAAACGGCTTTGCGGGATACGCCCTGAAAAAAGGCGAAGGCGAATACGCCTGCGACTGCTCGGACATAGACGACATCATCTTCTTTATGAAAGACGGCACGTTCACCGTGCAAAAGATACAGCCTAAGAGTTTCATAGGCAAGGATATAGTTTATGCCGGCGTGTGGAAAAAGAAGGACAAACGCACCATTTACAACCTTATATACAAGGACGGCGCATCGGGGTGGTCTTACATGAAGCGTTTTGCCGTGACGGCTATCACCCGCGACAAAGTGTATGCGCAGGGCAAGAAAGGCTCGCAGGTGTTGTATATTTCGGCAAATCCGAACGGAGAGGCTGAAAAAGTAAACGTTTTCCTCCGTTCGCAGGCAAAACTGCGCAAGACGAAGATAGAGATAGACTTTGCCGACCTGGCTGTCAAAGGACAACTGGTAAAAGGCAACCTGGTGACAAAGTACCCGGTACGCAAAGTCGAAATGGCTGAAAAAGGCGTATCCACGCTTTCCGCCCGCGAAATATGGCTGGACGAGGCTGTAATGCGCCTCAACGACGAAGGGCGCGGACGCTCGCTCGGCAAGTTCCACGGTGACGACCGCATTCTGGAAATAACGCATGCCGGTGAGGTACGTCTGCTCTCGTATGATCTGGCCACGCATTTCGAGCCGGATTCGCCCGTTATAGAAAAATGGAACCCGAACAAGCCTGTATCGGTCATTTATTACGACGGGGAAAAGAAGAAGTATTTCGTCAAACGCTTCATGATAGACAAAGCCCAGAAACCGGAAACGGTCATTTCGCAGGCCAAAGGGTCTTTCATGGCTTTCGTTTCGACCGAATATCTGCCTATGGCATCCGTATCTTTCGCCAAGGAAAAAGGTGCGGAACCCAAAGAGGATATGACGGTAAACGTGGCAGAGTTCATAGCCGTAAAAGGTATCAGGGCGCAGGGCAACCAGCTGTCTCCGGACAAGGTGAAGGCTATAAAAGCATTGGAGCCTCTACCCTACGACGAGCCTGAAGACGAAGAAGAACAGGAGGATGAATACGACGAAAATGCCGAAAACAATTCCGACGTAGATACCGGTTCACAAGACGATCCCTACGACGAAGAGCATAACGATGACGACTCAGGTGCCGCCGGAGAACCGGGAACGGGAGAGTCCGGTGAAATAGGCGACG
Source organism: Flavobacteriales bacterium (assembly GCA_003150615.1). GTDB lineage: Bacteria > Bacteroidota > Bacteroidia > Flavobacteriales > UBA1820 > Merdimorpha. The sequence continues at coordinate 10,670 of QALN01000004.1, read as the reverse complement.
GAGGGCAGATTTCCCTGTTCTGACCGAATATACGCTGCGGACATGGCCCGCAGCCATAGGCCGTTCCATGCTTGTTTCCGTTCATAGGCATCGCCAGCCGGCCGGCACGTAAAAAAATAGGTATTATTATAAAATACATTGTTCACAAAAAGCGAGTGCGGGGCTTCCAGCCCCGCACTTTATTTTACACCCCCGGAAGGCAAATGCTAATTGTTAAATAAATCCCATAAATTTAAGTATAGTTAAAAACTATCGTAAAGAGCAAGAAAAATTTTAAAACGACATTATAAAGGAATATCTTTACAAAAGAAATTAAATTATTAACCGTTAAAACCTAATTTACCATGTTTGAATTACCACCACTTCCGTACTCTTACGATGCGCTCGAACCGTATATCGATGCCAGAACGATGGAACTCCACCACGACAAACACCACGCAACATACACCGCCAACTTCAACGCAGCCATAAAGGGCACTCCCCTGGAAGGAAAGACCATAAAGGAAATATTCGCGGTGATAGACCAGTACCCGCCAGCGGTACGCAACAATGCCGGAGGCTATGTAAACCACAACCTCTACTGGAAAATAATAGGCCCGAAAGGCACGGCGGACAAACCTACCGGACTTCTGGCCGAAGCTATCGACAAGGCTTTCGGTTCATTTGCAGCTTTCAAAGAAAAATTCGCGGCTGCTGCTACCGGACGTTTCGGATCGGGATGGGCATGGCTCGTTGTGGACAAGGACAACAACCTGTCGATATGCTCCACCGCAAACCAGGATAACCCCATGATGAACATCAAGGACGCATGCAAAGGTTTCCCGATACTGCTTATCGACGTATGGGAACACGCGTACTACCTGAAATATCAGAACCGCAGGGCAGAATACATTGAAAACTTTTTCAACGTAATCAACTGGGCGGCGGTAGAAGAACTTTACGCCAACGCCATAGCCCACAATGCAGGAAAGGGTTCCTGCTGCTGCGGATGCGGACACTAAACCGAAAAATTATAAACTCAAAAAAGCCGGGGTATAAACCTCCGGCTTTTTTTGTGAGCTCTTCCGAAAGCGCTACCTGAGGACAGGACAACGTCCAACATCTCATAAATATACGGAGAAGGCGGCCCATTTGGGCCGCCTTCTCCGCATCGTTCCATACGGTAATCACTCCGCAGGGTCATAACCCATAGTCTTGCCTTTCTTAACGGCAGGAATACCGTCTTTCATCCATTGAGGCATAGGCTCGCCCTTGAGGTAATGACCGAAGAACTGACCAAGACGCATACTGAGGTCCATACGGTTACCCCACGAAGACGGGCGCAGGTTATGTGAATCGCCATTGTAGTTTATCATCCATACGGGCTTTCCAAGACGGCGCAAGGCCGAGAAATATTCGATACCCTGATACCATGGAACAGCCCCGTCGTTATCGTTGTGCATGATAAACAAAGGCGTATTTACCTTAGGAGCGTAAAACAGAGGCGAATTTTCGATATATTGCATCGGACGTTCCCACAGAGTACCTCCTATCCGGCTCTGCCCTATCTCGTACTGTGGAGCGCGGCTCCGGCCTGATTCCCAACGCACGCCGCCGTATGCGGAAGTCATGTTCGACACCGGAGCGCCGGCGCCCGCTGCAGCGAACAAATCGGTCTGGGTAATCAGGTAAGCCGTCTGGTATCCGCCCCAGCTCTGCCCCTGTATACCTATCGCCTTAGGATCGACAAAGCCTTTGTCTATCATAGCCAGGGTGCCGCTGATTATCGCGTTCTCGGCACAGCGTCCCGGATAGCCGGCCTTGTACGTGATATCGGGAACGAACACCAGATAACCGTTGCTCACGAAATATGGGAAATTGACAGTCGAATAGCTCGGCGCCGGCGTATAGAACCTATATAGGTCGGAGGAATATCTTTCGTAAAAATAAACTATCATAGGGTATTTTTTCGAAGGATCGAAGTTTTCCGGTTTGTACAATATCCCTTCCAGCTGCTGCCCGTCCAGAGCATTCCACCGTACAAGTTCGGCCGTACCCCATAGTATGCTGTCCATTTGGGGATTGGCATGCGTAAGGCATTTTCCGCCGGCAAAATCCATGTTTTCGGTGGAATACAATTCCGGAAAATGATTGAAATCTCCTTTACGGAAAAGATAGCTTTGCGCTTTTTTGGCTTTTACGGGCGTGGTGTACATCTTTTTGTCCATAGTTATGCGCGAGGCAGGCGATCCATTTCCAAGCACAAGGCTGTAAAAACCGTTATCCTTTGTCTTGTTGTCGAAAGCCTGGAGCAGGAGCGTGTCGCCGATGGAAAAGAAACGCTTATCGGCATCGAGAGTGACGTTGCGCAGGGAAATGCCGTCTCTGCGTCCTGTGGCGGTAACGTTGACCGGATCAGCCTTGCCCGAAGGATCGAGAGCCCATATATCGTATTTGTCGTATACGTAGAAAACCTTGTCACCTTCGGACCATCCGGCCCAGCCGTAAGGATAAGCATCCATAGGCATGTCCATATCTTCGTTGTAAAAAGCGATGCTGTCGAGTGCCGAGGTCATATTGACCAGATGTTTTTTGGCCACATCCATAGCGTAGTACGAGCTGTCGGACGAATCGAAGTAATACATGTATTTCCCGGCCGGGGAAAGCGAGGGCGAGTTTTTGGTCTTCTCGGCCATGAGCGTACGGGCTCCCGTGCGAACGTCTATCAGGTAAACGTCAGCACACGGAGAATACCCGAACGAATTTTCAAGCCGGTAACGGCTGTCATCGAAACCGAGGGCCGTAGCCGCATCGCCGAAATTGCCGACCGAAACCGTGCGTATATTCTCATCGGCAAGGCGTACTGCCTTTTTGTCGCCAATTGTATAGACACAACGGTACGAACGGGTTTTCTCACGTGTGGCTTCTATAAGCTGCTGAGGCTGAAGCGCGTCATCGGTCCACGACCAGAGGTCGAAACGGGCTTTTTCCTCGGCAAGCAACGTATCCTTGGTTTCTTTTTCAGGACGCGCGCCTACGCCGAAATACAACCTGTTTCCGCTTCGTGAAAACGACGGGGCGAAGTATTCGCTAACCACGGTCGATGAGTCTGTCAGTAAATGGCCGTAAATGCGTTCCATGTTCACGGCCTGCTTGTCCTTTCCGGAAAGCAGGTACAGGTCGTATATTTTCACTTTAGCCGTATCCTGAGAATGCAGGAACGCCATGTTGCGGCCGTCTTCGGACAATGCTATTTTCACGGCCTTGCCCTTGGCGGAAAACACCTGCATTGCAGAATCCATGACCGCAGGATCGAAACGGTACACGCGGCTCGTCTCCACGGAGTCTTTCTCCGTTACCACGAATGCCATGACGTCGCTTTTGTCCGACACGGCGTATTCGACAACGTGTTCATAATCGAGAGTGCGTCCGGTAAGCGGATTGGCGATAGTCAATTTTTTACCGTCGGATTTCTTTTCCACAGGTTTCTTTTTCACGCTGTCCTTTACAGCTTCGGCTGTTTTTACCGCTTGCGCAGGCTCCTGCTCATTTTTCACGGCTGCGGCAACTGCTTCTTTAGACTTAAGCGTATCTTTTTTGGCCGATGTGTCCTTTACCGGAGCGGGCTTTACTTTGTCCCATGTAAATGCCAACCAGTCGGACTCCCTGCCTTTTTTATACGAAACGACAGGTGCGTACCTGCGCAGGCTGTCCTGGCCGAATACCTTTATAACGAGCGTGTCCTTGGGCATGTCGTCAGGTTTTTTCTTATCTATTTTCATCTTGCGCGTGACTTCGAACGGAGCTTTGACCATAGCCGCTATATACCCGCCTGAGGCTCCGAACTGCGCCATCGTAGCTCGCTGGAGCGAATCTTTTTCCGTGCCGTCGGTGCGCGAAAAATAAAACACGCCGTCACCTCTCTGCGGGGTAATCCCGTACCCTACCCTGCTTCCGTCGCGTGTCAGCCCGTAAGGCGTTATATTTTTCCAACCGGCGTAATCCGTATGCTCCATAGGGCGTTTCTGCTGAGCGAAAGCCACTTGGCACATGGCCAGGAACAATACTGCCCCGGACGCATATTTGAAAATACTCATAATATCCTGTTTATAATTTATGTATAATTGATAATAATTTTGCAAAAATATGGATTTAATGCTCCCTAAAAAACCGTAAACAACAAATAATATATAAGAATTATATACTTAAGGACATACCTATAAGTTTTTATCACACTTTCTTTCGTCCGGCATGGTGGTCCAGGCGGGAGAGAAATAAGCAGACTGTGTCAGGCATCGGACGACGTATGCCGGGCACAAGGCTTTTAATAGGTCAACTTAAATATGCAATATGCAGCTCGTTGCTTATATAACATAACTGTTGAAAAATACAATACTACGGGGCGCTACCGGTCAGAAAGCATGGGAAGCCCCATTCATAGGCCGCCCGGTATTGTACGGAGAACCTTTTATTTTTGTTCACCCAGGAACACGCGCGAGAAATTGGCCTCCACCCTTTCGGCCAAAAGCTCTACGTCGATACCTATCGTAGAAGCCGCTTCACGGTATGTCTCCTCGATGGTCAGTTCCGTATCTTCGTCCGTTTCCAAGAAAAGTTTGTCCAGCGGTATGGTTTCGAGAAGTCCCTGGCGGCGTACGCCTTCCTTTCCGATAGAAAAGTAAAATCCCTGGGAGACAAGGCCGGCGGCCAGTTCGGGGTTTTTCCTGAAACCGTGTATTATCCACGGCTGCGAAGGGGATGAATCTTTCTTTATCCTGACCAGTTCGTTAAAAAAGCCCACACAATGTATCATAAGCGGTTTTCTCAATTCTTCGGATACATGCACATGGGTCATGAACAGTTCCGTTTGCTCGGAAAAAGGCATAGGGCTGCGCTTGTCGAATCCGCACTCTCCCACGGCTACAGCTGCCTTCGGAGTACACATTTTGAGTAATTTGGAGTAAAAATCCTTGGTCCATTCGTAAAACAACGGATGGGCTCCGACACAGTAATACCCTTTGGACACCGGGTCGTCCCAACCGAATATGACATTCCTTATTTCATCCGGCGTATTTTTGGCCACGTGGGTATGCACGTTGTAAAATTTCATAATGTACAATTTATAGATTTAAAGGTTATTCAGTTATAATATTCTATCGTTTAAAAACTCATATTCCGTTTCGCTGCCGGTATAGCACGTTTGCCGTTTATTTCTGTCCGGCGATGGTTTCCCGGCCACCGGACCTACCGGCGTCAATATCCGTATTTGTCGCCCCACTTGCCCCTGAGATAACGCGCCAGAGCACTTTCACGGTCGTTTTCTCCCGGAGAATAGAATTTTTTACCACGCAACGCATCGGGCATATACTCCTGCGGGGAGAAATTACCGGGCATATCGTGAGGATACACGTAATCGGCGCCGTAATTGAGTTCCTTCATCAGTTTGGTAGGCGCATTTCGCAGATGAAGCGGCACGGACAAATCGCCTGAGCGCTCCACTTCACTCAGAGCATTGTTTATAGCCATGTACGACGCGTTGCTCTTAGGCGAGCTGGCCAGGTATGTCACGCACTGCGACAGTATTATACGGCTTTCGGGATAACCGACAACGCTCACGGCCTGGAACGTGTTGTTTGCCAGTATGAGAGCCGTGGGATTGGCATTGCCGATGTCCTCGCTGGCGAGGATGACAAGGCGGCGGGCTATGAACTTCAGGTCTTCGCCTCCTGCTATCATACGCGCAAGCCAATAAACGGCGGCATTAGGGTCGCTACCTCGTATGGACTTTATAAAAGCGGATATTATATCGTAATGTTGTTCGCCTGTCTTGTCGTAGCGAGCAGGGTTTTGCTGTACTTTTTGGGCGACAAGTTCGTTGGTCACCGTCACTTTACCGCCTTTTTCGGAACTGACCACCAGTTCCAGCGTATTGAGCAGTTTGCGCGCATCGCCGCCTGAAATGCGGATAAGTGCGTCGTATTCCCTGAAAGTGACCTTGCGGCTTTTAAGATATTCGTCTTTTTCCGCCGCACGGCGGAGAATGGCTATAAGGTCGTCCTTGGTATGCGATTCGAGCACATACACCTGACAGCGCGAAAGCAATGCTGGTATGACTTCAAAACTGGGGTTTTCGGTAGTGGCGCCCACGAGCGTTATCTGCCCGCGCTCCACGGCCGAAAGCAACGAATCCTGCTGCGATTTTGAAAAACGGTGTATTTCGTCTATGAACAGTATCGGCTGGCCGCCTCCGCTGAAAAGATCGTCCCCTTCCGAAGCGCGGGCTATCACCTCGCGCACGTCTTTCACTCCCGCATTTATGGCCGATATGCTGTAGAACGGACGTTTCGTTTCTTTTGCAAGGATGTACGCAAGGGTGGTTTTCCCGCTTCCGGGAGGTCCCCAGAATATCATCGACGGGAGATATCCGGACTCGATCACCCTGCGGAGCGGAGTTCCCTTGCCTACTATTTTGGTCTGGGCCACGTAATCGTCGAACGTTTCGGGGCGCATTCTCTCGGCAAGGGGGGTAGTTATGTCCATAAGATTGGTAAAAAAGGCTTTCTATTACTCTACAAATTTATACTTTTGCACTGAAACGGCAGGCATAAAAAAAATGCTTTCATACGTTTTAAAATAAATTTAACTAAGGAAAAAAAGCCTTTATGACACCCCTTGAAATAGACGGCTGCAAAGTCGTGTTCGGCGGCGGATCGTTTGCCGAACTCGACGGCTATCTGTCGGAAAACGCCGCACGCATATCGAAAACGGTAATACTGTGCGATACCAACTCGCACGAATATTGTCTGCCTCTTATGGCCGAAAACCTGCCGGCGCTCACGGATTACGAGATAATAGAAGTGGAACCGGGCGAAGAGAACAAAAACCTCGATACGTGCCGGAGCCTGTGGGAAGCCCTTTCGGACATGCACGCCGACCGCCGCACGCTGATGATAAACCTTGGAGGCGGCGTGGTATGCGATATGGGAGGTTTTACGGCCTCGTGCTACATGCGCGGAATAGATTTCATAAATGTCCCGACGACGCTCCTATCGCAGGTGGACGCTTCGGTAGGCGGTAAAACAGGCGTCGATCTCGGCGGGTTGAAAAACATAGTAGGGCTGTTTTCTCTGCCGCGTATGGTAGTGGTAAATCCATTGTTCATACAGTCGCTGCCGCAAAAGGAAGTGCTGTCCGGTTTTGCAGAGATGATAAAACACGGCCTTATACGCGACAGGAGGCATTGGGAGGAATTATCCTCGCGTGCCGATTTTTCCCTTCAGGACACGGGACGCCTTGTATACGATTCGGTCAAAATAAAATACGACGTAGTCCTGGAAGACCCTACGGAAAAAGGGCTCCGCAAAACGCTCAATTTCGGTCACACCATAGGCCATGCCGTAGAAACGTTCCTTATGGGAAGCGAAAATCCCATAAGCCACGGCCATGCGGTGGCCATAGGCATGGTATGCGAAACGTGGCTTTCTTCAAAATTAAAAGGATTGGACGGAAGTTTCCCCGCAAAATTCAAAGAATACGTAAAAGGACTATACGGCAACGACGTGAACATATCGACGGAAGACATTCCGCATATAATATCCATAATGCGCCACGACAAGAAAAACACCGCACGCGGAATCAATTTCACGTTGCTCGAAGATATAGGCCGCTCGACAATCGACAATTACGTACCTGAAGAGGAAATATCGGAAGCCGTACGTTTTTACGGCAAATAAAACTACCTTTGACCTTGTCCGTACAAACTCCTTCCGAACCTGAAACACGGCACAACCGAACGATACAGATAATAACACATATTTAAATCACATATTACCGCACATGAACGTAAATTCCTTAAGGAAAATCATTTTCACAACACTCGCACTGTCGGCATCGTACGTCGTTTCCACGGCCTGCACCAACATACTGGTGACAAAAGGAGCCTCTAAGGACGGCTCGACAATGCTGACATATTCGGCCGACTCGTACCAGCTTTTCGGCGAACTGTACCACTACCCCGCAGCCGAGTATCCCGAAGGCGCAATGCTCGACGTTTACGAATGGGACGTTCCGGGACATTTTCTGGGACGCATACCTCAGGTCCGCCGCACGTACAACGTAATAGGCAACATGAACGAACACCAGCTGGCCATAACCGAAACCACATTCGGCGGCCGCGCCGAACTGGGCAAACCAAACGGAATAATGGACTACGGAAGTCTGATATACATAACACTGCAAAGAGCCAAAACAGCGCGTGAGGCCATCGGAGTGATGACAGCACTGGTAAACGAACACGGGTATTGTTCTTCGGGAGAATCTTTTTCCATAGCCGACAAAGACGAAGTATGGATACTGGAACTGATAGGAAAAGGAGAATACGGCAAAGGAGCCGTATGGGTGGCGCGTCGCATACCGGACGGTTACGTATCGGCACACGCCAACCAGGCCCGTATAACTACTTTTCCTCAGAACGATCCCCAGAACTGCCTGTACAGCCCGGATGTTGTCTCTTTCGCCCGTGAAAGGGGATATTTCAAAGGCAAGGACAAAGATTTCGATTTCTCGGCAGCCTACGCCCCGCTCGATTTTAGCGGAGTACGCTTTTGCGAAGCCCGTGTTTGGGCCATCTTCCGGCGTATAGACCCTGAACTGGGGAAAAAATACGAACGATATGCCCAAGGGTACGACCTTTCGCTAGAACGCATGCCGCTTTGGATAAAACCTGATGAAAAACTCGGCGTAAGGGATGTCATGGAACTCATGCGCGACCATTACGAAGATACGCCGCTTGACGTGCGCGGAACGGTCATGGCCGGCCAGTACAATGCTCCTTACGGGACCCGCCCTCTGGAGTGGGAATACGACAGCGTAAAATACTTCTGCGAACGGCCGGTATCCACCCCGCAAACGGCATTTTCACTCGTATCACAATCCCGCGGATGGCTTCCGGACGAAATAGGCGGCATTCTGTGGTTCGGCGTGGACGATACGTATTTCACATGCTACACGCCTGTTTATACATCGAGCACGCGCGTGGCCGAGTGTTTTGCAGTAGGAAACGGCGATTTCAACACTTATTCACCTACAGCCGCATTCTGGAAATTCAACCGAGTGTCGCAGGCCGCATACGCCAAATACAGCTTCATGGCTCCGGATATACGCAAAAGGCAGGCTGAACTCGAAGATAAACACATACGTACCGTTCAGGCTATCGATGCTGCAGCATCAGTACTGTACAAGACTTCTCCGGAAGAAGCGGTCGAATTCGTCACCAATTTTTCCATAGAAAACGCACAAAACATGGTTGCTCAGTGGGATAAACTGGAAGCGTTCCTGCTCGTAAAATATTTCGACGGAGTAATACACCCTGAAAAGGACGGCAAATTCATACGATCCGAATACGGAGGCCCAGGCAAAGTGCAGACTCCGGGCTGGAGCGAAACATGGCGCCGTAAAATAATAGAAGATACCGGCACACGGTTCAAAAGCCCAGAAAACAAATAAAAAAAATCCCGGCATTAATGCCGGGATTTTTTTATCATGATTTAGTAAAAACCAACTTATTGATATTGCAATCGAAATAATCCTTCGCAATATTCCCGTCGTTACCGAAAACATCTTCCTGGCTACGATTGCTGCCTAATGTCCTGGTATCTTTAGTCACAGCGTTTGGCATATTTGGTTAAATGTTTTCAATGCGAACAGGTATATGTGTTATTGAGTAATTTAATAACACTAAAATCATTCATATACATGATTTGTGAACTGCATAATAATCCGGATATTCAAAGAACTAATTATATATCAATACATATAGACACACAAAACTTTCTCTTACTTAACAAATACCCGGATATTCTGCTCGCACATGCAGCATATATACACTAACCCCCCGTTACAAATATATGTAACGGGGGGGGATATACGAGCCGCAAACCGGACTTGAACCGGTGACCTACGCATTACGAATGCGTCGCTCTACCAACTGAGCCATTGCGGCCGCGCACGATTTTCACGTGTGTTCCATAAAAAACGAGCCCGTAAAAATTGACTTCACGGGGCTCGTTATCTAAAAAAGGCGGCTACCTACTCTTCCACCAACTGGGGCAGTACCATCAGCACAACCGGTCTTAACTTCTCTGTTCGGAATGGGAAGAGGTGATCCCCGGCGTTATAGCCACCTTAAGCTGTTTACCGCCGCTTAAGGCGTTATTTTATTGACATATTGAGCGATAAGGAGATAACACTACTAGAGCAGACTGGCTGAAACGTATTTTTGTTGTTGTTCTTCTGAGCGTAAAACTTACGGGTGATTAGTACTACTCGGCTTTGACATTACTGCCTTTAGACCTGTAGCCTATCGACGTGGTGGTCTCCCACGACCCTTATAAAGAAATCTTATCTTGTGGTGGGTTTCGCACTTATATGCTTTCAGTGCTTATCCCTGCCGAACGCGGTTACCCGGCCGTGCCGCTGGCGCGACAACCGGTACGCCGGAGGTTCGTCCAACTCGGTCCTCTCGTACTAGAGTCAGATCCACGCAAATTTCTAACGCCCACTGCAGATAGAGACCGAACTGTCTCGCGACGTTCTGAACCCAGCTCGCGTGCCACTTTAATGGGCGAACAGCCCAACCCTTGGGACCTTCTCCAGCCCCGGGATGTGACGAGCCGACATCGAGGTGCCAAACC
>QALN01000011.1 GCA_003150615.1 Flavobacteriales bacterium | reverse complement strand
ATTTCGCTACCTTAGGACCGTTATAGTTACGGCCGCCGTTTACTGGGGCTTCAATTCAATGCTTTGCATTGCTGCGGACATCTCCTCTTAACCTTCCAGCACCGGGCAGGTGTCAGACCTTATACGTCATCTTTCGATTTTGCAAAGTCCTGTGTTTTTGTTAAACAGTCGCCTGGACCTATTTTCTGAGACCGCATTGCTGCGGTGACCTTTTTCCCGAAGTTACAGGTCTATTTTGCCTAGTTCCTTAGCCATGAATCTCTCGAGCACCTTAGAATTCTCTTCTCGACCACCTGTGTCGGTTTCCGGTACGGGTCGTATCGAGCTGAAGCTTAGAGGTTTTTCTTGCTGATCTTTAGTCTTGCTATCACCGTCGCCGTAGCTTGGGTGTACTATCAACTTTACCTTTCCGCCGGGGGATTTGCCTCCCGGCCCAGTAAAGTCTTTAACGTGCTATTCCGTCAGCACGCGAAGAGGTATTACCAGGTCGCCCCGTCGCACTCGATACGAGTAACGTAATATTAAACGTTTGTCCATCGGAGTAGCCTGTTTTCGGCTTGTCCTTAGGGCCCGACTGACCCCCGGCTGATTAACATAGCCGGGGAACCCTTGGTCTTTCGGTGAGCGGGTTTCTCGCCCGCTTTATCGTTACTTATTCCTACATTTGCTTTTCCGTACGCTCCACGGTACTTTACAATACCGATTCTGCGCTGTACGGAATGCTCCCCTACCCAGATTGTTATCTGCCATAGCTTCGGTAATACGCTTATGCCCGCTTATTCTCCATGCAGAACCGCTCGACCAGTGAGCTGTTACGCACTCTTTAAAAGAATGGCTGCTTCCAAGCCAACTTCCTGGCTGTCTGTGCAGTTCTACTTCGTTTTTTCAACTTAGCGTATATTTGGGGACCTTAGCTGTTGGTCCGGGTTGTTTCCCTCTCGGGCATGGACCTTAGCACCCATGCCCTCACTGCCGCGTATGTGATATACTATTCGGAGTTTGTCTGAAATTGGTAGGCGGTGAAGCCCCCGCATTCAATCAGTAGCTCTACCTATATATCACTTAACCGCGACGCTGCACCTAAATGCATTTCGGGGAGTACGAGCTATTTCCCAGTTTGATTGGCCTTTCACCCCTACCCACAGCTCATTCGAAAGCTTTTCAACGCTTACCGATTCGGTCCTCCATGGGGTGTTACCCCCACTTCAACCTGGCCATGGGTAGATCACAAGGTTTCGCGTCTACTACTACCGACTAATTCGCCCTTTTAAGACTCGCTTTCGCTGCGGCTTACGCGCCTGAAGCGCTTAACCTTGCCGGTAACAGTAACTCGTAGGATCATTATGCAAAAGGCACGCCGTCACCCAATAAATGGGCTCCGACCGCTTGTAGGCATACGGTTTCAGGGTCTTTTTCACTCCTTTATTCAAGGTTCTTTTCACCTTTCCCTCACGGTACTTGTTCACTATCGGTCTCTGCTGAGTGTTTAGCCTTGGCGGGTGGTCCCGCCGGTTTCAGTCTGGGTTTCTCGTGCCCCGACCTACTCAGGATACTGCTAACGCGTATAAAAATTGCCCGTACAGGTCTTTCACCTTCTACGGACGGCCTTTCCATGCCGTTCCGGTTCTTTTTATACTTGTATCTCGCAGTCCTACTACCCCGGATACGCCTAAACGTGTCCGGTTTGGGCTGTGCCGCGTTCGCTCGCCACTACTTGCGGTATCACTGTTGTTTTCTCTTCCTCCTCTTACTTAGATGTTTCAGTTCAGAGGGTTCGCTCCTCGTTTCGAGGTACCATTTATATGGTGGGTTGCCCCATTCGGATATCCGCGGATTATCGGTTATTTGCACCTCCCCGCGGCTTTTCGCAGCTTATCACGTCCTTCTTCGCCTTGCAGAGCCTAGGCATTCCCCGTATGCCCTTGTTTGTTTTTATTGCTCGAAATTGTGTCTCTATTACTAGAGACCGCTACGTTTCTACTTTATTGTTTTATCAATGTTTTGATAACGTCTTTTCTCTACTAGTTGCGTTTTTATGTTTCCATAAAAACTTGTTTTCTCGTAATCGTCAATATGTCAATGAACTTGTTCCTTCGGCTTGTTCTTATACGGATAAATCCATATCAAACGGCCTCTGGCCGTGGAGGATAAGGGATTCGAACCCTTGACCCCCTGCTTGCAAAGCAGGTGCTCTAGCCAGCTGAGCTAAACCCCCGTAGTCTCAGGCAGACTTGAACTGCCGACCTCTACATTATCAGTGTAGCGCTCTAACCGGCTGAGCTATGAGACTCTGTGTGTGTGTTGTGGCGGTCGGGCTGCTTTTTTCGCCTCCTCCTTTGCCGCCCTTTCTGTGCCAGCGTCTCTGCTGCCCTTTTCCGCTTTGGGTTTTTTTTACGACTTCTCTGTCGTTGTGTGTGATAGCCTGAACCGGGAAAGGAGTATCTGTTTTCCCAAATCCTGTCGTTTCTTGCCTTTTTGGACTTTTGTTCTCTATAAAGGAGGTGTTCCAGCCGCACCTTCCGATACGGCTACCTTGTTACGACTTAGCCCTAGTTACCTGTTTTACCCTTAACGGCTCCTTGCGGTTACCGTCTTCAGGTCCCCCAGACTTCCATGGCTTGACGGGCGGTGTGTACAAGGCCCGGGAACGTATTCACCGCGCCATGGCTGATGCGCGATTACTAGCGATTCCAGCTTCACGCAGTCGAGTTGCAGACTGCGATCCGAACTGAGACCGGTTTTGTAGATTCGCTCCCCCTCGCGGGGTGGCTGCTCTCTGTACCGGCCATTGTAGCACGTGTGTGGCCCAGGGTGTAAGGGCCGTGATGATTTGACGTCATCCCCGCCTTCCTCGCGGCTTACGCCGGCAGTCTGATCTGAGTCCTCAGCTTTACCTGTTAGTAACGGATCATGGGGGTTGCGCTCGTTGCAGGACTTAACCTAACACCTCACGGCACGAGCTGACGACAACCATGCAGCACCTTGAATCCTGCCTTGCGGCTAATCTGTTTCCAAATTATTCAGGACCCATTTAAACCCTGGTAAGGTTCCTCGCGTATCATCGAATTAAACCACATGCTCCACCGCTTGTGCGGGCCCCCGTCAATTCCTTTGAGTTTCATGCTTGCGCACGTACTCCCCAGGTGGGATACTTATCTCTTTCGATTGTCCTCTCAGCATAATTGCCAAAAAGATGGTATCCATCGTTTACTGCGTGGACTACCAGGGTATCTAATCCTGTTTGCTCCCCACGCTTTCGTCCCTGAGCGTCAGATAAGTCTTAGGCAGCTGCTTTCGCTATCGGTGTTCTGTGACATATCTATGCATTTCACCGCTACTTGTCACATTCCGCTGCCTCCAGACTTTCTCTAGCCCGCCAGTATCTGTAGCACGTCCGGGGTTGAGCCCCGGGTTTTCACTACTGACTTAACGGGCCGCCTGCGGACCCTTTAAACCCAATAATTCCGGATAACGCTTGCATCCTCCGTATTACCGCGGCTGCTGGCACGGAGTTAGCCGATGCTTTTTCTTAAAGTACCGTCATCGGTCTACACGTAGACTTTATTCTTCCTCTAAAAAAGCAGTTTACGACCCATAGGGCTGTCTTCCTGCACGCGGCATGGCTGGGTCAGGCTTCCGCCCATTGCCCAATATTCCTCACTGCTGCCTCCCGTAGGAGTCTGGTCCGTATCTCAGTACCAGTGTGGGGGGTAGTCCTCTCAGACCCCCTACCGATCGTGGATTTGGTGAGCCGTTACCTCACCAACTGTCTAATCGGTCGCATGTCCATCCTTTACCGGATCGCTCCTTTAACACCTTTAAGATGCCTTAATGGTGTGTTATGGGGTATTATTCAAAGTTTCCTCTGACTATCCCCCTGTAAAGGCCAGGTTACATACGTGTTACGCACCCGTGCGCCGGTCGCCATCAACGATTATTGCTAATTGTTATGCTGCCCCGCGACTTGCATGTGTTAGGCCTGCCGCTAGCGTTTATCCTGAGCCAGGATCAAACTCTCCATTGTTAATGCTTTGGTTTGTCCTTCGGCTCGAATCGAACGTTGTTTTTGGTTGTTTCTTTTGTACGCCTTTCCCTTTTTGTTTTTTTACTCGCCGAAAGTTCTTGCGTTCTTCCGTCAAGCGGTTCTGGCTATCTCATTCTTTCAAGGAACGCTTTGGTGTTCCGCCTCTTTTCTCAGAGGCTTTTTTTGTGACCCATACCTTACTCCCTAAGGTTATGCGTCTCCCGGGTATCTGTCCCATTGCGGGGGCAAAGGTAAAACCTTTTTTTTATGCCCGCAAATTTTTTACCCGCTTTTTTTCCCCCGACTTCCGGTATTTTTTGTCAAACCGTTTTTTAACTTCCATACCTTAACGAACGGATGGCAAAGATATGGAGAAGAATGTAATTTACAAGTTATCTCAGCACATTTTTTCACAAATAACATTAAACCATGAGACACAATATTTTGCGCTGAATATTTCGCCATACGAGCTCTTTTTGCCATCGTACTTAAGGTATTTATTTGTTTTTTTGGCATAATATTGCATCATAAAACATGGTACATTACGCTGAAATATTACTTCCGTTAAACATAAGCGCGTGCATGACTTACATCATGCCCGAAGGTAGCGTTTTGGGCGATAACTACGGTAAAAGAGTTGCCGTGGACATGAAAGGAGCCATCTATACGGGCATAATACTGGAAGAACACTCCGATGAGCCGCAGGGATACAAGCCTAAGCCGGTTATAGAAATACTGGACGACGAACCTGTTGTGGACAGGCGACAAATAGAGCTATGGCAATGGACAGCCTCATATTATGCCTGTACGGTTGGAGAAGTCATGCGGGCGGCTCTTCCTTCGGCATTGAAAATAGAAAGCCGCACCAAGATAGAACTGCTTGAGCACAGCATACCCGACGGAGAACTCTCCGACGACGAATTTATGGTATGCGAGGCATTGGAAAACAACAAAAACCTGACAGTAGACGACGTTTCATCCATATTAGGGCGGAAAAACGTACTCCCTCTGCTAAAAAAGATGATGCAAAAGGGATTGGTTAGCGTATTCATGGAATATGCCGAACGTTACCGTCCTCTCATGGAAAACTTCGTATACATCGGCAAAGATTATTTTTCCGGCTCCGGCGGCATGGAAAAGGCTATGGAAGCCACGGCCCGAAGCGAAAAACAAAGAGCCTTGCTTATGGCAGCACTAGGCATCAAAGCTCAGGGAAAAGAGCCGTTGACAAAAAAAGAACTGCTTGAATATTGCGGCGCAAGCCCTACAGTACTCGACGGCTTGGTAAAGAAAAGAATACTGGAAGTGCGGCGCGAGGAAACAGACAGGATAAAAGGCCGCCCGTCCGACAAGCCCATAAAAGCCCTGAGCACCGAACAGGAACAGGCATTGGCAGAAATAAAAAACAGCTTCGCGGAAGGCAGACCGGCATTGCTGCACGGCGTAACGGGCTCGGGAAAAACGGAGATATACGTGCGGTTGATAAAGGAAACTCTGGAAAAAGGCGGACAGGTACTCTACCTTTTGCCTGAAATAGCCCTCACCACTCAACTTGTAGGCAGGCTCAAGCAGTACTTCGGCGAGAAAATAGGAGTTTACCACTCCAAATACAACGACATGCAGCGCGCCGAGGTATGGCAAAGAGTCAAAAGCGGCGGAAACAACCGTTTTGATATAATAATGGGAGCGCGCAGCGCCGTTTTCCTGCCGTTCGACAAGTTGTCGCTGATAGTCGTGGACGAAGAACACGAGCAAAGTTACAAACAGCAGGACCCTTCGCCACGCTACCACGCACGCGATACGGCCATGGTGCTGGCTTCGATGTCAGGGGCGCATGTCGTTCTGGGCAGCGCTACTCCTTCGGTTGAAAGTTACCACAACGCCCTGCAAGGCAAATATTCCCTGGTATCGCTCCCGCACAGGTATGCCGATGTAGCCATGCCGGAAATAAACGTGGTAAATATAAAAGAAGCGTACGCCGCAGGCAAAATGAAAGGTCACTTTTCCCATGAACTGATAGAGCGTACAAAAGAAGCCATAGGCAGCGGGCGGCAGGTCATACTTTTCCAGAACAGGCGCGGATATGCCCCGGTAGTGGAATGCCGCGACTGCGGATGGACGCCGCAATGCCGGCATTGCGATGTAAGCCTTACATACCACAAACACTCCGACAACATGCGCTGCCATTACTGCGGGTACAACGAACCTCGCCCGCAACGATGCCCGCAATGCGGTTCGGTACGGCTCGACACCAAAGGTTTCGGCACGGAACAAGTCGAAGCCGAAGCCGCAAAACTATTCCCCGATGCCCGCATATTGCGTATGGACCTGGATACTACGGGCGGGAAAAATTCATACCAGAGCATCATAACGGCTTTTGAGAACGGACAGGCCGACATACTCATAGGCACGCAGATGATAGCCAAAGGGCTGGACTTCGGCAACGTATCGCTGGTAGGCATACTCAATGCGGACTATTCGTTCAAAAACGCCGATTTCCGCGCCTTCGAACGCGGTTACCAGTTGCTGAGCCAGATAGGAGGGCGCGCCGGCCGCAAGGAACGCGGACAGGTAATCCTACAGACATACGAACCGGAACACGAAGTGATACGCAACGTCGTCAATGGCGGCTATCAGTCCATGTACCGCGACGTAATGAAACACCGCCGTCAATTCATTTACCCGCCGTTTTGCCGCATGATACGCGTAGTACTGCGCCACAAGGAAACGGAAACGCTCGACGCTGCGGCTGCCGTTTTTGCCGGAAGGCTGCGGCAAATACTCCCTGATAACGTCCTCGGCCCCGATTATTACCATATTCCCAGAATAAACAGTCTGTACATAAAACACCTGTATATAAAACTGCCTCAGGAAGTATCGCTGAAAGGCGTAAAAGAATATCTGTCGAAATTGTCTTCGGCGTTTTCATCGTCGAGGGAATACCGCACGGTACGGATAACGATAGATGTGGACCCGGCTTGATTTCCGGGCTTATATCACCTATTTTTAAATAAATTACTTTACGCTGTCGGCCGCTTTGCCCGGAAATGGCGAAAAAACATATATTTGCGGAAGAACAAATTTATTATGGACAAAAAGAAGATCATTTTCCTTACCGATATGGCGTTGATACCCGTATTCGCACTGACGGCATACACAGGTATAGAATTGCACGTCGCAGGACACGCACGGACCATCAGGTGTGGCACGATATGGCTGTATTTCACTCTATCGCAGGGTTCTCGTTCCTAATACTTGCCGCAATCCATGTCAAATACCACTGGGCATGGTACAAAGCGTTGAAAAGCAAAGGACTGAAAAACAAAAGTAAGATAGTTGCGGCTTTGTCGGCACTTTTTATTATAGTTGCGGCAAGCGGGATACTACTGGCTTTTTTCATAGACGAAGCCAACACCCATGTAGGATTATGGCACTACAAAGCAGGACTCGTTACAGGCGTTTTAGCATCTTTACATATATTAAAACGATGGGCGCTTCTGCGCAAGGGGACGGCTTCGATCCTGCGGCCGTAGCGGAACCGTATATTCAGCTTATATAACTCCACAAAGCCCGCCCCTGCATCATTCCGTCGTAAACGGCTTTTACCGGGACATTCTGCGGCAGGGAAAGCTCCGGATCGGAGAAAAGCAAATCCTGCGCCGCGCGGCGCGCACGTTCGAGAACCTCCACGTCGCGGGTCAGGTCGGCCAGCTTAAGCCCCGACATACCGCTTTGCCTCAGGCCCATCATATCGCCGTAACCGCGCATCTTAAGGTCGAGTTCGGCTATCTTAAACCCGTCGGTAGTGGCGACCATAGCGTCCATGCGTTTTTTTGATTCCGACGATAGTTTATTGCCGGTCATAAGTATGCAATACGACTGTTCCGCCCCGCGTCCTACTCGCCCGCGAAGCTGGTGCAGCTGTGCCAGCCCGAAGCGTTCAGCACTCTCGATAACCATCACCGAAGCGTTCGGTATATCCACCCCTACTTCTATCACGGTGGTGGACACCAATATGTCCGTTTCCCCACGCGCAAAATGCGATATAGCATCGTCCTTTTCCTCGGATTTCATCTTACCGTGCACCACCCCGACATGGTAGGCGGGACGCCGGAAAAAATCCTCCAGCGACTGGTATCCGTCGATAAGATTACGGTAGTCCATAGACTCCGATTCTTCTATCAGCGGATAAACTACGTACACCTGCCGGCCTTTGTCTATTTCCGAACGCATGAACCCAAGTACGGACAGGCGTGCCGACTCGTATCTGTGGAACGTCCTTACCGGCCGGCGGCCGGTCGGCAGTTCATCGATGACAGAAACGTCCAAATCCCCGTAAATGCTCATCGCCAGAGTGCGTGGTATGGGCGTAGCCGTCATCACGAGTATATGCGGAGCATACGAGCTTTTACCCCACAATCGCGACCGTTGTGCCACGCCGAAACGGTGCTGTTCGTCTATCACCGCCAATCCAAGGTTTTTAAACACCACCGTCTCCTCTATCAGCGCATGGGTGCCTACGAGTATTTGTATTTCTCCTGACAAAAGTCCTTCGAGTATTTTCTTGCGCGCAGTTCCTTTGGTCGAACCGGTCAACAGTTCAACCCTTACGCCCATACCGGATAGCATACGGGAAATACTGTTGTAATGTTGTGTGGCCAATATCTCGGTAGGAGCCATCATACACGCCTGATAACCGTTATCAAGCGCAATTAACATCGACATCAACGCCACGATAGTCTTGCCTGAACCTACATCGCCCTGTACCAGGCGGTTCATCTGATATCCGGTAGCGACATCGCGGCGTATTTCCTTCACCACGCGCTTCTGAGCCCCGGTGAGCGGGAAAGGCAGGTGAGAGTTGTAAAAAGTATTGAAATAATCCCCAACCACCGGGAAAGGATAACCCGTGAGCTTGCTTTGGCGTATGACCTTGCGGCGGAGCATCGTAAGCTGCATGAAAAACAGTTCCTCGAACTTTACCCTTTCCCTGGCCCGTGCCAGATGGTCGGTATCCGAAGGAAAGTGCATGGTCTTCAGTGCTTCGGCACGTCCCATAAGCCTCCATTTTTCCATTATTTCCGCAGACAGCGTTTCTTTCACGTAAGGCAATGCCGTTTTAAGCAATTCCGCTACCGCCAAACTTATCACTTTAGATGTAACTCCGCTCTTTTGCAACCCTTCGGAAGAAGGATACACCGGGACCATAGCCGACAGAGGCGAAGATTCGTGCGCAGTGAGGGTTTCCATTTCCGGATGGGCTATCGTGTAACGGCCTGCAAACATGTTGGGCCGTCCGAAGACAACATACGTTTCGCCTTTTACAAGGTTCTTTTTTATCCACTGGAACCCTTTGAACCATACCAGTTCCAACGTACCCGTTTCATCATAAAATGCTGCGGTAAGACGTACCGTGCGTCCTGCCTGTTTCACTTCGGCAACATTTCCCAGCCGACCTATTATCTGTACGTCGGCCTCGGCGTCGCGTACCTGGGATATCTTGTGGTATTTTGTCTTGTCTATATACCGGAACGGAAAAAAATTGAGCAGATCGCCGGCATTGAATACGTTCATTTCCGACTTGAGCGCCTGTGCCCGGCGCGGGCCTATACCTTTGAGATATTCGACCGGAGTGAGGAAAATATTATGCTTTGGCGTATCCATTACCCGTTTTTTGTATGTTTTTGGGTCTATATTTTTTAATCGTATTTTAAAACCACAATTTGTTCCCACTTTCTTTTGCTGCTCCAAAAGAAAATGGCAAATACAACGAACTGTTTCGATGCGCGGAGCTAACAGTTCCTCTTCCCTGCACTACCTGATGGAGCGGTCGCTGCATCTCAGACATAGCCCGATTAACACTTATTTCCGTTCAGCCGCAGGCATAGACCGTTCGGTGTTTCTTTCTGTCCCGCCGCAGCCATAGGCTGTTCGATGTTTAGTACAGACTGTTTATTTTTCCGCATCACCTTCCTTTTCCTGCACGAGTTGCGCAGAAACGGATTTTATTACTTCCTGCGCACGCGACAGCCTGCCCACGCCCGATATACGCATCACCAAAGCAATGCGTCCGTTTTTGAGTGTTTTCTCTTCAAACCGGCAAATACTGCCGTTGGCCGCACCCCAGGCCAATATTCCGGAAAAAATATCCGACTTGAAATACGGACTCGAGGAATCTTCCGGGAAATACGCCCTCATGACGCCTTTTTTCATAACCAACCGTTCCATACCTAACAATGACGCATGCCATTTCAGTTCTATCGACGACAAAAGTTCCTCAACCTGGCGCGGGAGAGGGCCGAAACGGTCGCGCAACGACAAAGCGAAGCTTTCGAGCGATCCTTTATCCTTAATTCCAGCCAATGTGTTGTACAGCCGGAGTCTCTCTACGCTAGAAGACACGTATCCGTCCGGTATAAGAAGCTCGAAGTCCGTATCTATCTGCGTTTCCGGCAATGTATAGTTAAGGCTGTCGCTGCGGTTGTCCCCGTCGAACACATCGGCAAATTCTTCACGGCGCAGTTCATCCACTGCCTCGGCCAGTATCTTCTGGTACGTATCGAAACCTATGTCTGCTATAAAGCCGCTTTGCTCCGCACCCAAAAGGTCACCGGCCCCGCGTATTTCCAGGTCCTTCATCGCTATATTGATACCCTGCCCTACGGCCGAATACTTCTCCAGCGCTTCCAGACGATGACGCGCATCTTCCGTCATGGACGAATACGGAGGAGCGATATAATAACAGAAAGCGTTTTTGTTGCTACGCCCTACCCGTCCACGCATTTGATGCAGGTCCGACAGGCCGAACATATGGGCGTTGTTTACGAACATGGTATTGGCATTCGGCACATCCAGCCCGCTCTCCACTATCGTAGTGGATACGAGAACGTCGTATTTGCCCTCCATGAAACCGAGCATAAGGTCTTCGAGTTCCGTACCTTTCATCTGCCCGTGACCTACTGCGATGCGCGCATCGGGAACAAGGCGTTGTATCATGCCGGCCATCTCGAATATGTTTTCTATGCGATTGTTTATGAAAAATACCTGTCCTCCGCGCGACAGTTCGTACTGCACGGCATCGCGGATGGTCTCCTGATCGAACGTTATCACCTGGGTATTTATCGGATGGCGGTTAGGCGGCGGGGTGGCTATTATGGACAAATCGCGCGCCGACATAAGCGAAAACTGAAGCGTGCGAGGTATCGGTGTAGCGGTAAGTGTGAGCGTATCCACATTTTCGCGGATTGTCTTGAGCTTGTCTTTCACTCCCACTCCGAACTTATGCTCCTCGTCCACTATCAGAAGCCCCAGGTCTTTGAACTTCACGTTCTTTCCTACTATCTGATGCGTGCCTATGATTATATCTATTTTCCCTTCTTCGAGGTCTTTGAGTATGGAGGCTTTTTCCTTTGCCGTGCGGAAACGGTTAAGATATTCCACACGAACAGGCATGCGCTTGAGCCGCGCCGAAAAACTCCTGTAATGCTGGAAAGCGAGTATCGTGGTAGGCACGAGCACGGCAACCTGTTTTGAATCGCATGCCGCCTTGAACGCCGCACGTATGGCCACTTCCGTTTTGCCGAAACCCACATCGCCGCACACCAGACGGTCCATCGGACGGTCGCTCTCCATATCCGCTTTTATAGCTTCGGTGGCTTTCAGCTGGTCCGGCGTATCTTCGTACAGGAACGAAGCCTCCAGTTCATTTTGCAGGTAATTGTCCGGTGAGAACGAAAAACCTTTTGCCAGACGCCTTTTGGCGTACAGTTTTATAAGATCGAAAGCTATTTGCTTTACCCGTTTTTTAGCCCTTTCCTTGAGCGCTTTCCATGCGTTGGAGCCCAGATGGTCGACTTTTGGCTGGGTTGCCTCCTTACCGCTGAACTTCGATATCTTGTGAAACGAATGTATGCTCACGTAGAGGATGTCACCACCGGCATAAACAAGTTTTACCGCCTCCTGAGGATGACCGCCGACGTCTATTTTCTGCAATCCGCCGAAACGGCCCACCCCGTGGTCGATATGGGTGACGTAATCCCCTATTTCGAGTTCGGAAAGTTGCGTCAGGCTCAGAGCCTGGGCTTTGGTATACTGTCGCGGCACGGCAAAACGCTGGTAACGCTCGAATATCTGGTGGTCCGTATAACATGCCAAAGACGCAGATGTATCGACAAAACCCTGATGCAGCGAACCTTCGACCGTAGTAAAACGTATATCCTCGCCTATGCCGGAAAAAATATCGTCGAAACGGCGCGCCTGCGTTTCATTGGCGCAGACTATCACATTGTCCAATCCTTTCGACATATTGTCGCGGAGATTCTCGGCCAACAACTGGAAATTCTTATGGAATACGGCCTGCGGCACCACCCCGCTTTCCAAGGATTTGTCCGGTGTGAAATACGGCCTTTGCGCCAATTCCACCACTTTATGCCGCGACAAAGTATCCGTATAAGCATTACCATCCAGGAAAAGTTCTTCAGGCCGTGCGCGTTTGACCGGACTTTCACCTGTCGCCTCATATGCCTTTGATGCTTTTTCCCACAGTTTTTCTATAGTACCGCGGCACGAAAACACGTTGTGGGTGACAACCGTAGTACCGGAGGGCAGGAAATCGAAAAAACTCTCGCGTTTTCCTCCTCTCGATTTGTCCTCGACATTGGAAAGTACCGATACGGACTTCACCGAACCGGAAGATAGCTGGGTTTCTATATCGAACGGACGTATACTCTCGACCGTATCGCCGAAAAACTCCAATCGGAAAGGCTGCTCCGCATTGTACGAAAAAACATCCGCTATACCGCCGCGCACAGAATACTGCCCGGCGGAAAAAACGAAATCGGACCGCTCGAATCCCGCCGCCTCCAGACGGTCGATAAACTGTTCCATACCGGTATTGTCCCCTACGGATATCCTGAACGTACTGCCGTCTATACTGCGGCGCCCCATAACTTTTTCAAACAACGCATCGGGATATGTAACTACGCATAAAGATGCGCCTTCGGGTGAAGCCAGCGAAGAAAGCACCTCGCCCCTTAACAGAACATTGGCATTGTCTATTTCCTCTACCTGATATGCACGGCGGTACGAAGCCGGATAGAAAAGGACTCTCCCGTCGCCCAGAAGGTACTGCATATCGCCGTAAGCGTAACCCGCCGATTCCCTGTCCGGACACACCAGCAGGAAACCTTTACCCCCGGCAGCATTAAAACGGGCAAGGCATACGTTTATCCACGAACCGGTAAACCCGCCAATCCGTATCTTGCTCACATCCGCATCGGAAAGAGCGGCGCCAAGCGCCGAAAAACCGGTGCTTTTACCCACCCTGGATATTATATCATCTTTCTCCAAAATTCTCGTTACGATATATTATACAAATATAGCGAAAGCCGAACGCAGAACTCAAGTTTACTTGAAGTTATGCTAAGGCGCATCCTATATTATCAAAATATAGCGAAAGCCGAACGCAGAACTCAAGTTTACTTGAAGTTATGCTAAGGCGCATCCTATATTATCAAAATATAGCGAAAGCCGAACGCAGAACTCAAGTTTACTTGAAGTTATGCTAAGGCGCATCCTATATTATCAAAATATAGTGAAAGCCGAACGCAGAACTCAAGTTTACTTGAAGTTATGCTAAGGCGCATCCTATATTATGCAAATATACACATAACATGTATTACAGCGAAAACAGCCCGCATGAAGGAAAACAAAAAAAGCCTTATATTTGGCGATTCGCGCATAACGCCCCAGACCATTAGCGTGAACTCAAACCTTTTTTCCGGCACAATCCGGAACAGGAACCACCTGGCTGATTTGCGCCGAAAGACTTTTTGCTGAAAAAACATGGTAATATATATAACGCTCGCGATAGCCGCAGCAGCAGGAATATACTCGTACAATTATCTTGCATCGTTACTCGGACGCAAACCGGTAAGGATTTCATTCATCCTGCTGGGAGCGTGCGCCGCAGTGTACGCACTATACGAAATATGGGCCGAACCATCCCTGTTCGGCTTTATACGGTCGCTGGTACTCATATTCATTTTCTACACCTCGGCCACACTACCATTGTGCCTTGCCGCATTTTCAGAAGACGTTTTTTACTACATACGCCGCCTTGCCGGATACGGGAAACGTTCTTCACGGTCAAGGGCCGTTTTTACAGCGGCAATCATTCTGGCGATATCGGGAGTAACTACGATAATCTACGGCATGGTTGTCACAAAGACCGATTTCAAAGTATATCCTTTCGAAATGAAAAGCGTAAGGATTCCTGAAAATTTCGACGGGCTGAGGATAGTGCAGATATCGGACCTGCATCTGGGGTCGTTTCCCGAAGGAGACAAAGATCTGCCGCGAGCCTTTGAAATGATAAACGCCCTTAAACCCGATGCGATACTGCTCACCGGCGACATACTTAACGACAATTCCAGGGACATGCGCCCCTGGATAAAACACCTGAAATCCCTCGAAGCGCCGATGGGCAAATACGCCGTGCTGGGCAACCACGACTACTGCGAATACGACCACGACCTGACCGAAGCAGGACGAAGGGAAAACATGGACTCCCTGGCATCGTACTATGCGCAATGCGGTTTCCGCCTTCTGGACGACGAGAACGCACCGTTATCCGCAGCAGGAGATACGATATACGTAGCGGGAGTGGAAAACTGGGGACTGGGGCCGTTTCCGGCACGAGGAGATATAGAAAAAGCCCTCTCCGGAATACCGGACGACGCTTTCACGATATTGATGTCGCATGACCCGGCCCATTTCGAAAAAATAGTATCGCGGTATCCGAAAATGGTGGATCTCACACTGTCAGGCCACACCCACGCCATGCAGTTCGGGTTCGAGTTCAACGAAAAGCTGCGCTGGAGTCCTATAAAATACCGCAGCCCGCACTGGGCAGGCCCGTACATGGAAAACGGCAGAACGCTTTACGTAAACAGAGGGCTGGGTTTCCATTTTTTCCCGGCAAGAGTAGGTATACGCCCCGAAATAACACTTATAACTCTGAAAAGACAGAAATAAGCGTGCCGTGTATCCACCCGGCCATCGAACACACCGTCGGCATAAATGCAAAAAAACAGCCGTGCAGCACTTTTCGTGTCTCACGGCTGTTAAAATTTTCAGAAAAGCGCCTCTATTCGGCCGCCTGCCAGTAACAGCGTTTAGGGGATTCTATCTTCCCGTCGGCCTTCAGTTTGGCCATAGCCTTGTCCACTTCCTTGCGGTCAAGACCGGAAAGTTCCGCAACCTTGCCGGCATTAAGCGGTTCGGCGCTCGCTTTTATAGTCTCCAGGACTTTCTGAACATTATCCATATTTGTTGCAGTTTAGATTTGACAATCCGTTAAAAGCGATAGCGGTTGAACGCCTCCATAGCCTCGTAATCGGAAAATCCGAGCTTGTGGTAAGTTTCCGCCGTTCCCTTGTTGCGGTCTTCGGCACGCTGCCAGAAGTCGCGCTTGTCCTCGCCGAGATAAGCGGTATCGTTTTTCTGGGACTCATGGAAGAATATGGCACGTTTTTTCAGCAACAGTTCGTCCGGAGAAAGGGGGACGGCCATCTCTATGTCCTCGATGGACCATTCGCTCCATGCGCCGCGGTACAACCATACCCAGCAGTCTTTCATGAATTTATCCGACTTCAGGTTGGCAATGGCCGTGTACACCAGGTCAAGGCTCGTCTTTTGCGTTCCGTGCGGGTCCGTCAAGTCACCGGCGGCGAATATCTGGTGAGGCTTTACCTGTTGTATCATCTCGACCATACGGGCCATGTCTTTCTTGCCTACCGGCAATTTTTTCACCGTACCAGTCTCATAGAAAGGCAGGTCGAGGAAATGCACATTCGCATCGTCCACTCCCATGAACCTCATCGAAGCCATTGTCTCTCCGCGGCGTATCAACGATTTTGCCTTGCGGACAGCCAAAGCGTCCTTATCGCCCTCGGCTTTGTCCTTGAGCATATCTTTCACATTGTTGAATACTTTCTGCGGAGCCTGTTCGCCGCTCTGGTATTCGTAGAACTCCTCGGCGAACTCCACAAAACGGCGTGCTTCTCCGTCGCTCACGGAGTTGTTACCCGAAGTCTGTATTGCCACATGCACCTCGTGTCCCTGTTCGACCAGACGGCGTATCGTGCCGCCCATGCCTATCACCGCATCGTCGGGATGGGGAGAGAATATCAGAACACGTTTCTTAGCCGGCACGGCGCGTTCGGGACGGGCCGAATCGTCGGCATTGGGCTTGCCGCCGGGCCATCCGGTTATGGTATGCTGGAGGATATTGAACATCTTTATGTTCAGCTTGTAAGCCGAACCTTCCTGAGCCAGCAGAGAAGACATGAAATTGTCGTTGTAATCGCGGTCCGTCAGTTTCAGTATGGGTTTGCCTACCTTAGACGAAAGCCATACGATACCTTTGCGCTGCATTGCGTCGTCCCATATGCACGGTCCGACCACCCAGGGGGTTTTTATGCGGGTAAGCTCCTCTGCGGCAGGTTCGTCCAGCAGAACGGTACAGTTGTTGTGCGTCTGGAGATATGTAGCCGGAACTTCGGAGGACATTTCGCCTTCGACCGTACGTTTGATTATCTCGGCTTTCTTGTTTCCCCATGCCAGAAGCACTATCCGGCGAGCCTTGAGTATAGTTCCCACGCCCATCGTTATGGCTCGTTTCGGCACGTTTTCAAGTCCGTGGAAATCCTTCGACGCATCGGAACGCGTCAAATGGTCGAGAGTTATCATCCTCGTACCGGAATTGATATGCGAACCCGGCTCGTTGAAGCCTATGTGGCCCGTGCGGCCTATGCCCAAAAGCTGAAAATCAAGCCCGCCGTACGACTTTATCTTCATATCGTAGTCGGCGCAATACTGTTCCAGTTTGTCCAAAGGCACGTTTCCGTCCGGAATATTGATATTCTCAGGCAATATGTCCACATGATCGAACAGATGCTCATGCATGAACGACCAATAGCTCTGGGCATTGTCACGGGATATGCCGTAATATTCGTCCAGATTGAAAGTCACTACGTTTGCAAACGAAAGGCCATCTTCCTTGTGCATACGGATAAGCTCGGCATAAATACGTATCGGCGTACTGCCGGTAGCCAGACCCAGCACAGCAGGCTGTCCTTTCGAGTTCTTGTCGCGGATTATCGAAGCTATCTCTTCTGCTACCGCTACGGACGCTATGGCGGAGTTCTGGAATATTTCAGTGTGCAGTTTCTCGAAACGCACATCTTCCCACCGTCCTACTTCTTTATGGGTTATCATCTTTTTTTCCTCCTTTATGTTTTTTTATTTGGAACGCTCCAGTTTGGAAGCCGCAGCCCGGTCTATCACGAACGAGCAGTTTCCATGAGCCTGGAGGTATGTTGCAGGCACATCGTCGGACATTTCGCCCTCGACCGTACGCTTGATTATATCGGCCTTGTTTTCGCCCCAGGCCATAAGAACTATCCTCTTGGCCTTGAATATCGTGCCC
The DNA here is from genome assembly GCA_003150615.1 of Flavobacteriales bacterium. Classification (GTDB taxonomy): domain Bacteria; phylum Bacteroidota; class Bacteroidia; order Flavobacteriales; family UBA1820; genus Merdimorpha. Next base: position 132,339 of record QALN01000011.1, on the reverse strand, counting down.
ACACCCATCGTTATGGCCGAAGAAGGCACGTTTTCAAACCCTCCGAAAGCAGGCGCGGCATCCTTTTTGGTGATCTCGTGCAGATGTATCATGCGCGTTTTGGATTTCGGGTCGGAAGGCGGTTCGTTAAAGCCTATGTGGCCCGTGCGGCCTATGCCCAGAAGCTGGAAGTCCAGGCCTCCCGCATCGTCTATCGCCTTTTCATAAGCCTCGCACCATTTTTCGACGTCCTCCTGTGCTACCGTACCGTCAGGTATGTTCACATTTTCAGCCGGTATATCCACATGGTCGAAAAGATTGTGGTGCATGAAATACCAGTAGCTCTGATCGTTGTCCTTTGTCAGGCCATAGTATTCGTCCAGGTTGAAAGTCTTTACGTTTTTGAACGAAAGGCCCTCTTCCTTGTGCATGCGTATTAATTCCGCATATACCTTAAGAGGCGAAGACCCTGTGGCCAGCCCCAGCACAGCCGTCTGTCCTTTGGCGTTTTTCTCGCGGATAATAGCCGCTATTTCCTTTGCAATAGCCACCGAACCAGCCTGTTGGTCGGGGTAAATCTCCAGTTTCATTTTTTCTGTTTGTGACATATCGTATGGTTTTATTGTGTTGTTTCGGATATATAAACCCCTCCGTGCGAAGAAAGTTTTCTCATCATACAAATTTGCCAAAAAAAGGTCAAGGCCCGCAATTTTTTTCGACAAACGGCGCAATTACATAGATAAAAAAACACAAAAGGTTCCGCAGGATTTTTCCCGGAACCTTTAGCTTATCGCCGCAGCATCGGACAATATATCCCTAATGCGGTATTCTGTCGACTATATCGCGAGCTACATCCTGTTTTGATTTCAGCGGAAGAGCCTCCACCACCCCGCCACGGCTTATCAAAGTCACCTTATTGGTATCGCCGGAAAAACCGGCTCCCTCGTCAGAGAGCGAGTTGAGCACTATCATATCCAGATTTTTGCGTTCCAGTTTGCCGCACGCGCTATCCATTCCCGCATCAGTCTCCAGGGCGAAACCCACCAACACCTGTCCGTTTTTTTTCATCTTGCCCAATTCGGCAGCGATATCCCGCGTAGGTTCCAGTTCCAGCGACATAGGGCCTTTGCGCTTTATTTTTACCGTCTCCTGTCTTGCAGGAGTAAAATCTGCCACGGCCGCCGCAAGCACCGCCATATCCGCCTCGGCGAACAACCCGACCGTTTTGTCATACATTTGCGCGGCGGACTCGACGTCTATACGCCTTATCGCCCCATCGGGAGTCGGTAAAGCCACCGGACCGCAGACCAGTGTAACCTCCGCCCCGCGCCGGGCCAGTTCTCCAGCCAGGGCGAAGCCCATTTTCCCTGAAGAATAATTGCCAATGAAACGCACCGGGTCCAGTTTTTCATATGTAGGCCCTGCCGTGACAAGCACTTTTTTACCCCGGAAATCGTCACGTACGGAAAGCATCGAATCCACGAAACGAACTATATTTTCAGGCTCTTCCATACGGCCCTTGCCCTCCAGACCGCTAGCCAGATAACCGGAAGCGGGCTCGACCACCTCCACGCCATACGAGCGCAGGGTACCGAGGTTCTTTTGAGTCGACGGATGGCGGTACATATCGAGATCCATAGCCGGAGCCACCGCCACCGGAGCCTTACACGAAAGATAACACGTGGTCAGCAAATTGTCCGCTATGCCGGAGGCCATCTTTCCCAACGTGGCAGCAGTAGCAGGAGCCACGAGCATCACATCCGCCCACAGACCGAGTTCGACATGGCTGTTCCACGTACCGTCGGTCATCTGGAAAAACTCGCTCAGTACCGGCCGGCCGCTAAGTGCGGAAAGCGTAACAGGAGTTATGAAATCGCGCCCCGACGGAGTCATCACGACCTGCACCTCGGCCCCTTCCTTACGGAAAAGACGAACGAGCAGCGCAGCCTTGTATGCGGCTATGCTGCCCGTCACACCGAGCAATATCTTCTTGCCTTTGAGCATTGCGTTTTTTTAAAGTATCAGCATGGCATCGCCGTACGAGTAGAACTTGTATTTTTCCTCTACTGCTATGCGGTAAGCCTCCATCATAAGTTCGTGTCCCATGAACGCCGATATCATCATAAGAAGCGTCGAACGGGGCGTATGGAAATTAGTAACCATGCAGTTGGCTATCGAGAAGTCGTACGGAGGGAATATAAACTTGTTGGTCCATCCGTTGAACGGGTTGAGTTTTCTGTCCGAAGAAATGGAACTTTCTATCGCCCTCATACACGTAGTGCCTATGGCGCACACTTTTTTCTTTTCGTCTATCGACTGGTTGACTATATCGCAGGCAGCCTGGGATATTATAACCTGTTCGGAGTCCATTTTGTGTTTCGAAAGATCTTCCACCTCGACAGGATTGAACGTTCCGAGCCCTACATGCAGGGTTATTTCCGGGAATTTCACACCTTTTATCTCCAGACGCTTCATCAATTGTTTGGAAAAATGCAGACCGGCCGTCGGTGCGGCCACAGCTCCTTCGTTTTTGGCGTAAATCGTCTGGTAATACTCCTGGTCCATAGGCTCCACCTTGCGTTTGATATACTTCGGCAGGGGAGTCTCGCCGAGCGACAACAATTTGGCGCGGAATTCGTCGTACGAACCGTCGAAAAGGAAGCGCAGCGTACGCCCGCGCGAAGTGGTGTTGTCTATCACTTCGGCGACAAGGCTGTCGTCGTCGCCGAAAAACAATTTATTGCCTATGCGTATCTTGCGGGCAGGATCCACTATCACGTCCCAAAGGCGCTGTTCGGCGTTGAGCTCGCGCAAAAGGAACACCTCGATGGTAGCCCCGGTCTTTTCCTTGTTGCCGTACATACGCGCAGGGAACACTTTCGTGTTGTTGATTATCATGCTGTCCCCGTCGTCGAAATACTCTATCAGGTCTTTGAACAAACGGTGTTCTATCTCTCCGCTGTCGCGGTGCACTACCATAAGACGTGCTTCGTCGCGGTTTTCGGCAGGATATTCAGCCAACAATTCAGGAGGAAGTTTAAAATCGAAATTGGATAATTTCATTCCGTAATATTTAAATTGGTTTTATTCTTCTTAAAAAGAGCCTACAAAGATACGGACGTTAACAGAGCCAATGCAAGCAAGCACCCTCAAAAACCGCAAATTATATAATCCCCGGAACATCATAACACGCAACATGCGGTAAAAAAACATTTTCAACCGCATGGCACGGCGGAATACGCACATAAATTTTTATAAACCCCGGATAAGGCTTTCAAACACATAAAACCTTAATTTTACAGTCATGAAAAAGATACTGCTGCTATCGGACACGCACGGATGCGCCGACGATCATATACTCAAATACGCACGCCAGGCCGACGAAATATGGCACGCCGGCGACATAGGTTCCGTGCGGGTTGCCGACACGCTGTCATCGTGCGCCGTTTTCCGTGCCGTGTACGGAAATATCGACGGGTGGGACGTGCGATCCGCCTATCCAGAACGACTGCGTTTCACATGCGAAGGAACGGACGTCCTTATCAAACACATAGGCGGTTACCCAGGGCGCTACGACCGTTCGGTGTACGAGGAAATATTCGCCGCCCCGCCAAAATTATTCATAAGCGGACATTCGCACATTCTGAAAGTGATGTACGACAAACGCTTCAACGTGATGCATTTCAACCCCGGAGCGGCAGGCACATACGGTTTTCACAAAGTGCGGACCATGTTGCGGTTCGAGATAGACTCAGGAGAAATAAAAAACCTGGAAGCCATCGAAATAGGCCCCAGGGCGTAATCGCATCCGGTTGGCGCATAAAGTAAAAAAAACGTTTGCTCACGGCAATCGCCCGCGAACAGCGTAAACGAATCTGTCGCGTCCGCTTATATCCTTCCACACCGCAACATCCCCAAAACCGCATGAACGCACCAAATCGGCAGTGGCATCTCCGAGAGCGGCGTTTATTTCGAAGTATAACCTGCCTGCGGGCTCCAGCGCGCCTGCGGCAAAACGGGAAATAGCCCTGTAAAACAACAAAGGGTCCTCGTCCGGAACGAACAGCGCAAGCGCAGGTTCGTATTCCAGAACGTTTTTGTGCATCCGCGATTTTTCACTCTCCAGCACATAAGGAGGGTTGGACACTATCACATCGTACCTTCCATAAGGAACGCCATCCTGCATGGAAAGTATGTCAGCCATGATGAATTCCACTTGCGCACCCATGCGGGAAGCGTTTTCCCTGGCGGTAGCAAGGGCCTGGGGACTCACGTCCATAGCGGACACACTCCACGAAGGCTCGGCCAAAGCCAGCGACACAGCTATCGCACCGCTCCCGGTACCTATATCCAGCACCCGCAGTCCGTCCCTCCGGGCATTCCCTTCCAAAATAGCCTGCACAAGTTCCTCTGTTTCCGGCCGGGGTATCAGCACGCTGCCGTCCACGCAGAAATCATACCCCGCGAAACGCTGGATGCCCAGCACGTATTGCAATGGACTGCCTTGTAAAAGCCGATTAAGCACATCGGTCATGCGTTTTGTGTCCGTTTCGGACAACTCGTCGTCTTTGACGGCCGCATACTCCAGACGGTTCATGCCAAGACAATGGCTGACCGTCCGGAAAAACATCCCGTCCGCCTCGCATGTGTCGTAAATGTCCGAAAGCCTGTCGGCAAAAAGCCGCCTTAACCCACCCAATGTCATATCCGCGCAGTTATTTTACAGCAAATATAGTGCAAACTTTTTTCCTCGCCCTGCCTTTCACGTAAAAGTGCCTTTGACTGTATCCGCATTACCGTTATCCCACACGAAAGCCGTCATATATAAACCATATATAAACACCGTGTACGTTCATCGGAGAAACAACACTACCAATATCTGCACGATACAGTTATCAGACGACACAAAAAAACCGGTCCGGCGCAATGCGCCGGACCGGTTTTTCCCGGGAAGCGGTAAATACTGCCAATTATCAGTAATTATTCCTCTTGGGTTCGAAATACGCCTGAGGATGCAGGCATGCCGGACATGCCTTAGGAGCTTTCTTACCCTTGAACACATAACCGCAGTTGCGGCACTGCCATTCGATTTCCTCCTCGCGTTCGAAATACGAACCGTTTTCCACGCGCTCCAGCAACTTTAAATAACGTTGTTCATGGAAGGCCTCTACTTCCATTATCTTGCGGAAAGCCGTAGCAACGTCCTTGAAACCTTCTTCCTCGGCCACATCGGCGAAATGGGGATACAACTCCGACCATTCTTCGTTCTCGCCGGCCGCTGCCGCGCGGAGATTCTCGACAGTATCGCCTATCACTCCGGCAGGATACGTGGATGTTATCTCTACCATACCTCCTTCGAGGAATTTGAAAAACCTCTCGGCATGTTCTTTTTCCTGTTCGGCCGTTTCCTCAAAAACAGCTGCTATCTGCTCATAACCTTCCTTGCGTGCTTTGGAAGCGAAAAATTTATAACGCGAGCGCGCCTGCGATTCTCCGGCAAACGATGCCAAAAGGTTCTTTTCTGTCTTTGTTCCTTTGATTTTCATAACTATACTATTTATTAGATTGATGTTAACCATACAAATATAGCAAAAGCCTCGTGGAAACCGAAAAAAGCCGAAATATTTTTACAGGCCTGCCGAGGCGCATCCTATATTATGTAAATATAATCGATTATAGCATTACTGCGCAGCCAGCTGAGGACGTTTTTTATGGAATTAACTCAATGTGTTAAATTCAGTGATTTCCGCACTGCCAAACATAAAAAATATGGCATATATTTACCACATGAAATTTCCACTGTAAAAACCAAGGCGATATATGAAAAAGTCCGTATTACTATTGCTGCTATCATTGCTGATACCGGTTGCTGCCATCTCGCAAGGCAACACCAAACACCTGTTGTTTAAAAGCTACGTACTGGGAAAAGTCTATTTCAAAGACGGGACGGTCAATACCGGAGTACTGAATTACAGTCTGCTCACAGGAAAGATGCTGTTCATGAGGGACGGAACGACGTACGAAATAGCAAAGCCCAATGATGTGGACCACATCGACATATCGGAAATGATCTTCGTACCGGCAGGCGACGTATTTTACCAGGTAATACGCGAAGGTGAGAACGGATTGTATTACCAATATTTCGCCAGGCTGATACCGGCAGGCAAACCCGGTCTTTACGGCACGTCATCACACGTGTCCGGTTCCGTTCCACTGAGCGAGATAGACGTGGTGGCTAAAAAACTGTACGTTCCTGACGAATACAACGTCAATGTCGAAAACAAATATTTTGTACTCAAAGACGGGACATACCGCGCATTTACCAGGATAAAGGACGCCGAAGAACTTTTTCCCGGCAAAGAAAAAGCACTGAAAGATTTTCTGAAAAAAACGAAAAACAAATTCAAAACGCACCAGGAACACCTGGACGCTCTAGACTTTTTACTCGGAAACAAATAACACGCTCCAAAAGGCTGACATTTTGTCATGCAAGTAAGGGTTAATTTGAGTATATTTGCATAATATAGGATGCGCCTTAGCATAACTTCAGGTAAACTTGAGTTCTGCGTTCGGCTTTCACTATATTTGTACTCGAATTAACCCTTCTCTTTAAATGAGCACGATAACATCATCCGACATACAGGAAATAAAACAACGCTTCGGCATAATCGGCAATTCGCCGGAACTGAACCGCGCGATAGAAAAAGCCGCCATTGTAGCCCCTACGGACATCTCCGTCCTGGTAACAGGCGAAAGCGGCGTTGGCAAGGAAAACATCCCCCGCATCATACACTCGCTCTCGTACCGCCGGCACAAACCGTACATAGCGGTAAACTGCGGAGCCATCCCCGAAGGTACTATCGAAAGCGAACTTTTCGGGCATGAAAAAGGAGCGTTCACCGGAGCTTCCGGCATGAGGAAAGGATATTTTGAAGTTGCCGACGGGGGAACCATTTTTCTGGACGAAGTGGGAGAGTTGCCTCTTATGACCCAGGTACGCCTTCTGCGCGTGCTGGAAACGGGAGAATTCATGAAAGTAGGTTCGTCCGTAACACAGAAAACCGATGTGCGCGTGGTTGCGGCTACCAACCGCGACATGGACAAAGCGATACACGAAGGCCGGTTCCGCGAGGATTTATATTACAGGCTCAACACGGTGGAGATATTCCTTCCTCCGCTGCGCGGCCGCCGGGAAGACATACACCTTTTGTTCAGAAAATTCGCCTCGGATTTTGCCGAGAAATACCGTATGCCCCCGGTAAGGCTGTCGGACGACGCCGTTGAAATGATAAAAACATTCCCCTGGCCAGGCAATATACGCCAGTTGCGCAATTTCACAGAACAGATATCCATCATGGAGTCCAACAAATACGTGGATGCCGGCGACTTGGAACGTTACCTTCCGTCGCCAGGTTTCGGATCCAACCTTCCAGCCATGGCCGGACATAACTCTTATTCCCGCCAGGACATCGAACCTTTAGCCGCCTCCGTAATGGAATTGCGAACCGAAGTGGCCGAACTGCGCAGGATAGTGGCCGGATTGATAGGCCACGGCAGCCACAACCAATTCGTTTTTCACGACAAAACAGTACCGGGCCAACCAACGATAGGCGCTCTCCCGGCATTCCACCCCGAAGACCGTTCAAACGGCATAATAGTACCGGAAACAACAGGAAATACTGATACCGGCAGGTCATCCGGAAAGGATATAATCGACATAGACCACTACGAAAACGACGAACCGGCGCCCGTTCTCGAACTCGAAAAAAACGAGATAGAAATGATACGCAAAGCACTGGAAAAATACAAGTCCAGAAGAAAGGAAGCCGCCCGCGAACTCGGCATATCCGAACGCACGCTGTACCGTAAAATAAAACAATACGGATTGTAAAAAAACGCCTAAGGCCGAAAAATCGCAATGTTAAGAAACAATATAAGCCGCGCCCTTTTTACTACCTTTGGGCCGGAATACCTAATTCGTTTCAGGTGAATAATAGCATATTGCATAATATCGTACATAAGAGCCGGTTCCGGCAGGCCGCAGTAAAATTGTTATTGCTGGCGTCAGCCGTTTTCATTCCACAATCGTGCGGGATATATTCATTTTCCGGCGTATCGCTCAACTCCGGCGAGAAAACCATACAGATAGACTATTTTCCTAACAACGCACCGCTTGTCAACCCGGTGCTCAGCAGCCAGTTCACAACAAAACTTCAGGATCTGTTCATCGCCCGCACCAGCCTTTCTCTGGTCAAAAGCGATGCCGACCTGGTACTCGAAGGCGAGATAACTCGCTACGAACAGACCTCCGTAGCACCCACCATAGACCCGTCCACAGGAAAGGCCGTAGCCGGCAAAGTACGCCTTACCATAGGCGTAAAAGTCCGTTTCTACAACAACAAGGACGAAACGCAGAATTTCGACCGCGAATTCAGCAACTTCACCGACATACCGGGAACCGAAACACTTAGCGGCTCGCAGGAACAGGCCGCCGTGGACGATCTCGTCGAACTGCTGGCAAACGATATTTTCAACCAATCGGTGGCACAATGGTAGCATTACCGCTCCGCCAACCATAAACTCCTGACCGGACACAACAATGTTAAACAGAGATTTGCTCATACAGTACATATCGCGTCCCGACCTGCTCGGCACGGAGGATATATCGCTGATTGCCGAATCCCTGAAAAAATACCCGTACTGCCACGTTCTGCATATGGCGCACCTCAAGTCGCTCCATAATTCATCCTGTTTTTCATTTCCACGGGAACTGGCACGCGCGGCGATACACATTCCTGACCGAGCCGCACTTTTCGAACTGATAAACAACACCAAAGGCGGATACCAAAACGAACAGGCCAAGGAACAGGCAGTAACGTCGGAACAGGACGCCCCTCGCGAGTTGGGAGACTGGATAAAAGACCAGCAAAGCGGAGCCTCCGGCATAGAAGGACTCATAGACAAATTCATCAAGACCAACCCGCGCATAAAACCGGCACGCGAAACAGCCGGCGACGATAACTACGCATCGGCGGAAAAAACCGACGGAGAATTGTACGAGCCCCACGTGGAATCCCTTATGACCGAAACGCTCGCCCGTATTTACGCCGAACAGAAAAAATACGACCGCGCAATCGAAGCTTATCGTATTTTAATGTTGAAAAATCCGAAAAAAAGTAGTTTCTTTGCAAATCGTATCGAAGAACTGAAAGTACTTACAGACAAAACAAAAAATTAAAAGACATGACATTCACATTTTTCGCGGTACTTATCATCATAGTGTGCTTTCTTTTGGTAGTCATCATAATGGTACAGAACCCCAAAGGAGGCGGTTTGGCCACCACTTTCGGAGGCAGCCAGCAGATGATAGGAAGCGTTCAGAAGACGAACGAATTTCTCGACAGGTCCACATGGACACTGGCCGGAGCGATAGTCGTATTGTCCATACTGTCGTCCATGACGCTTCAAAACAGCAAACAGACAGGAATACAGGACGAAATATTGGACAGCGCTCCTCAGGTGGAACTCCCGGCCGCCCCGGCACAACCGCAGGCACCTGCCGCCGAACTCCCTGTGGAAAACACACCTGCACAGTAATATAACTACCGGCAGCGGATAAAAATAGCCTGCGGACAATGTCCGCAGGCTATTTTTATCCGCTGCCGGAAACGTTACGGCGTTGTTTTTTCCGTTTTTTGTTTCTATGAAAGGAAAAATTGTAACCTTTTTCCCAAAAGTCCAGTCTAATGTAATGGAAAGCGCTTGGAACCATCCACTGAAACAAAACAAAAAACGGAGAATCATGGAAGAAGCAATCATGATAACCGCAACACTGGCCGGGATTTTCATAATGATACCGACATTGCTGTTCTTTATCATAAAGAAAATAATATCCGACCGCCACGACGAACGAATGGCAATGATAGAAAAAGGTATGACGGGCGGAAAGCCGTGTTACACGAATAACGGAACAAAAGAAAAAGAATAAATAACTAAAAAATCAATATATCATGGACGAAACAATAATAGGCCTTTTAGTGATCATCGGGTTATTTTTCGTGATACCCATCGTGATATTCCTAATAATAAGGAAAGTACTTTCGGATCGCCACAAAGAACGTATGGCTATGATAGAACGCGGCATTAACCCGTCCTACCGGCAGGCTGAGCCGCAGCCCGAAAGGCCGAAAAGCCCTTACGAATGCGAAAAGGACATCCGCGGCCCGTGGTCGGAACCGGCACCGGAACCCACCCCCGAGCCTGTGAGAAGAACAACATACCGCAAAACTCCGAAAGCCGAAGACTCGACCGTGAAATGGATGTATATATTCGCAGGGATAGCCGTGGGCCTTCTGATAGCCTCTATAGTGACCAACCTGCTGTACACGTACACGCTGATAGATACCGGAGGTATCGGCTTTTCGATAGTAGTACTTTCGGCATGCATATCGTTGTATATATATTACAACCGCCGCAACCACAGGACAAAAGAGTATCTTTACAGGCAAAGCCAAAGATACGGTGAGAAAAACCAGGATGAAAGGCCGGAAAACTACACGGAAGATTAAACTCACATAACCCGATTAGGGATATACAGAGGCTTTCAATGAACGAGGGAACCCTGATAAAGAACATATTACACGGCGACACCCGTTGTTTTGCCACTCTTGTGGACAAATATAAAGACATGGTGTTCGCCGTTGTGATGCGCATGGTGAAAAACCGCGAAGACGCGGAAGACCTCACGCAGGAAATCTTTGTCAAGGCATACACGTCACTGCCCAAATTCAAAGGCGAATCGAAATTCTCGACATGGCTTTTCCGCATAGCTTTCAATGAAGCCAGCACCATGTACCGTTCCAATTCTCTGGACACAACCCCTGTCGAGGATTGGATGAATTTCGAGGAAAGCGCCGACATGGGTCTTATAACGCAAATGGGCGAACTGCGCAGCCAGGAACGCTCGCAGTATATACAAAAAGCAATGGACAGGATGGACAGCCGCGACGCCATGATCCTGACTCTTTTTTACCTCAATGAACACAATATCGCGGAAATTTCCGATATTTGTTCCATGAGTACGGCCAACGTAAAGACTACGCTATCGCGTGCGAGAGTCAGAATGGCCCAGATACTTAAAACTATGCTTGGAAAAGACGCGGCCAGGATATTAATAAACGATTAGATGAAAATGGGAAACTCCATGGAAACGTTCGACGAAATGATGAGAAGTGCCTTTCAAGGCATGGGGACGTCGCATTCCTTTACTCCGCGCCTTATGGTCCGTATAGAAAAAGAGAGGGAAATAGCACGTCAGCGCCGCCTGTCACGCATAAGCAACAGGATAGCGGTAACGATAGTCGTTACGTCGCTCATAACTATCATCCTAATGGCCACATGTTTCTCATCTGCGGGAATATCATGGGACATACTGGAGGATTTCAGGATAAAACTAGCGGCTTTCGCATCCGATACGTACTCCAATTTTTCGGCAAGCGTATCCATAAGCTCGATAATACGTACCGTGACCATTTGTATGGGCATTTTTGCCGTAATATTCTGGGATACGCTCCTGGGTAAATTCTACATGAAAAAATAACCAGACATATTAAAATGAAAGACAGGCGGCGGTCCAAAGGACCGCCGCCTGTCTTTCTATGAAGACCATGCCTATCCATGGTGGTAAGGCAATCCGGCAAGTATGGCATGGCCTCTATATAACTGCTCCACGAAAAACAGACGCACCATCTGGTGTGAAAAAGTCATACGCGACAGACACATACGATCGTCCGCCCTGGCATACACATCCGAAGAAAAACCGTACGGACCGCCTATGACGAACACCAGACGTTTGATACCGCTGTTCATAATCTTTTTCAAACCGTCCGCAAAACCCTCTGACGTGTATTCCTTTCCCCGTTCATCCAGAAGTATAACCCTGTCGCCAGTACGCAGACAGGTCAGAATAGCTTCCCCTTCCCGTTGCTTCTGTACATCTTCCGGCATATTTCTGGAGTTTTTCACATCCGTTATCACCTGTATCGAAAAATCTGCGTAACGCGCCAACCGTTTTACATATTCCCCGATAAGCGAATCCAATTCCACGGAGTCCGTTTTTCCGACAGCAATAAGCAATATTTTCATTCCCTGTACACTTGATTACATTATGCAAAATTAATCCAAACAGACAAAAAAATCACGTATCTGCACAAACCAGAGAATTTTTCACTAAATTTGTTTTAACAATGACCTATCGCATAAGGTAAAATAGAAAAAGACAATAAATAAAAGGCGTAAGCTTATATTCCTGCCACTGAAACTTCGACAATTTTAGCACACGGCAAAGGAATAAAGTTAAACGTTCGCGTACTATTTACGCGGGCTTTACTTTATTCTGTCGTGTGAGCAGTCGAAGGCTTCAGTGGCGAATAACAGTCGGGCCCGCGTTTCATATGACATACAAAAAGAACGTCCTCCCCGGTATGTTTTTTATATCGGGGCTTAAAATTCTTCTGCCTATTTCCTATGCGGCATCCGTCACATGCAGCATAACGTCGACACTGATACGCAACAAAAATTACGATGAACTCGGCAAACCGGGCAAAACACCCGGCATGACTGTACGCGAAGAACGCAATACATTAAGACAAAAAAAAATCCTTTTTAAAATGAAGGAAAAAGGTGTAATAACCCGCTACGAGTACGAAAAAGGCATAAAAAAGATCCCCGACTGAATCCTTTATGCCATCCTCCGGCCAAACATGCCGAACCGACCGTTTCCGTAAACAAAAAACCGCGCCCTTAAGGGCGCGGTTTTTTCGCATACTTTGCATAATCAATAAACAGACGTTATTCTGCCAACTTTTCAAGTGCGTAACGCATATCCACTTCGCGTGATATTATTCCCTTGAGATCTTCTATTGCAACGCGCTGCTGCTGCATCGAATCGCGGTGGCGTATCGTTACTTTGCCGTCGGTGAGAGTATCGTGGTCAACGGTAACGCATATCGGCGTGCCGATAGCATCCTGACGGCGGTAGCGGCGTCCAATAGCATCCTTTTCATCGTACACTACATTGAAGTCGTATTTGAGCATCGACACTATCTTATGCGCCTCCTCAGGCAGACCGTCCTTTTTAAGCAACGGAAGTACCGCCACTTTTACCGGAGCCAGTACATACGGCAGACGAAGTACCGTGCGTGTGGAGCCGTCAGGGAGCTCTTCCTCGACGAGCGATTTGGAGAACACGGCAAGGAACATGCGGTCCAACCCTATCGATGTTTCAATTACGTACGGAGTATAACTTTCGTTGGTTTCCGGGTCGAAATACTGCATCTTCTTTCCGGAATATTTCTCGTGATTGGAAAGGTCGAAATCCGTACGGGAATGTATTCCTTCCAATTCCTTGAAGCCGAACGGGAAATTAAATTCTATATCCGTAGCGGCATTGGCGTAATGGGCCAGTTTGTCGTGATCGTGGAAACGGTAGTTTTCATCGCCCAGACCGAGATTAAGATGCCACTTGAGGCGCGTCTGCTTCCATTTTTTAAACCACTCCATTTCGGTATGAGGACGCACGAAGAACTGCATCTCCATTTGCTCGAACTCTCTCATGCGGAATATGAACTGGCGTGCCACTATTTCGTTACGGAACGCTTTTCCCTGCTGCGCTATACCGAACGGGATTTTCTGGCGTGCGGACTTTTGTACGTTAAGGAAATTCACGAAAATACCCTGGGCCGTCTCCGGACGCAGATACAGGTCTGTCGTACCTTCTGCCACCGAACCGAGTTTCGTTCCGAACATCAGGTTGAACTGGCGTACTTCCGTCCAGTTGCGCGAACCGGTATCCGGATCTGCTATTTCCAACTCTTCGATAAGCGCTTTCACGTCGGCCAGATCGTTTTTGTCGAGAGATTGCGACATGCGCTGTATTATCTCCCTCTGGCGCGCACGGTTTTGTACAATGTGCTCATTTGTCGAAACGAATTTTTCTTCGTCAAAAGCATCGCCGAAACGCTTTTTAGCCTTAGCTATCTCCTTTTGCACCTTGTCTTCCATCTTGGCCACATAGTCCTCGACCAGCACATCGGCGCGGTAACGGCGCTTTGTGTCTTTGTTGTCTATCAGAGGATCGTTGAACGCATCCACATGTCCCGAAGCCTTCCACGTGGTAGGGTGCATGAATATGGCGGCATCCAGCCCTACGATGTTTTCGTTCATCTGAACCATGGCCTTCCACCAGTATTCCTTTATGTTGTTTTTCATCTGGCTACCGTAGGGGCCGTAATCGTACACCGCGCTAAGGCCGTCGTATATCTCGCTCGAAGGGAAAATAAATCCGTATTCTTTGGCGTGAGCCACTACTTTCTTGAACAAATCGTCATTCTTTGCCATGATATCTCTTAATGTCTTTATAATTTTCAACGACTGCAAATTTAACCTTTTAACCCCATTATTTATACTAATTTTCACGAAAAATACTTGTACTTTCGCCTGTAACGAACACAATAGTTACAAATACCTTATGAATACAGGCAAATTACTGATAATAGCTTCTTTGGCGCTCTTACTCAGCGGATGCGTGTCGAAGAAACTGTACCGCGAACTCGAATCACGCCATGCCGACGCCGTAGCCGAAAACGAAGCCCTGGCTGCCGAGAACCAGAAAAACCTATCCGAAGCCAACCGTTACAAAAGCCTCAACGAAGCCCTGGCCAGCGACCTCGACGCGCTGAAAAAACAATACGCTGCCGACAAAGCCGCACTTGACGACCTCAAGCGACGTTATGCCCAGGCGCAGCAATCGTATTCGGATATGCTGAAAAACAAGGAAAACCTACTGGACGCATCGTCAAAGCAATCGCGAGAATATCTGGCGCAGCTCAAAGCCAAAGAAGACAACATCGCTGCTCTCGAAGCCGAACTTTCCCGGAAAGAAGCCGACCTGAAGTCCCGCGAACAACGCGTGGCTCAGCTAGAAGGCATGATATCCGGCATACAGGACAAACTGTCTTCGCTGAAAAACGAGCTTATGAAAGCTCTGGTCGGTTTTGAAGGCAAGGGACTTACTATAACACAGCGCAACGGCAAGATATACGTTTCTCTGGAAAACAGGCTCCTTTTCCCTTCCGGAAGCTGGCAAGTGAACAACGAAGGGCGAAGAGCCATAACGGAGATAACGAAAGTCCTGGTATCGCAGCCCGATATTAAAGTAATGATAGAAGGACATACGGATAATGTCCCGTACAAGGCTTCGGGAACGATAAAAGACAACTGGGACCTGAGCGTCATGCGCGCCACATCCATCGTGCGGCTCATAACTCAAAACAAGGACATCGACCCGAAAAACATAACAGCCGCAGGGCGAAGCGAATACGAACCCCTTTTCCCCAACACGAACACGGATAACCGCGCCCGCAACCGCCGCACGGAAGTGATTATAACACCGGATCTGAGCGCAGTGGAAAAGATGCTCTCCGAGATAGAAATAGAATAGTTTCACACAACTATCAAAAAAACGCCCCGCATGCGGGGCGTTTTTTTATAATGGCGGCTTGCAATATTTACAGTTTGAATACCACGCCGGCCATAACGTTGGAACCTATCTCCAGTTTAACACCGAAACGGTTGGAAATATCGTACTTCGCACCTAAGTAACCTCCGGCGTTGAACTTGGTCTTGTCGCCGAACTGTATACCCATAGTGGCCGAGATATAAACGTCGAACGGAGAAGTCGTGGACGGAGTTATCGCATTCAACAAATGAAAATTGGCACGCGGGCCTATGTACATCTGGAAATCGTCATCGAAAAGCATATTCACCTGACCGCCTACGGAAATGAATTCATGTACGCCGATGTTATAGTTTCCCTGCACACCGAGGATATTATAGGAATTGAAACCGGACGTAAGGCCCACGCTCAGGTCGCTCTTTCCCTTACCCTCGAAAGACTGCGCATTCACAGCTGCCGAAGCTATGAAAACGAAAAACATTGCCAATAAAGTCTTTTTCATAATTTTTGTTTTTTTGATTTACTATAAATTTTTATCCGTAAGCAAATATACGAAACTATGTGAATAAAAAATAAAAAGGCCGGAGGCTTATAACCTCCGGCCAGTGTATTTCAACTCAAATAATTAGGAATCAAAATTTTATCATCTTACCATCCGAATCATAAAAACGGTATTGCAGGTACTTGAACGCATCGCGGGGTACTATTTTCACCCAACGTCCGTATTTGAAGAACCAGGCCATCCTTTGGGAATACCAACCTTTGGTAAGATATGCAGCCACGAAAGGATGGGCGTGCAGCGTAATACCTCTGTACCCTCCAGCCTTTACTATCTGCTCGATTGCTTCGCCCAGTTCGTTCAGTATGTTTATCGGCGCGTGTATGGTATCGCCGGAGCCTTCGGGATCCGGTTCCGAAGTCTCTATGTCGGTGGCCGGCCGCACCCTCTGGCGCGTTATCTGCACGAGTCCGAATTTACTTGGCGGCAATATCTTATGCCGTGCGCGGTCGGCTTTCATGAATTCGCACAGTTTTTCATATAGAGCCTTGCGGTGCTCGCTTTTGATCATGTCGATAAAATCGACCACGATTATCCCGCCCATATCGCGCAAACGCAACTGGCGCGCTATCTCTTTAGCGGCTATGAGGTTGACCTCCAAAGAATTGTTTTCCTGGTCTTCCTTGGCGTTCAATCGATTACCGCTGTTTACGTCTATTACGTGCAAGGCTTCGGTATGCTCTATCACAAGATACGCCCCTTTTGTCATAGGTACCGAACGTCCGAATGACGTCTTGACCTGGCGGTCCACACCGTATTTTTCAAAAATAGGCACCTTGTCATTGTGCAGTTTTACGATTTTATCACGACCGGGAGCGAATGAACTTATAGCGGAGACTATTTCCAGAAAAAGCGTTTCATCGTCCACCACGATCGACGTGAAAGAATCGTTGAAAAGGTCGCGGAGTATTCCTGAAATCCTGTCCTCTTCGCTCAGCACACGGGCTTTGGCTTTCTCTCCTTTGATATGGGAATACATCAGTTCCCATTTTTTGACCAAGCTGTCCATGTCGGCCTTTAGGTCTTCGGCCTTTGCGTTCATGGAATTGGTGCGCGCTATCAATCCGAACCCTTTAGGACGTATCCCGTCCAGCACCATGCGCAGGCGGTCGCGTTCGTCCCTGCGTTTTATTTTCTGGGATATAGCTACTTTGTCATTGAACGGGACCAAAACGAGCATGCGTCCCGGTATCGACACTTCCGATGTCAGACGCGGCCCTTTAGTCGAGATCGCTTCTTTTGTTATCTGTACCAGTACCGGCGTTCCCTGCGTTATGATATTTCCTATCTTGCCGTCTTTCTCTATGTTAGGCTCCATTTTGAAGCCGTCTAACATGGCGTTTTTCTGATTCCCGGACTGTATGTTCCTAATATATTTGAGCAAAGACCTGACCTGAGGTCCCAGGTCGTTATAATGCAGAAAAGCGTCTTTTTCGTGTCCTATGTCCACGAAAGCGGAATTGAGTCCCGGTATAACCTTGCGGACCTTTCCGATGTAGATATCGCCTACGGCGAAATCATTCCTGGCGTCCTGCGTTTGGTACTCGACCAGTCTCCCGTCCTCCAGAAGGGCTATAGCCACCTCCGACGCTTTCGAATTAATGATTAGTTCAGTGCTCACAATGGTTTTTCTGTTATTATCCCGGAGTATCCCCAATATGCGGGGCATCCGGTAAGTTCGTACGTTTTACATGCCCTTAAGCGGACATGAGCGTATATTATATAAAAAAGTGGAAAAGCACCCTTAATAATAAGGGTGCTGTTTCTATTCTCTGATGATGCTCGACGCACCTGATGATATCTCCGACAGAAGATACGCTTATTTCTTTTTGTGGCGGTTGAGTCTTCTGCGTTTTTTGCGTTTGTGAGTGGCCACTTTATGTCTTTTACGTTTTTTTCCGCTTGGCATCGTTAAATCGGTATTTATGGTTAATAAATTATTTTTTCCGAGCCCGTCCGGACGCGGATACCACGCCCGGCAGGTATCGTTTGCTTGCTACTTATTTGGCTGCTACAGATTCCTTAACGACATCTACGAACACCTTGGACGGTTTGAACGCCGGAATGTTGTGTGCCGGAATCTTTATGGTAGTGTTCTTCGATATGTTACGTCCTGTTTTTTCAGCCCTCCTCTTTATGATAAAACTGCCGAAACCGCGCAGATAGACATTATTGCCGCTTTCCAACGCTTTTTTTACTTCTTCCATAAAAGCCTCGACAGTTGCCTGTACTTCGGCCTTTTCAACTCCTTTTGCTTCCGAGATTCGCGCTACGATATCTGCTTTTGTCATTTTAAGGTTATATTTTTATTATTATTTAACTATGAACTTTCAGTGGTGCAAATATATGATTTTCTGCCTTATACAGAAGAAGAACACACGGACATTAACATTATTTTTTTAACCGTCGGCCAGCCGCCCATTAAACCGATGTTTGATAAGGCATTATGGGGTTATTTACATGCAAAAACATATCTTTGCCGTATAATCGGCATCGGTAAATACGTAAGACAACATGGACGATATAATAAAAGGGTTTTCAAAACTCACCAAAGAAGAAAAAATATCCCTGATACTTCAGAAATACGCAGCGCAACAGGACAAAGCGCGCAGGACGATAGACACCTACACCCATCCTGATCCGGCAGTGCAATCGCTTCACGACGGATTTTCCGAAAACACTGCCGCCAATTACTACATGCCGTTCGGACTGGCTCCTAACTTCACGATAAACGGACGCACATACTGCGTGCCGATGGTCACCGAGGAGAGTTCCGTAGTGGCCGCATCGTCCAAGGCGGCGGCTTTCTGGGCCGAAAAAGGCGGTTTCCGCGCAGAAATAATTTCAATGAAGAAAAAAGGACAGGTACACCTGATATACGACGGGGACAGGGAAAAACTGTCAGCATTTTTCCACGGCATAAAACCCCGCCTGGAAGATGCCTTCCGGCCTATCACCGCCAATATGGAAAAGCGCGGAGGCGGAATAACGTCTCTGGAACTGCTTGACATGACGCATCTGATGGACGGATATTATGTGATAGACCTGAGCGCCGACACCCGCGACTCAATGGGAGCCAATTTCATAAACAGCGTGTTGGAGTGTATCTCCGTGGAATTCACGAGATCATTCAATGAAAACGGCCCCGCTGGGGACATGCAGGTAGTGATGAGCATCCTTTCCAATTACACTCCAGAATGCATCGTCCGCGCCGAAGTTTCGGCTACGGTGGAGAAAATGTCCGATGGAGATATGCCCGGAAAACTATTTTGCGACAAATTCGTAAAGGCCGTGCGCATAGCCGAACTGTCCGTCGAACGCGCCGTAACGCACAACAAGGGCATAATGAATGGTATAGACGCCGTGGTCATCGCCACTGGCAACGATTTCCGCGCCGTAGAGGCCTGTGCACATGCCTATGCCGCACGCAGCGGAAAATATTCGAGCCTTTCACACGCATCTGTCAGTGGCGGGATATTCCGGTTCCACATGGAAATGCCGCTGGCTTTGGGCACTGTGGGCGGACTTACCAAACTGCATCCCTTGTCCGCACTTGCCATGGAACTGCTTGGCAATCCGTCGGCAGGGCGTCTTATGGAGATAACGGCTAGCGTAGGACTGGCTCAGAATTTCGCAGCCGTGCGTTCGCTTGTCACTTCCGGCATACAACGCGGCCATATGAAAATGCACCTGGGCAACATATTGCGCTCGCTGGGAGCCTCACAAAGGCAAATTGAAGCTGCAAAAATTTATTTTTCAGATAAGACGGTAAGCCACAGCGCGGTCGAGGATTTTATAAAAAACTCTAATATTGAGTAGGATATTTCCCTATATTTGTAGCTATGAAAACAAAACTACATGCCTATGATTAAATAAGAGCAACAAAGACACAACATAAAAAGCGTTAGCTTTTATTCCTGCACATGAAATTTCGACACTTTCTACGTACAGCAGGGATAGTGGTGGATGCTCATGCATGATATATGCGTGGGCGTCACCTTATCTGCTGTACAGGTCGTCGAAAACCTCATGTGCGGATAACGGTGATGTCCCACGTTTTTTATGGTCTATAATCAGGAAATATCATCGGGACAAAAAATCCGTACTAATAGATAATACATTATAATTAAGATGAAAAAAATCATTTCCTTTTTATTGTCGTTAATAATAATACAGGCTAATATAACACCTTGTCTTGCCGGTAACATGACATACAAGTTAAACCGGGGAACCGCAGTTAAGGTGCGTATAACCTCAACAATATCGAGCAAATCCAAAACCACCGCCTCAGCAATAGTGGACGCAGATGTTTATGACGCAACTACCAATACAATAGTGATAAAAGGCGGTACACCAGTTCAGCTGAATATTGACAGCAAAAAAGCAAAGGGCATGGGAAAAGCAGGATACATACATGTGAAAAACATGACAACAACGGCGATCGATGGAAAAACAATTTCCTTGTCCGGAGCTATGAATGAAAATGGCGATGGAAAAGCAGGATTAGCGCTCGGGCTTGGATTAGGCACAGGACTTACGGTACTGCCGCTGGTAGGTTTCTTCTTTTTCCTAATTAAAGGAGATAATGTAGAAATACCGTCCGACACAATTATTCCAAATGTAGTAGCTGCAGATAACTATTCTATACAGGCAGAATAAAATAACATCTGATAAAAACAAAACCCCGCGTAATATTTACGCGGGGTTTTTTATATAAGAAATATTTCAGGGGAAATATTATTTTCCTTCTTCCATCTTCTTTTTGAGTTCCACCAGGGCATCCAGGTCGCCGAGAGTCGACTTGAGCTCAGGAGCTGTTTCAGTCGATACGGCTGCGGATTTTTTGGATTCCTTAGGCTCGCGTGCAGGACGTTCCTCCTCTTCCTTGTAGGTAGCTGCGTGGGAAACGACTATGCGCTTGAATTCCTTGTTGAACTCGATAACCTTGAAGTCGGCAACTTCGCCCTTGACGAGCGTAGAACCGTCCTCTTTCACCAGGTGGCGGGGCGGGCAGAAAGCCTCGAGGCCTTCGTAACCTTCAAAACCTACCGTAGCGCCTTTCTCGAACACCTCGCGTACGGTTCCCTTGTGGGCAGTGCCAACGGCGAAAGTCTTCTCATAAACATCCCACGGGTTTTCGGTAGTCTGCTTGTGGCCCAGGGACAGGCGGCGCGCCTCGGTATCGAGTTCCAGCACCACTACGTCCAGCTTGTCGCCGATTTTGCAGAATTCCGAAGGATGTTTGATTTTCTTGGTCCACGAAAGGTCGGATATGTACACCAGTCCGTCGATGCCTTCTTCCAGTTCAACGAATACACCGAAGTTGGTGAAATTGCGAACCGTACCGGTCTGCTTGGAGCCGACAGGATATTTTTCCGTGATATTGGCCCAAGGATCGGGGGTAAGCTGCTTCATACCGAGGGACATCTTGCGCTCGTCGCGGTCCAAAGTCAGTATTACGGCCTCAACCTCATCGCCGATCTTGACAAAATCCTGTGCGGAACGAAGGTGGGTCGACCACGACATTTCCGATACGTGAATGAGTCCTTCAACACCCGGCATAACTTCTACGAATGCGCCGTAGTCAGCCAGAACGACAACCTTGCCCTTAACCTTGTCGCCAACCTTGTAGGTTTCGGACAGTGCATCCCAAGGATGAGCCTGAAGCTGCTTCAGACCGAGCTGTATGCGTGTTTTGTCTTCGTCGAAATCCAAGATAACCACGTTTATCTTCTGGTCGAGCTGAACCACTTCCGAAGGGTGGTTTATGCGGCTCCACGAAAGGTCTGTGATATGGATAAGTCCGTCCACACCTCCCAGGTCGATGAATACGCCGTAGGAAGTGATGTTCTTGACAGTACCTTCGAGTACCTGGCCTTTTTCCAGTTTGGATACGATTTCCTTTTTCTGTTCTTCGATGTCGGCTTCGATGAGAGCCTTGTGGGATATAACGACGTTCTTGAAGTCGTGGTTGATTTTGACGATCTTGAATTCCATCGTCTTTTCCACGAACTGGTCGTAGTCGCGTATCGGTTTTACATCTATCTGAGAGCCCGGAAGGAACGCTTCTATACCGAATACGTCCACTATCATACCGCCCTTGGTGCGGCATTTTACGAAACCGTTTACTATTTCGCCGCTTTCATAAGCTGCATTCACACGGTCCCATGCCTTGATTGCGCGAGCTTTCTTGTGCGAGAGTACCAGCTGGCCGTTCTTGTTTTCCTGACGGTCCACCAATACCTCAACCTTATCGCCTACGGCAAGGGCAGGGTTATAACGGAATTCCGATACCGGAATAACTCCTTCGGATTTTGCATTGATGTCCACGATTACCTCGCGGTCGGTTTTTGCAATTACCGTTCCTTCCACAACTTCGTGTTCGTTCACTCCGCCGAGGGAATCGACGTACATTTGCTGCATTTTCTCGTGTTCGGCCTTCGAAACGGCTGCGCCGGATTCGTATGCTTCCCAGTCGAAATCTTCCAGCGGCGCTACCGCTGTCTGGTTTTCCTGTGACATAATTTAGGAAAAAATTGTTTTTTGTATTCCGCCGCCAGCCGTGAGAAAAATACGCAGGCGCCGCCGTGACGGAAGTTTTATACATTCGTTATTTAACCGATACCCCTTTTCCCCACGTAAAAGCCTGCGGGAAAAGAGCGTGCAAATTTAAACATTTTTTACAAGATACAGGCTTTTTACCGCTTAACTTTTTGAAATAAAGTATTTTTTACTGTCAGGCCGGCCTCGCCGGCACTAGCATCCACTGCCTGACGCGTTTTTTAATGCTCACACAGCAAATGCCGGGGCAGAAAAATTGCATAAACGGTTTTTCCCGACTACCTTTGCAAACGCAACAATCGACGGATAAAACACATGGAACTGAACCAACTGACGGCGCTTTGCCCATTGGACGGGCGCTACCGCTCCACAGGCGAGGCACTGGCGCCTTATTTTTCCGAAATGGGCCTGATACGCTACCGCGTACAGGTGGAAGTGGAATATTTCATAGCTCTGTGCGGCATGAAACTGAAAGTACCGCAACTGCGCGGGGTAAATCAGAGGCACTATACGCGTCTGAGGAAAATATACCGTGAATTTTCCACCGACGACGCGCTTCGTATAAAAACCATTGAAAAGACGACGAATCACGATGTCAAGGCGGTGGAATACTTTCTGAAAGAAAAATTCGACGAAATGGGGCTTCACCAATACAAGGAGTTCATACATTTCGGACTGACGTCACAGGACATCAACAACACGGCCACCCCGCTTTCGATAAAGGAAGCCGTAACAAACGTATATCTGCCGGAACTGGACGCCCTTACCGGTAAACTGGAATCCTTGGCGGCCGAATGGGACGATATACCGCTTCTGGCACGTACGCATGGCCAACCTGCATCCCCTACCCGCCTGGGCAAGGAAATAAGGGTGTTTATATCGCGCCTTAAAGTACAAAGGGAAATGCTCTCCGCACTTCCTTACGGAGCGAAATTCGGCGGTGCGACAGGCAATTTCAATGCGCACAAGGCAGCGTTTCCCCGCGTGGACTGGAACCGTTTCGCAGAGAAATTCGTGGAAAAAACACTCGGGCTGAAACGCTCGTATCCGACCACACAAATAGAACACTACGACCTGGCTGCAGCGCTGTTCGACAACATCAAGCGTATAAACAACATCATTATGGACCTGGACCGCGACATGTGGACATACATATCGATGGAATACTTCAAACAGCAGATAAAAGCCGGAGAAGTAGGTTCAAGCGCCATGCCGCACAAGGTAAACCCGATAGATTTCGAAAATTCCGAGGGCAACCTGGGCGTTGCCAACGCACTGTTCGAACATCTGGCGGCAAAACTGCCGGTATCGCGCCTGCAAAGAGACCTGACGGACTCGACTGTCCTGCGAAACGTGGGCGTGCCGTTCGGACATTCGCTGCTGGCCATACGTTCCACAATGAAAGGGCTGGGCAAACTGATAGTCAACCGCGACAAGATAGCCGCCGACCTGGAAGACAACTGGGCTGTCGTGGCCGAGGCCATACAGACAGTGCTGCGGAGAGAGAGCTACCCCAATCCATACGAAGCCCTCAAAGCGCTGACACGCACCAACAAAAAAATAACGCATCAGACCATCAGCCAGTTTATCGACACCCTCGATGTATCCGATGACATAAAAGACGAACTTAAGGCTTTCACCCCGTCGAACTATACCGGATACTGAATGCCGTAAACAATAAAACGCATTAAAAACAACCCCTCCGGGAATACACACTCCACATGTATTCCCGGAGGGATTTTTATATGGCGCCGGCGTTCTTACAATTACATATTTTCACTGGAAACGTTAATCCAAATCTTTCCAGGCCACTTTCTGCACTGGCTCGTGCGGAGCCGATATTATATTACCGTACAACGACGGGCGGCGGGCATTTATGTAGCGCGTGCCCCCGGCATTGCCTATCTTTTCCTCGGAAACTGTAGCGAAACATATATCGTCGCCCAGAGCGCGGCATTCGGCCACTATGTCCCCGAAAGGATCGAGTATCATCGAACATCCGTTTTTGACCTCGGTATAGTCCATACCTATCGGATTTGAAAACACGACGTAAACGGCATTGTCATAAGCTCGGGCAGGGAGCCATTTCATAAGCCACGCCCGGCCTTTAAGCCCGTCGAATTCCACGCGCAGCAAAGTCGGATCGGTTTCCCTGCAACGCCATAACGCCGGATCCACAAGTCCTGCTCCGGGACGCGGCGAAGGGGTACACATGGTCACATGAGGCATGAAAATAATATCCGCCCCCAAAAGTTTCGTCGCACGCACGTTTTCTATGATATTGTTGTCGTAACACACGAGTATGCCGCACTTCCAGCCTTTTATATCGAACACAACATACCTGTCGCCCGGAGTCAATGCCGGATGTATGAAAGGATGCAGTTTGCGGTATTTCGCTTTCAATCCGTTGCCGTCAACGCACACATGGGCTTTGTAAAGGCCTCCTGCTTCATCCTTTTCGAAAAAACCGGCAAGAAGGGTAACGCCCGTTTGACGCGCTATACTTATCAGCTCCTGCGTACTGGGGCCTTCGGGTATAAATTCGGCTATATCGGCGAGTTCACCGCGGGTAAGGTCCTTGGCGAAAGTATATCCGCATACCGAACATTCATGGAACGCCACCACATCCGCTCCCTCGTCCGCCGCACGGCGGCACATACAGCGTATGACCGAAAGGTTGTATTCTTTGTCGTTGTCGCGCGCTTCGAACTGTACGGACGCTATCTTAAGGTTTTGCATATATATATTTTACAGATATATATTAAACAGGACGGACGGAACCACGGCAACCGACACTTCCGCCCGGACCCGATATTATTGTCTATCGAACCATACCTCCGGCCTGCGTAAGCATCATTTCTTTTTTCCCTGATTGGCAACCGCCTCCATAAGTTTTTTTATCTCCTGAGGATCGCCCAGGAAATAGTCTTTCACAAGTTTCATGTCATCGTCGAACTCAAACACGTAAGGCACTGCCGTCGGCAGGTTCAGGTTAACTATGTCTTCGTCGGATATGCCTTTCAGGTGCTTTATAATACCTCGCAAGCTGTTCCCGTGCGCGACTACGAGAATCTCTTCCGCATCTTTGAGCGAAGGGAATATAGTTTCCTTCCAGTACGGCATGATGCGTTCTATCGTATCCTTGAGCGACTCTGTACTGGGCAACATGTTATCCGGGACACTGTCATACCTCGCCTCGAAACGGGGATTGCGCGGATCATCCTCAGTGAGCGGCTGCGGAGCCACATCGAAACTGCGCCGCCATATCTTCACCTGCTCGTCGCCGTATTTCGCCGCTGTTTCCGCCTTATTGAGCCCCTGGAGCTGACCGTAATGTTTTTCATTGAGACGCCAGTCCTTTTCCACCGGTATCCAGTCCTGGTCCATCGCATCGAGCACGCCGTTGAGAGTCTTGACAGCACGCTTGAGATACGATGTATACGCCTTATCGAAAGCGAAGTTTTCCTTTTTCATAAGTTCACCCGCACGGTAGGCTTCGCCTACGCCTTTTTCCGTCAGGTCCACATCGGTCCAGCCGGTAAAACGGTTCTCGCGGTTCCATGCGCTCTCTCCATGGCGCAGAAGTACTATTTTTTTCATATTAAAGAGGTTTTAGGTTTTTCATACGTTGTACAATCGCTGTTCAATCGCACGGGCCGTTCTTTCTCACCACGACCTTGTCTATGCGGGCTCCGTCCATATCGGCTATTTCCATCTCGAACGAAAGCCAGCAGAAACGCTCGCCGGTGCGCGGCACATGCTGCAATATACCAAAGATAAGACCTCCGAGCGTATTGTAATTGTAATCGGTATAGAGATTTTCTATATCGAAATATTCGAGAAAGTCATAAAACGGGCATTGTCCGTCCACAAAATACGAACCGTCCTGCCGCTGTATTATCATATCTTCCTCACCTGCCTCCGGCATATTGCCCAAAAGCCCTTTTATCATATCCTTGAGCGTCACGATGCCTTCCACGCTGCCGAATTCGTCTATAACGATACCGCATTTGACACTCGACTGTTTGAGCAGTTCCAATGCATTGTAAACGCCCATGTTTTCCGGTATGTACTCTGCCGGGCGTATTATCTCCTGTATACGGAAATTCTCGTCGTCGGCATGGGCGAAAAGGTCTTTAAGCGTCACAACGCCTATTATATCGTCCAGTCCTCCTCGGCATACAGGATATACGTTGAACACGTTGTTCTTTATCATAAGGCGTATCTGCTCCTCGGATTGCGTTACGTCTATATAAACAATATCGCCTCGCGGGGTCATGAGCGACGCTATATCGCGGTCTCCGAGTGAAAACACACGGTCTACTATATCGCGCTCCACAGGGCGTATTTCCCCGCCTTCAGTTCCCTGGGCTATTATCGCCTTTATTTCTTCCTCGGTCACAGAATCCTGCTCCGAACGGTTAAAACCGATGAGCCTTACCACCATTTCAGTGCTTTTGGACAAAACCCACACGAACGGCAGGGCCAGTTTGGATAGGAAATCCATGGGACGGGAAACAATCTTCGACACAGTGCCCGAAGCCCCCAGACCTATCCTCTTGGGAACCAGTTCGCCCAATATGAGCGTCAGATACGTCACCACCACCACTATCAGACCTTTCGCTATGGCCGGAGCATACGGCGTCAATATGCCTATGCGCTCTATCCAGTCCGTAACGTACACCGCAAGCATATCGCCGGAAAAAAGACCTGTCAGTATTCCTATCAGGGTTATCCCTATCTGTATCGTCGAGAGGAAACGGTCCGGATTTTCGGCCAGTTTAAGTGCAGTGCGCGCGCCGGAACTGCCTTTGTTGGCATCTATTTCAAGGCGCGATTTACGTGCCGAGACCACAGCTATTTCCGACATTGAGAAAATGCCGTTGAGCAATATCAATCCCAGTATTATAAGAAATTCCATATATATCTTCTATCGTCCGTAATTTTTATTTTGCAGCCAAAATATTATCTATCATATCACGCCAGCTCAACAGCCTCCACGCTGAGGTCCGAATAACTTTTCACAACGGCGGGCGTAAACCTCAGCATAACGAAATCGTCGGACTGCGGCCCTTCAGGGTAGTATTCTTCCCATCCCGGCCCCCATGCGGCGGCTTTGAATGCGGCGTCCTCCACTACTTCCACATTGCCTTTGAGCGTTATTCCCAGAAAACGGCCGCTGTCACAATAATAAAGGCAGGCTTTAGGACACGTGCGTATCTCGTCCATCTTAGCCGAAGATGCATTTGTGGTCAAATATATCGCAAGCGGGTTTTTCTCAAGGGCATAAAGCGGCGCCAGATGAGGATAAAGGGATGTATTTTTCAGATTGAGCATAGCCCTGACCGACGGGAAACCGTCAGTCCCTGTCGTGGCAAGGCATACCGTGTCGGCGGATTCCACTATTTGCGGCAATTTAAAAGCGGATGTTTTCATGTCGGGTATATCGTTTTTCGTTTGAAACAAATTTATACAATTATTCCGTTCCCGAATGCCGGCGTCCCTTTTTTTTGGGCAGTCCACACCTTTTGGCGTCCTAAAGAAACGAAGTGTCGGAAAATAAAACTACCTTTGTAAGGCACAATGATTTTTAAGGTTAACTTCAATAAACATATTACGGATATGAAAATTGCTCTCGGAAGCGACCACGCAGGGGTCGAATATAAAAAAGCGATAGTGGAACACCTCAAAAACAAAGGTATCGAAACGCAGGACTTCGGGCCGCAGACAACCGAAAGCGTGGACTACCCGGACTACATACACCCGGTGGCCGATGCGGTTGAAAAAGGAGATGCCGACATGGGTATAATACTGTGCGGAAGCGGAAACGGAGCTGGCATGACGGCAAACAAACACCAGGGCATACGGGCCGCATTGTGCTGGATGCCGGAGATAGCCCGTCTGGCACGCGCGCACAACGACGCCAACGTGCTGGATATCCCGGCGCGCTTCGTATCGCCGGAAACGGCGTTGGAAATGGTGGACATTTTCCTTTCCGAACCGTTCGAAGGCGGAAGGCACCAGAGGCGCATAGACAAGATACCAGCCTGCAAGTAAACAACTCCTGCGCACTTACCCGAAAGGCAGGGAAAACAAAACGAAAGTAAAGAGAAACATGAGAAAGAAACGACAGGAAAGCAAACAGGCTTTTTTTAAAAAAGACAAAAAATCGCACGGGAAACGCGACAATAAAAAGAAAAAAGAATCCGGGACAGTTTACGGCAACGACCATAACACGTTAAGTCCTTTCGAGATATCGGTACTGGGAGTATTTCACAAGAATCCGACGGCAGTATATAACTGCAAACAAGTAGCCTCGCGCCTGGAGGGCGACGACAACCGTACACAGAACAAAGTCCAGCAAGCGCTGGAAAACCTCACTGCGGCCGGACAACTTGAAGAACCGGAAACTGGACGTTACAAAGCGGCCGCCCATTCGCAGTACATAACCGGAAAACTGGACTTCATGTCCTCCGGTGCGGCATATCTGGTACCCGACGATAAGGAAAAATACAAGGACGACATATACATACCTTCAAACGCCGTAGCCAAAGGGCTGCACGGGGACAAGGTACGGGTGTACGTGTTCCGGCGCAAGCCTGGCCGCCGCCCCGAAGGCGAAGTGGTGGAGATAATATCCCGCGCCAAGACACAATTCGTAGGACGTCTGGAACTGTCGCAGCATTTCGGGTTCGTGATCCCGGACAACAACCGCATAAACATCAATTTTTACATTCCCAAAGAAAGCCTAGGCGATGTGAAAGACGGCGACAAGGTAGTTGTCGAAATAGCGGAATGGCCGGACAAAGTAGCCAATCCCGTAGGGCGTATCACGGACGTTCTGGGACGTCCCGGCGAACACGACGTGGA
The DNA here is from genome assembly GCA_003150615.1 of Flavobacteriales bacterium. Classification (GTDB taxonomy): domain Bacteria; phylum Bacteroidota; class Bacteroidia; order Flavobacteriales; family UBA1820; genus Merdimorpha. The sequence goes on along the minus strand of QALN01000011.1, from coordinate 102,856 downwards.
GATACACTCGATACTGGCCGAATACGGTCTGCCGTACAAATTTACCGATGAAATTGAAAAGGAAGCGGCTTCTCTGCCGCTCGAAATAAGCGAAGAGGAAATAGGAAGGCGGCGCGATATGCGTGCAGCCACCACATTTACGATAGACCCGGCGGATGCCAAGGACTTCGACGACGCGCTGTCGATAGACCTTCTGGAAAACGGCAACTACCAGGTAGGAGTACATATCGCCGACGTTTCGCATTACGTGAAAGAAGGTACGGACCTCGACGGCGAGGCTTACGACCGCGGCACTTCGGTGTACCTTGTGGACCGCGTCGTTCCCATGCTGCCCGAAATACTGAGCAACAACGTATGTTCCCTGCGTCCTGACGAGGATAAGCTGACATTCTCGGCTGTGTTTGAAATGGACAAGGAAGCACGCGTACTCGACGAATGGTTCGGCCGCACTGTCACCCGCTCCAACAAACGCTTCACGTACGAAGAAGCGCAGGCCGTGATAGAAGGCGGCGACGGTCCCCTGAAGGACGAGATACTCGCTTTGGACGCTATGGCTAAAAAACTGCGTTCGCGCCGCCTGAAGGACGGAGCCATATCGTTCGACAAGCTGGAAGTGAAATTCAATCTCGACAAGGACAACGAACCAGTCGGAGTGTTTTTCAAAGAATCGAAAGACTCCAACAAACTTATAGAAGAATTCATGCTGCTGGCAAACCGCCGCGTGGCCACTTTCGTAGGGCAGGAACTCCGCAAAGACGAACACTACAAAGGCCAGGCTCCGACATTCGTTTACCGAGTGCACGACGACCCGAACCCCGACAAGCTGATGGCTCTCTCAGGCGTTGCAAAACAGTTCGGCTATAAAGTGGCCACCAAAGACCGCGCATCGATAGCCAAATCGCTCAACAAGCTCCTTACCGAAAGCCACGGCAAGAAAGAAGGCAACATGATGGAAACGCTCGCCATGCGATCGATGGCCAAAGCCGAGTACTCCACAGAAAACATCGGCCACTACGGACTGGCTTTCGATTTTTACACGCACTTCACATCGCCGATACGCCGATACCCGGACGTTATGGTACACCGCCTGCTCCAGCATTATCTGAACAAAGGCAAGAGTGCCGACCGCGACCTGTACGAAGAAAAATGCAAATACGCTTCGCAAAGGGAACGTGTGGCCGCCGATGCCGAACGCGACTCAGTCAAATACATGCAAGTCAAATACATGGCAAAGCATGCCGACCAGGAGTTCAAAGGAGTTATTTCCGGAGTCACCGAATGGGGCATATACGTGGAGCTTATCGACAATAAATGCGAGGGTCTGGTGAGGATACGCGACATACGCGACGACTATTACTCGTTCGACGCCAAGAATTTCGCGCTGGTAGGCGAAAACAGCCATAATGTGCTCCAACTTGGCGACGAAGTCGTAGTAAGAGTGAAAAATGCTGATTTGGAGCGCAAACAGCTGGATTTTGAATTCATACGCGTGGCCGACGAAAAATAACACACACCAGCCCACCCACATGACCGAAGAATACGGCAGCGACGAATATTTCATGCGTCAGGCCTTAGCACAGGCTCAGATGGCTTCCGAGCGGGGTGAAATACCCGTAGGGGTAGTTATAACCGGCGGAGGACGTATCATTGCGCGCGGACACAACATGACCGAGACCCTCAACGATGTGACGGCCCATGCCGAAATGCAGGCCATAACATCGGCAGCGCAGTCGATAGGCGGCAAATATCTGGCAGGATGTACGCTTTACGTAACGCTCGAACCATGCCAGATGTGTGCCGGAGCCATGTACTGGGCGCAGTTGCCGAGGCTCGTGTTCGGAGCATCCGATCCGAAAAGGGGCTATCGCTCGATGGGCGCTTCACTGCACCCTAGGACAGAAGTCCGCTCCGGTGTACTGGAAAACGAATGCCGGACTTTACTGGACGACTTTTTTAAGAAACTCAGATAACGGACTTCCCGTCTATAAACAGACAACTCCGGGGCGTTTACGCCCCGGAGTTTTTATTTACATAACAGTTGCCCCACGTGGAACCGCCGCCAAACACATCGCTCACCGGAACAACGGAAGTAATTTTTAATAAACACGAATTTCCGGGAAAAACCGCAAAATTTGTCACCGTAAATAAAATAACAGCAATCATTAACACCCTTTCAAATCTTATCGCAACAAAAAAAATGAAAAAAGCTATTTTACTTTCCGCTTTCATCCTGCTCTGTACAGTATGCCATGCGCAGGAAAAACAAACAAAATATCAGGGAGAAATACAGGCTGGGTATGCTTTCGGCACGGGAGATAGCAAAATAGACCATGCAGGTGTGAGCATGATAAACGGATGGCGATTTAACCGCTACCTGTCGGCCGGTTTAGGAATCGGATTGGATTACTATTTCAAAAACGGTTATTCATTTGTCTCACTGCCCGTTTTCGCCAACGTCAAAGGATACCTACCCGTATCGGATAAAGCCAGCCTTTTCGCCTCACTGGACTGCGGTTATTCCGTAAGCCTGAAAGATGAAAGCGAAGGCAGCGAATATATAAAAATGAAAGGATTTCTCATCACTCCTGCAATAGGCGCCAGCATCAGCGTGGCTGAAAGAAAATCCGTAAACCTGAGCATATGTTACAACTCTCAGAAATACGAATATGGAATTGCCGGCTACCGTTTTACCGACAAAGCCAACTCCATAGGTTTTAAGATAGGCTATTCGTTCTGAACCGAACTTTTTACTGCAACAAAAAAAGCCGCCTTTAAAAGGCGGCTTTTTTTACAGTCGATAATTTCGGCCTATGTGACATCACATGCCTGCCCGTTTTTTAATTTCTTTTTTTGTCATTTCGGCTTCGACGATATCTACGGTTACGACAGACTTGTAACTTTCCTTCGGAATAAGTGCGGCAGGGCCTTTTTCGGTCATGAATACAGGATTTATATCACTGTAATACAATGCATCCGACAAATCCCCGCTATCACTCATTTTACCGAAATCCACGCGAAGCATGCGAACGTTAACACGTACCTGATAATAGATTTTGTCGAAAGAACCGGCTAATGCCAATGGCGTGTCAGGATAAACAATATCCCCGACTTTTACCATAAAACTGTTTTTTTCCAAGACATTATAATAAGCCAGCGTACCGTCTTCATGTTCTATTATCATTTTGTTGCTGTGCGACGAATACGACACCACTGCTGAATCGGATACAGGATCTTCTCCGTCGTGTATATCGACCACACGGCCTTTGCGCATTGCAAATACCGTATCGCCTTTTTCCATATGGAACATCCAGGGATGCCATTCCTCCGGTCTGTCCCTAATGTCTTCCCACAGGTAGGGAAGGGTATTGCAAAGGCATGTTTTACCTGCCGAAAAAGGAAGCCTGTACGTTACCGAAGCGGAATGTCTGGGATTGGCGCGTCCTCTGTTATAAGTATATACATAACTGTACCCGACTCCCTGTTCGGAACTCAGCGGTCTCAATGTGGCTACGGTTCCAGAACCTCTGACGGAAGCATAAGACCACCGCGGATGGCTTGTGTTCGTAAGGCCGGTGAATTCCATCACTATGCCGAACGTACCCGGAGAATATGTTCTTGCCAGAATATTCACCGATTCATCGGCATTTCGCTTTGTTTCCAATTTGAGCGCGCTGTTTATGTCCTGCGAAACCGCACAGCAGCAATACCACACAAAAAATACGGGAATCAATAAAAGTCTTGTTTTCATTTCAATAGGGTTTCATAGTTGGTATGCAACAAATATATCCTATTAGAAATTAACTTGTGAAATATTTATCCTACAAAAGACACTATTTAATATAAAAAAAATACAATTAACGTTCATTCTTACATATACGACCTGAACAACACTCACACCAGAGTTAAAAAAACATGGGATTTATACATTTAACTACACAGCAATTTTTATACCGTTTTTTTGACCTGGCGGTACATTATAAACAGAAATAAACATCAAACGGGGTATAATATATACGCTTCCATTCCTACCGCTGACAAACTACATTAATCAGTCAACTTAAGCATATGGTTCCCGCAATTATATGTCCTGAAAAAGCAATTACAACATAAAATCACCCCCCCCGTTCTGAAAGGTTCCGGAACAAGAACTTAAACATCAAAAAAAGGCATCTACCTCCATTAAAACACATTTTTACAACGTAACCTGACAATCAAATAAAACAGCCTTGCCGTTTTACCGCAAGGCTGTTTTTGTTTTTACGATGTAACTCGGAGCAACATTATCTCAATGACTGCACAACTGTTCAAAGAAGTCGTTGCCTTTGTCGTCGCAGATAATGAATGCGGGGAAATTTTCGACACGTATCTTGCGTACGGCCTCCATTCCCAGTTCCTCGAAATCGACAACTTCGACCGATTTTATATTCTCGGCTGCCAATATCGCGGCGGGACCACCTATCGAACCGAGATAGAAACCGCCGTTGGCTTTGCACGCCTCACGCACCATAGGCGAACGGTTGCCCTTGGCAACCATGATCATAGAACCTCCGTGTTTCTGGAATTCGTCCACGTACGGGTCCATACGTCCGGCGGTGGTAGGACCGAAGCTGCCGGAAGGCATTCCGGACGGTGTTTTGGCAGGCCCTGCGTAGTACACCGGATGGTTTTTGAAATATTCCGGCATAGGTTTGCCTGCGTCGAGCATGGCTTTGATACGGGCATGAGCTATGTCACGCGCAACGATCAGCGTACCGGTCAGGCTCAGGCGTGTTTTGATAGGATATTTCGTCAGTTCAGCGAGTACTTCCTTCATCGGACGGTCTAGATCTATTTCGACTGCCGGAGCAAGGTCGGGTTCCTGAGCAGGAAGGTATTTTTCAGGATTCTTTTCCAGTTTTTCAAGGAAAATACCGTCGGACGTTATCTTAGCCTTTATGTTACGGTCCGCCGAACAGCTCACGCCTATTCCCACGGGGCACGAAGCGGCATGTCGCGGCATGCGGATAACGCGTACGTCGTGTACGTAATACTTGCCGCCGAACTGCGCTCCAAGTCCGTATTCCTGGCATATTTTCAGCGCTTTTGCTTCCCATTCCAGATCGCGGAAAGCCTGTCCGCCGTCGTTGCCGCTGGTGGGCAGGTTGTCCAGATAACCGGTCGAAGCCTCTTTGACTGTTTTGAGGTTTGTCTCGGCCGAAGTTCCGCCTATGACGATAGCAAGATGGTACGGAGGACATGCCGCCGTGCCGAGAGTCTTTATTTTGTCGCGGAGGAATTTTTCAAGATTAGCTTCGGTCAGAAGCGCCTTGGTTTCCTGGAAAAGATAGGTTTTGTTGGCCGAGCCTCCGCCCTTGGTCACGAACAGGAAGTCGTAATGGTCGCCGGGTTTGGAGTAAACATCTATCTGTGCCGGCAGGTTGGTTCCCGTGTTCTTTTCTTCGAGCATGGTGTAAGGCACGACCTGGGAATAGCGCAGGTTACGCTCGGCATACGTTTGGAAAATACCTTTGGATAGCCACTCGGCATCGTCGACTCCGGTGTACACATCCTCGCCCTTCTTAGCCATTACTATAGCCGTTCCCGTGTCCTGGCATGTAGGCAACTGGCCCTTGGCGGCCACTACCTGGTTGCGCAGCATGGTATAGGCTACGAACTTGTCGTTGTCCGAAGCTTCCGGATCGTCCAATATCGATGCCAGTTTTTTAAGATGCGAAGGACGCAGATAGAACGAAACATCCGCAATGGCCTCTTTTGCCAAAAGCTCCAGCCCTTCAGGGGCGACTTTGAGAATCCGGCGGCCGTCACATTCCTTTACTTCAACATAATCTTTCGTCACAAGGCGGTACTCGGTAGTATCTTCGCCCAGCGGCTTTGGTGTCTGGTACTTAAATTCAGCCATTTTTTCTTTTAAATTGTTGTATATCCTTTTGTCTATGTATTTTTCCCGCAATTATCGCGTTCAGTTCATATAATCTATGTCCACGTTCCACGACCATTTGTCGTAGAAAAGGTTGCCATCGGACGTTTCCACCTCACCGGCCTGGAAATCCACGGTATCGCTCGAGGGGTATTTTTTAGCCGGATAAAAACCGCATGTATAACCGTTGTTGGCTATCATACGCCACGAGTCTATCCCGCTGTCGAAGAACTGCGCCCCGCCCTTGTTGGTAAGAACCTTATTGCGGCCAAACGAAACATCCACCGGAACCCAGCCTATACCTTCGTAGTATACCTCGGCCCAATCATGCATGTTAAACGATTTGGGGTGCATCATAAGACCGCTCTGCCAACGCGCAGGCACGCCTGATGCGCGGGCAAGATTTATCAGGAGCAATGCCACCTGGCCGCAGTCGCCTTTCTTGTTGTCTACCACGTACTGCGGTATGTCCTTTATGAGCGAATAATTAAGCGCCGATGCCCAGGGATATTGTTTAACATAGTCGAATATCTTTCTGACTTTCATATACGGATTTGTCTCGTTGCCGACTATCTCTTTGGCCAATACGCACATATATTCGCTCTGGAGCAGGTGCGGCGCACGCACGGCGGTATATTCCTTATAAAGCGCCGACGTGGTATCGTAAGGAGCTATCTCCACACCTTCGAGATCGAAATGCTGCCCCCATGACGTGTATTTGTATTCCACGAAAAATTCCGTCGGTTTTCCGGCTTCGGCCACTTTTTCCATATATGCACTATGGTGGCAGTATTCGAGAGGAGACACGATAGCCGAATCCGATGTGGCAAGAATTTCTATATCGGTCTGACGCGGCACATCGGAACGCGGTATGGGTATCCACACGCGCAGGGTGTCTCCGGCAGGGACAACATCGGCCTTGACGGTTATGCGGTGGCGTACTTTCATGGTCTTAGGGTCGGCTATCTGCCCGCTAGGAGCGGACAGTATGGCCGGAAGATTTACATTGAGTACCGAATCCTGTGCGCGGCCGCCGTCATTGCCTGCATAAGCGCGAGCTATGGCTTCTTTGTCCACTCGGAACACGTTAGGCGCAGCATTGCGGAAAAAGAGAGTGTCACCGTCTATAACCCGGTATTCGAGCACGCCGTTCTCTATCCATTGCTTTACCTTGACAAGAGAGCTGTCGCCATAGTAACGTTCGACGTAAGATACGACCTCATCCTTTGTACGGCGGAAATCGCTGCGGAGTTTGTACAGCGAATCCTTTTTATGGATAAAGACATAAGCCTTTGTAAAATCATCGCCGGCATCGGCAATAAGGGAGTCGAGCATGGATTCCGCACGGGCATAATTGCCTGCCGCCGTTTGGGCGTCAACCGCCTGCGAAGGTGTAAGCTGCGTCTTTCCGGGAGAACACGAGGCTGCGAAAGCTCCGAGGGCCGCTATTGCTATTGCATATTTATTCATATCGGTATCGGGGTTATGGGTTATTTTTTTCTGGGGACAGCGCCTACGCCGGGGTAATCGGCCAAAGTTATCTTGCCGTTTACTATCTTCATACCCTCGAACGGGTCGTTGTTGATGAGCAGGTTGCCATCCAAGTCGGCCCAGTCTATGGCCGGGGAAAGCTGGGCCGCCGCGGATATCGCCACGGAAGTCTCTCCGCTCATGCATCCGAGCATTATCTTCATGCCGAGCGCACGGGCCAGATCGACCATTTTATGAGCCTCGCGAAGGCCGGTACATTTCATCAGTTTTATGTTTATCGCGCTGAACGCACCCTGGAGTTTGGCAACGTCGGAAAGCCTCTGGCACGACTCGTCGGCTACGGTAGGCAGCGGGCTGCGCTCGGTTATCCACGCCATGTCGTCGAGATTGTACTTGCCGATAGGCTGTTCTACGAATATGAAACCGTTTTCCTTGCACCAGTATATCATATCCAGAGCGTAACTTTTATCTTTCCAACCCTGGTTGGCGTCCACGCAAAGCGGCTTTGTCGGCTCTATTTCACGTATGGTCTCGACGAGTTTCTTATCCTCCGGGCCTCCGAGTTTCACCTTTATGATGCTGTACGGGGCGGCCTCGCGTGTTTTCTGGCGCACGACCTCAGGAGTGTCTATGCCTATGGTATATGAAGTTGAAGGGGCCTTTGATGCCGTATAGCCCCAAATGTCGCACCATTTCGCGCCGAGCATCTTGCCCACAAGATCGTGGAGAGCTATGTCTATCGAAGCCTTCGCTGCGGCGTTATATGCAGCTATGCCATCCACATATGTGAGGATGTCGTCAAGTTCGAAAGGATTGGAGAACTGTTCGAGGTTGACTTTCTTGAGGAATTCGAGCACTGAAGCCTGCGATTCGCCAAGATAAGGGGGCATTACGGCTTCGCCATAGCCTATTATTCCGTCGTATTCTATCTGCACCAGCACCAGAGGAGTGAAGCTGCGGGTCGAACCGGATACGCCGAAAGCATGTATGAATTTGGTCTCGAACGGTTTGTATGTGAGTTTCATCTTTTTGCTTCCTCCTTTTTTTATGGCCGGGGCTTTCGACGGGCTTACCACCGAAGCCAGTGCGGGCGATGCCGCCGTAGCCAGTATCCCGGCACCTGTTACCAATGCTGCTTTTTTAAGGAAATCCCTTCTGTTTGTATCCATCGTAGTAATCTATGTTTTATGTTTTTGAATTTATCGTTTACTGCTGCAATGCGAAATAAGGGTTGTTTTCAACCGAAGTGACACCCATTCCCTTATCCTCGGTGCCTATTATGCGGGTAGCGCGCACCAGAATATCCACGTAGTATTTGGAATAGATATCCTTATGTTCCGGGTTGAAACTGGTAAGATGCACCTTACCGGCCTCGTGGATAAAAATGCCGTCGCCAACGTATATGCCAACGTGCCATACCCTGTTAGGAGAGCCGTCGGCCTTGCGGTTGCCGAAAAAGACCAAATCGCCGGGACGGAGGTTCTTATAGCCTTCGCTCACGTCTATGTTCTGGCCGGTCAGGCATTGCTGCGATGCGTCGCGTGCCAGGATAAGACCGTTGAGGAGATAGACCGTTTTGGAAAAACCGCTGCAATCCAACATCTTGGAAGATGTCCCTGCCCAAAGGTACGGAACCCCCATAAACCTGTATGCCGTTTTTATGATGCTTTCCTCCGTAGGACGGGTATTTTTGGCCCAGGCGGAGAAGTCGGTCACTTCGCTTTTTGGGATATAAGCCTCACGGCCGTCGGCAAACGATACTTTAGCGAACTTACCTTTCGTCCCTTCGTATTTGAACATATTGCCTGCCACTACGTCCGAAACCCTTTCGGACTTCACGTCAGGTTTGGAATACGCAAAACCATATTCGGGAAGATATATCACCTTTTTAGCCGAAACGTATTCATTGTACTGCTGTTTGGTCATCGGCGTTATGCCGCTTGCGGACACCCATGCTATATAATTTTCAGGCGTCTGAACAAGATACCACCCGGACTTTTTCAGTATCCTCACAGGCGTACCCATAAGCAGCTGAGAAGCCTGTTCCGAAGCATACGAAGGACCGTAACGCAATGTGGCCACCGATATGCTCACCACGCCGTAGGTCTTGCCTTCCAGTCCTTTTTCATCGGGCAGCACATTGATAGCGTCTATCATTTCGACATCGCTTTTCGCGGCTTTTTCCAACAGTTCGGCTTTTGCCTGAGGGATATTGGTCTCCCCGTTGAGCACTACCGGGCCGTTTGTTTTTATAGCCTCGACGGAAAAAAGCGCCGTGCGCTTGTCCGGAGCGTATTTCTCCTGTACCGACTTTATAACGGGGGCAAGGTCCTGCCCGGCCAAAGCTACAGATGCCGCCACGAAAACCGGTAGCAGTATCCTTTTCATCACAGTCATACTCGTATGTTTTTTAATGATAATTATATGTTGTGTAAATGCCTGTAAAAAGGCGCGGAAATTAATGATTAGCAAATATAAGCAGTCATTTTGAACTTACCAATTTTATGGCGGCACAATTTTAATGCGTATATTTGTTTTCCGTATGGAATCTTCAACACACTCGACGGTAAAGATGATGAAAAGGCTGTTTTATACCGCTTTGCTTGTATTTTCCGCAATCACGCATTCATATTCCCAGATACCCCCGGAAGTACCGCGCGGATACTTCGACCCGCCCATGTCGCACAAAAGGGTTCTGGCCGGAGGATTTGCCGAATTGCGCTCCAACCACTTCCACTCAGGGGTGGACTTCAAAACACAATTCGTCACCGGCAAGGAAATACACGCTCCGGCCGACGGTTTCATAAAAAGGGCGAGCGTAAGCATCGGCGGTTACGGCAAAGCGCTGTACGTGGAGCACCCTAACGGCTACACCACGGTGTACGGACATCTCGACCGCTTCGCTCCCTCCATAGATTCCCTGGTTCGCAAACGTCAGTACGCCGAAGAAAGTTTCACGGCGGACATAGAATTTTCCCCGGACCTGATACCTGTAAAAAGAGGCGAGCTTATAGCCTATTCCGGAAATACGGGTTCCTCCGAAGGGCCTCACCTGCATTTTGAAATACGGCGCACGGAAGATAACCGGCCGATGAACCCACTTCTTTTCGGATTCGATGTCGACGACCACCGCCCTCCCACCATAAACGGGGTTTACATAATGAACACGGACGGCATGGACACACTGGAGATGGCATCGGCACCGCGGCGGGTCGTTTACCAGAAAGGCTCTTCAAACGCTCTTATACGCGCATTCGGCAAAACCGTCGTACTGGTGGACGCTTACGATACCATGGACGATGCGCCAAACAAGAACGGTGTCTATTCTATAAACATGTATGTAGGAGGCGTAAAAGCATACGGAATGAAAATGAACGAGTTCGATTTTCCCCGGACAAGACAGATAAACGACCATATATTGTACGATTACTACCGGCGCACAGGGAAAAGGCTCGTAAAATGCTACGTCGAACCGTATAACGAATTGGACATCTACGACCGCCAATGCCTCGTGCCGGCAGTGCTGGACATCGGCGAAGGACACCAGTACGACATACGCATAGAAGTGTCCGATCTGGCAGGCAACATATCCGAACGCCGATTTTCGATAATAGGCACGCCCGAGACCAATACATACGGAGGCGAAAACCCCGGTGCCGGCTGCGATACGGAAAACGGGGCCATGTACTTCAGGGCTGACAGACCGAACAAGATAATATTCGGCAGATTTACCGCCGACTTCCCGGCAAACACGTTCCGTAAAAACATGTACGTGAACTTCGAGCGCACGGATTCCCTGACCTTCCGGCTGGACGGACCGCATGCGGCCGCTTTGTCGCCGTTTACCATCAGTTTCGACATAAGCGGCATTCCAGCCGGAAACCTTGCAAAGACAAAGATAGCGCGCCCGTACCGCACACGCGACGGACATACGCGCTACTCATTCCTCGGCGGATATGTAAAGGACGGACGGATTTACCTTAATACGACGTCTTTCGGAACTTTCACGCTGGCTCAGGACGACATTCCGCCCAAAATAACCCGCGGAGCGTGGAAAGAAGGACAGAGATTGCCAGGCCGCGTGCTGAAAATGTATATATCGGACGGCCAGTCCGGGATAAAATCGTTCAAAGGCTACGTGGACGGAAAATGGATACTCTGCGAATACGAATACAAAAAGAATGAAATATCGCTGGATACCTCGCGCGAAGGCTTGTCCAAAGGCCGCCATGTCTTCAGGCTGGAAGTCGAGGATAACGCAGGAAACACGTCCGTTTTTGAAGGCGTATTTATTCTTTAAACCCGGACAACGCAACTCCGCCCGGCGTCATATCGCTTTTTCCCATGCAACGGATAAAACAAACCGAAGTTTCCTGTTGATTTTATGCTAAACCTCAATCTCCCTGCCGGCCTATAACCCACCGGAAGAGAGGCGGATAAAAATATAAGTATATAATATTACAAAATATTAGTTATCATATATGATAATCGAATATTTTCTTATTTTTGCGGTATTGTACATGTTTCAACAAAATTATTTATCATGAAAAAGGCCGCTTTTTTCATACTATTGGCTCTTTTGACGCCATCGCACGCATTTTCAAAAAAATCCGTCCGTCTTCGGCATAAAGCTCATGACGAACGAAGCTAAATTCCTGTCCAAAAACCCGCTGTGCGTCAGGAACACATCGGAACTTATCCACGAAAACATAACCCTCGACGGCATGGACATCTACGACATAACCAGGAATACCGACGACGGGCGTCTGGCAACCCTGAACTGCTGTTTCCACAAAAACCGCCTAGCGGTAATAATCGTAAACTACAACGACCCAGGAGACGGAACACTGCATGCATTAAAATACAAGTACGGCCCGTATTCATCGCACGTCTTCAGGCGCGAACGCAACGCAGCAGGCACAGGATACGATATCAGGGAAACCGCACGATGGGCATCCGACAACAGCATACTCATCTTCACACGTATACTCGAAACGGATTCATGCCGGCTGGCACTGGCCAATTCCCACATACAGGACATCCTGAAAACGAAAAAAGAAGCATATGTGACAAAAAAACTCGAATAACAGACAATTCTGCAAACCTCCCCAATACCACACAACACCCGAAAACACCCATGCCTTTTTTGTTTACCCGCGGCATTCCATACATTTTAGCCGTGACGGTGGCTTTTCCGATATTTACATAATATAGCATAACTTCAAGTAAACTTGAGTTCTGCATTCGGCTTTCGCTATATTTTGATAATATAGGATGCGCCTTAGCATAACTTCAAGTAAACTTGAGTTCTGCATTCGGCTTTCGCTATATTTTGATAATATAGGATGCGCCTTAGCATAACTTCAAGTAAACTTGAGTTCTGCATTCGGCTTTCGCTATATTTGCACAACACAGGCACAACCTTACGCATGGCTCCGGCGAAAACTCCGTTTTCCCTTCGCCATGCTTTCGGTTTGCATTATATTTGTAGCGATTATTAACAAAAACCGCATATAAAAATCATGGCAGACGATAACAAGGTCATTTTTTCCATGACCGGAGTGACCAAGACATATTCCAGGACGAACAAAACAGTCCTCAAGGACATCTACCTCAGTTTTTTCTACGGAGCTAAAATAGGCATACTCGGTCTGAACGGAGCCGGTAAATCCACCCTTCTCAAAATAATCGCCGGTATCGAAAAGGAATACCAGGGCGACGTGGTGTTCTCTCCCGGATATTCCGTCGGTTACCTGCCTCAGGACCCGCAACTGGACCCCGACAAAACGGTACTCGATATAGTAAAGGAAGGCGTTGCCGATACTGTGGCCATACTGGACGAATACAACAGGATAAACGAACAGTTCGGTCTGGAAGAGGTGTATTCCGATCCTGACAAAATGGATGAACTGATGCGCCGCCAGGGTGAACTCCAGGACGAAATAGACGCCAAAAACGCATGGGAACTGGATACCAAACTCAACATAGCGATGGATGCTTTGCGCACACCCGCTCCGGAAACACCCGTATCGACGCTTTCGGGAGGGGAACGCCGCCGCGTTGCCCTGTGCCGCCTTTTGCTTCAGGAACCCGACGTGCTGTTGCTGGACGAGCCCACCAACCATCTGGATGCCGAAAGTATACTATGGCTTGAAGAACATCTGCGCCAATACAAGGGCACCGTCATCGCGGTCACGCACGACAGGTATTTCCTTGACAACGTAGCCGGATGGATCCTCGAACTCGACCGTGGAGAAGGCATTCCTTGGAAAGGAAATTATTCCTCATGGCTCGACCAGAAGATGCAGCGTCTGGCAAAGGAGGAAAAACAGGCTTCCAAACGCGCCAAAACATTGCAAAGGGAACTCGACTGGGTACGGCAAAACCCAAAAGGCCGCCAGGCCAAATCGAAAGCGCGGTTATCTTCATACGAACGCCTTTTGAACGAAGACCAGAAGGAAAAAGAAGAAAAACTAGAAATATACATCCCGAACGGCCCAAGGCTCGGAACCAACGTCATCGAAGCTATGCACGTGTCGAAAGCGTTCGGAGATAAACTGCTGTACGACGACCTCAACTTCCGTCTGCCGCAAAACGGCATCGTAGGCATAATCGGCCCCAACGGCGCAGGTAAGACCACCATTTTCAAGATGATAATGGGACAGGAACAACCCGACGGAGGCACATTTGAAGTAGGCGAAACGGTAAAAATAGGCTACGTGGACCAAACGCACTCCGGACTCGACCCCAAAAAGAGTATCTGGGAGAACTTTTCAGGCGGACAGGAACTGGTAATGATGGGAGGAAGACAGGTCAACTCGCGCGCATACCTCTCGCGGTTCAATTTTTCCGGCACGGAACAGAACAAACTCGTGGGCGAAATGTCCGGAGGCGAACGCAACCGGCTTCATCTGGCCATAACGCTCAAGGAAGAAGGAAACGTCCTGCTGCTCGACGAGCCTACCAACGATTTGGACGTAAATACCCTGCGTGCGCTCGAAGAGGGGCTGGACAACTTCGCAGGTTGCGCCGTGATAATATCGCATGACCGTTGGTTCCTCGACCGCGTATGCACGCACATACTTGCTTTCGAAGGCGACTCCCAGGTTTATTTTTTCGAAGGCTCGTTCTCCGAATACGAGGAAAACAAAAAAAAGCGTCTCGGCGATACCACTCCCACACGTATACGTTACAAGAAACTGGTGCGTTAAGCGTCATATTACGACGCGCTTTTCCAAACGAAAAAATTCAAAAGCATCATGTACGAATATCTCACAGGATTTTTCAATCAGTTCTCAGCTCCGGTGCAAGCGCTGATAGCCACTACATTCACATGGGGAATGACTGCTTTAGGAGCTACTCTCGTATTCTTTTTCCGCGAGATAAAAAGGAAAATCATGGACATCATGCTCGGTTTTGCCGGAGGTGTGATGTTGGCGGCCGCATTTTTTTCCCTTCTATCGCCTTCGGTAGAGATGTCCCGGGAACTCAGTTCGTACGTATGGCTGCCTCCTGCGGCCGGATTCGCACTCGGTGCGCTGTTCCTGTACGCTCTTGACCGCCTTATACCGCACCTTCACCCCAACATGACGGACGGTACTCCCGACGGCGCACCTTCGTCGCTCCACCGCACCACACTTTTGATACTGGCCATAACACTGCACAATATACCCGAAGGGTTGGCCGTAGGCGTGGCTTTCGGCGCCGTAGGCGCAGGCATAGAAGGGGCAACAGTACCGGCTGCCATAGCCTTGGCCATAGGAATAGGAATACAGAATTTTCCGGAAGGAACGGCCGTGTCGCTGCCTTTGCGGGCGCTTGGCATGAAACGTGGCAGGAGTTTTTTCTACGGCCAGCTATCGGCCGTAGTCGAGCCTATCGCTGCGGTAGTGGGAGCCATGGCAATAATGGTGTTCCAACCGGCATTGCCGTATATACTCGCATTTGCGGCGGGGGCTATGATATACGTCGTGGTGGAGGAGGTTATTCCGGAAACCCAACGAGACAAATACGCCGACACCGCGGTGATGAGCCTTATCGGGGGATTCATACTGATGATGATACTGGACGTTAGTTTTTAAAAGATTTGTTGTGCTATGGACGATACGGGAGATGGAGGGCGTTATAAATAGCGATCATTAGCCTCGTTAACAAAGAAAACCCTGCAAGGCTTTGGCCTTGCAGGGTTTTCTTTGTTAACGAGGCTAAACGCCATTAAAGCACACTCTCAAACTGGCGCAGAAAACGCACATCGTTCTCGAAATACAAACGCAAATCCTTCACCTGGTACAACAGCATAGCCATACGCTCTATACCCATACCGAAAGCATACCCCGTATATTCATCCGGATCGATACCCACATTCCTCAACACATTAGGATCGACCATACCGCACCCCATAATCTCCAGCCATCCCGTACCCTTCGTTATGCGGTAATCGGCCTCCGACTCCAATCCCCAATAAACATCCACCTCAGCCGAAGGCTCGGTGAACGGGAAATACGAAGGACGCAAACGGATTTTCGACTTACCGAACATCTCGTTCGTAAAATACAGCAACGTCTGTTTCAAATCCGCAAACGACACATTCTTATCTATATAAAGCCCCTCTATCTGATGGAACATACAATGCGCACGGTATGAAATAGCCTCATTGCGGAACACACGTCCCGGAGAAATTATACGTATCGGCGGACGATTCATCTCCATATGGCGCGCCTGTACGGAACTGGTCTGCGTACGCAACAATATATCAGGATTCGTCTGTATGAAAAAAGTATCCTGCATATCGCGCGCCGGATGATGCTCCGGAAGATTCAGCGCAGTGAAATTGTGCCAGTCATCCTCTATTTCAGGGCCATCGGCAATAGTAAAGCCTATTCTGGAAAAAATATCCACCACCTGCCGGCGCACCTGCGAAATAGGATGTCTCGACCCCAGCGGCACGGTCAGCGCCGGGCGCGTCAGGTCGCTTTTTTCAGCATTCTTCTCACGCGCCGCCTCAAGTGCCTCGCGAGCCTGCGCAATCCTATCCGATGCGGTATTTTTGAGTTTGTTCAGAAGCTGGCCTATTTCGCGCTTCTGTTCGGCCGGGGCCTTTTTAAAATCCTCGAAAAGTTCATTCAGGACACCCTTTTTCCCAAGATACTTTATCCTGAACGATTCAAGCGCCTCAGTGCCATCCGCCCTGAATTCCTCCGCCTCATTAAGGAAGGCTTTTATCTTATCTATCATCTCGATATATGCTTTTTCCGGACATACGTCCGGTTACGTAAGATTTTACCATGTAACTGCGCAAAATTAGGAAAATTTATCCATTGTTCTGAACCGTCACCCTTATTTCTCTCACATGGCCCGTATCGTCCATATAAAAATCCCTTTACAACTATCTTCGGTACTGAGACCTTCAAAATGCTTGCCTCCGGGTAGAATCGAAAAATATACCATATCTGAAATTTCCGCATTAGTGACCGCGAAGTTTTCATCTTATAATCGCCAAAATCTCACCGATTTCCACTAACTTCGTAATCATCAAACTCTTTCCGATTATGAAGAAGCCAGCATTACTTTTCTTTATACTTATATCTTTTGTCGGCTTCGCTCAACAAAAGGCTAAGCCCTTTAATAATGTAGATACCCCTTTCTTTAAGATGTATCAACATTTTTTATTGGATAATACCCCTAATTATGCTTTTATGACTATTGGATTGGAGGATTACAATATGGGGGTAAGTTTTTCTGTACAAGGAGATAGTATTATACTTCGAGAATATTCCGAGCCTATTCTTCATTGGCTTTTGGAATACAATAAGGCTCTTGATAATGGTGAGAAACCGCAACCGCCCGAATATACAGAATATATATTAAGACTTGATAGTTGTACCGATTTAGAGCGTATTAAACGCTTTTTGCAAAACACGGTTGACAATGCAAGGCCTTTCAAGGGTAAAGAACCATGTCCTGATGGTGTGGACTGGTATATATTAGCAAATGGGGAATGGGTTACTATACATACCGGAGGCTTCCATAAAGAGGGAAAAATTACTGATATATTGGAGGTCATAGCAGTTGCTTGTGTATGTAATGACCCATCTATGCTCTCTCCCGAATCATTGGTTATAGAATAATCTCGCATCATTTAGCACCGCATACTTGCTCCATAATTTTGTGGCATAATCCACAAGATTATGGGGCATTTCTTTTCTATTCAAAGATTGTTATGATTTTATTCTCATCCCGAACCGCTATTATCATCCTACAAAAAACCTTATCAACCGTTAAGATTTAGTTAAATCTTTTATACAAAACACCCGTCTTTTCTAATCCTCTCACTCCCTGAAAGCAATTTTTTCACTCCATCTTTTCCCTTAACGGATAGTTGTATCGTCATTTTCTTATATAATTGATTATCAGCAATAAAAGTCATTGAAAATCAATTCCACAAGTCCTCTGCGTTTTCATCGCATTGTCGCTAACGCTCTCTACGATCCGTTCATTCCGCCAACCTCTAATTAGATAGATTATTCTCCTTACTTAATCGCTGCCGATTTTTTGAAATAATCCACCAGAAAATCACATGCCTGCTTTTCACTCAAAAAAGAAGCGATGACTTTTTGCTCGCCTCTATCATCTACATATATTATTTGGTATTCGTTGCCACTTTTAAATAAAACAGTGCTATCGGGATGGCATATATCATCAACGTAAAACGCACTATTTGCCACACCTAAGTTTTGTAATGTCTTTTTTAATCTATTTATGTTGGACATGGTTAATTTATAGCCATTCCACCAAAGGCAAATAAATATGGCAAGTGCGATGAAATAATTAAGCCAAAGGGCAAACGATAAAGAATCTATCCTCAAATACATTCTCTCTACCACAACTGAAATATTGTATGGCTCTACAATATATTTCAAGTCCAAATATGCACCAAACCACAAGAGCAATTCGCAAATACCAATCACTCCGAAGGTTGCAATGCCACATATTTTCTGCCACTTCTTCATTTTATTTCAGAAACACACCTGTTATTAACTACAAGAGCAGGAAATTACGGCGGAACTATAAAAAATCCTTTATCTCCTCAGCAACGCCTTCCAGCAGTTCGATATCTTCCCGTGAAAAAGCATCCGGAGTATTCGAATCGACATCTATCTGCGCGATGGCATTACCGGC
This sequence comes from Flavobacteriales bacterium, assembly GCA_003150615.1. Classification (GTDB taxonomy): domain Bacteria; phylum Bacteroidota; class Bacteroidia; order Flavobacteriales; family UBA1820; genus Merdimorpha. The sequence goes on along the minus strand of QALN01000011.1, from coordinate 84,270 downwards.
CCGGATCACAGGCACTACAGCTTCGCTGCGAACTTCCGCGCTGCATGCTATATAGTTTTCTTCGGCCCGCACGTCAGGCACTACCAAGCGCTCCCCGGAAACGGCCACCTGCCCGCATACGCCCTTTCCATACGGTATCTCCGTATGTTCCGTTTCCTTGCCGGCATAAGGGCCCAATATCAGGGTACGCGAAACAGTATCATACCTGTATATGCCTACCCAATCGAAATGTTCAACTCCGTCGCGGAGCATCTGGCACACAAAACGCAATATATCCTCCCAGTCGTTGTCGGAATCGACCACCGATTTTATTTCCCCGAAAAGCGATGCGTGAAGTTTGTTCATTTTTATGCAGGTATTAAAAATTTATGTGTACGAACAAAGATAAAGATTTGAAAGCAAATCACAACTAGTGAGCGAATGGCGAGGACTATTGCAGGTTGTTCCCGGTAGTTCAAATATATGCAAAACAAGCGCCAATAGCAAACCGTGCTATACGTTGCAACAGGAGTCGAATATGAACGACAAAAAAACCGGACGGTGTACCGTCCGGTTTTTTTTACAATACGAATCATTCAACCGGGCCTGCGACCCGGAAATGACGGATTATTTGAGTACGTCTATGCACTTGAGGTCGCTGAAAGCGACTTTGATACGTGCTATGAGCGTTTCTTCTCCTTTTCGCAGCCATACGCGCGGGTCGTAGTGCTTCTTGTTCGGGGCTTCAGGGCCTTCCGGGTTTCCGATCTGGGACTGGAGGTAAGCCTTTTTGTCTTCCATATAGTTGCGTATGCCTTCCATGAAAGCGAACTGAGTGTCCGTATCGATGTTCATCTTCACGACACCGTAAGTGATTGCCTCGCGGATCTCTTCGAGCGAAGAGCCGGAACCGCCGTGGAATACGAAGTTGACAGGATTTTTACCCGTGCCGTATTTTTTCTGTATGTATTCCTGGGAGTCGCGCAGTATCGTAGGTTTGAGCACCACGTTACCCGGTTTGTACACGCCGTGAACGTTTCCGAACGAAGCGGCGATAGTGAAGTTGGGGCTTATCTTGAGAAGTTCTTCGTATGCGTATGCCACGTCTTCAGGCTGGGTGTACAGCTTGCTGGCATGTACATCCGAATGGTCCACACCGTCTTCTTCGCCTCCGGTTATACCGAGTTCTATTTCGAGCGTCATGCCCATTTTACTCATGCGCTCCAGATAACGCTTGCATATTTCGATGTTGTCCTTGAGCGTTTCGGTGGAAAGGTCTATCATGTGCGAGGAGAAAAGAGGCTTGCCTGTCTTGGCAAAGTGTTCCTCGCCGGCGGTAAGAAGTCCGTCTATCCAGGGAAGGAGTTTTTTTGCACAGTGGTCGGTATGCAGTATTACGGGAACGCCGTACATCTCGGCAAGAGTGTGTACGTGCTTGGCACCGGCTATTGCTCCGGCTATGGATGCCTGCTGAGCGTCGTTAGGAAGCGCCTTACCTGCTATGAAAGCTGCTCCACCGTTGGAGAACTGTATTATCACAGGCGAGTTGACCTCGCGTGCGGCCTCCATTACGGAGTTGATAGTGTCGGTACCCGTGCAGTTAATGGCGGGTATGGCGAAACCTTTTTCTTTGGCAAAGTGGAATATTTCACCAACCGTTGCCCCGGTAGCTACTCCCGGTTTGATTTTCTGGCTCATTGTCTTATCGGTTTTATTGATTTGATTCTTAAATGATGCGTGGCAGAGGTTTACGACGATAAAAACACCCCGGCCAAAAGCATGGCAAAGATACGAATTTCAACAACGCTGTCAAAAAACAGCATCCTATTATTTGGGCGGCGGCCTCCTTTTGTATACGGCGACAACAGCACTCCGGTCTATATCAGATTTTCATCCACCCACCATTTTACCTGCTGAAAGCCTTCGGGCGATATGCCGTGACCTATCGGATATTCGTAATAACAGTATTCCACAAGCCTTTCCTTCATAAAGTCCTTCACCGATCGCCCCCATGACACCGGGATTACCTGGTCCTGGGTCCCGTGAGTGGCAATGGCCTTTATTCCGGCATAATCGGCCGTATCTCCTACCGGTTCTATTATATTAGGTTCGATATATCCGCTTAAGGGAATGTAATACTTCACCAGACGCGGATATTTGGACATGATGCCATAGCTGAGTATAGCCCCCTGGCTGAAACCGAGCAACCAGACGTTTTCCGGGTCGGCATCGTAGGCCTCGGCGGCTTCTTTTATGAAGGAGGCGAGCTTTTCCCGCGCGGCAAGGGCTTCAGGCACATGGGTAAACTTACGGCTGTCATCGAAATTAAGCGAGTACCACGCCGCTCCGCCGAACGGCAATTCTATCGGCGCGCGCGGAGCCACAACGTGAAACACCCCCGGCAATTCCCCTGCCAGCGAAAACAGATCGTACTGGTCGGAGCCGTAGCCGTGTGCCATCACGAGCAACGGATTACGTCTGCCATGTGAAAATTCCTGCGACGGCGGCGCATAGTTATGGACGAGCGATAGTTCTTTTTTCATAAGCGTACATTTACAAAAGCAAATATAACGGGAAACATGCAGAAAATGCGGCCTTTTCAGAAATTTTACTTTATTATTTTCATGCAGACCGAACATCCCGGCAAAAAAAACGGCCATCCGGAAGGCTTACGCTGTCCGGATGGCCGTGGTACGCGGCGGATATCGCGCCACTGTCATTTTGATTTCAGATATTCATCGTAAACGCGCATTACCAACGTAGGGTCGTCTTTCAGTTCCTTGCTGTGCATTTTCGCTTCCTTGCCTTTGATGAAATACTGGCGGAACGTTTCGGCCAGTTCAGGCTCGTCGCCCCTTTTCAGCAATGCTATGAGCAGGCCCATATCGCGCTTGCCCCCGCACATGAAAGGATACACTATATCGTTGTCACCGAATTTTATGCCGTAAAAAGTGACCACCTTAATCCGTGTTTTGCCATTTGGACCCGCAGGCACGGATATGCGGCCGTTCCACCAATACACGGCAGAGTTCTCGCCTTTTTTCTCCACACACATCAGAGTTTTTATGGTACGCGAGGTATTGCCTATCGCCGGGGCGGGTTTTTCACATACTTCCCAAAGTTTGCCGTCGGGATCGTCCTCGGTAAGTTCCACGAATACGATATTGTCCATATCGTCCACAGTATATTTTACCGCTTCCTTACTGTCGGGCGAAGGGACTATTTTAACGGAATAATTCTCGCGCCTGAGGTCGAAAGCCGTTACATTCCAACCTCGGTGGATATATCCGTCTACTTTCTCTCCCGAATTGAGCGTCACGATTATATGACGATACTCCTGGTCTTTCTCTTTTTTATTGCGGCCGGATTCCTGAGCCGACACCACCCCGGCAGACAACGATACTGCAACGGCAGCGGCGATAAAAAACAAACTTTTCATAATTCTTCGGAAATATTATTTGTGTATTTGACTGTCAATTATCGTCCTGGTGTATAACCGGCCAACATGGCTATCGTTTTGCTGCGCATCCTGACCTTCTCTCTTATAGCACGGCACAGACCGGGATCGTCCGATATATAACCGCATACTTTTTCAATGAAAGCATCGCCCGGTTTTTTATACATACCGCCCAACGCCAGCACATCATCCCGTCCTGTTTTTCGCAAATACACGCTCACACGCGACCTGGCGCCGAGCGCTTTCTCAACCACCGTCAAACTTATACCGCCGTTCGAATACATTTCGTACCCTTTTTTTGAAAACACATAGGCTTCGATATACGGGGTATCCACATATACCCAGCACCACCCGACTCTATCCACATACACGAACTTTCTGCGATACTCCTTAGCCTGAGGATGACGGCACACCAAAGAGTCTATATCTGCCGCAGCATATGACATTCTTTTCTTCCCTTTACGGGCGTATGCGTTTTTATAGGCCGTAACCTTACGTGCGGCGTTCTTGGGTATCTTCACGCGGTCGGACCCAGAATATTCGACAACCGTACCGTCCTTCATATAAATGACGCCTTCGACCATAACGGAGGCATGCAGCGCCCCGCCTAATAAAAACAGAAAAATAAAAAGTCTTCTCATCATATCGGCAAAAGTATGGAAAACATAGAGCTAATTGTATATATTTGTCTGTACGAACAGCCGAAAGATAATATAAAAATGGCCTTTTAAACGAAACGGAGTGTTATCGGCAGATATAAATACGACAATTATGAAAAATATTACGACCGCAGATGTGGCACGCGCTATGGACGAATTCGCACCGCGCGCATATGCGGAGAGTTTTGACAACACGGGCCTTCTGACAGGCGAACCAGCAACGGAAATAACAGGCATACTCGTCACTCACGACTGTCTGGAAGAAGTCGTTGACGAAGCCGCCGAAAAAGGCTGCAACATGATAGTATCGTTTCATCCGATAATATTTTCCGGGCTCAAAAGCCTGACAGGACGCACATATGTCGAACGTGCCGTGATGAAAGCCATCCGCCTGGGAATATCAATATACGCCGTACACACGGCACTGGACAACAGTTTCCACGGTGTTAACGCCGGAATGTGCCGCGCCTTGGGGTTATCGGACCGCAAAATACTGATACCGCAGGAAGGTACCCTCAAAAAAATAACCGCTTACGTCCCCGCAGCACAAGCGGACGATGTGCGGCGCGCGCTTTTTTCGGCCGGAGCCGGGGCCATAGGTAACTACGATTCGTGCAGTTACAACTTATCCGGTACAGGCACATTCCGCGCACTGGAAGGCGCGAACCCGTTTGTCGGGGATATAGGCGAACTGCACCGTGAGACGGAGGAGATGATAAGCGCCGTATTTCCACGCCACTGCCAGCCTCGTGTCATAAAAACCCTGCTCTCGGCGCATCCTTACGAAGAACCGGCATTTGAAATCATTGCACTGGACAACACGGACCGACATATCGGCATGGGCATGACCGGCATGTTGCCCGGCGGCGGCATGGACGAGACGGACTTTTTGCACCTGCTGCGCGATGTCTTCGATGCCAGAGGGATACGTTATTCCGCACCTACTGGCAGGAAGATAAAAAAGGTCGCCGTTTTGGGCGGTTCGGGCAGCTTCGCACTCAAAGCGGCGATAGCGGCAGGGGCGGATGCATTCGTAAGCGCCGATTTCAAATATCACGACTTTTTCGGCGCCGAAAACCGCATTCTGATTGCCGACATAGGACATTTCGAAAGCGAGAGACACACAAAAAACATTTTGTTCGATTATTTAAGCGAAAAATTCACTAATTTTGCAGTCCGTTTATCGGACATAAACACGAACCCTATCAATTATTTACAATAAAATGGCGGAAAAAGAACTCACAGTAGAACAGAAGCTGCGCACGCTGTACGACCTGCAGCTTATCGACTCACGCATAGACCAGATCCGGGCCATACAGGGCGAACTGCCGTTGGAGGTAAGGGAGCTCGAAGACGAAATAGAAGGACTTTCCACACGCCTCTCGCGGCTTGTGGAGGAAAACAAGAACTTCGAAGAACAGGTCAAGAAACTGAAAAACACCATCGTCGAGTCCAAAGAGCTGATAACACGCTACGAAGCGCAGCAGAAAAATGTCCGCAACAACCGCGAATACGACTCCATAAGCAAGGAAATAGAATACCAGAACCTCGAAATAGAACACGCCGAAAAACTGATAGGCGAATCCGGGGCTAAACTCGACCTGCAGAAAGCACGCATAGCCGAGACCAAAGAAAAAGTGGCCGAACTCGGAACACACCTCGGAGTAAAACAAAGCGAACTGGACAGCATCCTTGCCGACACGCAGCGCGAAATGGAAACTCTCCAGGTAAAAGCCGACGAAATAGCAGCCCAGATAGAGCCAAGGCTGCTGCTAGCTTACCGCAAGATACGCTCTTCGGTACGCAACGGACTGGCTGTGGTATCGATAGACCGTGGCGCCAGCGAAGGTTCGTACTTTACCATACCGCCTCAACGCCAGATAGAAATAGCCATGCGCAAGAAAATAATAGCCGACGAGAACAGCGGACGCATACTTGTGGACCCGGAACTGGCAACGGAGGAAAAAGAAAAAATGAAAGCCGTTTTCGACAAAATACTCGACTGACAAACACATCATACTTTTACACATAAGACAAAAGCCGCCCTTTTCAGGGCGGCTTTCTTATATTCTATCATAAAACGCGTAAATCCCGAAACGAAAAGTCTTTCCGCCGTTTTTTTAATTTCATGTTTTAGCGGATATTTCGGATATTAGCAACCACGATTGCCGTCAATAACGCAAACAGCGCATACCGATACTCATATACCCGGCATTCAAAAACACCTATGAAATTACCCGCATACACCCTTATTCCGGCAGTTTTAGTCTTCCTTATGACCGCATGCACACTAAAACCGCAAAACACATCTCACGGGATCCTTCCCGCAGATTTTGCATCGATACATGCAGCCGGCGAGCTTTCTCAACGCATACAACGCAACTTCGACCGTCTGGAAGAAGAATATTACCACCCGGAGAATGTTTTCTGGAGCGAAAAAGAATCAGGAGGCTGGCCAGGCGACAAGGAAGGGCGGACGATACTCGCCCTGACACTGAACGCGCAGGCGTCGGGACGCACACCGAAATACCTGGACACGCTGATAAAAATGCTCCCCGCGCACCTCAACGCCAAAGGATACCTCGGTACGATACACGAAGGAGCGGACGAGCAACAATTGTCTGGACACGGATGGTTGCTGCGGGGCTTATGCGAATACTACCGGTACACTGGCGACGAAAAAGCGCTCTCATATGCCAAAACCATAGCCGACAGCCTGTTTCTTCCGGTGACTCCTATCATAAAAGACTATCCATGCCTGCCCGAAGACCGTCTGGCGGAAGTAGGCGACATGTCCGGCTCAGCCCAGAACACTGTCAACGGATGGAGGCTTTCATCGGATGTGGGATGCGTGTTCATAGGCATGGAAGGGCTTATACACTACTATTCTTTTGACCGCGATCCCCGAATCAAAGAGACCATAGACAGCCTTGTAAACCTTTTCCTCGGTATAGACCTGGTCGGTATAAAAGCGCAGACGCACGCATCGCTCACGGCCGTAAGGGGGCTGCTTCGCTATGCCGAGATAACAGGCAACGACACACTCATAACCGAAGCCGCCGGCCGATGGCAGACTTACCGCGACTACGGCATGACGGAAAATTACGAGAACTACAACTGGTTCTCACGCTACGGCACATGGACAGAACCGTGCGCCATAATCGACTCCTATATGGCTGCCGTACAACTTTGGGCGGCAACGCGCAATGCGCAATACCTCGACGATGCCGAAAAAATATACCTCAACGGCATGGCCTCGACACAGCGTTCCAACGGAGGCTTCGGTTGCGACAAACCGTTAGGTGTGGAATATCTAGACCTGTCGGTACATGCCGACGAAGCCTACTGGTGCTGTACGATGCGCGGCGGCGAAGGCCTTCCGCGTGCAGCCCAATATTCGTATTTCACCGCAGGCGATACCATTTTCGTCCCTTTTTACAGGGAAAACACCTTTCATACCGGAAGTACGGCATTATCGCAACACACGCAATACCCGTTCGGCGACACTGTGACATTTACCGTCGGGAAATCCGGTGGCGCACTGAAAACGCTCTCCCTCAGGATACCTCCGTACATGCACGAACCGGTCATAACGGTAAACGGGAAAGAAATCCATGCCGAAATCATAAAAGGCTTCGCAAATGTCACCCGCACATTCTCTCCGGGGGACACGATAAAACTGCAGTACTCGTTCCGCCCGTCATGGGAACCGTTGCAAAACAAGGACATAACGGACACATCCCTGCATAAGGCCGTGTACGGGCCATTGGTACTCGGCACAGCATCAGGCCAAGCGTTAAATACAAAAGGACTGCCTGCGATAGAGCGTATAGACGACACATACGATTTTATAATTGCAAATACCTGCGACACGCTGCGCCCGTTATATCACCTTATGGACCCGGCCGTATCTCTGAAAAACAAATACCGTCGCGCAGTCGTCGCAAAAAATAACGGACTATAATTTTCTCAAAAAAGAAACGAAAATTATGAAACTGAAGTTCATAATCCCGGCAATAACAGTGGCCCTGCTGGCATCAGGATGCTCCGGCGATACAGGCGCGGAAAGCGACCAAGCTCTGTACGAAACATTCAAAAATCCAGGCGCACAATGGCGTGGCAAGCCTTTCTGGGCATGGAACGGCCGACTGGAAAAAGACGAACTGATGCGCCAGCTCGGAGTATTCCGGGATATGGGCATGGGCGGAGCGTTCATGCACTCGCGCGTGGGATTGCAAACGGAATACCTGGGCAGCGAATGGTTCGATCTGACCAATGCCGTGGCCGATTCAGCCGCACGGATGGGCCTCGAAGCATACCTGTACGACGAAGACCGCTGGCCTTCCGGCTCGGCCGGTGGTATGGTTACGCTGGACAATCCGCACCTGCGCATGAATTTCGTGGAATTGTTCACTATGCCGGCGGCAGATTTCAGGTGGGACAGCGATTCCATACTCGCGGCTTTCGCGTGCAGACTCGACGGAATAAACTATTCCAATCTCAAACGCATTTACCCCGATACCCCGGAAAAAGAATACGAGGATATGACAGTCCTCAAGTTCCTGCACCGCACACACAGCGGGACGGATGTGTACAACGGCGGTACATATATCGACGTTTTCAACCCGGAGGCGACTAAAAAATTCATGGAACTCACGCACGAAAAGTACAAAGAGTACTGCGGAACGCGCTTCGGCAACGAAATAAAAGGCATTTTTACGGACGAACCCCACCGTGGAGGTCTTTTCACGGACTTCGACGGCAATCCCCATGGCGTGGGCAACAATACCCGCACCGTACCCTGGACCCCGCGTATGGCGGACGAATACCGCGCACGCTTCGGCGGCGACCTCATCGCAGACCTGCCGAAACTATTCCTGCGCGAGGACGGACAACGCATAAGTCCCGTAAAATGGCAATACTGCGAACTGGCGGAATCGCTTTTCCTTGAAAACTTTGCGAAACCCCAATACGACTGGTGTACGGAAAACGGCATAGCATACACCGGCCACGTACTGCACGAAGACAACCTGACTAGCCAGGTTGCAATGCAGGGGTCGCTTATGCGTTACTACCAATACATGCACATACCAGGCATGGATCTTCTTACCGAGGGCAACCGTTCGTACTGGGTTGCCAAACAACTTTCTTCGGCAGGGCGGCAACTCGGGAAAAAACAGCTCCTTTCCGAAACATACGGCGTTACAGGCTGGCAGTTCGATTTCCGGGGACACAAAGCCGTCGGCGACTGGCAGGCACTCTTCGGGGTAAATATGCGGTGTCACCATTTATCGTGGTACACGATGCAGGGCGAAGCCAAACGCGACTACCCGGCGAGCATATTCTTCCAGTCGGCATGGTGGCGTGACTACAAATACGTCGAGGACTACTACTCACGCCTGGGCTTTCTGCTGAGCCAGGGGAAACCTGAATGCGATCTTCTGGTGATAAACCCTGTGGAGAGCGTATGGAGCCAGGTAGCCGTCGGCGCATTCGACAATCTAACGCCTGCCACACCCGAAATTAAGGAAATGGAAAAACGGTATGCCGACCTTTTCCACTGGCTGGCCGGCTCACGAATAGATTTCGACTACGGCGATGAGGAAATGATGTCGCGTATGGCGTCAATATCCAAAAACGAAGACAGTTCTCCTGTTCTGAAAATCGAACAGGCATCATACAGGACAGTACTGGTAGGCAATATGGAGACCATGCGCAGTTCCACGGCCGATATTCTGGAAGACTTTATCAAAGCCGGAGGAAAGGTGATATTCGCCGGGGACATACCGCCGTACGTCAATGCCACTGCGGATACAAGGCCTGCAAAACTGGCCGAAAAGTCCATCCGCACCAGCTACACCGAAAAAGGTATCACGGACGCCGTGAAAAAAACGATACGCCCGACCGTGAAAGTATCCAACGCAAACACCGGAGAGAACATCCCGCAGATATACGGACAAGTGCGCTGGGACGGCCGTCGTCATTACATAGCGCTGATGAATACCGACCGAACCACACGCTACGGAAACGTAAAGATAGAAATACCGTACGCCGGAAAAGCGGCGCTATGGGACTGCCGCACGGGCGAAGTATTCGCTCAGGAAACGGAGAAATCGCCATATGGAATAGAGATAACGACATCGTTCGAGCCTACGGAAGAAAAGGTATTCACCGTATCGTGGAAAATGCCGCCGATGGCTATGGAAAAAAAACATACGGAAGAGATAAAACGCACGCCTCTGCCGGAGAAATACGCATACCGCTTGGATGAACCCAACATTTGCGTGCTGGACGTAGCCACGTGGCATGTAAAAGGAGAAAAAGAACAGCCTCTTACCGAAATACTCAAGATAGACCGGGCTCTGCGCGAACGTTACGGGTTGCCTTACCGGGGCGGGGACATGCTCCAGCCGTGGTTCGCCGAAAAGTATCTGGACGACAACTCACAGGCTCTGGGACAGGTGGCCCTTTCATTTCCTTTCGAAGCGGACTCCATACCCGGCGATAGCGTATTGTATCTATGTATGGAGACACCGGAACGTTTTACCGTAACGGTAAATGGCAAAACTCTCGACACATCCGGTGATGAAGGATGGTTCATAGACCCTTCTCTGCGCAGAATACCGCTCCACGCCTCCATGCTCAAAAAAGGAGAAAACATCATCGGTATTTCAGGAGATTTCTGCCGCGACACAAACCTCGAAGCGATGCTCCTGACCGGGAATTTCGGCGTGCAGCTGGACAGTATACGGCGCATACTGACCGTACTTCCCGACAGCCTTTCTATCGGGGATATAACTTCACAGGGGCTTCCTTTCTACTCCGGTGCGGTGACATACCTGGCGGATAGCCTTCCTGTGCCTGAAACAGGCGGTAAAGTATTCATCGAAACGGCCGGTTACGACGGCGCGTGCCTTAAAGGTCCGCGCGGACAGATGGCTGCATGGGCTCCATACAGGTTAGATGTTACGGAAGAAGCCTTAAAAGGTATTCCCGCCGAAGTGACAGTGGTACTGACCCGGCGCAATACTTTCGGCCCGCTGCATGCCTTACCGGCACGCATGGGCGCCTACGGGCCTTTCCATTGGGTTACCGAAGGTGACAACTTTACAATGGACCGATATGTACTGCTGCCCGCCGGACTGACACACAAACCTATGGCCATAACCGAAAAGACCAGGTAACGAAACAAGTCTGAGCAAAAAATGCGGGGCGCTTTGCGCCCCGCATTTTTTGCGTATGTAAATCACTTGTCTATTTGCCCATAGCAAGGAATTCCCTTACGATATGGAATGAATAAATACTGGCCACACGCGCAAGGAATTTTGGATAATCGTCAGGTGCGTCGCCGTTTGCCGTATCCGAAATAGTACGCATGACCGCAAAAGGCAGGCCGTGCTCCCAACATACCTGGGCCACCGCCGCCCCTTCCATTTCCACGGCGTACATATCTGGCAAATCGGCCATTATTCGCCCGCGCACGGCATCAGTCTTTACGAACTGGTCGCCGGTAGCTATGTTTTTGCGGTGTACCTTTACGTGGGACAAAGAAAATTCATTCATATTTTCCACGCTTATGTACTTGCCCATGTCCTTTACAAAAGCCTGTGCCGCAAGAGCCAAAGCATCCGACGTTTCCGCATCCGCCTCTACCCCGTTAGGGCCTACCAGCGGCACGAAATAACGCGGTTTGAACGGAGAAGCGTCCACATCGTGGTGGTACAGACGCTTCGCTACGACTATATCGCCTATCCTGGCATTGGAATCCAGACCTCCGGCGACCCCGGTAAACACCAGACGGTCTATACCGAATACGTTGATAAGGTTGGCAGTGGTCGATGCCGCGGCAGTCTTGCCCCACTGCGAGAACACCAGCACGACATCGTGCCCGAAGAGCTTTCCCTCGATATATTCCCTGCGTCCCAGAGACGTCTTTTTTTCCACTTCGACAGCCTTTAGCAGCATATCGAACTCCTCGTACATAGCGCTTATGATACCTGTTTTCATATTTTTCATTATCGTTTTTACAAAGTGCAAAGGTAGATAACTTAAAATTAATCCCGACAAAAAAACACTCTGTCCGGACATCTTTTACCGGAAGCGGCGATTTTTTACAGACAGTAATGTTTTTTAGCCTAACTTTATCATAGTCAGAAATTCACACCAGACATTTTTAACGTCGCATTAACAGCAAAACAGCCCCTTAATTGCGACTTTCGTGTTTGTAATACAAAAAGAGAAAAACAAGCTAAAAATAAAGACAAATGGAAGAACCAAACAAACAGGTTGACATCCGCGCGCTGGGCGAGAAGATAGCCAGGGAAAGCGCGTTTGTAAATCTTTTAACAGGCGAGATAAACAACGTCATAGTAGGCCAGAGCCAAATGGTGGAACGCCTTATGATAGGGCTTCTTGGCGGGGGACACATACTCTTGGAAGGCGTGCCGGGACTGGCCAAAACGCTGGCCATAAACTCGCTGGCAAAAGCTGTCGACGGTGGATTTTCCCGCATACAGTTCACCCCCGATCTGCTCCCGGCAGACGTGATAGGTACGATGATATACAACGTGAAAGACGGCGATTTTTCCATCAAAAAAGGTCCGGTCTTTGCAAATTTCGTACTTGCGGACGAAATAAACCGCGCCCCGGCAAAGGTACAGTCCGCACTTCTGGAAGCCATGCAGGAACGCCAGGTGACAATCGGCGAGGAGACTTTCCGTCTGGACGATCCGTTTTTGGTCATGGCAACGCAAAACCCGATAGAACAGGAAGGAACATATCCCCTACCCGAAGCGCAGATGGACCGCTTCATGCTGAAAACAGTAGTCGGTTACCCTACCAAGGATGACGAACAGAGGATAATGCGCCGCAACACCAGCTCCGAAGGCATGGCCAAAATACGCCCGGTGGTATCGCTCGACGACATCCGCAGAGGACGCGAAGCCGCCAAGGAAGTGTACATGGACGAGAAAATCGAAAAATACATCCTAGATATCGTATTTGCCACCCGTTACCCTGAAGAATACAAACTGGACAAGCTCAAACCCCTTATCGCATACGGAGCATCGCCGCGAGGCAGTATAAATCTGGTTACCGCATCGAAAGTATATGCTTTCCTACGCGGACGCGGATATGTCATACCGGAAGACGTACGCGCCATAGCACCCGACGTACTGCGCCACAGGATAGGCGTGACATACGAAGCCGAAGCGGAAAACGTGCGCCCCGAAGAAATCATAAGCACGGTTATAAACGAAGTGCAGGTACCCTGACCCCGCAGAATTTAATAAATAAACCGCATTTAAGCGGACGGAACGGATCTTAAAGAGAAATGGACGTAAAGGAAGTACTTAAGAAAGTCCGCAAGATAGAAATCAAGACCAGACGGTTGTCAGACCACGTCTTTTCGGGCGAGTATCACAGCTCGTTCAAAGGGCGCGGCATGACTTTCAGCGAGGTGCGCGCATACCAGTTCGGCGACGACGTGCGCAATATCGACTGGAACGTAACGGCAAAGACCAGCCAGCCGCACGTCAAAGTATTCGAGGAGGAGCGGGAGCTGACAATGATGCTCGCCGTCGATATCTCCGGTTCCGAATATTTCGGCACCGGCGATGTGACAAAGCGCGACATCATTACCGAGATAAGCGCCACACTCGCCTTTTCGGCCATGGGGAACAACGACAAAATAGGGCTTATGCTCTTTTCTGACCAAGTGGAGCTTTTCATTCCTCCGGCAAAAGGGCGCATGCACGTTCTGAGGATAATACGCGAGTTGATAGAGTTTCAACCAAAGAGCCATCGGACGAACATAGGAGCCGCATTGGAATACATGTTCGGAATACTCAGGAAAAAAGCCATCGTATTCCTGCTTTCGGACTTCATAGACGCCGATTATTCGGAAGCCCTGAAGGTAGTGGCCAGAAAACACGACATCACCGGAATACGCATTTTCGACCCGGCGGAACAGGATATTCCGGATTTGGGCCTTGTATTGATGCGCCACGACGAAACGGGACGCTACCAATGGACAAACACATCGGCCAAAGCCGTGAAAAAGTCTTACCGCGATCAGTATGGCCGGCGCGTTGCGTATTTCGAGGATGCATTCCGACATAGCGGAGCGGGAACGATAAGCACAAGCACAAAAGACGATTATGCTAAGAAATTACTTGGATATTTCAAACAGAGGTAAGAAAATCGGAACGGGCATCCTGTTCGTACTGATGGCCGCGGCATTCCCGTTTTGCGGGCACGCACAGGACATGCCAGCCATTAAATGGAGTACCGACACGACCAAAATCCGCATCGGCGAACAGATAAAACTGAACATCGAAGTGCGTGCCAAAAAAAACGATGAAGTGTCGTTTCCGGACATACAGTTCGCCAGCGACAGCATGGAAGTGGTCGGAATGTCGGACATAGATACCTCATATAAAAAGGACGATGCCGTTTACAAGGTCACTTACAGCCTTACGTCTTTCGACAAGGGCAAATACCGCGTCCCTGCCGTAGAGATAAAGGCAGGCGATCAGATACTCGCCACGGATCCTTTTACGGTTGATGTGGCTACGGTCGAGGTCGATACACTCAAACAGGCCAGGTACAGCATCAAGGACATCCGCCCCGAACCGTACACGGCCGGGGAGATATGGAAAAAATACTACTGGGTGCTGATAGTTCTGGCAGTACTGGCATTGCTGATATGGGAAACGGTACGTCTTGCCCGTCGGCGCAAAGAGGCAAAAATACCGCCTGAAATGCTCCTCAGCCCTTACGAGAGGGCCAAGTTCCGCCTGAACAGGCTCGACGAGGAACATCTGGTGCAGAAAGGACGCATAAAAGACTTTTACGTGGCCCTTACGGACGTAATAAGGCTGTACCTTGACGAACAATACGGATTGCCAGCCCCGGAAAGCACGTCCGACGAGATACTAAAGGATGTGCGCAAATTGAAGCTTTCAAAAGAAGAATACTCCAAACTGCGGGACCTTCTGATGGATGCCGACCTTGTCAAATTCGCCAAGATGTACCCCTCAGATGCCGATAACGAGCGATACCGCCTGTACACCGAGAACATAATAGACACCTTGCGCCCCGAAGAGGAAGAAGAAAAAACGGACGAAGAACCCGGAGGCAAACAGGCAAAACAAAAAGGCAAAAACGATGACGGAGAATAATTTCGAAATAGTTAACAAAGGCTTTTTCTGGCTTCTGCTGCTCGTTCCGCTTCTGGCCGGATACTTGTGGTGGATGGGCAACAGGCTGTATCCGTACCTTAAAATATCGAGCATACGAGGTTTCGTGCTCGCGCCCGACATCGTATCGCGTTCGCGCGTTGTGTTGTGGGTGCTTCGCCTAGCCGCCATATCGTGTATAATAATTGCCATGACACGCCCGCGCGATGTGGAGGTAAGCACGAAAACGCGTTCGGGACTTGGTGTGGATATCGCAATGGCGATAGACCTATCCGGCTCGATGATGGCGGCCGACCTCAAACCTAACCGGTTGGAAGCGCTCAAGAAAGTGGCGGCGCAATTTGTCGAAGGGCGCGCCGGCGACCGCATAGCCCTTGTAACTTATGCCACCGAAGCATTTACCCAGACGCCTCTGACCACCGACAAGCGAATAATAGTCCAGGCGATAAACGACCTGGAACAAGGCCTGATAGGCGAAACGACGGCCATTGGCATGGGACTGGGCACGGCTATAAACCGGTTAAAGGATTCCGAGGCCAAAAGCAAAGTCATAATACTGCTCACCGACGGAGTCAACAACGACGGCTTCGTGGACCCGCGTACAGTGGCCTCGGTAGCAAAGAAACTGGGCATAAAAGTTTACACGATAGGCATCGGCACAAACGGGCTTGCTGACTACCCCATCGGCAAGGATCCGCGCACCGGGCGTATCGTGTACCAGAAAATGCCTGTGGAGATAGACGAACGCCTCATGAAAGACATCGCTACGGAGACCGGCGGGAAATATTTCCGCGCCACGGACGAAGACAAACTAAGCGCAATATACAAGGAGATAGATTCACTGGAAAAAAGCAAGGTCGAAGACATCAAGTACTACAATTACGCCGAAATGTTCCGGCCCTGGCTTCTGGCGGCACTCATACTTTTTGCGTTGGAAACACTTTTGCGTTCGACGGTATATAAAGGGTTTTTATAATTTTCAAAGTAACGGAAGGAAAAAATGTACGAACTGGACAGACCCGCATACTTTCAGCTTTTGCTGTTAATACCGCTCTTGTGGGGGCTTTTTGCCTACGTGATGCACTACCGGAAGAACAAACGGCAGGCATTCGCATCGCCGCGCCTTATGATGATACTGGCGCCGTACAAAAGTACGGCAGCACTGGTATGGAAATACGTGTTTTATTCCCTGGCCATAGCGATGCTATCCCTGGCGTTGGTCAATCCGCGCATAGGCACCAAGATGGAAAAGATAAAAGTGCAGGGCTCGGATGTGGTGTTCGCACTCGACGTTTCGCTGTCCATGAAAGCCGAAGACGTGGTTCCAAACCGTCTGGACAAAGCCAAACAGATAATATCCCGCACTATAGACGCACTGGGAGGCGACCGTGTAGGCATCATCGTATATGCCGGAAGCGCCTATCCGCTCCTGCCGATAACGAGCGACTATTCCGCCGCCAAGATGTTCCTTCCCACAGCCGATCCGTCAATGGTATCCTCGCAGGGAACATCAATCGGACAGGCGATAAGCCTTTCCGGACGTTATTTCGACGACCCTTCGGTAAAAAACAAACTGCTGGTCATCATCTCCGACGGTGAAGACCACGGCGAGGATACCGATGCCGTATCTACGGCACAGGCGGCAAACGCCAGAGGTGTGAAGATATATACCGTTGGCGTAGGAACGGCAAAGGGCGGTCCGATACCCATAAAACAAAACGGCATAGTCACTTCTTACAAGAAAGACATCGAAGGCAATGTGGTAGTGACAAAAGCCGATTCGCAGACCCTGAAAAACATAGCTTCCGCCGCATCCGGAGATTACATTGACGGCACTTCGACAGCGACCGTGGTAAACAAGATAAAAGACGTTCTGGGCAAAAACGCAAAGAACGAATACGGCGAAGCCGAGGTTATCGAATACAAGGACCGCTACCAGTGGTTCGCCGGAGCCGCATTGCTGTTCCTGGTACTGGATACCTTGATAAGCTTCCGCCGCAGCAGGATGCTTAGCCGTTACAACCTTTTCGGGGAAGAAAAACCCCAGGACGAAGACTGACAAACCTATGGAGAAGAAGATGAAAAAAGCACCGCTTACATATTTTTTGATTCTTGCAATTACCCTCTGCATTTTCCCGCAGGCGCATGCGCAGAATACGGACATAGCTAAAAAAGACCTCGTCCGCAAAGGCAACAAACTGTACAAAATGGCCGAATATGCCGCCTCAGACTCTCTTTTTGCCGCAGCCGCAGCACTGGACTCGACATATTCCACAGCCCTGTACAATCTGGGCAACTCGTCATATCTGGGAGGCAACCCCGGCACTGCCAAAGCCGCCTGGATGAAATCACTTCTCAACACGGCCGACGAAAAGGAAAAAACGGACATATTTTACAACCTGGCCGGTATCGAAATGGACGGCAAAAACTACGGGGAAGCGATAAAACTGTATAAGGATGCCCTTCGCCGAGATCCGACCGACGAACAGGCGCGCTACAATCTGGCGCTGGCCCAAAAACTACTCAAAGATCAGCAACAAAACCAAAACAACCAGAACAACCAGCAAAACCAGCAAAACCAGCAGGATCAAAATAACCAGGACAACAAGAACGATAATAAGGATAACAAAGACAATCAGGACGATAAGAACAAAGACAACAACAATAAAGACAACAACAAGGATAAGGACAACAATAAAGACAAAGACGACAACAAAGACAATCAGAACAATCAGGACGATAAGAACAAAGATAACAATCAAAATAACAACGATAATAACGACAATAAAGACAAGGATAAAGACAATAACAACAACGGGGACAATAAGGACGACAAAAACAATCAGAACGTACCTTCCGGAGGCAATACTCCGCAACAACAGCAATTATCGCCCGACGCCCAGCAGATGCTCCGCGCCATAGGCCGTGAAGAACAGAAAACACAGGACAAAGTAAAAGGTAAAAAAGTCCAGGGTGCAGTGAAAAAAGCCGTCAAAGATTGGTAAATTTGTTATTTGACTGTTTTCAAGAAAAAAACATTTCGCTTTTGAATATTATGGAAAAAAGGAAAAACATACGTAGGAGTACTTTTATGGCGCGGCCACGGTATTTACCGGTGGCGACCGTCGCGCTTCTCTTATGGATATCGGCAGCCTTTTGCCCGTTGTCAGCCACGGCACAGCAGCCCGACGATATAATAAAAGTGAACGTTTCAAAAAAGAAAATGGCCGTCAACGAAAACCTGACCGTCGAAATTTCCACGTCGGAAACTATCGAAGAATTTGCAGGTCCGGCCTTTGAGAATTTCATTATTCTCTCCGGCCCCAACACTATGCGCAGCATGGTAGGAAACTACGTGAACGGCAAAGGCAAAATGGAGCAGAAGACAACCATTTCCTACCTGGTACAACCCACAAAAGAAGGTACGCTATACATAGAACCGGCCATGATAAAATCGAAAGGCCGCAAATACCAAAGCCAGAAGATCGCCATCGAAGTAGGCAAAGCGATAGAAGGACAGGGCGGAGCGTCGTTGGCACAATCTAACCCTATGGCGGCGGCAAAGGAAAACATACACCTCGTATCGGAAGTTTCAAACCGCAATCCGTACATAGGCGAACCCATAACCATAGCATACAAGATTTATTTCCGGATGAACATCGGTAAAGCGATGGTTTCGCAAATGCCGAAATTCAATTCTTTCTGGACACAGGTATATACAGAAAACGATATGCCTGAAAACACATCCGACAACCGTGAGTATTACAAGGACGAACTTTACAACGTAGTTACGTATTATAAAGTTCTGCTCATACCGCAGAAAGAAGGCAAATTCACCATAAACCCTCTGTCTATAAACATGTTGGCAGAAGTAGGCACAGGACAATACGACTATTGGGGCGATGAAATAACCCGTACCACACAACTTACGGTTTCAAGTCCGGCCGAAACGATAACGGTACGTCCTCTTCCACGGCAAGGCCGTCCGGCGGATTTCAGCGGCGCCGTAGGACAATTTACGATGAATGCTTCGTTGTCGAAACCGGAAGTAAACACAGGCGAATCATCCACACTGTCCATAGATATAAAAGGTACTGGCAATATATCGCAGATAAAACTGCCGGAGCCTGAAATGCCTTCCGAAATCGAGAGGTACGACCCGAATGTACAGTCGTCATCCTCGCTTACGCCAACCACCCTGAAGGGTTATCAGAGCGAACAGTTCATACTGATACCGCGAGTGAAAGGCACGTATGCTATCCCGAAGATAGAATTCTCGTATTTTGATCCCGGAACAGGCAAATACGTCACGCTTTCATCGGCGGAGATGACACTCAAAGCCACCGGCGAAGGAGCCATACAAACTCCTGGACAGCCTTCAGCACCAACGGCCGTCACCGAAAAAACCGATGTGAATTACCTGAGCAACGACATCGGATTCATCAGACTGACGAGCAAACTCGAACCATCCGGCAAAAAAGCATTCTATGAAAAGGGATGGTTCGCCTTCCTGCTTATACTGCCCATAATTCTCACTCCGGCAGTACTCGCAAGGCGAATATACATCTCTTCGGCTGACCGCAATTCGCCTCTGGCCAAAGCAAAACGCGCCGCCGCAATAGCCCGCAAAAGACTCGGCAGGGCGAAAAAAGCGTTGGACAAAGGAGACTACCAGTCATTCTACCGAGAAATGGAAACGGCTCTGTACAGTTTCATTCTCGACAAACTGAAAATAAACCGAGCCGACGCATCGATAGAACGCATCCGTGAAAAGTTACTTTCCCTGGGGGCTCAGGACGAAACCGCCGACGAACTTATAAACGCTCTGGAAAGCAGCAATATGGCACGTTACGCCGGCGTCGATCCGGCCAAAGCCGAAAATGATTACAAGGCTGCTGCTAAAGCCATAGAAAACGTAAACAAAAGCATAAAAGGTTAAATTCCGTAAACGCAATGGAAAACTCTGTGACACATATTCCCGGCACACACAGGAATTTACGCGCCAAAATATTGCTGATAGCCTTGATATCGCTGTTTTTCCAGCAATGGTCATACGCGCAAATCCCGGATTCGCTTTTCATAGCGGCTAACAAGGATTACCAGAAGGCCGACTACAACGGAGCGGTAGAGAAATACACGGAAATACTCGACATGGGGTATATATCGCCGGAGCTGTACAACAATTTGGGCAATGCCTATTACCGGCTTGGCTACATAGCGCCGACCATACTGGCGTATGAAAGGGCATCGGTGCTCGCTCCTTCGGACAAGGAGATACAGCACAATCTGTCGATGGCGCGTCGTCTTACTTCGGACAATATAATTCCCCTTGGGCAATCCCTGACCGTAAGGGTTGTAAATTCAGTCGTTTCGTTGTTTACAGCATCCTGGTGGGCCATACTTACAGCCGTATTTACATGGGCGATGCTCATATTTTTCGCAATCTACCTATACGGCAGAAGCACATCCATGAAAAGATGGGCTTTCTACGTATTTGCAGGTTGCCTTATATCAGGCGCCATATCGTACGGTTTTCACCTCACGGCAAAGAAACAACTATCAGACAATCCATACGCCATCGTAACAGAGGAAAATATAAACGTGAAAAGCGAACCTAGCACCTCCGGAGGCGACGTATTCTCCCTGCATGAAGGGACAAAAGTAGAAATAGAAGAAAGCCTGAATACGTGGCACAAAATACGCCTTGCCGACGGCAAAATAGGCTGGGTTCCGGCAGGGAGCATTGAAAAAATATAACTTAAAAAACTGAATTAAAAAAAGCGGAGGCCAAAAGCCTCCGCTTTTTTATGCCTGCCCTACGCCATATCCGGCGAAAAATCCAAAAGAGAGCGTATTTTCACGTCAGCAATGCCGTAACGCCTGTCATCGAACAATCCTTCGCCAGGCACGGCAATACAACGGCAACGCGCCGCTTTGGCCGCCAGTACCCCATTTACCGAATCCTCGAATACAAGGCACTCCCATGGCAACACACCGAGCCTGGAGGCACACAGAAGATAAATTTCCGGGTGCGGTTTGCCGTAAGTCACCTCATCGCCGGTACACATGACATCTATCGAACCGCCTATGCCTATCCGTTTTATAAAATTCACCGCCACCTGACGAGGAGTCGACGTTGCAAGACCCAACGGCAATTTTTCCCTGCGGACAAAATCCAGTACACCGGATATACCATCCATAACACGCCCATGATCCAGTACCAGTTCGCTCACACGGCGGCATATCATCTTTTCAATTCCTTCTTTGGACTCCGGAACAGGATTGGCATCCCATACGGCGCGGACGATATCTCCTACCCTTACGCCCTGATACCTCGCTACATCGTCAACAGTATACGGTATTCCTACCTCACGCATTACCTCAAGCATAGCCTGCCCCCAGGAAGGTTCGGAGTCTATCAGTACTCCGTCCATATCAAAAATAACAGCTTTTGTATTCATATAAATCAATTGATATCATAAACGAAAAAAGGATTGTCGTCATTGGTGGACATCAGATACAACTTGCCGTTGTTCCCGTCCACAGTGAAATACCCCCAGCGGTCGAGTTTGTAGCAAGCCACGGGGTTTCCGTTCCAGTCGTATTTTTCCACGTAAATATAATATTCGCCCTGGTTTTGTTCCCTCACAACATCGGCCGGAGTTCGCCCGCTATAGAGGAAGTACACGTAATCATCCGTTGGAGAAACGCCCCAGTAATGAGTAACGTTGGCATCCAAACCGTTTAACTTGTAAATAGAAGTCTGATCGAATTTCTCTTTTTCAAAATTAAGCGTGCGGACGGACTTGCCGTTCATATCCATGAACTTTATGACTTTAAAATACTTATAGGCATACACCATCCTGTCCTTAGCCGGATTAACCGCAAAATCGCCTATATATGCGGCCCATGATTTCTGCCCCGGACTCAATGCCAGATCGAATACCTTCCTCACCGCAACGCTGTCGCCAGATACAGTAGCGCGGAACACAGAACGGCCTTCGGACGTATTTTGAGCATATATGAAATCTCCAGGAGCAACATTAGCCACCGAACGGGAGGCATATTTTACGGACGACTCCCCAAAATTGAAAGGATAACTTTCGAGAACCCCATCATTAGACAAAGTATAGAACGTTTCCCCGACAGCATCATAAACATAGCACAAAAGCGATGTGTCGGACTGAGCAGGCACGAGCGCAGGATACTTAAATTCATCCGGACCATCTCCGATAGGTCCCGTAGAAGTTATAAACTTCAATTCGGGAAGTCCGAACAGCATAATGGAATTTCTGCCGTGGCGGTTTTTCATCGCCAAAACACCGTCTTTTACCAAAGCCTGAGTGCCGGATATTTTAAAAATAACCGTATCTGCCGTCTTGTTTTCACCTGTCAGATCCCGGATACCGCCGAACGGGTCTTTTCCTTTCAGGAATACTTCTCCCGTTTCGATAGGGGCTAACGGCCGGCAGACCGTTACCGTATCATCCGCAGCAGAATGTCCGGATAATGCCTCAGGAGAAGAGTCCGATGACTGCCCGCACCCGAAAACCATCGCGCAGCCGCATAAGAATAGTAATTTTTTCATAGCAATATATGTTTTGAGGTTATAAAAAAACGGACTATACCGCAATACAGCCGCACAGTCCGTCCTTATCTGACTCTGAAAGCAGGAAACTATTACTTTTTGTCCTGTTTTACCATTTCGATAAATTTGTCAAACAGATACGAAGCATCATGCGGGCCGGGGCCTGCCTCCGGATGATACTGTACGGAAAAGCATTTCTTACCGTTTATCCTTATCCCGGCTACAGTGTGGTCGTTCAGATGTTCGTGCGTTATCCTTATCTTATCCGAAGCCTCAGCCATTTCGCGATTGACAACGAACCCGTGATTTTGCGAAGTTATTTCCCCGCGGCCCGTTTCCAGATTCATAACCGGATGGTTTATCCCACGATGCCCGTTGTGCATCTTATAAGTGTTTATGCCCTGCGAAAGAGCTATTATCTGATGTCCAAGGCATATGCCGAAAAGCGGCAGGTCTTCCTCTATTATCTGGCGTGCAAGTTCCTGTACGCCGGTCAAAGGTTCAGGATCTCCGGGGCCGTTGGAAAGGAAATAACCGTCGGGATTCCACTCTTTCATCTGCTCCAATGTCACATCGTACGGAAACACTTTTATATAGCATCCGCGCGAAGCCAGATTACGCAGTATATTTTTCTTTATACCCAAATCCACAGCCGCTATTTTTACCGGAGCATCCGGCTGCCCGAAAAAGTAAGGTTCTTTGGTCGATACCTTAGAGGCCAGTTCCAGTCCTTTCATATCCGGAGTTGAAGCAAGTATATTTTTAAGGGCAGGTATATCGTCCACTTTGGTGGAAATAACAGCATTCATCGCACCCTTATCACGTATATACGACACTACCGCGCGCGTGTCCACATCGCTTATAGCTACTTTATCCTGCTTTTTGAAGTATTCCTCAAGCGTACCGTCCGAATCTACACGGGACGGGGTATAATTAAAATTGCGGCACACCAGTCCGGCAATTTTCATGCCTTCGGATTCTACCTCGTCGCTGTTTACTCCGTAGTTACCTATGTGGGCATTCGTGGTGACCATTATCTGACCGTAGTACGAAGGGTCGGTAAATATTTCCTGATATCCGGTCATACCGGTGTTAAAGCACAATTCACCGGATGCAGTACCGTCCACACCTACGGATTTTCCCCAAAACATAGTGCCGTCCTCCAGTAAAAGCACAGCGTCTTTTTTATCCTGAAATTTCATCTTATCCTGTTTTTTACTCAATGTGCAAAGGTACGTTTAAAGTACAACATTTGCACGCATTTTTTAAAAGCCGTAAAACATAAAAAAACGGATAAGCGAATAGGACGCTTATCCGTTTCCGATATAATCAAAAACGATGTTTTTTCGTTTTTCCCGGCAGCGGAACTCTCTTTTTCAAGATTACTCGGCTGGCTTTTCTTCAGGAGCCTGTGCTTCGGCCTCAGGAACTTTAGCATCCTCGGCTACGGGAGCTGCGGCTGCTTCCTCGGCTTTCTTCTTGCTACCTGAACGACGCGTACGCGGCTTCTTGGCGGCAGCTTCGGCCTTGGTGTTGGCAGAATATATGGTGTTAAAGTCCACCAGTTCTATCATGCACATCTCTGCGGCGTCGCCCAAACGATTACCGAGTTTTATTATACGCGTGTATCCTCCCGGACGGTTGGCTACTTTCGCTGCAATCTCTCCGAATAGTTCCTTTACAGCTTCTTTGCTGTTAAGATAGGTGAATACCATACGGCGCGAATGCGTGTCGTCCTTTTTGCTCTTGGAAATAAGAGGTTCCACATACTTGCGCAACTCACGTGCTTTTGCAAGCGTGGTGTTTATCCTCTTGTGCTCGATAAGCGAGCAGGCCATATTCGACAGCATTGCCTTGCGGTGAGCCGAAGTGCGGCCTAGGTGATTGAATTTTTTTCCGTGTCTCATTTATACTGGTAAATGGTCAACCGTTTTTGAGCGGTTGCGGGTTTTACTCTGTTATTCTTTGTCTAGTTTATATTTTGCCAGGTCCATACCGAACTGCAGGCCCTTGTTGGCAACGAGTTCTTCGAGCTCGGTGAGCGATTTCTTACCGAAATTCCTGAACTTCATAAGGTCGGACTTATTGTAGGCAACAAGTTCTCCGAGCGTTTCCACTTCCGCAGCCTTAAGGCAGTTCAGCGCGCGCACGGACAGATCCAGATCCACGAGCTTGGTCTTTAACAACTGGCGCATGTGGAGGGACTCTTCGTCGTAATTTTCCGCTTTGGCAATTTCTTCGGCCTCGAGTGTTATGCGCTCGTCGGAGAAAAGCATGAAGTGGTGTATCAGTATCTTGCTGGCCTCGGTAAGAGCGTCCTTTGGAGAAATTGAACCGTCTGTCTTTATCTCCAGAACGAGCTTTTCGTAGTCCGTTTTCTGCTCCACGCGGTAGTCTTCGACAGCATATTTCACGTTCTTTATCGGCGTGTATATGGAGTCTATGGCTATCGTGTTCAACGGAGCATTCTGCTTTTTATTCTCTTCCGCCGGAACGAAACCACGGCCTTTCTCTATGGAAAAATCCATATTGAAACGCACTGACGGTTCGGTCGTGCAGATTACAAGATCCGGATTGAGTATCTGGAAACCGGAAATAAAGCGCTGGAAATCCCCGGCAGTTATACGGTCCTGTCCGGTTATGGAGACGCTAACGTTTTCGTTTTCTATGTCCTCAACCTGACGGCGGAAACGCACTTGCTTGAGGTTGAGTATGATTTCGGTAACGTCTTCGACTATCCCCGGTATGGTGGCAAACTCATGCTCCACTCCTTCGATACGGATGCTGGTGATGGCAAAGCCTTCAAGAGAGGACAGAAGTACCCTCCTTAAGGCATTGCCGACGGTGAGCCCGTATCCCTGCTCCAAAGGACGGAATTCGAACCGTCCTTCGTTGTCCTGGGAGTGTATCATAACCACCTTATCGGGTTTCTGAAAATTTAGAATTGCCATAGGAATTTTTTTTCTTTAAAATAAATCAAAATTACTTGGAGTACAACTCGACGATAAGCTGTTCCTTGATGTTTTCAGGTATCTGAACACGTTCCGGAACAGTTACGAAAGTACCTTCCTTAACAGCATCGTTCCATACGAGCCAATCGTAGGACTTGCGTGTGGCAAGGGCCGAAGCTATCGCTTCGAGTGATTTTGATTTTTCGCGTACGGCAACCTTGTCGCCAGCCTTCAGCGTGTACGAAGGAATATTTACGACATTTCCGTTCACTGTAATGTGCTTGTGGTTGACCAACTGACGAGCAGCGGCGCGCGTGGGAGCTATCCCAAGGCGGAACACAACGTTGTCAAGACGCGATTCGCAGAGCTGGAGCAACACCTCACCGGTGATGCCTTTTGAACGCTGCGCACGCTCGAACATATTGTGGAACTGCCTTTCGAGTATGCCGTAAGTGTATTTGGCTTTCTGTTTTTCCTGAAGCTGGGTGGCATATTCGGAGCGTTTTGCGCGGCGACGGGCCATACCATGCTGTCCGGGAGGATAGTTCCTTTTTTCAAAGTAACTGTCTTCTCCGAAGATGGCTTCGCCGAACTTGCGTGCAACCTTAGTTTTTGGACCTATATATCTTGCCATTTTATTTTTTACCTTTAGGTATTATTACTCTTTAGTTAAACTCTTCTACGTTTGGGAGGACGGCATCCGTTGTGGGGAAGCGGGGTAACGTCTATTATCTCCGTTACTTCTATTCCCGAAGTATGTATGGTGCGGATAGCCGATTCACGGCCGTTGCCCGGTCCTTTTACATATACCTTAACTTTCTTGAGTCCTGCTTCCAGAGCTACTTTCGAAGCGTCTTCCGCCGCCGTCTGCGCTGCGTAGGGAGTGTTTTTCTTCGATCCTTTAAAGCCCATCTTACCGGCCGACGACCAGGAGATAACCTGACCGGCCTTGTTCGTAAGTGTCACTATCAGGTTGTTGAACGAAGCGCATACGTGTGCTTCCCCAACCGGCTCGACAACAACTTTACGTTTCTTGCTGCTTACTTTTGCTGTTTTGGCCATATCTATTTATTATTTAGTGGCTTTCTTTTTGTTTGCTACTGTTTTACGTTTACCCTTGCGCGTACGGGAGTTGTTTTTGGTATGCTGACCGCGCAGTGGAAGGCCGATACGGTGACGTATGCCACGATAGCAACCTATGTCCATAAGACGCTTGATGCTCATCTGGACTTCGGAACGCAGTTCTCCTTCGACCTTGTAGTTGTCGGAGATAGCTTTACGGATAAGCGCAAGCTCATCGTCGTTCCATTCGTTGACTTTCTTGTCTTCGTTGATTCCTGCCTGGGCCAGTATCTTCTGAGCCCGGCTCTTACCTATTCCGAATATATATGTGAGTCCGATAACTCCCCTTTTATTCTTTGGTAAGTCTACCCCTGCAATTCTTGCCATAAGACTTCTGTAATCTTTATTTAATTAGTTATCCCTGTCTTTGTTTGAGCTTAGGGTTCTTTTTGTTGATGATGTATAAGCGGCCTTTTCTGCGAACGATCTTGCATTCGGCGCTTCGTTTTTTCAGTGACGATCTTACCTTCATTTCTCTGGTATATTTTTTTATTTACCGCCCGGAGGCGAAAAATCCGTTAATTTGCTTCGTTTTTAAAATCTGTAAGTAATACGGGCTTTGGAAAGGTCGTACGGCGACATTTCTAGTTTCACCCTGTCACCCGGAAGAAGTTTTATATAGTGCATACGCATCTTTCCGGAAATATGGGCTATCACCACGTGGCCGTTGTCCAATTCCACCCTGAACATAGCATTGGACAAGGCTTCTACGATGGTACCTTCTACCTCTATTGCTGCTTGTTTTGCCATTGTTCTCTTTACTTCTTGATTTTACCGGTCTTCATCAGCCCGTCGTAATGACGGTTGAGAAGATAAGAATTAACCTGCTGTATGGTGTCTATCACCACACCGACCATAATCAGCAGCGAGGTGCCTCCGAAGAACATCGCGAAACTCGGTTCTACGCCGGCAAGTTTTGCGAACGTAGGAAGTATCGCGATGAACGCCAGCGCCAGTGCGCCGGGAAGCGTCAACAGCGAAAGTATCCTGTCGAGCAGGTTTGCCGTAGGAGCTCCGGGTTTTACTCCGGGAATGAAACCGCCGTTGCGCTTAAGGTCGTCAGCCATGTCGTTGGTCTTAACCGCAATAGCCGTATAAAGGTAAGTGAAAGCGATAATCAGCGCAGCCAATACTATGTTGTACCACAGGCCGAACATATCGTTGAACGCCATCTTTACAGATTCGCTGAACATCCCGCCTATAAGGCCGGGAAGGAACATCACTGCCTGGGCGAAGATTATAGGCATCACGTTTGCAGTGTACACCTTCATCGGTATGTACTGACGTTTGCCCACACCAATCTGGCGACCGCCCTGGCCCGCCGATGCGACTGCCTTGGCGTACTGTACGGGTATCTTGCGGACACCCCTTACCAGGAACAGAGTGAACATTATCACAGCCAGCCATATCACTATTTCAAACAGGAGCATTATCATTCCTCCTGCACCTCCGCCCATGAATTTATTGGAAAATTCCTGTCCGAGCGAAAGCGGCAGACGCGCTATGATACCTACTGTGATGATAAGCGATACGCCCTGGCCGACACCTTTTTCAGTGATACGCTCTCCGAGCCACATCGTGAACATGGTACCGGTAACCAGAAGTACGACCGAGCAAACATAGAACGCAGGCATACTGATACCCTGTGCGACTATATGATACTGGGAATCGATAGCCACTATGTACGAGAAGCCCTGTACGGCCGCTATGGCTATGGTAAGCCAACGCGTAATCTGCGTAAGTTGTTTACGGCCGCTTTCTCCGTCCTTCTGCAATTTCTGGAGCGCAGGAACCGCAAATGCCATTAACTGCACCACGATGGATGCGGAAATATACGGCATAACTCCCAGACCGAGAATGGCTGCATGAGCGAAAGCACCGCCGGTAAAGGAGTTGAGCAGTCCGAGCAGTCCGTTGTTCGACGCAGCTTCGTTCAGACCGATGAGTTTCATCTCATCCACTCCGGGAAGGGGTATGAACGAACCGAGACGATAAACGGCTAAAAGAGCCAGAGTGAGCAGAATCCTGTCCCTCAGTTCCTTTATTTTCCAGATATTGCTCAGAGTTTCAAAAAAGTTTTTCATCTGTACTAGTTTTAGATGGTGTTAGCCTGGCCCTTGGCATTGACGATGGCTTCGGCCGCACTTTTTGAAAATTTGTGAACAGTAACGTTCAGGGGAGCGGTGATTTCGCCCTGTCCGAGAACTTTCACAAGGTCATTCTTGCCTACAAGGCCATTCTGGATAAGAATTTCGACGGTAACTACGCCATCTGTTATCTTTCCGGCATCTACAAGCCCCTGAAGTGTCGAAAGGTTTACGGCTTTGTACTCTACGCGGTTGATGTTTTTAAAACCGAATTTCGGCAAACGACGCTGGAGAGGCATCTGTCCGCCTTCGAATCCGATTTTGTGTTTGGAACCGGAGCGTGACATCTGGCCCTTGTGTCCGCGGGTAGACGTTCCGCCTTTACCCGAACCCTGGCCGCGGCCGATTCTCTTTCTTGTCTTTACAGCACCCTCTGCGGGTTTCAAACTGTGTAAATTCATGTTTCCTTTGTTTAATTAAAGGCTTTTTAGGAGTCGGTTTCCCTGAAACGAGTATCCGCCCCCTTGAAACGGATACCCTACACCTTGAAAATCCTTGGTTATTATTTTACTTCTTCTACTTTTACCAGGTGTTTCACCTTTTCGACCATACCCAGAAGGGCGTCATTGGCTTCCTTTACCACAGAAGCGTTCATTTTTTTCAGCCCAAGAGCATCGAGCGTGAGTTTCTGGTCCTTCGGATGGCCTATACGGCTGCGTACCTGAGTTATTTTTATCTGTGCCATTTTCTTTAATGTTAACCCTTGAATACTTTAGAAACCGATATACCGCGCAATGCCGCAATCTGTTCGGCGCTACGCATCTGGGCCAGAGCGTTGAAAGTAGCCTTTACAACGTTGTGGGGGTTGGAAGAGCCTTTCGATTTGGAAAGCACATCCTTGATACCTACCGTTTCCAGAACGGCACGTACCGAACCGCCGGCTATCACACCCGTACCGTGCGATGCAGGACGGATAAAAACGCTGGCGCCGCTGAACTTACCTTCCGCAGCGTGAGGCACCGTCGAACCCACCAGAGGAACGCGGATAAGATTTTTCTTAGCGTCTTCGATAGCTTTGACGATAGCTTCGGATACTTCCTTAGATTTACCAAGGCCATGTCCTACCACACCTTTTTCGTCTCCCACCACTACAAT
This sequence comes from Flavobacteriales bacterium, assembly GCA_003150615.1. GTDB lineage: Bacteria > Bacteroidota > Bacteroidia > Flavobacteriales > UBA1820 > Merdimorpha. Next base: position 54,074 of record QALN01000011.1, on the reverse strand, counting down.
GGCGGAAAATCCGAATGCGCGTCCGCCTTTTGTAACTTTCGTCACGCGGTTCACGCCTACCAGGCGGTCTATGAGTTCCAGCCCGCTGGGCTTAACCCTTTCTATTGATTTATTATATTCTTCCGACATAATTTATTAGAATTTTAAACCTCCTTCTCTGGCTCCGTCGGCGAGTGCTTTGACACGTCCGTGGTACAGGTAACCGGCGCGGTCGAACGTGCAGGTTTCGATACCAAGGGCAAGAGCTTTTTCAGCTAATTTCTGACCTACTTTCTTTGCTTTGTCCGCTTTTGCTCCGACGCCGTCGAAATCCTTTTCCCTGGAAGACGCAGCAGCGAGGGTTACCCCGTTGACATCGTCTATGAGCTGGGCGTAAATCTCCTTGTTGCTCCTGAACACGGACAGACGAGGACGTACAGCAGTACCGCTTACAATGCGGCGGATTCTGTAACGTATTCTTTGTCTTCTTTCTTGTTTACTTAATGCCATAGTAACAATTATTATGCCGACTTACCGGCTTTTCTTCTAATGTTTTCACCTACGAACTTGATACCCTTTCCTTTGTAAGGTTCAGGCTTGCGGAATGAACGGATTTTGGCACATACCCGGCCGAGGAGCTCCTTATCATGCGAAGTGAGCTTTACGATTGGATTTTTACCTTTTTCCGATACGGTTTCCACTTTTATCTCTGCAGGCAGTTCTAAAATGATGTTGTGAGAGAACCCGAGGGAAAGATCGAGCTTCTGGCCCTGGTTGGCCGCCCTGTAACCTACTCCGACAAGTTCGAGTTCTTTGGTGAAACCTTCCGAAACGCCTTTTACCATATTGGCTATGATGGCGCGGTAGGTGCCGTAGAGACTGTGAGCGAGCTTGTCGTCGTGCTCAGGACGCTGAACGATAACCTGGTCGCCTTCCTGCTTGACAGTCACTTCTTTAATGTGCTGCGTAAGCTCTCCTTTGGGGCCTTTTACCGTAACGCTATCGGGCGCGATGGTAACGGTAACTCCTGCGGGAATGCTTACGGGGTGTTTACCTATTCTTGACATTTTCTGCTTTTCGTTTGTTTATTAGTAAACGTAACATAATACCTCTCCGCCTATGTTCTCAGCCTTTGCCTTTTTGTTGGTCATAAGGCCTTTGGAGGTGGAAACGATAGCTATGCCCAGTCCGTTGAGTACTCTGGGCAGATCATCGGCGCCTGCATACTGGCGCAAACCGGGAGAGGATATCCTTCCTATTTTGGTTATCGCCGGCTGCTTGGTCAGCTTGTCGTATTTCAGGGCTATCTTTATAGTAGCCGAAGGAACTTCACCCTCAAATTTGTAATTGAGAATGTATCCCTGTTCGAAGAGTATCTTTGTTATCTCTTTTTTGATATTGGACGCCGGTATCTCAACGACCCTCTTGCCTGCTTTTATGGCATTGCGTAGCCTTGTCAGGTAGTCTGCTATTGGATCTGTTATCATAACTTCTTTAAATCCTTTTTTGTTGTGTGATTATTACCAGCTTGCTTTCTTAACTCCCGGAATAAGCCCCTGGTTGGCCATCTCGCGAAGAGTTACACGGGATATTCCGAAATGGCGGACGTATCCGCGCGGACGGCCTGTGAGCTTGCAACGGTTGTGCAGGCGTACCGGAGAAGCGTTCTTTGGGAGCTTCTGCAGGCCTTCGTAATCGCCGGCAGCCTTAAGGGCCGCACGTTTTGCAGCATACTTGGCAACTAATGCTTCACGTTTGCGCTCACGCGCTTTCATTGATTCTTTAGCCATTGTGCTTATTTCTTTTTAAAGGGTAAACCGAATGCTGTGAGTAACGCCTTCGCTTCTTTATCGGTCTTGGCCGATGTAACAAAGGTGATGTCCATACCCGATATCTTGTTTATCTGGTCGATGTTGATCTCGGGGAAAATTATCTGCTCGGTAACACCCATGTTGTAGTTACCGCGTCCGTCGAAACCGTTAGGGTTGATCCCGTTGAAGTCGCGGATACGAGGCAGAGAAGCGCTTACCAGGCGGTCGAGGAACTCGTACATCTTGTCTGCACGAAGCGTTACCTTCACACCTATCGGCATGCCTTTGCGGAGCTTGAAAGAAGCCACGTCCTTTTTAGACATGCACTGGATAGCTTTCTGACCTGCTATACGGGTGGTTTCATCGATGGCATACTCTATCTGCTTCTTGTCGGCTACAGCGGAACCTACGCCCTTGGATATAACTATCTTTTCGAGCTTTGGAACCATCATCTGGTTTTTGTATCCGAATTCGGCCATAAGGGCGGGAACTACTTTTTCCTTGTAAAGCCCTTTAAGTCTTGGTTGATATGTCATTATATTACCTCCCCTGATTTTTTAGAAACCCTGACCTTCTTATCGCCTTCCATTTTATAACCTACACGCGTAGCTTTGCCCGATTTGGGATCGATGAGCGACAGGTTGGAAATGTGAACAGGGGCTTCGCTCTTCACGATACCGCCCTGAGGATTTTTGGCGCTGGGTTTTTTGTGCTTAGACACAACGTTAACACCTTCTACGATTGCCTTGTTCTTGTCCGGGAAAACCTGAAGGACTTCTCCTTCTTTTCCTTTAGATCCACCGGAAATAACGACAACTTTGTCTCCTTTTTTGATTTTCAGTTTTGTCATGATTCTTTCCAATGATTAAAGCACTTCCGGTGCAAGTGATACAATCTTCATAAACTGTTTATCACGCAATTCGCGTGCCACGGGTCCGAATACGCGTGTTCCGCGCATCTCCCCGGCTGCGTTCAGAAGAACGCAGGCATTGTCATCGAAACGGATGTAGGAGCCGTCAGGGCGACGTACTTCCTTCTTCGTTCTGACTACAACTGCCTTAGATACCTGGCCTTTCTTAACGCTTCCTGTCGGGGTAGCATCCTTTATGCTCACTACGATGGTGTCACCGATAGAGGCATAACGTCTGTTTGTACCGCCAAGCACGCGTATTACGAGAACCTCGCGGGCACCCGTATTGTCGGCCACTTTTAATCTTGACTCTTGTTGTAACATAATTATTTAGCTCTTTCTATAATTTCGACTAATCTCCAACGCTTGTTCTTCGACAATGGGCGCGTCTCCATGATGCGTACCGTATCGCCGATATTACAATCGTTATTTTCATCGTGCGCATAGTATTTCTTCGTCTTGATGACGAACTTACCATACATCGGGTGTTTCATTCGTTTTACTTCGGAAACAACGATAGATTTCTCCATCTTGTTCGAAGTAACCACACCTATACGCTCTTTTCTTAAATTTCTTGTTTCCATCTTCAGCTGATTACTACTTTTGAAGTTCTCTTTTAGTAAGCTCAGTTGCAAGACGAGCTACCGTTTTACGTGTTTTACGTATTTCCATGGGGTTTTCCAACGGAGTCACCGCGTGGGAGAGGCGCTGCTCCGTGAGCTTTGCCTTCGTCTCGGCGAGTTTTTCCTTCAGTTCAGCCGTTGACAGCTCTTTTATTACCGATTGTTTCATTTTGTAATTAAATTAAGCTTCAACAAAATCGCGGGCCACAACGAATTTCGTCTTTATCGGAAGTTTCTGTGCGGCAAGGCGCAGAGCTTCTTTGGCGATATCGAAAGGTACCCCACCTACTTCAAACATTATGCGGCCTGGAAGAACTACGGCTGCCCAGTATTCCACGTTACCCTTACCTTTACCCTGACGGACTTCGGCAGGCTTCTGGGTTATGGGCTTATCGGGGAATATGCGGATCCACAGTTGTCCTTCACGCTTCATATAACGTGTAGCGGCGATACGGGCGGCTTCTATCTGGCGCGCCGTAATCCACTTTTCTTCAAGTGTCTTCAATCCGAAAGTACCGAATGCAAGAGTATGCCCCCTATGGGAGAGTCCATGCATGCGGCCCTTCTGTACTTTACGAAACTTTGTTCTTTTAGGCTGTAACATCTTTACTTTATTTTGCCCTTAATATTATTTTTTTGCTCTTCTGTTACGGTCGGCACCACCCCTGCGGTCGCCGCGATCTCCGCGGTCACGACGGTCGCCACGGCCTTCACCGCGCTGGCGACGGTCACCTGAACCTGCTCCGGATGCTCCCTGCGAGGAGAAATTCGGGGAAAGGTCGCGTTTTCCGTACAGCTCGCCCCTCATTATCCACACCTTAAGACCTATGCGTCCGTAAGTAGTATGCGCTTCGGCCAGAGCGTAATCGATATCGGCACGGAAAGTGGAAAGAGGAATACGTCCTTCCTTCACGGTTTCACTGCGCGCGATCTCGGCACCGTTCAGACGGCCCGATACCATAACTTTGATACCCTCGGCGTTCATACGCATTGTGGATGCGATGGCCATCTTTATAGCGCGGCGATAAGAGATACGGCTCTCTATCTGGCGTGCTATGCTGTTAGCCACGAGGTTTGCGTCGAGTTCCGGCTTCTTTATTTCAAAGATGTTTATCTGAACTTCTTTGCCGGTGAGTTTCTTGAGTTCTTCCTTGATCTTATCGACTTCGGCACCACCTTTGCCTATTATGATACCCGGACGGGCAGTCATAACGGTTACTGTGACCAGTTTAAGCGTGCGTTCTATTATGATGCGCGATACGCTGGCCTTAGCCAGACGGGCCATCAGATACTTGCGTATCTTGCTGTCCTCGGCGATCTTGTCACCATAATCGTTACCGCCGTACCAGTTTGACTCCCAACCTCTGATTATACCTAAACGGTTGCCTATCGGATTTGTTTTCTGTCCCATTTTGCTTATTTAGTTTCTGTTGGTTGATTAACGGTGCTTCCCAGCACTACTGTTACGTGGTTTGAACGTTTACGGATGCGGTGTCCGCGTCCCTGAGGAGCCGGACGGAGCCTTTTGAGCATCGAACCGCTGTCAACGCTTATTTCCTTGATATAAAGCTTCGCGTCTTCTATGCTTACGCCTTCGTTCTTTGCCTGCCAGTTGGCAACGGCTGAAAGCACGAGTTTTTCCAGGTTGATGGAAGCGTGCTTGGTGTTGAACTTGAGTATCTGGAGCGCTTTGTTCACTTCGACGCCGCGTACCAGGTCGGCCACGAGCCTCATCTTACGAGGAGAGGTCGGGCAGTTGTTCAGTTTCGCGTAGGCAACTTGCTTCTTGGCTGCTTTGAAAGCTTCAGCTCTCTGTTTCTTTCGAATTCCCATTTTTTAACCTACTGATTAACGTTTACCTTTATCTTTTGCTCCGGCGTGGCCGCGGAAGTTGCGCGTGAGCGAAAACTCGCCGAGCTTATGGCCTACCATATTCTCAGTTACGTACACCGGGATAAAAGTCTTACCGTTGTGTACCGCAATTGTCTGACCTACGAAATCAGGAGAAATCATAGATGCGCGCGACCATGTCTTGATGACGGTCTTCTTGTTGGCCTCGACATTGGCGAGCACTTTTTTCTCCAGCTTGTAGTGGATATACGGTCCTTTTTTTAATGAACGTGCCATAGACTATTTCTTTCTTCGTTCTACAATGTACTTATTACTTGCCTTTGTAAGGGAACGTGTCTTGTAACCCTTAGCAGGCGTACCTTTACGTGTACGCGGATGTCCGCCGGATGCACGTCCTTCACCACCACCCATTGGGTGATCGACAGGGTTCATCACAACGGCACGTACACGGGGACGACGGCCCAGCCAACGGGAACGTCCGGCTTTTCCGGATTTTTCCAACTGATGGTCCGAGTTAGATACAACACCCACGGTAGCCATGCACGTGGTCAGTATCATACGTGTTTCTCCCGAAGGAAGCTTGATAGTTGCGTACTTGCCTTCGCGGGCAGCCAACTGGGCAAACGTACCTGCCGAACGAGCTATAACGGCGCCCTGTCCAGGACGTAGCTCGATGCAGCTGATAACAGTTCCCAGAGGAACTTCGCTCAGGTAAAGTGCATTTCCGACTTCAGGAGCCGCGCCCTGGCCGGAAACAACTGTCTGTCCAGCCTGAAGTCCGGCCGGAGCGACTATATACCTCTTTTCTCCGTCGGCATACGCCAGAAGCGCAATGAAAGCCGAGCGGTTAGGGTCGTACTCTATGGTCTTTACTGTAGCGGGGATTCCGAACTTATCGCGTTTGAAATCTATCACCCTGTAACGCTGTTTGTGACCGCCACCTATCTGACGCATGGTCATCTTACCGGTGTTGTTGCGGCCTCCGGTCTTTTTCTTACCGGCCAAAAGACTCTTTTCGGGCTGGTTGCTTACGGTAACCATATCGTTGCCGTTCACAATCTTGTGACGCTGGCCCGGAGTCGTTGGTTTTAATTTTCTAACTGACATATCTTCTGATTAGATATTGTGATAAAAGTCGATTGTTTGTCCTTCGGCAATCTCTACGATTGCTTTCTTATACGCATTCGTGCGTCCTGCTATCACGCCTGCCTTTGTATAACGGCTGCGCGCTTTTCCGGCATAACGAATGGTGTGTACGCTCTTAACAGTAACGCCGTAAGCCTTCTGAACGGCTTCTTTTATCTGAGCCTTGTTTGCATCAGGCTTTACGACAAAACCGTAACGGCCGCTCTTATCGGTAATAGCGGTCATTTTCTCGGTAATGAGTGGTCTTACTAATATATCCATCTTGCGTTAGTTGCTTAAGTTGTTTTGTATTTGCTCCAATGCACCTTCGCAAACCACCAGAGCCTTGTTGTTGATGATTTCGTAAGTGTTTAATTCTGTGCATGGCACAACCGAAGCGTACTGTAAATTTCGTGAGGACAAATATACGTTTTTATCCCCGGCGGCCGTAACAAACAACGATTTTTTAGAATTTAAACCTAAAGCGGCAATTATGTTAACAAAATCTTTTGTTTTAGGAGCATTTAATGTAAAATCCTCAACAACAATGAGATTTTGTTCAGAAACCTTCTGAGAAAGGGCGCTCTTGCGAGCCAGTCTCTTGAGCTTTTTATTCAGCTTGAAAGAGTAGTCGCGCGGTTCCGGTCCGAAGACGCGTCCGCCGCCGCGGAATACCGGGCTCTTTATGCTGCCGGCACGTGCACCGCCTGTGCCTTTCTGTTTCTTGAGCTTGCGCGTGCTGCCCGATACCAGGCCTCTGTGCTTGGACGCATGTGTACCCTGACGTTTATTGGCAAGGTACTGCTTGACGTCGAGCCATACGGCGTGTTCGTTGGGCTCAACCCCGAAAACCGATTCATCGAGTGCTATTGTGCGTCCGGTCGGCTTTCCTTGTATGTCTAATACTGCTACTTCCATTACTTTTCAATAATTAAATATGAGTTCTTTGCGCCCGGAACGCATCCTTTTACTACCAGCAGATTCTTATCTGCCTCTACTTTGAGCACACGGAGGTTTTTTACCTTAACCCTCTCGCTACCCATCTGTCCTGCCATGCGCATTCCCTTGAATACTTTTGCAGGATAGGAACATGCTCCGATAGAACCCGGAGCGCGGAGACGGTTGTGCTGACCGTGAGTCGACTGTCCTACACCACCAAATCCATGACGCTTAACTACACCCTGGTGACCCCTACCTTTGGAAGTCCCCACCACGTCAACGAACTCTCCTTCGACAAATACGTCCGCCGTAAGCACATCGCCTAATTTGTGTTCTCCTTCAAAACCTTTGAATTCGACCACTTTGTGCTTGGGGGCTGTACCCGCCTTCTTGAAGTGTCCACTGAGTGCCTTGGTTACGTTCTTCTCTTTTTTGTCATCGAAACCAAGCTGAAGGGCATCATACCCGTCGACTTGTGTGGTTCTGACCTGTGTTACTACACACGGACCGCATTCGATTACAGTGCAGGGAATGTTTTTCCCGCCTTCATCGAAAATGCTGGTCATACCAATTTTTTTACCAATTAATCCAGACATTTTGTGGTTTTAATTATTGGACAATTATTAACAAATACGGAAATTGCTTCCCCGCGTGCGGAAAAAACCACTCGCGGGGAAGATATCCTCTATACTATACTTTGATTTCAACCTCAACGCCGCTGGGAAGTTCGAGTTTCATCAAAGCGTCTATCGTCTTGGACGAAGAGCTGTAGATGTCGAGAAGGCGTTTGAAAGAACTTACCTGAAACTGCTCGCGCGATTTTTTATTCACGTGCGGTGAACGCAGTACCGTAAAAATCTTTTTCTGGGTGGGAAGAGGTATAGGCCCGTTTACCACCGCTCCGGTAGATTTTACCGTCTTGACTATTTTCTCAGCCGATTTGTCGACGAGATTGTGGTCGTAAGACTTGAGTTTAATGCGAATTTTTTGACTCATTGTATTTATTTCGTCTTAATCTATTCTTTTTACTTTTTTGACTTTGCAATCACCTCGTCGGCAATGGAACGCGGAACTTCGGCATAGTGCGAGAATTCCATAGTGGAAGTCGCGCGGCCGGAAGTAAGCGTACGAAGCGATGTAACGTAGCCGAACATCTCCGACAGAGGAACGTCAGCTTTGACGATAGTAGCCCCGGCGCGGTTGTCCGTACCTTTGATGATACCGCGGCGGCGGTTAAGGTCGCCTATGACATCACCCATGCTTTCTTCGGGAGTGGTCACTTCGAGTTTCATTATCGGTTCGAGAAGTATAGGCTTCGCTTTGGAAGCAGCTTCCTTGTAACCGAGTTTGGCTGCCATTTCAAACGAGAGCTGGTCGGAGTCAACCGGGTGGAACGAACCGTCGAGAACGGTGATCTTCATACCCTGAAGTTCGTATCCGGCCAAAGGACCTGCGCCGATAGCTTCCTTGAATCCCTTTTCGATGGAAGGAACGAATTCCTTAGGAATGTTACCGCCCTTGATTTCAGAGTAGAATTCGAGACCGGATTTGCCTTCGGAGTTCGGCTCCATACGGAATATAACGTCTGCGAATTTACCGCGTCCGCCCGTTTGCTTTTTATAAACCTCACGGTGTTCAACAACACCCGTAAGAGCTTCTTTGTATGCAACCTGAGGCTGGCCCTGGTTCACTTCTACGCTGAACTCCCTCTTGAGACGGTCAACGATAATATCCAGGTGAAGCTCACCCATACCGGATATGATAGTCTGACCGGACGTTTCATCCGTATGTACACGGAAAGTCGGGTCTTCTTCGGCCAATTTTGCAAGACCTACTCCGAGTTTGTCCAGATCGGCCTGTGTCTTCGGCTCGATGGAAATACCTATCACAGGATCCGGGAACGACATGGACTCGAGAACTATCGGGTCTTTTTCATCGCAAAGCGTATCTCCGGTACGGATATCCTTGAAACCTACTCCGGCACCTATGTCGCCGGCCTCGATCACCTCGATAGGCTTCTGCTCTTTCGAGTGCATCTGGAATATGCGGGATATACGTTCTTTTTTATCGGTACGCGGGTTGTAAATATAAGAACCAGCCTCGAGCTTACCGGAATACATGCGGAAGAAACAAAGGCGGCCTACGAACGGGTCGGTAGCGATCTTGAACGCAAGTGCGGCCATAGGCTGGTCTGCGCTCGGATGGCGAACAACTTCTTCGTCCGTCTTGGGGTTGATACCGGAAATGGCCTCTACGTCCACAGGAGAAGGCAGGAATGCCATAACGGCATCGAGCATCTTCTGAACACCTTTGTTCTTGAACGACGAACCGCACATCATCGGTATGATATCCATAGATATGGTAGCTTTGCGGATAGCGGTTAGAAGCTCATCCTTGGTTATGCTGTCCGGATCCGAGAAGAATTTCTCCATGAGCTCTTCCGAAGTTTCGGCTACAGATTCAACCAAATGAGCGCGCCATTTGTCGCATTCGTCCTTGAGGTCCTCAGGGATAGGAACGACCTGATAAGTCATACCCTTGTCCTCTTCGTTCCATATGATACCTTCCATGGTAAGGAGGTCCACAACGCCTTTGAAATCGGCCTCGGAACCTATAGGCACCTGAAGGGGAACAGGATGTGCGCCCAAACGCTCTTTCACCTGTTTAACCACATTGAAGAAGTCGGCACCGCTGCGGTCCATCTTGTTCACGAAACCTATACGCGGAACATTGTATTTGTTGGCCTGACGCCATACAGTTTCCGACTGGGGCTCAACACCGCCTACCGCACAGAAAAGCGCCACGGCACCGTCGAGTATTCGCAGCGAACGCTCAACCTCTGCAGTGAAGTCCACGTGCCCCGGAGTGTCTATCAGGTTTATCTTGTACTGTTTTGTATCGGGGGTTTTCTGGCCCTGGTGGGTAGGATAGTTCCAGAACACGGTAGTAGCGGCAGAGGTAATCGTTATGCCTCGCTCCTGTTCCTGCGCCATCCAGTCCATCGTAGCGGCTCCGTCGTGCACCTCGCCTATCTTGTGGGTAAGTCCGGTGTAATAAAGGATACGCTCGCTGGTTGTGGTCTTACCGGCATCGATGTGGGCCATGATACCGATATTCCTCGTATATTTTAAATCTCTTTTTGCCATGTTTTTCCTTTAAAATCTTGGGTTAAAACCTGAAATGCGAGAACGCCTTGTTGGCCTCGGCCATCTTGTGCGTATCCATGCGCTTTTTGACTGCGGCACCTTCTTCCTTGGAAGCGGCCATTATTTCGGCGGCCAGTTTCTGGGCCATCGATTTTTCATTACGCAGACGCGCATACTTTATAAGCCATTTGATAGCCATCGAAACCTTACGGTCAGGACGGATCTGCATCGGTATCTGGAACGTAGCTCCGCCCACACGGCGCGAGCGCACTTCTACGTGAGGCATAACATTGGAAAGAGCGTCTTTCCATATTTCAAGGGACGTCTTTTCACCGTCCTTCGTTTTTTCGCCTACGATATCCAAAGCATCGTAAAACACTTCAAGCGCAGTGCTTTTCTTGCCATCCCACATTAGGTTGTTCACAAAACGCGTTACAAGTACGTCCTGGAACTTAGGATCGGGAAGAAGAACTCTTTTTTTAGCTCTTGCTTTTCTCATTTCTTTACTTTTTTAATAATGTGTTGAAGTTTTAAGGATTATTTTTTCTTGGCGTCAGCCTGTCCCGGTTTCGGACGTTTTGCACCGTACTTGGAACGACGCTGCTTACGGCCGTTCACACCGGCTGTATCGAGCGCGCCGCGCACGATATGATAACGAACACCGGGCAAATCCTTAACCCTTCCGCCACGTACCAATACTATCGAGTGCTCTTGGAGGTTGTGTCCTTCGCCGCCGATGTAGGCGTTCACCTCATTACCGTTTGTAAGACGAACACGGGCAACTTTACGCATTGCCGAGTTAGGCTTTTTAGGGGTAGTGGTGTAAACGCGCGTGCATACGCCGCGACGCTGGGGACAAGAATCCAAAGCAGCCGATTTACTCTTCTTGGCGAGTGTGGCTCTTCCTTTTCTTACTAATTGTTGAATAGTTGGCATTTGTTTGCTACTTAAAAATTGTTTTATTGTTAACGTTCAATTTTTTTTCCTCTTTTTAAGATGCCCCGGTTATTTTTTAACACTTTCACCCCTCAGCAAAAGCGCGCAAAATGCATAAGGTTCTGCCGGAAGAAAAAACCACTCACGACAAAAACCAAATGTAACCGAATGATAATAAACGTCTTAGCATACAACGCACAAGACGGTCTTAACATCTTATATTGTGGCTCGCAAAGGTAGTATTTTTATTTGGAAAAACAAACCATTTACCTCTCTCTTTTAATCGGTTATGCTATTTTATATTATTCCGTTGCGAAAAAAAACGACATTTGTGTAACTTTATCCCGAACCTTTTCGTCATACACTAAAACATGCTATGAACAGTTAAAAACACGACAATGCTTACACTAAAAAAAATCGCAATCGCAGTAACGGTTCCGGTAATTCTGTCCACAACGTGGGCATGCTCGTCCGGGGAAAAAACCGCAACTGAACACCATGTGCAGACGGATACGCTCAGGGCGGACAGCATAGCAATACACGAAATCCTGAACCCGTGGAAACTGATGGAAAAAAACGGGATGGCCATACTGCACAACTGGCCCGAAAAAGACACCTTGTTCTACGTATACAGCCTGCCCGATTTCCGCTTTCTATACAAATGGGGGCGCGTCGGCCAAGGTCCTGACGAATTCATAAACCCAAGTTTCATTCCTTCAGGAGGGGACGACATTTACATAAGCACATGGCAATCGACCTGCCTGTATTCGCTGAGTCCTGAAGGCGTTACCTTAAAAGAACGTATAGTTCCTAAAAAAAGAGTGCAGACAGATGCCGTCTTCAGAAATTCCACAGCCGAATACATATCGTGGAACCCGGCGGAAAACTATCTGTATTTGAGAAACATTCATTCGGAAGATGTTACAGACTCTGTTAAAATACCATGGGCTTTTAAAAATTTCAGCTACGGCAATACAAATACCCAGCAGATAAACGCTCCGCACATAGCTGCCGTATCATCTTGGCGCATGGCCGTCTCATTCGAAATGATGGATGCCTTGTTCCTTTACGACATCGACGAAAACGGACGCATGACACCTGTAGATACGGTAGGAACTCTCAGATTTCCGAAAGAGATATCCGACTATGTAAACGACGAGAGCCGGACGGAATTTAAAATGGACGACACGGATATATATTTCAACCGTATTACATCTACCGCCGACGGACATATCTTTGCCGAATATTACGGAATGCCTTCACGCCTTTTCCATCTGACGAAAAAAACAAGCACACATATAAACGTTTACGATGCTGACGGTAAAATGCTCAAACGTCTCATCCTCGACAAACCGTGCGGACTGTGGATTGCCGACAGCCGCACAAATACGATATACGGTATAAATCCGCACCATGATTTCGAGTACGTATACACATTCAAATACGAATTGTAGAATAACCCTACCGCACATATCGTCTTACGAACGAAAAAATGTCAGGCCCGGTTATTCATAACCGGGCCTGACATTTTTTCAATCGATATCGGGATATCATTACACCCCCTGCGATGCTCTCCTTATTTTATTCAGGTACGAACCTATCGTATTTTCAAGTCCCAGATACAACGCTTCGCTTATAAGCGCGTGCCCTATTGATACTTCGTCTGTAAACGGTATATTATTGATAAAGAATTCTATATTGTCCAGCGACAAGTCGTGGCCGGCATTGAGCCCCAATCCAAGACTACGGGCGCATTCGGCCGCTTCGCAATAAGGTTTTATCACCGATTTATCTCCCTGCCCGTACAGGCGGGCAAAACGTTCGGTATAAAGCTCTACCCTGTCGGCCCCGGCACGGGAAGCCCCTTCAACCATTTCAGGTACCGGATCTACGAATATCGAAACACGTATGCCCGCCGCCTTGAAGCGTGCCGTGACATCAGCCAGAAAACCGGCATTTGCCACCGTGTTCCAACCTGCATCGGACGTTATATTGTCCGGCGCGTCCGGCACGAGCGTAACCTGGGTCGGACATGCGGCGGTAACGAGTTTTATGAAATCCTCCGTAGGATTTCCTTCTATATTGTATTCGGTAGTTATCACCGGTTTGAGGTCGAACACATCCTTATGCGTGATATGTCTCTGGTCTGGACGGGGATGTACCGTTATACCCTGAGCCCCGAAACGCTGGCAGTCCACCGCCACCCTGACCACATCGGGCACATTGCCGCCGCGAGCATTGCGCAGCGTAGCTATTTTGTTGATGTTTACGCTTAACTTTGTCATTTCCTTCAGTTATTTTTCGTTCAATCGTTACTCTGTTCCGTATCGCGCACCGCCACTAACCCTCCGTTCTTTACTATCACCCGCGGCGGCACTGCGCCCCGCACGCTCACCAAAGGGTAGACCACGGTATCCATCCCTATCAAAGTACCTGGATTGAGCACAGCGTTACAGCCTACCTCCACCCTGTCGCCGAGTACCGCGCCGAATTTTTCCGCCCCGAACTTCAGCCGTCCGTCACTGAACGACAGATCGACAGGAGAACCGTCGGATTTGAAATTCGATATCTTAGCCCCGGCTCCCAGATGAGCCTTATAGCCGAGTACCGAATCACCGGCATATGAAAAATGAGGCATCTGCACTCCGTCGAAAAACAGGCAGTTTTTGACTTCCGTAAAATTACCCACCAGACAATCCCTGCCTATGATATTGTCGCCTCTGAGCACGGCATTGCGTTTTACCACGCTACCGCGCCCTATTACCAACCGGCCTTCCACCGAGGCTCCGTGTTCTATTACGGCGCCCTGTTCGGCCCATATACTATCGGATATCCTTTCAAACGTTCCGGGCAATAGACCGGCATCAAGAAAACGCCCTATCGAGGACGGTATCTCCCAGACGCAGGCCGCTACGTCGACAAGCTCCTGAGCAGCACAATGTCGCGTAGCGAAAAACGAACCCTTAACCGCCCCGGCCTTTTTCATGGTTTAAAAATTAACTTCTTCATACGACGACATATCTCCCGGATCGCCTCCTTCGACATCGTCGGGCAACGGAGGCACGTTAATGCCATTGCACGAAAGGTCTATGGTTATCGGTGCCGACGGCCTTTCAAAATTTCCCTTCGATAAATTGAGCGAAGGGTCGGCATAGCATTTCTTCATGAAAACGGCCCATATCGGCAACGCCGAAGAAGCCCCCTGTCCGTATGTCATCGACCGGAAATGCGCTGCGCGGTCTTCACAGCCCACCCATGCGCCAGCCGCCAGATTCGGAACCATACCGATGAACCAGCCGTCTGAATTGTTTTGCGAGGTACCTGTTTTTCCGGCTATCGGATTTTCAAATGCCCAGGGGTAGCCAGTCACATACATCGTCTTATTCTTATCAGGACCTATGTAGTTGGGGTTTTTCCATGTCGTGCGCAGACGAGTACCCGTACCGAAACGGGTAACACCTTCGAGCAGTTTTACTATTACGTACGAAGATTCTTCGCTCATCACGGCCCGCGAAGGCGTAGCATCCTGATAAAGCACGATTCCGTTCTTATCCTCTATACGGGTTACTATTATCGGTTTTATGTAATTCCCTTTATTGGCAAACGTTGCAAAAGCGCCTATCATCTCATAAAGCGATATGTCGGCCGTACCGAGACACATTGAAGGGCCGGTATCTATTTTAGACGTTATACCCAACTTACGCGCCAGGGATATGATAGGTTCGGTTGTGCCGAGGTCATTCACTATCGATGCCGTTATCGAGTTCATCGATTTGCCCAAACCGGCGGTAAGTGTGTACGGCTGGTAATCGAACTTGTTGTTCGAGTTCCTCGGACTCCAATCCTGGGATATTTTCCATTCGTCGGCAGGAAAAACCACAGGCTGGTCAACGTATTCGAAACACGGGGACATCTTGCGCTGGTCTATCGCTGTAGCGTAAACGAAAGGCTTGAAAGTAGAACCTACCTGACGGCTGGCCTTCACTACATGGTCATACTGGAATTGTTTGTAATTGATACCGCCCACCCATGCTTTGACATATCCCGTCTGCGGTTCGACAGCCAGAAAGCCGGTATTTAGAAATCCTTTATAATAACGTATGGAATCCATCGGCGTCATTTCCATAACTTTTGAGGAAGGACGCCCGTTATCCCAACTGAACACTTCTATTTTATCTTTGGTATTGAAGTTCTTTATTATCTCCGCTTCGGACATCCCCTGGTCTTTCAGCGCACGGTAACGGTCGCTGCGGCGCATGGCGCTGTTCATAATCCTATCCGCTTCAGCTTTCGATATACCGTAAAACGGACGCATCTTGTTGCTCTGCTGCCCGTAGTCAAACACTTTCTGCAAATTGGACAAATGCTCCCAAACGGCCTCTTCGGCATATTGCTGCATACGCGAATCGAGTGTGGTGTATATCCTCAGCCCATCGTTGGTCACCGAATATTTCGTACCGTCCGGTTTGCGCACATCCTTGAGATAAGTACCGAGCATCTCACGTACATACTCGCGGAAATACTGGGCTATACCCTGTGTATGCGTCTGCATTTTGAAATCGGTCTTAAGAGGCAGGGCCTTTAGCGAATCCGCCTGAGCCTCGGTGAGGTATTTATTGCGCTCCATCTGATCTATCACCGTGTTTCGACGCGAAAGAGCTTTTTTGGGGTTGCGTATCGGGTTATAGACTATCGGATTCTTTGCCATACCGACGAGTACCGCTGCTTCTTCTATATTAAGGTCGGCAGGCTGTTTGTTGAAATACGTGAGAGAAGCGTTCTTAATACCGTAGGCGTTGAACAGGAAATCGTAGGTATTGAAATACATGGCGATTATCTCGTCCTTGGTATAGCTTCGCTCAAGTTTGGCCGCAATTATCCATTCCTTGAATTTCTGTAGCACACGCTCCACTTTATTTTGCGAAGCCTCCCGTGTGAAAAGCAACTTTGCCAGCTGTTGGGTTATGGTACTGGCCCCGCCTTTTTTACCCAGGAATATCACAGCCCTCGAGGTAGAACGCACATCTATGCCGGAGTGTTCGCGGAAACGCTCGTCCTCGGTAGCTATGAGTGCGTTTACCAGATATGGGGAAAGCTCGCTGTACTTTACCGGAGAACGGTTTTCATTCTGCCATATGCGTCCTATCACCTGTCCGTCCGAAGATATTATCTCGGTAGCTATGCTGGACTCCGGATTTTCGATAGCGTCGAACGTAGGCAAATCGCCGAATACCCCCTTATATATCATGAAAAACAAAAAGCCCACGGACAATATCCCTCCTATGAGCGTTATCCACAACACTTTCCTGAAAAGGCCGAAACGGCCGGTTTTCTTCACCGATTTCTTTTTAACCGCCATATCCGTTATGTTAACTTATGTAGATAGTATTTCTTCTTCTATATGTTATTTTTCACCTTCTGCCGGACGTATGACAACGCCTACGCTGCTCACTCCAGGCAGTTCTACATTCCTCATGCCATGAGAAAGCGATAACGAAAATACTCCTTCGTGAGGGAATTTATAACCCCGTTTCCATGCTATCGTGTTCTCTTTCACATTCGACAGGCCTTTTCCGGTAGGTTTTCCGAACTTATCAGACAATATGCACTTCAACGTATCCACATCGAGTACGGCAACGCTGTCCGATATGCTGCCGAAAATGAAAATATTGCTCCATGGATAAGCGTCGCTCGAACGCAACTCGACGAAAACGTCATACATGGCGGAAGTGTCGCTTATATCCACCGAAAACGAGATATCGTCACCCATAGACCAACAATCTCCGGACACGGGCTGAACGCGGCGGAAAAACGCATCGTCCGAACACGCAGTAAACACACACATAAGCGTTATTACCGATGTGATGTACAATTTATTCATCGCCCTGTGCCGCCGCCGTGTTATTGCCGTTTTCATTACGTCCCTGTCCACGTCTGTTTCCCCTGCGGCCTGAACGCCCACCACGTTTCTGACCGTCACGGCGCGCATTATCCGATGCCCCTGTCTGGGTATCCTGAACCGGACGCTGTCTTTCCTCCTGACGGTCCCGGTCTTTTTTAGCATTGCCGTCCTGACGTTTGGGAGACTGGCCCTGAGGCGAGTTCTGAGCCGGAGTTTTACCTTGCTGCTGTTTACGCGCATCCTGCCCCGAAGCCTGCTGCTGTTCTTTTTTCCGGTCACCGGAATCGCTTCCTCTGGAACCGCCATTCTGCCTGCGTGAATTGCGGTTGGCCTTGTCGGTTGAACGTTTTTTGTCGAACCGTGTCAACTCCTCCTCTTCTATCGACTTCATTTCCGACTGCTCCTGGCGTTTAGATTTAGGCTTGACATCCTCACGGATGAATATTTCCAGGGATTCGGGTTTTCCGCCGGCTTTATTTTCCTGCTGTATCTTACGCACCGCATCTACCGTAAGGCCTATCCAGTTCATGAACTCGAAATCGTAAGCGTACCAATACATGCCTTTAAACACGTCCATTTTCTGGAAATGCGCTTTACCTTTTTCCGTCAGCAATGCGGCATCCGTATCGGGGAAATCCCTCATTGCATCCACATAGACATCCAGTTCGAAATTAAGACAACATTTCAGTTTCCCGCACTGTCCGGCAAGTTTCTGCGGATTGAGCGAAAGGCGCTGGTAACGCGCAGCCGAAGTGTTGACCGAACGAAAATCAGTAAGCCACGTGGTACAACACAATTCGCGTCCGCACGAACCTATGCTGCCCACACGCGCCGCTTCCTGCCGCAATCCTATCTGGCGCATCTCTATACGTACCCCGAATGCCGCAGCGAGTTCCTTTATCAATTGACGGAAATCGACACGTCCCTCTGCCGTGTAAAAAAACGTAGCCTTGAGGTTGTCGCCCTGGTACTCGACATCGCTCAGTTTCATCGTAAGGCCAAGATTCTGGCATATCTCACGAGTGCGCACAAGCGTCTTTTTTTCCCTCGAAATTGCAGTCTGCCATGTGTCTATGTCTTTCTGGGTGGCGGTACGGTACAATTTTTTCATCTCCGGCGAAGAAGGGTCTTCACCTTTTTTGCGCATCTGAATGCGGGCCAACTCACCGGATAGCGATACAATGCCTATATCGTGCCCCGGAGTGGACTCCACAGCCACCACATCGCCGGCAGAGACCGCCAGTTTATTTACATTCCTGTAAAAGCCTTTGCGGCCGTTTTTGAAACGGACTTCCACACAATCGAAAGGCTCGCGCCCGCTCGGAAGACCTATATCTGAAAGCCAATCGCTTACATCCAGAAAATTACCCCCGCTGTACGTGCATGCACTGCAGGAATCAGCATTTCCGGCCCTAAGGCAACGGCGTTTTATACATTCATTACATTTCATACGTATATTGTATGTATTAATAACCGCAAAAATAACAATTTACGGTCCAATTTTTTCATATTTTGACATCACGTCACGGTTTGCCTCCCTCCGAGACCTTTATTATCCTGACCGGGCAGTTCGCCGCAGCATTCGCGCACGGTATTTTAGCCGTTTCATCGCCTGTCTTGAGCGTATGGAACCCTTTTTTCTCCGCCGCACCATTAAGAATACTCTTGCCGTCCTTTTCCGACATGGAAAAAAACTCGCCGGCCGCCTCCACGCAATATCCGCAACCTATGCACTTTTCCCTCTGAAGCGTAACGATTACCATGCCCATAACTCCTTAGCAACCGCAACCTCCGCCTTGCGAATATTCCGTATCTTCAAGTTTGTACACCTTATCCGAAGGACGCAGACGGAAATCAAGTTTCATCGTCACATGATCGCCTTTGACGGCTTTTTCCGCAGGCATATCATCGACCATAAAGACATCGGCCGTAAGTTCTTTAACTCCAGTTGTAGGCCCTGTCACTATCAATCTGTCCCCTTTTTCCAGAACGGCAGCTTCTATCAGCACTTCGCCTACCGAGGCCTTAGGATAGAAATGCAACCCTTTTCCCACATAAACTTTCCTCTGCGTAGCATTTGAACCGGGATTATCGCTCCACTGACCCATCTTCCGGCCCATGTAATACCCCTCCCAAAAACCGCGGTTGTACACGGATGAAAGTCTCTCAAGCCACACAGCCACTTTTTCCTCGGAATAAGTACCGTCGTAATAGGAATCTATCGCCTGGCGGTATGCTCCGACTACGGTATGTACGTATTCAGGAGCGCGGCCTCTTCCTTCTATCTTCAGCACAGAAACCCCGGCATTTATAACCTTGTCAAGAAAATCTATCGTACACAGATCCTTTGGAGACATTATATACTCGTTGTCTATCTCCAACTGATTACCGGTCTCTTTTTCGGTCACTATGTAAGCCTTGCGGCAGTTCTGCTTGCACGCTCCCCGGTTGGCCGACGAATTATATGCATGCAGGCTCATGTAGCATTTACCCGAAACAGCCATACACAGCGCTCCATGTCCGAATATCTCTACTTCCATCAGATGTCCGGACGGGCCTTTTATGCCCTCTTCGACTATGGCGTTGCAAATATCTTTCGTCTGGCTGAGGCTCAGTTCGCGCGCCAGCACGACTGTATCGGCATATTGAGAAAAGAATTTCACAGCCTCGATGTTCGACACATTTTGCTGAGTCGAAATATGCACTTCCATACCCGCCTGGCGTGCGGCTGTTATTGCCGCGATATCCGAAGCTATTACAGCCGTAACTCCTGCTTTTTTAGCCTCATCCATGAGCTTGCGTACTACAGCGATGTCGTGGTCGTAAATCACGGTATTGGCCGTAAGATACGTCCTGACACCTTTTTCCGAACAACGCTCAACTATCCGACCGAGATCATCGAGCGTGAAATTGACAGTCGAACGTGCGCGCATATTAAGTTGCTCGACTCCGAAATATACCGAATCGGCCCCCGCATCTATCGCTGCCTGAAGCGATTCGAAATCCCCTGCCGGAGCCATGAGTTCTATCCTTCCTGGTGTCTTCATTCCATTTAACTTGATAACGCCGCTCCGATACGAACCGCGTTTAAACAACAAAGATACGATTTTTGCCGACTTGCAGCAGAGATTTTAACCACAAAGAAAAGCCCCGCACGTAAACGCGCGGGGCTTATTTATGAATAAATTCCTAACGGATATTATTCGATGATTTTAGTTACCTGACCGGCACCTACCGTACGGCCGCCTTCGCGGATTGCGAAACGAAGACCCTGGTTCAGGGCTATCGGCTGGAGCAGTTCAACGGTGATAGTAAGGTTATCGCCAGGCATTACCATCTCTACGCCTTCCGGAAGAGTTATCTCACCGGTAACGTCAGTCGTACGAACGTAGAACTGAGGACGGTATTTGTTGTGGAACGGAGTGTGACGTCCGCCTTCTTCCTTAGAGAGGATATAAACCTCTGCCTGGAACTTTTTGTGCGGAGTTACAGACTTCGGAGCGCAGATAACCATACCGCGGCGTATCTGAGTCTTGTCTATACCGCGAAGCAGCAGACCTACGTTATCACCGGCTTCACCTTCGTCGAGAAGTTTGCGGAACATTTCCACACCTGTGATGGTAGAAGTAAGCTTTTCGGAAGACATACCGATTATCTCGACAGCATCACCTACATGGGCAACACCCGTTTCGATACGTCCGGTAGCAACCGTACCACGACCCGTTATCGAGAACACGTCCTCTACAGGCATCAGGAACGGTTTGTCCTTGTCGCGTACAGGCTCTTCGATCCAGTTGTCGACAGCATCCATAAGTTCATCAACGGTAGCAACCCACTTTGCTTCGCCGTTAAGGGCGCCAAGTGCGGAACCTTTGATGATAGGAGTGTTGTCTCCGTCGTATTTGTAAAGGCTGAGCAGGTCGCGTACTTCCATCTCTACGAGTTCGAGAAGTTCGGGGTCGTCAACCAAGTCCACTTTATTAAGGAATACAACCATGCGGGGAACGCCTACCTGACGGCCGAGCAGGATATGCTCGCGGGTCTGGGGCATAGGTCCGTCCGTTGCAGCTACAACGAGTATGGCACCGTCCATCTGGGCAGCACCCGTTACCATGTTCTTCACATAGTCGGCGTGTCCCGGGCAGTCAACGTGAGCATAGTGACGCTTGGGAGTCTGATACTCTACGTGTGCAGTGTTGATAGTTATACCACGCTCTTTTTCTTCCGGTGCGGAGTCGATCGACGAGAAGTCCTTAACCTCGGAAAGTCCCTTATCCGAAAGAACCTTGGTTATTGCGGCCGTAAGAGTTGTTTTACCGTGGTCAACGTGTCCGATAGTACCGATATTCAAATGCGGCTTGTCACGTTTGAAAGTTTCTTTTGCCATTTCTTAAAAAAGTTATTTATTTGTTTTTCTACTTTAGTGAATGTATTTTTCGCTTTTTCACTCTTTTAAATCCCCGAAAAAAGGAGTCAGAGCCAATAACGGGACTTGAACCCGTGACCTCTTCCTTACCAAGGAAGCGCTCTACCGCTGAGCTATATCGGCATTTATGCGTTATCCGGATACGGATAACAACTCTTCCACATATCAGACCGCAAAGGTATGAAGTTTTATCATTTATCCAAATAACCGAAACAAAAAATTTTCACCCATGCTGTTATTATTTCGAACATTACATAAACGGCGCGGATTTGAACTCCGGCAGGGACGGGACAAAAAAAATGCCGGGAGCTTACGCACCCGGCAAATATATACATTTATAAAGACTTGTTATTTGGCCACGGCATCCTTGGGCTTGGAATTCTTCTGACGCAGCTTACGGCGCATCGAATCGGCGCAAAGATCGGTGCATTCCTCGAAAGTGGGAGCCTGTTTTTTCACCATGAATGTTTCTCCCGGCACCCGGAGCTTCAATTCCATCATTTTATTGTCCTTGTCGGAAGTGTTCAACACATGCAGATAAACCTCGGCGTCTATCACACGTCCGTAAAAGAGCTCCAGTTTATCCAGTTTTTTCTGAATGAAGTCCAGGAGTTTGGCATCCGCCTTGAAGTGGACGGCCTGAGTAAGTACTTTCATCGCATTAGAGTTTTTTTGCGCCCATACACACTGGCGGCAGGAATGTGATATCACTCTTTTGTCCCGCGCGGATGGGCCCGGTTATACACTGATTTTAACTTTCCGAGAGATGTATGCGTATACACCTGCGTGGAGACAAGACTCGAATGTCCCAAAAGTTCCTTGACCGAAGTAATGTCCGCCCCCTGTTCTATCAGGTGGGTGGCGAAACTGTGCCGCAGAACATGAGGACTTTTTTTCATCTTCCCTGTCACAAGACCAAGATACTTATTTATTATTCTGTACACAAGTGTCGGCGACAATTTTTTACCATTTTTATGAAACAACAGATTTTCGTTAGCATTGCCTGCGCGCATGCCCTCAGCATCCATATACAGCGAAAGCGAGGACAGCAACCGGTCGTGCAGCGGCACATATCTTTCCTTCGCACCTTTGCCATGTACAAGGAGGAGCTTCCTGCCGAAATCCACATCGCCCGGCGCAACCCCGCACAGTTCGGCGCAACGCAAGCCACAACCGTAGAAAAGTTCTATCATGGTCCTGTTGCGCAACCCGTCGGGGTCACCTTCATAAAGTTCGGGGGAAAGAAGATGTTCCATTTCCTCCACGGAATAAGGCACGGTAACGCGATGCGGCTCCTTGACGCTTCCCTGGCGTTCCACGGGCGAACTTTTCACAATGCCCGTGCGGATACAATATCTGAAATAAGCTCTCAGGGAACTTATCCTGCGGTTTACGGACGAAGGAGCAGAGCCTTTTTCCATCATAGATACCACCCAGCCTCTTACCATATTAAAATCAACCGAACGTTCATCTGCCGGCAATGAGTTTTCCTCCAGATACGCATCGAATTCAGCCAGATCCGCCGCATATGCGCTCACCGTGTTGGGAGAATATTTTTTCTCCAGAAGAATATATCTTGTAAAAGCCTCTGTTTCCATAATAATCATAATCGCGGCCGCAGCGCAGGGCAATAATATAAACCCAGCAAACGAAACACCGCAGAACAAATATAGGGAAAGCCGAATGCAGAACTCAAGTTTATTTGAAGTTATGTTAAGGCGTATCCTAATTATGCAAATATACGAAACCATACGCGAGACAATACCATCCGGAGCATTGGAATTATCCGCAATTGTCGTTACTTTGCATGACGCAAAAAACGAAGGAAAAAAATGATGCAGTCCATACGCAGTTGTGTACTACCTCTGGCCATGTTAACCGGAGGTGTGTTCTACGGATTTTTCAGCCGGTTTTCGACAGCCATACCGTACTTTATATTTACGATGCTGCTGCTCACATTCTGCAAGCTCGCGCCGAAAGACGTAAAATTCAAAAAACTGCATCTTTGGCTTATACTGATACAAATACTGGGCAGCATAGCCGTTTATCTTATTGTCAGCCTGTTCGACACCGTTACGGCACAAGGCGCTTTCATATGCATCCTGGCGCCGACGGCAATGGCGGCAGCCGTCATAACCGGCATGCTCGGCGGAAACGTAGCCTTCCTCACATCGTACGTACTGGTAAGCAATATAGGAACTGCGCTGGCAGCGCCGGTGATATTCTCATTTATGGGACCGAACACCGAAATGCCGTTTACCGACTCCTTTATATATATATGTCGCGAAGTCATGCCGCTGCTGATCCTGCCACTGCTCGCAGCATGGACGATAAGAGCCGCCGCACCGCCATTGCACAGGGCTCTTTTGAAAATAAATCCGGCGACATTTTACCTGTGGGCTTTTTCGCTTACGATAGTCACGGGACGCACCGTAAAATTCCTGTCCGAACAGCAGAATCCGGACTACACCACTGAAATATCCCTGGCCGCAATAGCGCTTGCGATATGCCTGGCGCAATTCAAAGCTGGCAAATATATAGGAAACAGATACGGCGAACGCATAGCCGCCGGACAGGGACTAGGGCAAAAAAACACCATTCTGGCAATTTGGATGTCGCAGATGTACCTTAATCCCGTGGCTTCAGTCGGGCCTGCATCATACGTACTGTGGCAAAACATCGTTAACAGCTATCAACTGTGGATAAAAAAGAACAGAGACGATAAATGCGCTTCTTCACACGAAGCACGTAAAAAATAAATAACAACACCCGAACCATGAAACAATTGACCGCTTGTTGCGGACTGGATTGCGAAAGCTGCGAAGCCCGTATAGCGACCATCGCAAACGACGATGAGCTAAGAGAAAAAACAGCCCGGAAGTGGAGCGCGATGAACAACGCTCCAGAAATTACGGCGTCGACCATAAACTGCATGGGATGCCGCACGGACGGAGTGAAATTCGCATATTGCAGCGATTATTGCCAAATACGCAAATGCGCACACGAAAAAGGCTTCGGCACCTGCGGCGATTGCAAAGAATTGGACAACTGCACCACAGTCGGAGCTATTTTCCAGCACTCTCCCGGCGCAAAAGAAAATCTCAAGGCCTGACGCCCGTTTTATTTACGGAGACAGGTACGCCGCCCGACAAAAAAAAACAACCGGCACGTGAGAGCTTCATGCCGGCGTCAATGTTCCGGAGCGGAAAAGCAGACCGATTCTTTGACACAACCGTTATCACATCCCTCAAAGAACACATCCGCACCAAGACGTAATATAGTCAGTCCGTACATATTGCCGGGCAAAAAACAACGGCAAAAACAAAGAACACAAAAAACGTTTGCACGGACGAAAAAAATTATATAATTTCGCCAACGCTAAACGGGCATAGCTCAGTTGGTAGAGCATTGGTCTCCAAAACCAAGTGTCGGGAGTTCGAGTCTCTCTGCCCGTGCTTATTTACTCCATTGAAAAGCAGCGGTTTACAACAATACGCTGAGAAAATCGGGACAAAATCGGGACAGTTCTGATTTGTCGGACATTTACTAACTTTTTTACGTTCGGTAATGATTTAAATCGAGCGTAAAAAAAAAATGTGCTTCCCAGAAAAAAATTTTAAAAGTGCCATTGGAATTGACTTTATTCCAGCGCGCCTAACTGAAGGCAAAGAATGGTATGTTTCCTACTACGCTATTTATCCGGGAACCGGCAAACTCCGGAGGAAAAAACATAAACTAAACAGGATACAAAGCATAACCGAAAGACGTAAAATGGGAAGACGGCTTGCATTTGAGATAAACTGCAAATTATCTACAGGCTGGAATCCTTTCATTGAGGAAACTGCACCTAAAAGTTTCCATAAATTCTTCGACGTAATTGAGACTTACATGAACGTTCAGAAAAGAGATTTGGAAGATTTTTCATATCGCTCATATTCCTCAATGATTAAACGGCTGAAGAGATATTTACTCGAAAAAGGCTATGAAGAAGAGAAGATGTACGTATATCAATTCGGCAGTGAATTGGCAGCCGAAATCATGCTGAAACTGAAACAGGACGCTAAAATATCAGCTCGTACTTACAACAATTATTTATTCTTTTTTAAGGCCATGTTCGGATGGCTGAAGAGCTTTAATTATTGTTCAAAAAATCCTTTCGACGCCATAAAAAAAATACCGAAAAAACAAACCGCCCCAAAACAAAGAATACTGCTGACAAAAAAAATGTTATCCGACTTGAAAATATTCCTCTTAACGAGAAACAAACGATATCTGGCTATGGTCATGTTGTGCTATTATTGTTTTGTCCGGCCAAACGAAATAACTTACCTAAAACTAAAAGACATCGATTTAGAAAGGCAGATTATATACATCCGTGCAGAACATGCCAAGAACGACAACGATAGCAAGAGGACTATTCCTGATGCGATGATGCCTTATCTGACATGCCTCAACTGGAATGGCAGTCCTGACATGTACGCCTTCTCATGGGATACTCCTAACGAGTTTAACCCTGGAATAAAGCACACTGATCCTATCAAGATTGCCAAATACTGGATTAAAATAAGGAATCATTTAAAATGGCCTAAAGAGGTACAGTTTTATAATCTTAAACATACCGGCATCACGAATATGCTGGCAGATGGTATAGCACCTAACTTTGTGCAGGGACAGGCAGATCATCATAGTCTCGAGATGACAGCCACATACGCTGCTACACGAACGCCACGAGCCCAAGAAGACATACGGACAAAAGTGTCTGCGTTTTAATAGTTAAATATATATTCTTTCTATGACATAACAACATTACAATCAAATATTATTGAGTAAAACATCTAATGACGATACAATAATTTTTGTAGCTTCTTCAGTATTCTTATAATTGTCAAATGACGCCTTAAATATTTTTATTAATGAATCATTATGGCTTTCATCACGAAGTAAAGTAGCGAATTTATCAAAAGCCCCATTACTTTTATAATGGTCGATCATTTTTATAAATACATCTTCGATAGGCGTGTTTTTTTGTGATACCAAATCTTCTTGTGTTTGATTTTCAATTTGACTTACTCTGATTTTAGTTATCTCTCTAAGAAGAATACTGTTTTTTAAATTTTTATACCCAAAAATTGGTGCTATCATTTCAATCAAGCTCCGAACTTTTGAGGATATATTATATGTCGCATCAGCATAAGCAAAAATATCATTCGTTATTATAGATGGGTTTGTATTGAATCGTTCGAGGCATAGTTTATTAAGCAGTCTGGCAGGATTGTAAATATGGAAAAAACAATATTTATCACGATGTTTTTTCAATAATAATTTTCTAAACTCGTAAAATGATACATCCCAGGTCGAGAGAAACTTCTCAGGTTGTGCCGAATTACTATTATCGGATATCTCAAGTATTGCATTTACATCATTATTTATTGCAGGCCGACTTTTTTCCTTTCCTAATGTCATAAGGTAAAGTTCGTATTCCTTTCTAACCTCATCAAAGTCCACAAATTTTAGATATGGATTTTTCGTTATTTCAATGTCCCAATAATCTAGACAATCACGAATTATATTTATAGTATCTGTGATATAGTTAGAACTATCTGGATCAGTGTTCGTAAAACCCAAATCTTCAACGAAACCAGTAAAATCAACTATATTATCCTTTAGTAAATTATTATCTTTAAGAAATAAATAATAATTAACAAATGAATTCTTTATTTCTCCCATATCCTGGTAAAAATCCAAATCAATAAGACATCCCAGGTTTAGTGCTTTCTTGAGTTCTCCAGCAACTTCTTGTAAGTAACTATACGGAGCAAACAGCTTTATAGTTTTACTGTTATCATCGCAAACATCCAAAAGACCAGACGTTGCTTTGAAAAATGGATCATCCCACTTCTTTGAATCGTCTGAATAATATTTACAAAAAGCAAATACCAAAAGGGGAGTATCTAAATAAATGTCTTTGTCTGAGTGAGATAAATAAGTATCAAGTTGGTTTGATTTATATAAACTAGAGAATGAAGATGTAATACATATTTTATTTATAAAATCATTTTTATCACACAGTTGTTTGATTTCTGTGATAATATCGACAATCTTTGATTTATCGTCAATATTTCTAGAAATATATGATTTAAAATCAGAAAATACCTTAATTACTCCATCATTATATTCTATAGCTTGATCATATTCATCTATATCAAACTGATAATAAGACTTGTACAAATCCACCAAGTATCTATAGTACTCATCAAACCTATTTTGTTGGTCATATTTTTTTAATATTGCCCCAAAATCTTCTTTAAATCTAAATTGGGTTATATCAGATTGTTTTACAATATCATCGATTAGTGATTTTTCTTTCGTAGAGAGGGACACGATTTTTTTATCTTCTTGAGATATAAGTTTCCCAACAGAACGAAGCTTATTTACCTGATTTTCAATTAAACTATCAGATTTTATTGTATCAATTTGTGTTTTTATATAGGCACATATATCTGATATTTTAACATTTTCTTTCTCATATACAAAAAATACTATCAACGAATTGATGAGATTATTTTTAATGTCAGTAGTATCATTTCCAATGGATAACAAATCATATATTACTTTTGATCTTCGTTCAATTTTATCTACTTTTTCAGGGTGTGGTTCAGGTACGATTTCGCGCAAAAAACTCTTGATTTCTGGTATCTTTAATCCTGCGATATACTTAGCGTCATATAGGCATAAATTTATGCCATGAGTATTGTTTGCATACTCAATATATTCGTCTCTCTTGTCCTCTGAAATTTCTTGTGACCAAAAATATTCAACTGTATCTGAATAGTGGTAATCTGTGATTTTCTTTTGAATCTTTTCAAGATCTGTGTATATTTTTTGGGAAATTTTTCTTTGAGTTGTCAACTGCACACATCGTTTAAGCGGGGACTTACCTTGGAAAATGCGAATATCACTGCCTCCATCATTGGTACCATCAATATCAATAACCTGTTCGCATTTGAAATGTTTGCGTTCCACTAATTCAACTAATTTTGAGAAGTCGTCAGGTGTTAAATTTTTGATTATATGGATATAAAAATTATTCGTAGAAGAGGCCATATCTTTTATGTTTTAGTGTATAATTATACGTAAAGTAATCACAAATTCGAACTTTGTATAGAATAGCATTCGATTTGTACGCGCAAGATATAAATAATAAAAGATGTAAAAAACCCCTTTTTATATCCTATAATTTTTTTAAATTTCAACCATTATTCCTATTCCCACACCGTTTTTCTTCTCGGTGAAATCACTGATATACGTTGCGCTTAGTCCTATATTGCGTATGAACACGCCGCCAGTCGCGCTAACTTGGTTGAATGTATTATAACCCACGCCAACGAATGGCCGGACAGTACGAATTTTGATAGTCGTAATTTCTTTCACTTTCGGCGTAAAATCCCACTTCAAAGAAGTAAGCGTGTTGTACTGAACTTTGGCTTCGTAATTCGCCGTTCCGAGAGTATCAGACTTGAACAGCATACCAGCGTAGGTACGCTCCACATTCCAATCCCGAACAGTGGCAGCCAATGACGCCGCCGTGTCTATTTCCGGAGGTTCTACAACTTCAGACATATTCGATGGCGAGGCCATTTGGTCACGGTAAACGGTGATATATTTGATGCTGTCCGGCACACGCACCACTACCGGTACGGGGCTTTTGACTTCTGCGCTGATTGGCGTCGCGTCACGCCACTTTACAACGACTTTCTCGGCTGTGGTAATCCTACCTATCACTATTCCTGCTATGAGCATAGTGGCGAGGATTATGAACTTGTATCGCGTCTTCATGGTTTATGAACATGTGGTCATTAATATAAGCAGAGCCAAGACTGTCAACATGGCCGTGAAATGGTCACGCGGACGCAGGGGTGGTAACGGGCGGAGATATTGCGGTTTTTCCATGTTTTTATTGCTTTTTCAAGTTCAAGTATTATATTTGTGCTGAATTAGCACTTTAACAGAGTGTTTTAGTTTCATAAGTAGAACGTTTTGATAGTTAGTACGGACGCCCGCGATTCACATCCGGGCGTTTGTTTTTTTATCTTATGCTGCGAATGAACATCCTCCACCCTTCCTGTACGTCGGAAGCGACGGCGGTACGGCCGTTCTCGTAACGGCTTATGGCTGATACTATGGGTATCATGACTTCGGCGTTGGTGGTGGTAAGGTGCGTGTCCGGAGCGGTGAAAGACCAGTCGGAGACGGCGCGGATGTATTTGGCCGTGTCGTTCTCGTTCGTTGGTGCATATCGGCTTATAATGCCGCGTATGGTGTCCAGTCCGTGACGTGCGGCGTAGGTGTGCAGGAGCATGAAAATGGCGCGGTAGCCGTAGGCCATGCTCTCGAATTGTTTGAAGGCTGGGTCGCGGGAGGGTTGTATTTCGCCCTGGTACTTGGTGGCGGATATGCGTATGTTGCCGGGGTTGCAGTTGCGAAGTCCTCTTGGTGTGGGTTGTGTCATTTCTTATTTTAGTTTTTTGTTAAAAATTAAAATAGCGGTGTTCATTGTTTTAATTTGTTGGCGTTTTTTATAGGAGGTTCGCGCTTCTCGCAGGCGATGATTTCACACTTGAGTATCTTAAGTACGGCGTTCTGTGTGGACAAATCATTGTTTTTGTCGCGAAGGAGGCTGTTCTCCTTGTACGAGGCGTCTAACTTGGCGTTGAGTTTTTCGTTTTTAGCCTCCTCTTTCTCGAAAAGTTCTTTCCATTGGGTAGAGGCGAGGATATCATTTTGGAGCTGTTTGTTCCGTTTGTTCTCCTTGAAATATACGACCCCGGCCAGGCCTCCACCCGTGAGCAGACCGCCTAAAAGACTTGTGATAATAGTATTCCAATCCATTTTTGTATGTGTGTGTATTTGTGTGTAAAGCCCCACCCGCAGGCAGGGCATGGTTAGCTATTCCTTGTCTTTTGCGATTGCTTTCTTTACAGCCCACCATGTTACGAGCGTCCCGCCGATGAGTGCGCCTATCTTGGGGATTTCATTGCCCGGCTCGGTAAAGAGCGTTACGAGGCCGTAGATAGCCGAGGCAGCGCCCAGAATTGCGAGGATGATGTACAGCCACGTTGTGCCGAATTTCTTGTTTACGTTTGTTTTTTTACTTGCCATTTTCAATTGATTTTAAGGGGTTTATATTTAAGTTTTATATTATGTCAGCCGTCACGTCGCCTTTGGTAAATCCTGCCGGGACGGTGATGTCTATGTCCGTGATGGCGTCCAGGCTCGTGGCTTTGTCGCCGGGGGAGAAACGCAGTTCCGTTCCGTTGCAGGGTACGACTTGCTCGACGGGTAGGATGTTCGTCTGGTCTTGGTAGAAGTAGCGCAGATTAAAGCGTACTGTTGCTGGGTTGTCTGTTCTATTGTATTCCGTTTTGATAAAGAATATTATGTCCTGCGTATCCGGGTCTATCGAGGCGGCGATATAGAAGTCTACTATCTTCGTGGCATCGGCGAATATGGCGGTGTCGGAGTAATCATCATATACGGTTACGGTGTATGTGGGCGATATTTCACCAGATTGCCAACGGGTGAAGCGCCAGTATTCTGGGTCGGTGTTCAGGGCGCGGAATGTTACCTGCTGTCCGTAGGTGGTTGTACGTGGCGTTACGCTGGCTTCGCCTGTGCCTTCGGGGGTGACGGATACTACCCCGTGCAGTGTCCATGGGTATGATGTGGCGGTTACCGGGCCTGTGGTGTAGGCTTCCTCTCCGTTTAGAGTTATCTCGCATGATTTTATCGCAATGTTTGTGCAGATGTCGCCGGATGGCAGGGTGTGTATGTAGGGTGAGGCGCTGCCGGTGCATTCGAGGGGGGAGGTGGTGATGTCTATGTCCTGCGCGCTTCCGGTGTGCTTGGTGATGGTGAGCGAGAGATGCGCGGTGGCGGTGAGGTACTGGTGGTTATACCAGTAGTCACCTTCCGAAAAGCGGGAGGAAAGGCTCGTTAGCATTACGCGTATCTGGGGGCCTTCGGCATAGACTTTTACGTCGAAAGGGACGGCTTCGCGGTAACGGTGCCACTGCCCGTTCTTGCAGATATGGAAGCCGCCGCGTACTTGCACGAACTGTCCTCCGATAGCGATGCTCTGTCCGAGGAGAGAAATGAACTCTCCGTTCTTGGCTACTTTTATGTCGGCTATATCTGGCATTATCTGTCTTTTTTCGCTTTTATGTTGTTTGCGGTCATAGACCGTTTGATGTTTTTAACTGTCAGTTGTTTTTATCGGACAGGCTATGCCTGCGGTTATGATAGAGGTACTATCCAGATGTCACCGTCCTTGAAGGTGGTGGGGCGTGTGACGTCGAGGGTGTATGTGGGCAGGTCGCTCTTGCGGGCCATTTCCTCCGGCGCGGGACTCCACTGCGTCGCTTTCGTTCCTATCTCGAATTTGGGCCGTCCGACGGTGGCAGTGCCGGATGTGGTCTGCGCGTACATAAACGGTTGGAAACTCGTGATGTTGTCTATTTCCTTATCCTCGATTTTTACCGTGTATAAAAAACGTCCCGATTTGGTAACTGGGGAGGTTTCGGCGGGGAGCCAGGCCATAACGTAGGTGGTTGTGCCGTCGGTGTATTTGACGTTGAAGGCAAATCCGTTATCGCTCCTACCGAATACAGCATTTTCCAGTATGTAGTCGAACGACACGGTGATGCTTTGCCCCCGGAGGTTGCGTTTGGCTTCCGGTGTGATGTCAAGGAAACGGCGGTATTTCATTTCACCCGTGGCCGAAAGATAAAAATCGCTCGTCCCCAACGTATCGCGATAGATATTAGTCCCGCCTATCTGCACGGCATCCACGGCGGCGTTGACGTTGCCGATGGTGGCGATGGTTTGCGAGGGGCTGTTAAGGGCGCCGGGTGTGCCTATCTGCGGTGTGCCGGGTAACGTGAGGTCGCTGGAGAGTTTCGGGGCGGTGATGGCTGCGTCGGCGATGTCAGAGGTGGTGACCTTGTCGTTTATCCGCCGTATTTGCTCCCACGATGTCCAGATGTTGTTATTGGCGTTGAAGCCTCTGTAATAGGCGGGGCCGCCACTGCGGGGTACGGCTATTTGAGAACAGTCGCTGCCGTTTGTGCCGAATGTAGATACAAGGTAGTAAGTGTCTGTTCTGGGGGTGTTGACGTGGCTCAGCACCACGCTGCTGCCGACGCTCCAGAGGGTGTTCACGTCTGTGTCGAGCGTTTGTTTGTCCCGCCGGGGGAGGTATGTGGTGCGGATGTCTTTGCCGTCGGCGTCGGCTGTGGCGCGGTCGGCGGTGACGGCGCTGGCGGCTTTCTCCGTTTTACCGAGCTTGCCGTCTATGGCGGTTTGTAAATTATTTATTACCTCACTTAAAAATATGCCGGATGCGTCCTTTACCCTCTCGAATATGGTGAGGGGATAAAGGATATTGCCGAGACGGTCCTTAAGCGTGACTTTTTTATTTGCCATGTTCTTAATAATCGACGCTGCCGTCGATGGTGTATGTCATGTCTATCAGGTCTGTTTTTTTAGCATATTCCGACAGGTCGTACGTGCCGCCGAGGAGGTCCCAGGAGGCGTCGTCAGATGCTTGGTTTGGAGTGTCGGAGATATAAACGACGTTACTGCCGGCCGGGAAGTCGTCTGCGCCGAGTGTACCGGCTTCGGCGATGTTGTAAACGTCTCCTTGCGAAACTGTTTCAAGGCCGTGGAGCGCGGCGGTGTTTTGTACGGTGCCTTTGACTTTATAGGCATTTCCTATGTCTGCTTTGCGGGCATAGGTTTGGTCTATGTTGTTGCCCTGGCCGTCGGCGATGGCACGGTCGGCGGTGGTGGCGCTGGCAGCTTTCTCCGTTTTACCGAGCTTGCCGTCGATGACGGTATTCATCGCGTTGAGAATGGCGGACAGGGCTGTGCCGGCGGCGTTGAATACGTGTTCCAAAAGGGTTTTGGGGTAAAGGGTGTCGCCTTCTTTGTTTTTGAGAGAGACTTTTTTGTTTGCCATTGTTATGTCTTTTACAATTCGTTAATGTCGGTTACGGCCGATGCGCCTGCGGAGATGATGACTTCTCCGTCGATGATGTATGTAGGATAGCGTGTATCGCTTTCGGACTTGGTGTAGGAGATGGTTTTGACGATGGCTTCACATTGTTCAAGTGTGATTTTATTGATGTCTATATCGTTTATCATCCGGACGACTTCCTCCCGCGTGATAAACGTACCCGATATGCCGGACAGGCCGAGATATTCCTTGAGCGCGCCAATGGTTACTGCAGACCAATAGTCCGAATTAGGAGCCTGAACAGGGAAAAGAGCCCCCTCGCCGAGGTTGATCTGCGGAAATTCAATAAGACGAGGGGGCAAAGTAAAAGAACCGTGATCGGGTGCCTTTATCTCGAGTTCAGGAGGAAGAGTGTCCACTCTTGGGATATACAACAGTGGTGTCTGGTCGGCGAATGAAAACGTAAACGTATATTCGCTAGGCAGTTCGTTAGTCTTGTATACCGCTTCACTTTCCGTGACTACTATGCGACGAAACAGCCCGCACGTGTATATATATTTGCCTTGTGACGGAAAAAAATCGAGCAGCCATCGCCGTTGACGAGTGTCAAGATATCCTGTATTCTTTTTATGCTTGCGCTCGGTGTCGATACGGTATTCCGTTTTCTCATCGGCGATTTCGGCGATATTGTGTTCATGAGAGGATGTCAGTTCCATAGCTCCGTAAGCCCTTATGGTGTCCAAGCCGCCGAGGGAGTTTTCGAACAATATCCAGTCTTCGTCCTCCGAGAGCAACGAAGATGCTGTATAACGCTGGATGTAGGATATGCGCGCGCCTGAAGCATCGACGACATAAGCATCATAATACACCGGGAAATCATTCCCGAAAAGAGCTTTGATACGAGCATAATTCATGTTGAATGTGGTGACAACAGAAGGGTTAAGATTATACTCGTTAGTCAAGGTAGAGCCATCCGGATAGTGAGCTTCTATTATAAGCTTACAAGAACCGAGAGGGCAATAAGTAAGGTATTCCGGAGAATAGTATGTGACCTTTTTAACCTGTGGCTGCCATGTGAGAAAATTTGACTTTAAAAAATCAGATGCCGTGGTAGGAAGGTTATCTACGCCTCCGCGGACAACAGTAAAACCAACCGTGACTGCACCATCTATAACAGCAGAAAAAACACGGCGTATCCCGCGCTGCTCATAAGCGAAATCCTGCTCGTTGATAGTGAAAAAGAGCCTGGAATGCACGATGTCCCGAAGGTCGATGTGTACGAGATTGTCCGGCCCGGGAGTGTAGGATTGCTCGAGAATGACCGTATCGCCATCGCGAAGTTCGAACGATATGTCCTTGGTCGAAGACAACACGAACTCCGGCAGGTTCCGGCTAAAGTTTATATCAGCGGGATGGGAAATGATTGTTGCCATTGTTTTACGAATTTTTGATAAAAGTATCATCGGTGAAAGCCTTTAGAAAGGACACTTACATATCCCTGGGAGGGGGTACATACGAAAACAATACCGGTGCGAGAAAATACTTAATGAGCCAATAAACGTTTCCGCCTACATCCTGACAGGTGTATCGTATGTGATATTCTCCGCCTTCCTCGTATTGCTGCTCAGTGGGCGGCATGGGAAAATAATAGTCGTCGACGTGAGCGTCCTTATAAGGCGATGATTCGTATTCGCTTTTGGAAACAACAGTAACGGTACGGCGGTTTGTCCATTTATACAACGGGAACGGGGGTGAATAGCTGCTAACGTGAGGATAGGAAACGGGCTCGTACAGACGTACGGTGAAAAAATCCGAGGTGACAGGCTCGGCACGACCGCCTAGGGTGTACCTGAAAACATCGGGCAAAAGTTCAGTCCCGGATAAAATAACCTTGGAGTACGACAATACTTTTTGTTTTTCAGAATGAGTAAGAAGTAGGTCGGCAGATACCGTATGCAGGGAGTTTCGGAGTAACAGGTCATAATCGGCATAGAAACGTGCGAAAATACCGTCAGAACCCACGTAAGCGAGAGAATAGTCCGAAAGCCTCTCGCCGGAGGCGGAATAATTGGTTACCGTACCATGACATTGCGAGCCTTCATAATAAGCAAAGGCAAGCATGGGTTTGAGTTCCGCAGTGTCGGTTTCAGGATCTTCGGAAGTATCGTCACTGCCCGACATTCGTATAAGCGAATTGAGCGCACGCATAGGCCCGATATACAAGCAACGGGACAGATATGTTTCTTTGCGGTACGAGCCGTCGATATCGGCGGAAGTGGTTTCCTTGGTGAGGGAGGCTGTGGTAAATGTTATGGAAACATCGGGCACGGTGATTTTCTCCTCCTCGTAAGTATCGTCGTCATGGTCCGAATACGGAACGGATGACGTAGCCACGAGTTCCCGTGTATTGCCTCCGGCTCCATAGCCGAAACGGTAAAAGCATGAGTCCGCAGGATTGATAAAGGCTGAAGGATACTTGCGTAAAACGTCGGCTACGGATTCGAACTCACCGATATCTCCGAAAGTGTAGACGTCTTCACTCCCGATGGTAAGGCGGCGGTATTGTTCAGGGAAAGATATTTTCGGATGGCCTACGAGAGCAGACGTTATATCCACGGCTTCGCCGGACGACAATATATCCTTTAAAAAAACTATCCGCACAGTTTTTTCCAACTCATCCGGGATAAATTCGCAGCAAAACTTCCGGCGGAAGACTTCGAGGATATCGGCACAGGTGCAGTCAGGAACAAGCTGCGATAATTTTATAGTGCCGGAGACGATAGCATCCATAGTATTGTTGAGAAATACCATATCGGTAAACGGATACGTGGAGGCAAAATAGCTATCGAGAAGCGTGTATCCAAAGTGCTTCAACACCCGGTCAAGAAGATAGTTAGCCTTGATAAAAGGTGTTATGTAGTATCCAGGGGCGAGAGCTATGGTGGCGTCGCCAACCTGCTCGGTACGCGGAAATTCGTTCCAGAAGCGAAGCGAGGCAGCCTCGCCAGGCTTGGGCATATAGCCTTCCGGAGTGAGGATATCAGTACGGTTAAGTGTCTTGAGAGTATCCGAAGAACCGTCGGAGATGTGTACCTGGAAAATGGCAAAACGATCATCGGGAACAGTAAGGAGCGAGCGGCAGAAAGCAAGAGCCTGCCCGATAGACAACACACCCTCTATGGTTTCGTCACCGAAAACATCGGTTACAGATACGTCGGACATCTGAGCATAAAAAGCACCTTCATTGATGTAGAAAGAAGTGGTGATACCTTCCTTGCGCTGGGTATCGAGAATGTTCTGCACGCCAGGGGCGTAGAATTCATCTGCCTGAATAGTGATTGGTATCCGCTGCGGAGGCTTTTTCACATTTACAGTAAGGTCTGCGAACCCGAGCGCTTCGCGGTTGCCGTCAGTATCGGGAAGGGAAAGAGGCAGTGACTGCTCGCCATATTCGTTGAAAAACGGGTTCGCACGCTCCATGTCTATGACGGTATCGGGAGAAAGGGCATATATCCGCCCGGTG
The DNA here is from genome assembly GCA_003150615.1 of Flavobacteriales bacterium. GTDB lineage: Bacteria > Bacteroidota > Bacteroidia > Flavobacteriales > UBA1820 > Merdimorpha. The sequence continues at coordinate 16,890 of QALN01000011.1, read as the reverse complement.
AGTTGGTTTGTTATCTTCATTTTGCGGGATTTTTTGAACCTATTTTTCTGGAGCGGTCGCGCAGATTCTGCTTGCGCTCGAAATCGGACAAAACAACAGAAGAATATATACCGTATTCGCGGATGTAGGCAAGTTCCGATTCAATGCCGCCGAGTACCTTTTCAATACGGGAAGGAGAAATGTATTCCGACGGATAACGGCCATGGGAGGCGGGCAAAGAGGAGGAAGACGGCTTCGGAACGTTACCGAGCGGTCCGCCGGATTCGAACCCGGCAAGACGGGTGCGTATAAGGCGATTCATATCGACAGTGGCGATATCGCCTATGCGCTGGCGTTCGTCGATAAGGCTGATGATAGGAGCTACAGTGGGATTGGATACGGCGGCGTTGCTGGCAATCCACTCGCGGGAATGACCGGCAGGCCCTTCTCCAACGATAACAGTAGGTCGGTCGACATAACCTCGTGCCGAAGGGTCATAAGCGGCACGGAAGCGCCGGCCGTCCTGGCTACGGATAACGTCTATACTGCCGCCGCCCTCGCGCCCGGAGAGCACCCGTGCACCAGAGGAACCGGATGTGGACGAACCTGAAAGTGTCATATTCTTAATCTTCTGCCATTCGGACATGGCTACGGCGGCTTGGGCAGCACCTGCCGCTGCCACTATCGGAGCTGCTATACTTCCTTTTATAAATCCCAAATCTGAGTATGTTTTCATAATCGCAACAGCAGTATCAGCTGCTATTTGTGACAATTTTACCGCAAAATTGATGTCGGCATATTTTTTCTCGACATCGAGTTTTTTCTGCGCCTTTTCGTTCTCCAAGCGGGCTACTTCCTCCTCGTTGCCCTTAGCGGCCTCGATCTCGACGGCATACTTGTCCTCGATTTGCTGTATCTCCGCCTGCTGAAGCGAGGATACGGCATCGGATACTATTTTGCGGTAATAATCGAATTGCTGTTTGTAATAATCGCGTTTTAAATTGATTACGGCTTTTTCATAATCTTCATTCGTAAGAAGTCCTTGCGAGAGGTGCTGTGCGAGCTGGAGTTGTTGCTGCTCGTACAATTCCTGCTGAGAGACAAGTCCGTACTGTTTGCGGATGGCGAGGATGCGCGATTCCGAGTCCGCGATGAGTTTTTCCTTGGCAAGGGCATAGGCCTGATCAAGTTCAAGTGTGGACATGTTGTTGGCCTGTGCGTAATCGCGCGAGGCTTGGTACGTGGCATCGAGAGATGCAAGCTGCAGGTCGAGGTCTTCCTGAGGAGTGGTGATTTTGAACTTGCCCTTGAAATCGGCAAGAAGGGTGTCGAGCCTAGACTGCTGTTCGGCGCGGGCTTTGGCTGCGGTAAGGTCGGCAGTGAGAACGGCTTGGTTGGCTTTGGCGACGGCATCGGCCTTGAGAGTGCCGTTCTTCAGCTCGAGGTCGTTGACGGTAGAAAGGTAAGTGTTCTCGATATCAAGACGGCGCCGGGAGCTCTCGGCAGAGAGGTTGAGAACGGCGAATTCATAATCCTGCTGAGTTATCCGTTTTTCGGACAGGGCTTTCTGGAGAGCCGTGGTGGCAGCTCCAGTAACGGCCTGCTCACGGGCGAGGGCGTCGGCGCGCCATTTTTCGATTTCAGAAACGGCGTTTTTCTCTAGAGAGACTTCGGCTGCTATTATCTTGGCGCGGGCTTCGACAATGCCTTTGCGATATTCGGCCTGATTGCCCGATTTTTTCTCGGATGCCAGATAGCCTTCGAGAAGGCGGGCACGCTCGGAGTAGTATTCGATGTCAGAGCGGAGTATACGGTCGTTGATAAGGGCTTCCGTCTGCTGACGCGCCTGTCCGTCGGCTCGTATAGCATTGATTTCTTCCTGATGAGCGGCTTCGAGATTTTTGAGCGCAATGGAAGAGGATTCGCTGTCAAAATCGATAGATATTTTTGTTTGCTCCTCGGGGAAACGATTGGAGTATATCTCCTGAGCCATGGCAGCGAACTGGGAATACTCCGAACGCATACGTTCGAGCGTATCCTTAGACTGGACGTCGTAACCGGCATATTGCTTGAGAACAGCATCGGAGGCATTTTGGTGCAGGCGTATCCATTCGCGGAGTTCCGAAGCATCCATTTGGTTGAACTGCTTGCGGAGAGTGATTTGACGTGCCTGATATTCAGCCTGCTGCTCGATATCGTCGCCACGGAGTTTTTTGAGTTGCTCCTGTGCCCCGGCGATGATGTCCTGTTGGGCAAGGATTTGCTGATAAACTTCTTCAATAGGAGTTACCTTGCGTCCACTACTACCCCGTGAACCAATAGCTATATATTCTACTCCTCCATTTTTGTATACCGCCTGAAGACGTTGAACTTCTTTTTTTGCTTCAGAAATAGCTTTTTCAGCGTCCTCGATAGCTTCTTTATTGAGATAACGGAGACGGGCACGCTCGGCAGCAAGATAATCCCATACACGCTGGGTGTTGAGAGAGAGGGCATTGCCATATTCATCGAATTGGGTGATAACACCAGGTATGGCCGTACCTATCTGAGTGATGACATCGCGAAGCTCGGCCTGATCATCGGCAGAGAGAGACGAACGGGACGATAGTTCCTCATATCGATCAACAAGAGAGGGGATGGTGCTTTCCAACTCGGATACGGAGGAGAGTTGCTGCTGCATCTTCTCAGAAGCGGGCGTGAATGCGTCGGATATCTTAGCAAGTCCTTTGGTAATCCCTTGGACAACGCCCCGGTAGATATCCTTGGCGGCAGTGAAACGGAGCATAAGCCCTTCCCATGTGGAGGAGAGTATCTTGGTGTCGCCGATGGCGGTGTCGAGCTTGGTTTCGGCCATACGACGGAGCACGCCGTCGGCATCGGTTACTTTTTCGCTCAGTTTGCCGACGTGCTCAGCCCCGGCAAGAAAAGTGTTGAAGGCAGAGACGGAGCGTTTGTCGGTAAGCTCGAGAGTGGTATTGAGGTCCACGCCACGCTCGCGCAGATTAATGAGACCGGAAACCAAGTCATCGAGTTTGGTAACGGGTTGTCCGAGGGCTTTAGCGAGCTTGCCTGAAGAGTCGGCCATGTTGAGAAGGATGTTTCGCGTAGCGGTGGCGGCGGACGAAGCGTCGAAACCGCTGTCAGACAACGCACCGAGAAGAGCGATAGTGTCTTCGATGGTAAATCCGAAAGCCCTGGCCACGGGAGCTACAGTAGACATGGATGTTTCGATATATTCGAAAGAGAGTGCGGAAGCGTTTGCTCCGGCAGTCATGACGGATGCGACACGGGCGGTTTCCGTGGCTGGTAACTGAAAAGCGCGAAGAGCAGCACCGGCCAAAGCAGAGGCGCGAGGAAGGTCCGCGCCCAATGCTGAAGCAAGAAGCAGTATGGGTTCGGTGGAGTTGTGTATTTCATCCTGGGAGAAACCGAGCTTGGCGAGTTCCTCCTGAAGGGAAACGACCTGCGCAGAAGTATATTCGGTGGTGGAACCGAGGTGTTTGGCGTCGCCTATGAGCATCTTCATTTTATCAGGCGTAATGTCGAGGATGGCGGCGAGATTGGCGACGGACTGTTCGAATTCCTTGTTGATGTCGATGTTGGAACTTACAATCGACTTCACCGCTGCACCGGCAAGGGCTATACTTCCGGCAAGGGCGCCTGCCTTGAGAGCGGAAGCCGAAAGGAAAGAAAGTACATTTTTGCCGGAAGAGGAGAGTTCCGACATGCGGCCTTTGACAGCTTTGAGCTCCGAAGAGAGCTGCTTGTAGGCTTTGGGGTCAGTGGCCTTAGATGTGTCTTTGAGTTGTTCACTGAGTTCCTTGGCGCGCTTGGCGAGTTGCCGCGTAGTGAGCTGCGAAAGGTCCATGCGTTTGGTGAGTCCGGCGATAAGGGCGTCGTTACGGGAAATATCGGAGTTGGTCTGCTTGATTTCGGCACGAAGACGCTTGTACTCTTCGCTTTCCTTCTTGCCGGCGGCTTCCAGTTCGGTAAGGAGTTTTTTGCGGCGGTTGTTCTCTGTATTGAGTTCTTTATTGGCCTTGGTGAGTTTATGTATCTCCTGTTGAGCCTTGGTACTCTCAACTGAGAGTATCCATTTTATTTCGTCCTCTGATAGTTTTTTTGCCATGATATTATTTGAGTGATTTTTCGAGATTTTCGCGGATACGGCGGCGGATGTCTTCCGTAAGACCATAACGGAGCGCAGGGAGCGTTTCGCCATAAAGAACACCCCACACTACCCTATTGTAGATAGCAAGACGGCGGCGGATATACATCTGATGCTTGCCGCGCCCGGAGTAAATGATGTCGAGAAGCCTCATGTACGAAAACAGCCTGACGGTTCTGTAATGTCCTCCTACACGATCAAGGGCATCGACGGGGTATTTTGCAATAAAGTCGGCAAGGCGTTGCCCGCGAGGGTCGCGGAAATTAGTGCGGATGACATCCTCCTGGATACGGTGTATCTTACGAAGTCCTTTGTTTGTGACTCCGGCTATGAACTTGCCATTGATGATATCTGTAGTAACCATATCCGCTATTTTTCACGAAAATAACGGCGGATGCGGCAAACAAAAAGGACAACTGTCGCAGTGGATGTACGGCAGTTGTCCTGGTAAAAAAAAGATAGTATGAAGAAACTGAAACTATAATGCGACGAGCATCCAGTACAATATAAGAGCCTGCGAACCCGGACGAACGCCATAATTATAACCGGCAGATATCATGGCATCATGGACACTTTCAGGTTCAATATTGAAAGATGGATTTATGTTTTTGACGGCCGAGATTATCTCGGCTGTAGAAAACCAATGGGTGGTCTCTGCAGGCGAGGCAGCTGGGCGGAAACTACGGGACAATACTTCAATAAACAACTGTTCCATTAGACAAACGATATGACGGTGACTATTGGCAGAGCAAAAGAAAAGCGTGCCCTACCCGTTGTCTATCACCTTAAAAAGGCTGGATGGCCATTACCCATATATCCACGGGGAGCACGCCTAAGCGTTCCGGGAATGACCGGCGCATAGCCTTTTTAAGAAGTGATAGACACTGCAAAACTAATGATTTTTTTGCCTAAAATAAAAAACCTCCCCGGTTTCCGGGGAGGGATTATGTTTATTCGCTTAGTTTGCCTTCCCCTGCAATGTCACGGGCGCAGCGGTAGCTGTAAGCACTCGGCCGTCCTCGTCACGGTAGGTAACGGTAAAACGGTGTGTGGAGGTAACATCCGGAGCTGTCTTCAAATTCAATCTGATGTTATCCGCTATGAGTTTGCGGTACTCTCTGTTGAATTGTTCAAGTGGCATTTTTAATTCATGGCCAAGAGGTAAAACAACACAGCCATGTTCATCTTTCACAACCAGAGATTTATCGTAGCCATTATCTATTATTTCCTTTGCAGAATTTGTCCTAATGTTTATGATATCCGCCAAAGATGTCCCTGCTGGGTGTGCCGCATCATACTGAGTGTCGGACGTTACATCAAAGGTCATACGGCGGTATGTGGCCAGATAAAATTGATGTCCTGAGTAGTGTTTTATTTCTTTACTGTATTCCGTGTCTTTATGTACTTTGCACAGAGAATCGTATCGGTTAACGAGCTCAGGGATAATAGGAAATTCATTGTCGTTTTGTTCAAACATACAACTTGGGCGGACAATGTTTTCATATTCAAACTTATCTACCATTTCCCGTGACCAAACCTCACCATCGTTAAATGGATGAGAAGGAATAGTAGTGAAAAACACTACTTGGGTATATATACTTTCGTCATCTTGATAATGTGAAACATTATCGGGGAGAAAAAGTTTTACGGGCCTTATATAACTACGTACGTAGTTATCCTTTACAGGGCCTAAATCCCCGCCCATAAAGTCATCGTTTCCTCCTTGTTTAGTGCAGCCTGCGAGCACGAAAACTGCAAAAGCTGCAATTATTATAGTTGTTATTCTTTTCATGGTTAACAAGTTTTATGTTGTCTTATTTTTTTCTGAGGTTTTTAATCATTTTAACTTCGATAGAATATTGTCCTCTGTTACCATAGGAAACACCGGGATCTCTTTCTTCAGGGTTGTTAGTTTGGAAGATTGGGTCGTAAAACCAACCGTCATTATCTCCGTCCCACCCCCAATTACAATGGACATAATCATATGTATATTTATACGCCCTCAAAGTATCTATAAAAAAAAGTTCGGGCGGAGTATCACCACCTTCATAGCGATACCAGTAGGCAAATTCAGTCCAAATGCATTGCTGGTCTTTATATCCATCCACTACCCACACGTGTCCGGTTTCATCGTTTTCCTTATGTCCGCCTACGAATACAGGCCTGTTGTTTCTAAGGTCTTTGCGAGCTTCACTGCGTGAATAGGATATAATCCCGTCGGTATTGTATCCTAATGTGTTGGTGTTAAATGCGGCGTTGGCATCTGTAAACGAGGCGCTGCTACCATTACAATCATAAGTTATATTCACAAGCGTTCCAAGCTCTTTGAACAATGTAGCTACCCTGTGTCTGGCATCTTGTGGAGCATTGTTAAAGGCATTATCTGTTTTATAGTATTTTAATACATTCCATTGTAAGGAATCGGAATATATCGTCAATGGCCACTCATGATAAGACATTATCTGAGCCATCGCCGTAGGGACACATCCTGCAGGAGCGTGCCCCATCATAAAACATCCTGGCATATAATTATTAAATGGCATCCACTGTCCCCAATTAACTTCTGTAAATGGACCTTTCAATATACCAGTCCAATCTTGGTCTTCTACCGTTTCCTGATAATAATAATATACATCATCGTCCTCCGGCGGATAATAGGGATTTTCATTTACATAAGGATATTCAGTTATGGCCGACAACGTTTTTTGTCCTGTATATCCCCTCGATGCGGTCGTCGCTGAATTCTTAGGCAGTACCATACCGTGCACCGCCACGGAATCGCCTTTTTCTGGCAGGTAGTTGAGCATGTAGTCGGCGTAATCGTAAACTCCGGACATGAACAACTTTACGCCGGGGTTGTCGAGCGTGTCGTTGATGTTGCCATAGTCGCTGTACGCCAGCACGTCCACAAGGCGCGTGTCGGCAGAGATGATGGCGAAGCCTGCGTCACCGGAGTAGTTTACAACGTAAATGTCCGATACGGGGTTTTTACCCGATACGGTGGCCGTGCGCGTGGCCGGCTGATTGAAAAATGACGATAACGATACGATTTCTTTGATAGTTTTCCCGGTAGAACGTGTCTGCGGCTGCTGGGAAAAGATGGCCGGCAGGTTCAGGGCGAGGCTACGGAGAGAGTCCATAGTGATGGTGTTACCCGATGTGGCGGGTGGCTGCGGCTCCTGTGGTAGTTTCCGGGAAATGTCCACTACGTTGTCTTTTACGCAGGAAAAGACTACAAAGAGCGACAGAAAGGCAAATAACAATACTTGTCTTTTCTTCATAGTGCTGTATCAATTATAGTTAGCGAGGTAAATATACAATATAAATATTTTTACCAAAGTTTTTTCTTACAATTTATCATTGCAATTTTTGCTCCCTGATACGGGCAAGATCATAACCGGTGATGGTAAATACCATAGACCAGCCTATAGACTGGAAATTAGCTGCAAATTCCGGAGAAAGTGTCTGAGTGGCAGATATTTTTTTCACCCAAGATTTAGCGGTATCGTCAGAGCGCATGATACGGCGGACGGCGGAAAGCAGTTCGAAATTTTGAGCGGAATAGATAAGTTGTTCGACAAGGTCGGTGTCAGTACAGCGTGTGGCGATAGTGACTGCACATTGGAATTCATCGTTTATACGGTTTTTATCATCCAGATACGAACGGATATCGCCGTAATCGACGAATAGGTAAGTACCGGAAATACTTCCAAGATGCGTTTTTATGGTCTCGTCGGATGCGGAAAAAATATACTTTTCTATCTGGGGCAGAAGAGAATGCTCCGGCAAATCGTCGATACGGCGGAGCATGGCGGAATAGGCGGAGGACGATACCGAAGACTCGCCACGGGTGAACATGGATTTAACGCCTGAGATATCGGGGAATTTTGCAAAGTAGAAAAACAGGTCCTGTATCATAGTATGATCTTATTTATAACGTCAATAGGGAGATTGGTGCGCCGCGATATTTTCACCACATCCATATTAGCGGAGTGCATGGCGCGGACGGATTCGATGAGTTTTTTACGCAGTATGGTGAGGTACTTGATGACATTCATTTGCTCGACGGCGGCGATGTCGCCGTAGCCATCCGACGACAGATCATACAGGGCTTCGGTGGCTCCCGTGAGGTAACTACCGGAGCGTATCTTGCCGGTAGAGGCGCCGGCGGTGAGTATGGAGAAGTGCGTACGCAGGAAGAGATAAGCGTCGAATGCCTGAAAGTTCAATGCGATGGCTTCAAGAGTGCCGTCGGACAGTGCGGCGAAACGGGAAGCGAGGGCATGGGCGGTCTGCGAGTCATATGGCTGCGGGCAGTAAAGTATAGCGGAGAGAAGAGGCAGATTATTGCGGTTGTCGCGGGCTTCGATATACTGCAGGGCTGTGAGCGAACAGGTAAGGGTGTCGAACGAGGTGTCTATGGAATAGCCTATATATTCGCCATCAGGCAGATGTACCGATGGTATGAGCTGTGCACAGAACACAGCATCCAAAGTATACCGATAGTCCAGGCGGGACAGATAGCGTCCTATATGTCCTTGCTCAGGTATTGGGGCGTTCTTCTTAAAGAAGTCCCTGTCCTTGGGCGGAAGAAGGGACAATGCGGCGTCATTATCAGGATATGACAACGAGAAGATAAAATCGACCATGCCGGCGAGCAGTGCGAGATTCTGGCACGCTTCTTCGCTTTTTATGCCGGAGATATCGACATTGAGGCATCGGCATACGTGGTTAAGGCGTACCTGCATGGAAGAGAGTTCTCCCCGCGACATCCGGGAGAGGTCCGAAGAGAGCGCTATATATTGCGACGGCGAGAGGGCCTCCCATGAGTTGGGTATGGAGAATTCTCCGGCGGGAATAGTGATGTGGATGGTGTGTTTCATGGCATGAAATAGAATTTGTCGTCCGGATGCCGGTCTATATTGGGATCGGCAACATTGGATGATTCGGACAGAGATGCGTCGATAAGGCTGACGGCGCTCATGGCTTCCGAGGATAGCTCGTCGGCGAGTTGTAAAAGCCGCGATTGTTCCTTGTCGCCGGAACGTGAAGCGGTGGTGTCGGAAAAAAGATTGCGTATGGTAGCGGGGAGTTCTATCGGGTCAAAGCGACGTATGGCTGTGGCTATGATGAGCATGACCAAAGCCCGGTCAAGGCGTGGAAGAAGGTCGGCGCGCTGTCCGAGGCGGTCGTAATACGAAAAAAACATATTGTCGAGAAGCTCGAGCTGTATGGGCAGAGTGCGGAAAAAGAACAGGTAGGAGTTGTCTATATGGTATACCAAGTTGAATTCCTCCACTGTCTTGATTCTGACCTTGTCTCGGATGGCGCAATACGGAGCTTGCTGCCAGGCCTCAGAGATATCGCCGGAGGATGAGTCGAGTAAGAGCAGGATGGTATCCATGGCGCTGTAATAGGTGTCTATATATGAGCGCTTCATGCCTTCGGCTTCGTTTTTATACACTTCGATGCCGGCCGTGCGTTTGCGCTGCACGTAGAAGGGCACATCGAAGAATAATGTGAGATTGGCTACCGCCTGACGTACGGCTTCTTTTATCTGTCCGTCAGAGGCTATTACAAGGTCATAGACACCGGGAGATATGATGTTGCAAACTTGTTTTTTTGCAGGCACGGCGGAGCTTTCGAGCGACGGGAGAGGAAGGGACATGTCCGCACCGGAAGCATAGCGGGCGAAGTCCGATAGTGAGGAGAAAAGCGATTGGAGTATCATAATTTTTGAGTGCTTAAGCGGTTATTTAAAGATACTTCCTCCTGACGGGAGGGTATTTCTCGATAGAAGCCGAAACGGTAGCCCTGGGCGTATAAGTCCGGAAAATTAAGCATAAGGGCATTGTTGAACGGGGCGGAGCATTTTTCGTCATCGGGAGTGAGGCTAAGAAGGTACAGGATGTAGTTGTAATAGACGTCAGCGCCGCTCTTGGATATGATACCGTCCTTGGAAACGGACGATATGGAGGAGTCGAGCCCCATGGACGAAAGGATGACTTCATCGGCGCGTTTGTCGTATTCGATGAGCGACGAGATGTATTCCTTGTACTTGAGGTCGACAGTTTCGATGCGCCAGCGTTCCTCTTCGTTATTGCCGGTTTTAAATGAAAAAGATGCGTAGGCTTTGCCTTGGTTGCCCTTACCGGAGAGGTAATTGGTGAGTTTGCGGAGTTCCGTGTTGATTACTTTCATAAGCGTAGACTCGCTGTATTCGGTGCCGAGTTCTACCTCGCCCATTTTGAACAATTCGAGTTTTTCGCTCTTGCGCTTTTTATTTTCATTGCAAAGGGCGGTTATCTGCCGGCGTTTCGATTCAACCCAGGCGTTGGGGATGATGATGTGTACTTTGGCGGCAAGGGCATTGCGTAGGAACGAGTTGATATATTCGGGATTTTCGTTAGCGGCTTTGATGTATGGCTTTGTGCCTTCAAAGGTCTCGTTTGATCCGTAATACTCTCCGACGCTTTTCTCACGATGGTGTCCTATTGCGGCATAGCGGTAGACAGAGACTTCTTTTATATCAAAGCGGTGATAGACATTGAAAGAGGCTGCTCCGTAATTCCAGTTGCCGACGGCGACGTAACGCAAGTCTTTGTATGGGATTAATGATGTGGCAACATCCGCACGGAGAGTAGCGAGGCGGCAGTCCTTGTTTTCCATACTTTCAATGCCGGCTATGGGGAAGCGGCCAATAGATGCTCCCCGGGACATGCGATATTTCACAAAGAAATCCCTGAATGTATAGTGGTTCTTGATATTGGCCATAGCGAAGTCGGAGGCAGACATTTCAATGCCGTTCATCTCCCACTCTTCGAGCCATCGCATGGGCTCGTCGACAGGTTCCCAATGGCGGACGATTTTCCCGGATTCATCTAGAGTGCGTTTGTACATACTTATGCCCTGTCCATAGAGCATACTGCATTGTTTGGATATAAGACGCGGTAGCAGCCTGTTCCTTTTTATATCCCGCTCCATGTCTTCACACTGTCGATTATTATGTCCACGGGCAAGGACTTTATAATCTCTGACATTGAGCCACGATGGGCGAAGCAGGGGCGGATTCCGGTCAAAAGGCTCCAACACAGGATTGCTGCCTATCTGAAAGCTCATGATATTATCCTCGGAGAGATAACATCCTATATTGCCATACATCTGTATTTCATTCATATCCACTTTATTTTATGAAGTTTAAATCCGTCGTGAGGGAAAGCCATATACCGGATGAGATACTTATAACACATCCTCGGCTGGCCGTTGCCGTCCGTGAACAGGAAATAATTGTCACTGTCTACCGAGAAGATATCTTCAGGCAATTGTTCCCTGACTTTGCACCATTCCTTTATCGTGAGCTTTTCAGAGGCCGTGCCCTTGGTCCTTGAATACGGGAAAAAAGCTACCGTGAAGCTACCTTGCGGAACTTTTGATATCTCTCTGGCTAATTGTAATGCCTGCGCGCCTGTTATCTCAATATCCATACAGCGAATGTATTTATATGAATAGTAGTCGCAAAGGACACGAAGTATGAAGACAATGCAACGCAAAAGCCGCCGGAGCGGCAACGAAATACTCAGATAAAAGCCTTCCTACAACACACGCAACGACACTTTTAACACTACACTGTCATATTTCCAAAGAATATGAGCTCCCTGCAACGCAAAAGCCTTCCTTAGCGGTGCGGGCATCCTCCACCAACGTGTTTTTTTAAATTTTTACACCTAAAGCCATAAATCGCTATTTTACAGAAAATTACACACACAAGCAATGTCAACCACTATTATTATTGCTTAAATAGATATTGTTATATGCTATTTTTTAAGCGAGATAGTAGCTTTATAATATTTTTTAGTAGCTATTATTTAAGATATTGAATTATTAGGCAGATTGTCGGGGAGTCGGGAAAATTCACTCGGCAACATATCTCCGTAAAGACCGAACAGCAGATAAATAAGAGCGGACGGTAATTGAGTGGTAAGCCCTGCTTGCCGGCGTAGCGGTACTTTTGTTTCAGATGTTTTGTCCAATTCTATGCGTCCGTTTGTGCGTTTAAGAGGTGAAAGCATTATTGAGCTGCACAGGTTTTTACATTCGTTTTCGCAGATTAGAACTTTAGGCAAAAAATTTGTTTTTTCTCCGAAGAGCAGAAGCAACAGTTTGAATTGCATCCAGTGGTATATCGTAGCGATACCTTCGTTCATCAATTCTACAGTGAAGCCATATCCTTCGAGCTCACGTTTGAGAATACGGGAGTCGGTAGTAATCTGGTCTAGTTCCTCTTTTGTTTTATTTCCGGCACGGTCAGGATACAGGACGATGCGTTTGTTTATAGAGTCGTGGCCAAAAAAGTCGAATACTTGTTTTGCGAGCTCCGGCTGTTCCTGAGGAGAATAGCAATAAAATTCCTTTATGATGCGAAATTCATTCCCGTTTTTTTTCTTTTGACCGACAACAAGAGATGAAAAAGAACCGGGGTCGTATCCTATGTAAATTTCATCGTGAGGGTTATAGTATTTCAGATATTTAGCGGTAATGGACAGATGTTCCTTCAGGTCGAGCTGGAGAATAGTTTCGTATTTGTAAGTATCTGAAAACTGATGTTTTTTAGGTACATAGTTTGTAAAAAACCTGTCGACAACAGATTTTTTACGAACTGCACAAATAGCGGTCAAAAATTCGTCGATATCCATGTTTTCAAACTGTGTCTTAAAAAATTTAGGCCGCAGAATGTCTTTGTTGACAAAACTAGATGCGCGAATATAATACGAGGCATTGAACCTCATATCATTTAGTCTGGGCTTCCAGTTCGCTATTTTTCTTGCCGCCTTTTGTTTTTCTGCCGAGAGCTTTTCGAGGATTATCGGATTTTTCTCGTTGCGCATCCGTTTTTCAACAGAATAGAGGGTATAAACAGCTTTGTTGAAATCAAGGCTTACAGTTACTATTTCCTCTATCAATTCGTTGTTTACGTTCTTTTCGAATTCCTCAAACCAGTTATCCTCACCCAAATCCACACGGGCGGTATCGGAAACGCCGGTTATACCTTGGTAATATTGATTTCTAAGAACTTCTCCCTTTGCTCCGCGCAAAGTAGGAAACAGACGTGTCTTTACCTTTTCGCCTTTATTGTGCTTCATTTCTTCTATAAAAGCGTGGACTCCGCTTCGGCCGGCAACCGACTCCGGTTGGTCGGAAGATACGAGCTGAAGATGAAAGCCGTTTCTGAATAATATGCTGTGTTTAGGATAACTTACAGGATACCGGGGGCGTGTAAAATGTCCCGGTATTTTACTCTCACCAACGATGTAATCGACTCCCCTGACAAGCATAGACCTCTTGCCGCTCTGGATGGGCTTTGAGAAGTACGATTGTATTTGCGGCACTATGTTGGTCATTAGAGATACATACGTCTTGCTCACGAGAAATCCTAACTCCGTAGGCATGGCATTGGCGACACGTATTATTCTCGGGCCTATTATTCCGTCTGTTTTTCCGCCGCCGCGCGCCACTTCTCCAATAAGAACGTTAGAGTCTATAATATTAGCCTTTATCTGCATGGCATTCATATAGGCATCTTCGAAGTCAAAATCATCTGCAGTGGTACTGTTTGTTTCCATATTTTCAATCGCTTTCTATTACGGTGCTCTCAATATCGATAACATTCGCATCGTGTTTCAATCTGATTTTCTCTTCGTTTTCTATAGGAAGACTGTCAATAAACTTGAGATAGAAACCTTCATTGTATTTTCGGGCTATTTCTTTGAGGTTTTTACGTTTAAAGCCTAAATCTTCCGGAGCAAGTTCAGGGGATATTATAAACACCGGAGCCCAGTCGCGATCTACTTCTGCGGCCTCGGAAGCTCTGCGCCGGCATTCTGCCTGAGCGTCGACACATATTTTGGCTGTTTTATAATCGCCTTTGGCTATGGCTATTTTTTCAAGATCGGCATAACGGTCGGCAAAGTTCTCTTCCCAAACTTTAATTGTGACGTTGTTGTCGACAGAAAAATAATTTATAGCTGAATATATACGGGATTTGCACGTGCGTACATCGAGGTTTATTTTTTGTTCTGCCGCCACGCGAACATGTAACTGTTCGGCTGCACGTGTTATATTTTTTTCATACTTATATATTTCGACCGCAAATTGTATCTGGGCAATAAATAATTGAAGCTCTTTGGGAATGACAGTGCTATCGCCAGTCTTTAAAAAAGAGGCTATTACGTCAGGGTGATAATTATTTATTTTATCTATATAGCTACTCATATTCCGAATAATTTGTGTCGGAGATCATCCTCTGCCCTATCCTTTTGCCGTTGCGTGAGACGGTCTACAGCATCTACATCTCCGGACTCAGCATGTTTACGCAATTCAACATCTATATTATATTCTCCTATGGCTTGACCTGTCACATATGAATCATAGAGAACATCACCGCATGTCACAATTCTATACAGAAACACCTTACGTTTGTCGCCAGACAAGCCGAGCATATTGGCAATTCGCTCCGGAGAATATCCAAGTGCTCCGAAATTTTTAACTTTCCCGACATATTCCATGTCGGATATGATTTCAGCCGGTAATTTTTCCATTTTGAATGATTGTTAGCGTTTCTTCTCGAGTAAAGCGTTTTCCGTCACGCTCCAATAAAACCAACTGCTCGGGAAACATGGCCATATATCTGCCAACCGTTGCAGAAACATAAACGGGGTCTATCTCCATGGCATATCCCCTTCGGTCCACTTGCTGACACGCCATTATAGTAGAACCCGATCCCGAGAAAAAGTCTATGACAACATCCTGAGGCTTTGACGAATTACAGATAGCATATGCCATGATAGCGATAGGCTTCATAGTAGGATGGATACCATTGCGGGTAGGTCTGTCAAATTCCCATACCGTTGTTTGCTTACGGTCGGAATACCACTTGTGTGCCGCTCCTGATTTCCATCCATATAGTATTGGTTCGTGCTTCCATTGAAAGTCTTGGCGACCCATTACCATGCTGTTTTTTACCCAGACACAACACTGGGCAATATAGAACCCGGATTTTCTCAATGAAGCGCGAAAATTTTCTCCCTCTGAGTCGGCGTGAAACACATAAAATGAAGCTCCGGGGTTCATAACCGAAAACATCATACCAAATACCTGACGGAGGAAAACAGCAAAGAGATCGTTTTCCATGCTGTCATTTCTGATAGTCAGTTCATCGGACGTGCCACCGGAATAATCTACATTGTAAGGAGGATCGGTAACGCACAAATCAGCAAGATGGCCGTTCATCAGTTTTTTTACATCGGACGATTCGCGGCAATCCCCACACATGAGTCGCTGAGCACCCAACAGCCATATATCTCCTTTTTGCGCGAATACACGAGCCTCTAACGACACGTCCGTGTCAAATGCATCTTCCTTTACATCTTTACCGTCAACATTCTCAAAATCGAAGGAAATGGGCTCCTTGTCAATATCGAAAGGTTTAGCTTCGAACGGAAGATTGAACCTGTTGAGTACATCTGAGGATATCTCGTATTTTTCGAACAAAACCGTATCGGGATTTTTCTTTGCAAATTCGGAATTATAGGCTGCAATTTCCTCTACCGCTTCCTGTTTTGTTGAACACTGTATGGGTTCGTATGGGATGGGCGGAATATCAAATCCGGCTTTTGACAGGGCAATAAGAGCTTTTCGCCGCTGGTGAGCATCGATAATCCAAAGCTTTCCAGCGTCGTCTTTCCAAGCCTTGAATGAATACTTAAATCCTCTAGAGAGGATAAGCATCTGTAACTTGGAGAGTTTGTCGGGGTCTGAAATCTTGAAATCCTCCTGAAGCTCATAAAAATTATCGAGAGGAGCGACTGGCAGACCTCCGAGATTATATACTTCTATAGTTTTAGTCTTCATCTTCCAATATGTTTTTAAAAATAACAGCAAGGTCTTTATACTTCTTCAAATTAGCTTTATCCGATAGCCGTTTGTCGACTCGGTCTTCGCGTTTGAGAAACGAAGAGTACCGCTTAATATTGTAACAGCAATTGTTGTACTTTCTTAAAAACTCATGCGGTTCCTTATACCTCAGTTCTTTTAACTTGGACACTTCCGCTTCATTCCTGACAAGCGGATGTTCATACACCCATTTACCGGTGTTGTTGAACGATTGCAGCTCCTTAAAACAAAGAAGGTTCTCTATGCGCAATTCTGCAAACTCACGTACCTTTTTCGCTGTAGGTTGTGAATCCAGTTCAGCGTCGAGAACCTTCATCTTTCTGTGTGTGTTTATCCTGTGATTATATATCAGGATTGCTTTTTGGGTGTTTTTATTGAAGATGTCCTCCCAGCTGATTTTCGGGTACTCTTCTTCTTTGGTGAGCTTTTTTTTTCAGAAACAGCTTTTAATTCGGACTCTTTTTTTGAAAGTTCTCCGTCCCTGTCGTCCAATTCAGCTTTCCTCTCTTCGAGTTCTTCTTCTTTTTCAATCAGTTCGGATTCCTTTTCTTTAAGTTCAGATTTTAAAAGCTGAACGTCGGAATCATCCTCGCCTTCAAGACTGGCATCACCAGAACCGTTAGTGTCATCGCCTTCAGGACTGGCATCACCAGAACCGTTAGTGTCATCGCCTTCAGGACTGGCATCACCAGAACCGTTAGTGTCATCGCCTTCAGGACTGGCATCACCAGAACCGTTAGTGTCATCGCCTTCAGGACTGGCATCACCAGAACCGTTAGTGTCATCGCCTTCAG
>QALN01000001.1 GCA_003150615.1 Flavobacteriales bacterium | reverse complement strand
CTTGTTTCGCTATTCGTACCCGTTTGTCGCATTTTCGGGCATGGTTACGAACAAGTAACGTAGCGGCGTCAGGATTTGGCTTCGGCAGGGATTGTAATGGCTTCACGGATTATCGCCACTTCAACCAAAACCCTTGTAACTCAATTCTATCACTATATCTTTCCGCATTTCACTTTTTTGTAGTAACTTTGCATTGCCATAAACGGCATATAGACAAAATGGACAGGACCGTAGCCTTTTACACCCTCGGATGCAAACTCAACTTCGCAGAAACATCCACCATCGCCCGCACGTTCGAAGCTGCCGGGTACCGGCGCATGCAATGGGAGGAAAAGGCTGACATATACGTCATCAACACCTGTACCGTAACCGACAATGCCGACAAGCGTTTCCGGTACCTGGTACACGGCATCCTAAAACGAAACCCCGAAGCCTACATAATAGCGGTAGGTTGTTACGCCCAGACAAACCCCGACGAAATAAGCCGTACGGGAGGCGTAGACCTGGTACTAGGCGCGAAGGACAAATTCAAAATAACGGAATACCTCTCGTCGCTAGAAAAGGCACCTGCCACTCAGGTACACAGCTGCGACATATCGGAATTGGACACGTATGACGGGTCTTACTCCCTCTCGGAACGCACGCGCGCTTTTCTCAAAATACAGGACGGATGCGACTACCGCTGTACATATTGCACCATACCGCTGGCACGGGGAAAATCCCGAAGCCAGCCGTTGGAAAGCGTAATAGCCAATGCCGAAAAAATAGTGGCTGCAGGAACCTATGAAATAGTGCTCACCGGCGTCAACACAGGCGACTGGGGACGCGGGCTGGACACCGGGCAGAAATTTTTCGACCTTGTCAAAGCTTTAGACAATGTGGAAGGCCTTCGCCGGGTACGCATCTCGTCCATCGAGCCGAACCTTATAACGGACGAAATACTCGAATACATCGCTTCGGGCGACAAATTCATGCCGCATTTCCACATACCGCTGCAAAGCGGGTGCGACGACATTCTGCGCGCGATGAAACGCCGTTACCTGACGCCCCTTTACCGCAGCCGCATAGAAAAAATAAAGGAACTTATGCCGCACGCATGTATCGGCGCGGACGTGATAGTAGGTTTTCCCGGCGAGACCGAGGCGAATTTCGAAGAGACTTACAGGTTTATATCGTCGCTCGAGGTTTCTTACCTGCACATATTCACATATTCGGAAAGGGAAAACACTCCGGCATGGTCCATGGCGGGAAGCGTTCCGGGAAAAGTGCGCGCCAAACGCAGCAAAGTCCTGCACCTTCTGGGCGGGAGGAAAAAAGCGGCGTTTTACCGCAGCCAGCTGGGCTCGGTGCGTCCAGTACTGTTTGAAAGCGAAAACAAAGACGGGATGATAAGCGGTTTTACCGACAATTATGTCAAGGTACGCCTCCCGTGGGAAGACGGACTAGCAAATACCATACGCAACGTGCGCCTGGATGGTGCGGATGCGGAAGGGGAGATAACCTGCTCCCTTGTAAAATAAACTGCAAGCCGGATGCGGAAGCAAAACTTGTTTTGCTTATGCCGAGGCGAAGCGTTGTCAGTGGCATCACCGGACAGATATTAACAACAGACATTCAATATCAAACAGGCTATGCCTGCGGGCTATGGCCGCGAAGTTTAAAATAAAAATCACCGCCGATTTATTAAACCTTTTGCGTCTGTTTACGTCTTATCTACAGAAAACGGAAAACAGGCGGTAACCAAATAAAGAACCATGTTATCGGAAACAGACGACGTACAGATAATGGCTCTTTTCCGCCAGAGCCGCGGACGCGAAAAGGCATTCGGGCTTGTCGTAAGGAAGTTTTCACGTCCTCTGTACTGTTTTATCCGCAGAATGGTGGCAGGCCATCACGATACGGACGACATACTGCAAAACACGTTCATAAAAGCCTGGGACGGGCTTGACAAACTGAAAGAAGACTCCGCTCTCACCTCGT
Organism: Flavobacteriales bacterium; assembly: GCA_003150615.1. Lineage (GTDB taxonomy): Bacteria > Bacteroidota > Bacteroidia > Flavobacteriales > UBA1820 > Merdimorpha. The sequence goes on along the minus strand of QALN01000001.1, from coordinate 78,950 downwards.
GGATATACCGTATAGCGACCAACGAAACCATGAGCTTTCTGAAAGAAAAAGCGCGTCTGGCACAGGTTCCGCTAGACGATCTGGACCTGGCCGACACGGAAACGGACGGCATACGCAGCGAGGAAGAAACGGAACGCATCAACAGCCTGACCATGCAGGCCATACGCTCACTGCCCAAAATGCAGCAGGTGGTATTCTCGATGAAACACTTCGACGGACTGAAATACCGCGAAATAAGCGAGATACTGGGCACGAGCGAAGGGGCGTTGAAAGCCTCATACCACATCGCGGTGGAAAAAATCCGCCTGTACGTAAACAAAACGGCTGAAAACATCTGAACAAACGACATCGCAAGAAGAAAAAAATGGAAACACCGGAAGAAATAAAAGAACCCGTATTTGACATCCCCGAAAACTATTTCGCCGATTTCGAAAGAAGGATTACGGCAAAAATAGCCGAAAGGGAAAAAGCCGGAAAACGGAAGACCATACGCATGTACGCCGTGAGGATTGCCGCAGTTGCCGCAGTGATGACAGGAGTTATATTCTCCGTAAAAGTACTCGACCACTCAGATACCGCCCTCTCCCCGGAAATATCGTACACACAGGATGAAACATCTTACATACTGGCGTCCATACAACAGGAGTACACTTCGGAATATACCTCAGCGAACGAAAAACAGACAGCGTCGTTACCAGTGGAATCGGAAACGGTGTCGGATATAATACAGAAAAACAACATGAGCGTGATACCCCTTGACGAAGGCAGTTCCTACGCCATAGACCATTCTGCAGTAGAGCAGTACATAACCGACAACTACAATATCATGGAGCTGGCCACCCTGTGACATTGATATCAATCCCGAACATTTTTCAAGAAATCAAAAATCAAAAAAAGATGAAAAGACACATGATAATATCATCCCTGGCATTGGCCGTATGTTTTTCAGCTTACGCCCAGGACAAAAAACAAATGCCGACGGAGCATCGTCCATTCGCGTATACCAACCGCTCCGGTGTAACCGCGGACTACTCTTCCGGAAAAATAGAATACAACGACAGCCTCTTAAAAGTCGCAAAGGCCGCCCAAAAGGAATTTGAAGCCAATCCTTCGTCGCAGCAGGCCGCCGAAAAACTGATAAAAGCCAAAGTGGAATTATTCGCGCTCGAGAAAAAAATCGAAGCGGACATCAAAAAAACACAGACCAAGGCTCAGACCGGGAAGACAGACCCTAAAATCCTGGCAGAACGCCAGAAAATGAGAGAAGCCGAGGAGGTTATGCGTACTGCCGAAAAGGATTTCAAAAACTCCCCGGATGACAAAACAAAACAACAGGCTTATATAAAGTCGCTTACCAACTATTTAGCAATAAAGAAATCCCTCGAGCCCATTGTATTCGTCGACGGAAAACAAGTACCCTCTATAGCATCCGTCAGCAGGGACAGCATAAAGACATTCAAAATACTCAAAAACGAGGAAGCGGTTGAAAAATACGGCGAAAAAGGACGACACGGGGTGATAATAATCACCAAAGGCGCTCCCGCACCGCGTAAATCCATGGACGAGATACGCATAGAATACCTGGAACGAGCTATAAAAATAAAAGAAAGCCAAAAAGCCGAATTTGAAAAGATATACAAATCCGTTAACGACCAAATAGAAAGACTGCGCCGCGATTCCCGCGAAGCAGCTAAGAAAACCGAGGGCATGGAAGCCTTGAACAAGATATTCCAGACCAATATATCGATCGAACAGAAACGCCTTGAAATGTACAAATCGCTGAGTAAAATACTCTCCGAAGAACAACTGGGCAAACTGTATAAAGCTGACATACAATTCGCGCGCAATATGATGAGCGGCAAATACGGACAGTCCGTCCATACCCAGAGTGCAACCATGCGTACAGAAAGCAAGGACGGCCAACGCAAATCTCCGGCAGGAGGACCGCAAAACACCCGGACAGGGAAACCGTCCACGTCAGGCACAACCGGAAAGGAAGTAAAGTAAATTTTTTTTAGTGCTGTTATAGATGTTTGATAGTAGTGAGAGAAAGGGCGGCTGGATTTGATTCCAACCGCCCTTCTCCTTTTTTGAAAATAATATTTCTTACTGTGCATCAACCGCACTTCGAGTGCCCGCAACTTTTGCAGATAATGCAACCGTTCTCGTACACCAGGCCGTTCGGATCGCCGCAAACCGGACATTTCTTATCCGCAGCCTCCGTGCCGTTCGGTATGTAACGCTTAAGAGCACGCATAACGCCGTTTTTCCACGTATTGATATTATCGTCGTACAGGTGGAGGTTGTTGATCAGTTCCACTACATAGTTCAAAGGCATTCCGTGACGCAGGATACCGGATATAAGTATCGCATAGTTCCAGTATTCTTTGTTAAACGAACGGGAAAGTCCTTCGATAGTAGTGCGATACCCTTCTTTATCCGTGTATTGAAAATCGTAGCGCGATACCCCGTCTTCGTCCTTTTCCTTTATCACCACGCCTTTTTCAACGTATGACGGCAGGTTGAACGCATCCTCCATACGGCCGGTGAATATTTCGTACGGGCGACCGTCCATGATGCCTATCACGGCCAGCCATTTTTCGTATTCGTTCTGGAAACGCACAACATCCGCCTCAAGACGTTTCGGGCGGCGTATCAAATCGCGTTCCATAACCAACCCGCCGAGGGCTTTCAGAGCTTTTTCGTCGGATTCTTTCTTGTCCTTGGAATCTGAGGCAACCAACACTCCGGAACGCGAACCGTCGCGGTAAACGGTTATACCTTTAAGTCCCAGTTTCCAGCTTTGCAGATATATCTCCCCTACCCTTTCCACACTAACGTCCGATGGCAGGTTGATGGTGGAAGAAATAGAATGTGTCGTGTATTTCTGTACCAGGGACTGCATCTGTACGCGCTTGAGCCAATCTATCTCGCCGGCCGTAGAACCGGAGTACGGAGATTTGGAAATATCGCTTTGTCCCGTCACCCGCATCCATTTGAGAAGTCCGGGGTGGAACACTTCGAATTCCTCGAACGAATCGCCCATGTTGTCCACGTAATCGGCCTTGCCTTCGTAGTTGCCCACTATCTTGCGGCGGCGTTTGTACGAAAGCATAAATACCGGCTCTATCCCGGACGAAGTACGCGTGAGCAGACTTATTGAACCGGTCGGGGCGACTGTCGAAAGGGAAATATTGCGGCGGCCTTCTTTCATCATCCGTTTGTATATATCGGGGAATTCTTTTTCGAGCATCTGAACGAACTCGGAGGTTTTTTCCCATTTCTTATCGAAACCATCGAACGCACCGCGAGTAACGGCCATATCTATCGACGAATCGAACTCGCCCTTGAGTTTGGTGCGCATTATGCCATCGACAGCTTCGAGGGCCTCTGACGAGTCGAACTTGAGGTTGAGCGCGGCTATGGCATCGGCCAAACCGGTAAATCCCAGCCCGGTACGGCGTCCCTTTTTTCCGGTATCGTACAATAGTTCCCACAACTCGCGTTCGTTGCGTTTGATATAGTCGGGTTCCGGGTCGGAATCCACCTTGGCCAGTATCCTTTCCACGCACTCCAATTCCAGATCCACCAAATCGTCGTTCAGCCTCTGGCCTTCGTATGCCACACGGTAAAATTCGTCGAAATCGAACCTCGCCTTGTCAGTAAACGGATCTTTGACGAACGAATACAGATTTATAGCTATAAGACGGCAGGAATCGCCGCCCTGCATGGCAATCTCGGAACAGGGGTTGGTAGAAACGTTCCTGTAACCTGGATAAACCGACGATGTGGAATACCAGTGCTGGCGGTCCCAGAAAATGATTCCCGGCTCTGCCGTATTGTGAGCCGAGGCTATTATTTTATCCCACAACTCGCGTGCGCGCACCTTACGGTCGTATTTCGGGTCGGGATTGTCGAGCGGCCAGTGATGTGTGAATTCGGCGTCCAGCTCCACAGCCTTCATAAATTCGTCCGAAATACGCACGGATATGTTGGCTCCGGTCACTTTCTTAAGGTCCTGTTTGATCGTTATAAAATCCTCGATATCTGGATGCGCCACATCCATAGTAAGCATCAGGGCTCCGCGGCGTCCGTTTTGCGCCACCTCACGTGTGGTGTTGGAAAAACGCTCCATGAACGAAACGGCTCCGGTCGTAGTGCCGGCCGCGTTCGATACCACCGAATTTTTAGGACGCAGGCCCGAAATGTCCACGCCTACTCCGCAACGGCGCTTAAACAGCTGCACGAGCTGTTCATCGGTGTGGCATATACCGCCGTAAGAGTCCTCTACCGACGGAACTACCACACAGTTGGACAGAGAAGCTATTATCTCTCCATTGCCAAGGGCCGTCATGACGCTGCCCTGCGGCACTATGTAGCGGAACTTGTCGAACAGGGAAAATATTTCTTTTTCACCCATTTCAACGCGCGATTTTCCGTAATCCGACAGGCGCTCTTTATCCTTCGCAGGATATTTTTTCTCGATACGCGCGAATTCGGCAGCCATGCGCCGGTGCATATCGGATGGAGATTGTTCGAGCAGACGACCCTCGTTGTCCTTGAGGGCATACTTTTTAACCCACGTGGTTGCGGCCAGCTCATCACCCTCGAAGTATTCCAGGGCATCGGCCAGAACTTTGTCATAGTCGTAGGTCTTTTGTTTTACCGGGGACGCATCCGTCCCATTGACAGCGGTTTTCATTTGCAGACGATTTTTTTAAAACCCGGAGCCTTACACCGGGCACGCCGATAAGCGTTATTTATTATAAGTTATTTGTTTTTACAGTGTGTTTTGACTAATTTTCGGTGCTTTTCCAAACTCGGCAAGACACTCCCCGCACCAATACATTTCACATGCCGACAAATGTAAACCAATTACTCATCAAAAGTAAATTTTTTATAAAAAAATTGTATTTTTAACTTTAACAAACGCTTCACAACACTGATTTACACACAATTACACAATATTAACGAAAAATATTTTTAAAAAATCCGAAAAAATTATTTTTCCAAAAAGAAAAAAATTTACATCGAAGAACATTATTTTTTTCGCGCAAAACAAACCGAAATACTTTTTTTGTCCGCAAATATTTCTATCGGACAGCGCATATACGAAAAATAAAACCGAGGCCATATAAATTTGTCTGCCGACAAACGGTGCAAAACAGCAGGACAATGATTACCTTTGCCCTTGAATTAACCGAAATAAATCCCCCAGGCAAATGCCGGCCACTTTAAACGCCTCGCAAAGGCTGAAAAGCGAAAAACTGATAAAACAGGTGTTCAGGGAGCGAAACAGCGCCCTTAAATACCCGGTGCGTCTGTTATGGAAAGAACTTCCAGGGGACGGTAAAACTGCAGCCGCCTTTTCCGTATCGAAAAAACACTTTAAACGCGCTGTGGACCGCAACAGGATAAAACGTCTGTTAAGGGAAGCGTACCGCACGCAAAGGGATTCGTTCACAGCATCGGTCGATGCGCCTTACGCATTCGTATTCCTTTACGTTTCGGGCCGTTTGCCCGATTACAAGCAAGTGTGCGAATGCGTAGCCTCGGTAATGGAAAAATGGAGGGATGCAACCGAAGGCAAATAACACAAAAGCATGAAAATAACGGTATTTACTGACGGATCATCGCGCGGAAACCCCGGCCCCGGCGGTTACGGGATAATAATGTGTGCCCCGGAACACAACTACCGCAAGGAATTCAGCGCCGGATACCGCCTTACGACCAATAACCGCATGGAACTGCTGGCCGTGATAGTATCGCTCGAAAACCTCCGCTCAAAAGGACATAAGGTGGACATTTATTCCGATTCAAAATATGTGGTCGATTCCGTGAGTAAAGGTTGGCTGGCCGGATGGGTGGCAAAAGGATTTAAAGACAAGAAAAACCCCGACCTCTGGCGGCGTTACATAGAGGCCGCCAAAGGGCAATACGTTAGTTTCCACTGGATAAAAGGCCATAACGAACATCCGGAGAACGAACGCTGCGATGCCCTGGCCGTAGCTGCGGCCACGGGTCAGGCCGGACCTCTGCTCAGGGATACAGGTTTCGAAACCGGACAAGCGGGATAATACACCCGGAATTCCAGGCATACACGAACAGCTTTTATCTCATTCACTCCGGGGCATTCCTAATTTTTCATACATTTGAAAGGACGGACCGAATTTAACTCCGCCAGTATGATATTATGAAAATAAATAAAGTTATTTATTGGACCGTCGGCATCGCGGCGGCAATAACGGTCGTTTACTTAGCCGGACCTAAAGTGGAGAAAGCGCGTATGTCGCTCGAATTTCCCGGCGTTCCGCCCACTCTGGAAAGCATACAGGACAGTATAGAACGCTCTGAAAACGCCCGCAGCGACATAAAACCGGGCAACCGTTCCGAAATATTCTGGTACGGAGACACTTTGACGCAAACCGATTATGCGGTGGTCTACCTGCACGGATACAGCGCCTCGAAATACGAAGGCATCCCGGTAGCAACCGACTATGCGCGCCGCTTTGGCATGAACCTTTACATGCCCCGGTTGGACGAACACGGACTCGAAACACCCGAACCGTTGATGAATATGACAGCCGACGGATTGTGGGAAAGTGCGAAAAACGCTTTGGCCGTAGGGGAAAAACTGGGAAAAAAAGTGATACTGATGAGCACATCCACCGGCGGTACGCTTGCCATTTACCTGGCAGCCATGTATCCTGAAAAAGTGACGGCTCTTATAAATTTTTCCCCAAACATATTGCCCGCCAACAAAGGAATAAGCCTTTTGAGCGGCCACTGGGGACTGCAGATAGCACGGGCGGTACAGGGCGGAAAATATGTGCGCGTGGATTCGGCTTTCTACCATCCGGAACAATGGAGCGAAGGGCCGAGGCTGGAATCGACCGTACAACTCCAGGCTTTGATAGACGCCACGATGAATGCCGAAACATTTTCCAAAGTGAAAGCACCGTGCCTGACGCTGGCCTACTACAAAGACAAGGACAATCAGGACCCTACGGTAAGAGTGGAAAAAATACGTTGGATGAACAGCCTTCTCGGCACACACGATGGGGAAAAAGTCTACGTGGAACTGCCCGGCGTAGGAGTACATCCCATGGCATCAGGTATCGTATCGAAAGATATACCGGCCGTTGAGAACCAAGTCAACGAATTCACTCAAAACATCCTTGGAATACATCCGGTAGAAGATTAACCGAAATCAATCTGTTGCAGGATAACCTCCGGCAATTATACGCACATAAACCGAAAAAGATTTATCACTCTGCCGATGTGTCATCGGAAGAAACATAGCCGTTGGTCATGGCATAAAACGTAAGTCCCGAAACGGTCTTGATGCCTAGTTTTGCCGTTATGTTCTTCCGGTGTGTGAGCACCGTATTGAAACTTATGGAAAGCCTGTCGGCTATTTCCTTGTTTATGGCGCCTGAAACTATGAGCTTCAACACCTGCACTTCCCTGGCCGATAATTCCTTATGATGCTCCACAACAGGCTGGCGCCCATCGCCGCAGCCAAGAAAACGCCTCACCGCGTGTATAAGTTCATGCTGGGGAGCGGACGTATCGAGTATTCCGGCATTATCGGATTCCGGTTTGCCGCACATTACAGCCACCGTGCCGGACACACCGGAAAACCATTCGCGAGAGGCCGCGAATATCTCTTCGGATACGAAATAACAATCGTACCGCATATCCCTGCAATCATCCGTACAAGTCATGACATCCGTCTCCACCGGTTGGAAATAGGCGGCAAGAAGACCCTGCAACCCAAGTCCTGAAAGCGTATCGGCAGTTATGACCGCTATTTTTCTGGGAGTGCGCATAAGAGTTTCAGCCGCGTTTATCGGTCAAAGAAGCTACAAGAGGATACAGTATCCTGTCGCGTATCCGGTGGTGCATGCTTATGTCCTTCTCCATGGAAGAGATGGAAAATATAACCGCATAACACAGGTTGCGGTCGTAATCGCCCGAAAGATGCCTTACCATGACGCCTTTCATCTCGTGCAGTATATTAATTCCTTCAACATATGCGCTGTCATCGTACCTGGGAGCATCGGCAACGTTGCTTTTCCCGCCCGCCGAGAGCGATGCGCAATATGGCAACCACTCGCGGGTATCGTACTCTACTGCACGGGAAAGACTTTCCCGGAAAGAAGATAGCAAAATCCTTAGTAATCCCAACGCCTGCGACGACGGACATCCGTTTATCAACCGTCCCAAATGAGCCTCTATATTCGGAAGTTGATACTCCATGTAATACTTTTCAGTGCGAAGCAGGTAGTCGGCTATTACGCCTATTCCCGACGTTTTAAGCTGTTTTTCAGGAAAATAATCCGGATTCAGGAAGTTATTCACCACCGAAAGGAAAAATCCGGCATCTATACCCTTCATTACGCATATCTGGCCGACCGTCCTGTCCGACAGTCCCAGCGTTATGCCGAACCTCTCTAAAACGGGTATAAGTTCCACATTTTCCTCAACCACCTCCGAGAGCGGCATATCCTCGTACACCAGTAACATAGGCCGTATGATTTTTTAATATAAGACAAAGGTAACTCATTAAGTCCGTAAAATAAAACACCGGTATAAATAAGGACAAATTTGCCGTATGGCAGGCGTCGGGGAAAAAAAACAAAAAGCATGGCTTTAAAGCCATGCTTTTTGTTTTTCTGCGAAAAACCTAACCCTCGTTATTATTTATTTACTGTGCGTATATACTCTTCAAGCGCTTTTGCCATAGATGGAGTCTGAGGCGTAGGAGCTTTTATATCGACCGAAAGCCCGGAGGATTCGGCTTCCTTTATCGTAGAGAGGCCGAAAGCTGCTATGCGCGTTCCATCCTGTTCGAACTTAGGGAAATTATGAAACAGGGATTTTATACCGGCCGGAGTGAAAAACACCAATACGTCGTATTTCTTATCGGCTATGTCCGAAAGATCGGAATTGACGTTATTGTAAAGTATCACACGGTCCCATTTTATACCTGTCTCATTCAGTGCCGACGTTATTTCAGGGCGCAGACTGTCGGATGTAGGCATAAGGAAAGATTCTGTCTTGTGCTTTTTTATTATCTTCACCAGATCGTCGAACATCTTGCCTCCGATATATATCTTGCGCTTGCGGTAAACCACATATTTCTGGAGATAAAAAGCTACTGTTTCCGTCTGGCAGAAATACTTCATGTCATCGGGAACTTTGAAGCGCATTTCTTCGGCTATCCGGAAATAATGGTCCACAGCATTGCGGCTGTTGAAAATTACAGCCGTATAATTCTTCAGGTCTATCTTCTGTTTGCGTACCAGCGAAGCATCCACGCCTTCGACATAGGAAAACGGATGGAAGTCCACTTTCACATTCTGTTTCTGGGCCAGTTCAAAATATGGAGAGCCTTCGGTTTTGGGTTCCGGCTGGGACACGAGGATAGTTTTTACTTTCATCTTTACACACAAATTTGTTTTATCCCCTCGCGGGGAGTAGTTATCAGGTTAGGTTAATACTTGCCTGAACATGCTCCACGCTATAAGCAGGGGGCATATTTCGACGATGCAAAGATAAAAAATAAAATACAAAAAATACCCGGGGCCAGATACTAAATATTCGGCAGCCACAGCAAAACTCAGTGTTATATACAATACAAATACGTACAACAGCATATTTCCAGCCCCACACATATCCAACGCACCGGAATAATACAACAGAAAAAATACGGACAGGCCATATACGCCCATAGCCAGCCGCAAAGCTATATTCTTCTCCATTATCAGCGCTCCGAATCCCCTCACATCGAAAAGCCACGAAAGAAACACGTCCACTATATAACGGACAACCATATACACGGATATTCCGGAGAAAACCCAAAACATAATTTCTGTCGAGAACTCGCTTGAGAGATATCTTGGACTGAAATAAACGGATGAAAGCAGCGAAAACGTAAAAGCGAAAACGGTTAGTGCCAGCACACGGTACACAACATAAACCTTCATGTTCCTTTGTTGGGAATCAAGGCCCGAAAAATAAAACAGATGCACCGTATCACGGCGGAAAAGCATAGGGTAAGCATACCGCAGCAACGCTATCACCGCGAACCCGGCTGCAAAGTAAAAAAACAGCCATGAACCTTCGGACGAGGATTTATATACCTCCAGCATCCTTTGCGGTATTTTCTACGGACAGGCAGCTGTCCGGACGGAAATCATCTATCCACCGGCCACGGAAAATATCGTCGCCGGCTTTTATTATCACCTGGTCGCTCTTGCCGTCGAGATACAGCACGCGGCGGCCCGTTACGCTGTCCTTTATCGGGAAATAATCGTACTGGTTGCGACGCGTACCCGGAGCGTTGAAACTCCATGCAGGCTCTCCGGTATAATATATGTACATGGACGTATTCTGATACGAACTTCTGAACACCACCGGCGCTCCTGCGGCGGCAGTCCTTATGCCATCGGCCCATTGACGCTGATTGTGGTAAGGCGTAGGCAGCGACGGAATGAAAAGCAATACCCTTGCCGTTACCAGAAGTATGGCGCTGGCTAATCCGCCTATAAGAAAATAACGCGCAACATTTTCGCTCTTTACAGCATAATTGAACGTGAAACAAACGGCCGGTATAATAGCGGCAACGGTCCAGTGGGGTTCAACATGCCCTTTAAATGTCATAAGAAGGAAAAACGCCAAAAAACCCCAGAACAGGAATTTAAGCGTGCGTGCAAATACGCCTTTGGCCTTACATTTGTACACCGCCGCAATCATCAATGGAAAGAGGAAAGGACCGAAAACAGCCATCTGGTTCAGAGGATATTCCAGCGTATAGCCCAACCTGTACGCCTTGGCCGAACGCTCTACCAGGTGATATTTGAGCGACGGAAAATCGTTTTCCACCTGCCACCACACGTGCGGGGAGAAAACAACCAGCGCCGTGACTATCGCTATGTAAAAATATTTGTCCTTAAACAATTTCAAATCGGCCAGAATGACAAAAAACAGCACCAATATTCCGTGATACTTGCTGTACATCATAAGGGCCGCGAGCAATCCTACAAGCATGGCTGTCAAGACGCTGCGGCTATTGAGGAACTTCTTGTACGCCAGAAGGAAAAGAGCTGTGAAAAACAACAGCGGCGCGTCCGGAACTATTATAAAACCGTACACGCTCAGCATAGGCACCGAGAGACAGAGAAGTATAAAAACGTTGACGTAACGGTATTTGTCCTTGTTTTCTATCATTCTCCACACAGCCATAAGGAACAGCGTGGACGACACTGCCGACATAAACCTCATCCCAAGCACTTTGCCGAACATACTTATACCCGTCAGTATGAACACCCCAACCATCGGAGGATGGTCGAAATACCCCCAGTCGGGAAACATGGCGTACATGTAATAATAAGGTTCGTCTTCGTTTAACCCCGAAAACACACCCTGGAGATAATTTACCACAAACCACAGTAAGAAAAACAGCCTGAGCCTGCGGCGTGCCTTTTCGTTATCGCGCGTGGTAAGGATATTCAAAGCATTCATAGTTTCACGTCGAGTTAAAAAAAAAACGTCAGTACAAAAGGACTTCCCCTTTCCAGGACGAATACATCAATATGAACAGTTCCGTATTGGCATATCCGCCGGAATGGTATTTCATATAACGGTAACGTGAGCCGACCTGCTCGGTGGAACGCGACGTAAGCGCATGTTCCGTGTCGGTGTCTGTGGCCATTCTCGAAAGCAGGTCGTACACCAGATTGAAACCTTCGTATGCGTAAGCGTTGGGCAATTCCCTGTAACGCGTCCTGAAACCGTTCTCAAAATCCGAATACCGGTATCCCTGACCGTTTTCGAACAGGCGGTCGGGATATATGAACCTGAGGCGGGAAGCCACCTCCGGCTTCATTTCACCCATCATGGCCTTCGCCCTATCCGCTATTTCAAATGCGAATATGTCGGTATCGCCTATTCTTGCCGACTGTTCCATGCCCTGAAGTATCTCCGACATGAACGACTGGCTGAGTTCCGGTATCAGTATGACAGTCGGTACGTTCTGCTTTACCATAGAAGCCAGACGGTCGGAATTGTTCCCAAGGTCCGTATTCAGCAATTCTATCGAGGTGTATTTTACTTTTTCGGACAGGCGTTTCCTTATGCGCGCTATCTGTGCTTCCTGCTGCATTGCCGAAGCTATGACTATCACATGCGACGAAGGGCTTATATTGTCCGCCATATACGACAACACGGCAGATTCCATACCCTGTGCAGGCGTCGACGCCTGCACCATATTCGGCATGCGGTTTACATCGTGTTTGACGGAAAAAGGAGATACTACCAGTGTTTTGGTTCCTTTCATACCCGACGCGACAACTTCAGCAATTTCAGTAAAAAGCGGGCCTATAATCAGGTCGGTACGGGAAAAATCATTTTCTGCCAGTATCTTTTCGGTAGCCTTCACGTCCTTCTGCGAATCGAAAACACGAACGTCGGCCATAAGTCCCTGACCGGCCAGAGAATCGAGCGCCATAAGGGCTCCCATGTAAAAACTGAGAGCTATCCTCGAATCCCTGAGCCTCTCGCGCGGGGTAGCCGCCACGAGCGAATCAGCCCTGTCGAGGTAAAAAGGCAGTATCATATCTACGCTGAGCATACGTTTTACATCCAGCGCCGAAGCCTGCTGCCATCTTCCGGCTGTTTCCCTGACCATGGAAACGTTCACGGTATCGGGCTGAAATACGGAGGTTTCAGGAGCCGGTTCCATCGTCTTGTCCTCCATTTTGAGTACAGGTATCTTAAGTACCATCCCTATCTTAAGCACCGAAGTCTTAAGTTCCGGATTGTATTCTTTGAGCATATCCTGTGTTATCCCCCACTGGTGCGAGATTCCGTAAACGGTTTCCTTCGGAGCAACCACATGCTGTGAGAACCCGACAGGCTCCGGGACCTTTTCCTCGACCGCCGTTTCTTCGGGGACTGCGCGGGCTTCTTCCCTGGCCTTCTGGCGTTGTTCGCGGGCGCTTTTTTTTGGAGGAAGAACAAGCACGTCGCGCGACCTCAATTTCTTGGTGCGGTAACTTTTGTTACATTCGAGAAGCTCCTCCACCGTCACTCCGAATTTTTCCGCTACGGATTCTATGGTGTCATGGCGTTTGGCGCGATAGGTTTGTATGGCCTGGGCCCAGCTTTCAGAAAAGACGAAAAAGGTAAGCAGCACTATCGCCGATATCTTTACCGCATTATACCGGTGTCTTTTTATCTCCATATTTAAAAATAATTTTTACCGTTAACAATAACCGACGGACTTCTTACAAAACAAGCCGCGTCCGGGCATATACGACATGACAACCATGCATCAGTCCCGCACACATTCATGCGCCGGCGCATACGGCCGGTGCCGGCCCTTTTCCGTTTTCCACGATATCGCTGTACCGCGTATGTTATTCCCACTCTATCGTGGCCGGCGGTTTCGAGCTTATATCGTAAACCACGCGGTTGACACCTTTCACGCGGTTTATTATCTCGTTCGACACTTTGGCCAGGAACTCGTAAGGCAGATGCGACCAGTCGGCCGTCATGCCATCGGTGGATTCCACAGCGCGCAATGCAACTACGCTCTCGTAGGTCCGTTCGTCGCCCATAACGCCAACCGACTGTACCGGCAGCAATATCGCGCCGGCCTGCCATACTTTCTTATACAGTCCGTCGCGGCGTAGCGAACTTATGAATATGTCATCGACATCCTGAAGTACGCGTACTTTTTCCGGGGTTATATCGCCCAGTATGCGTATGGCCAGACCGGGGCCGGGGAACGGATGCCTCGAAAGCAATTCGTCAGCTATGCCCAGAGTAGCGCCCACACGCCTTACCTCGTCCTTGAAGAGGGTACGCAGCGGCTCCACTACCTTCAGTTTCATGAAATCGGGCAGACCGCCCACATTGTGGTGGCTTTTGATCGTGGCTGACGGGCCTTTGACCGAGCACGACTCTATAACGTCGGGATAAATAGTCCCCTGCGCCAACCATTTGGCATCCTTTATCTTAGCCGCTTCCGCATCGAACACCTCGATAAATGCCGCTCCTATGGCCTTTCGTTTTTTCTCCGGGTCGGTAACTCCGGCCAGCGCCGAGTAAAACCTCTGCGAAGCGTCCACACCTACGATATTAAGTCCCATGTGCTTGTATTGGGCCAGAACGCTTTCGAACTCGTTCTTGCGCAAAAGGCCGTTGTTAACGAAAATACACGTCAGGTTGTCCCCTATAGCACGGGAGAGCAATACCGCCGCCACGGAAGAATCCACACCTCCGGAAAGCCCCAGCACTACCCTGTCCTGTCCGATTTTTTCTTTCAGTTCCCTTACGGTACTCTCGACAAACGAGTCTGGAGTCCAGTCCTGCCTGAGACCCGCAACGCCGACCAGGAAATTCTTCAGAAGCTGCGTCCCGTCCGTCGAATGGTACACCTCCGGATGGAACTGTATGCCGTACGTATCCTCGCCGTCTATGTGATACGCGGCGTATTCCACATCGGCCGTAGAAGCTATGACTTTATAACCGGCTGGAACTTTCTTTATAGTATCACCGTGGCTCATCCATACCTGCGAACCGGACGGAATGCCTTTCATAAGCGGACTGTCCGTGTCCATGCTCACGATATTAGCCCTTCCGTATTCGCGTATTTTGCTGGCCATCACTTCTCCGCCATAGTTATGCGCCAGGTATTGAGCGCCGTAACATACGCCAAGAAGCGGCTTTTTGCCTTTTATATCCGACAGGTCTATCATAGGGGCGTCTTCCTGCCGTACCGAATAAGGGCTGCCGCTAAGTATCACGGCATCGTAGGCCGAGGCGTCTGGCGGATTGTTAAAAGGATGTATTTCGCAATATATATTGAGCTCACGCACGCGGCGCGCTATCAACTGCGTATACTGCGAACCGAAATCGAGAATAAGTACTTTGTTTTGCATTTAAATTTTTTCGTATCTCTTGTATAAAAATATTTTCGTTGCCTCATCCCGAATAAACCGGGAGTATATACGTGTCTAAAAGTTAGGCGTAAAACCGGATTTCTGATAAAAAGCGCTTATCGCCTCGGTCACTTCGTCCGGTGTATCCACGAGTTTTACAAGGTCGAGATCTTCCGGGCTTATCATGCCTTCGGACAACATCCTGTCCTTTACCCATTCCAAAAGGCCTCCCCAGTATTCCGTACCTACGAGTATTATCGGGTAACTGGTCGATTTGCGTGTCTGGATAAGGGTTATGGCCTCGAACAGTTCGTCCAGCGTACCGAAGCCTCCGGGCATCACCACGAAAGCCTGGGCATATTTCACGAACATGACCTTACGGACGAAGAAATGGTCGAAATACACGTTCTTATCCTTGTCGATGAACGGGTTGGAATTCTGTTCGTGCGGCAGTTCTATGTTCATCCCGCACGAAGTGCCGCCTCCGAAATAAGCTCCCTTGTTGGCTGCCTCCATTATTCCGGGACCTCCGCCCGTGATGATACCGAAACCCATACCGGTAAGTTTGTATGCTATCTGTTCGGTCAGTTTGTAGTATTTGTTGTCCGGTTTGATACGCGCGGATCCGAAAATGGATACGCACGGACCTATACGGGCCATTATTTCAAATCCGTTGACAAATTCGCTCATAACGCGGAATATCGTCCACGAGTCGTTGGTCTTTATCTCATTCCATGTCTTGGGTTTGAAGTCGTGTCTGACCTGTTCTCCTATTTCTTCCATTTTTCAGTCGTTTTTCGTTTTTTTAATACGGCCCTAAAGCCGCGCTTGTCGATATATTTTTTTCTATTTCTCATCCGTTTTTCCGCTGGTCATGCCCAGCACCGCCGTGACGGGATTGTGGTCGCTCGATTTCTCGTCGATGGTAGAAAAATCCCTGACTTCGAATGCATTTTCATCAGCCATTATAAAGTCTATCCGAAGAGGATACATCCTTATCATCCGGAACGTCCTGCCGAACCCGAATCCGGCTTCGGAAAACGCATCTGTCATGTCGCCGCCAAGCACGGTGCGGTATGTGTATGAAAACGGCGTGTTATTGAAATCGCCCATGACAATATTCGGATAAGGCGAAGAGTCCATGTCGGCACGCAGGAGCTCTATCTGTTTCTGCTGGCCCCTGAAACCACGGTCCAGTCTTCTTATCAGACCTTTGACTTCGCTTTTTATCTCATCTGACGGTTTGCCGGGCAAATCGTTGACTTCGCCAGGCGCTATACCCAAAGAATTGAGGTGGACACAGTACACCCGCACTATCCTGCCCGACGGCATCCTTATATCGGCATATATAGAACTGGAATTGTCCTCGAACCTGCGCGAACTTTTATTCACTATCGGATATTTCGAGAAAATGGCATTCCCGTCGGGAGCCGATATGACGACATATTTGTATTTCCAGTCGCTCAAATCGACCATTCTTTCTGCATATTCCTGAAAGCATACTATATCCGGTGAAAGTTCCTTCAACAGTTTGGATATATTCCCGGCAGCATCGCTATCGTCCGTCCACCGGTCGCGGTTGAACGAACGGACATTGTAACTCATGACCCGGAAATCGCCGTCCCGCATGGTTTTGTCCCACGAACCTACCGCAAAAAAACGGTTTACCTGCCCCAGACCGGCAAGAAGCGCAAAAAGCGAGTACAGGAAAAACAAATCCATCTTTACAGCCCAGAACACCACGAAAAACACATTTACCAATATCAGCACCGGAACGAACATCCCGGCCACCGACACGTAAGGCAATGCTTCGGGCGAAAACCTCGAAGATATGAACGCCGCCGCAAGAGCCAGGGCGCACATGATATTCATGATTTTAATTACCCACTTGATTATCAACATATTCAATATGAAATTATCGTATTGCCGGGCTGTTTTGTAAAAAGTGCAATTTACGAAAAAAATGTATAACACACCGTAAAAACAGCACGTGTTGATTTAACATCCGCAATGCTTATATAAAAATCCCACATGAACTTAAATGCACTACATTTGCACATCCGGCGGACAAATGCCGCGACACCGGCGCGCAAAAAGACACAACATGCGACAAATGAACAACATAAAAGGAATATCGTTCGCTCTTCTGGCTTCCGTGACATTCGGATTTCTGCCCCTTTTCTCCAAACCGCTGATAGATATGGGGCTGCCAGTTTCCTCGCTTCTGTTTTACAGATTTCTTATTTCGGCCGTTATCGTGTCTGCAGTATGCGCGGCAGGGCGTGTCAACTTAAGGGTGACAGGGCGGCAACTGGCTATACTTGCATTTCTGGCAGTGCTTTACGTGTTGTCCGGAACATGCCTCGTACGGTCATATGTGTATATACCCAGCGGTATAGCGACCACGATACACTTCATGTACCCGGTAGCAGTTACCGCGATAATGGTATTCGTATTCAAGGAAAGGAAATCAAAGACTATTTTTACAGCCATGCTGCTGGCAATCACCGGAGTGGCGCTCCTGAGTTGGAACACCGCCGCCCCGCTGAACACCAAAGGCCTGTTGCTTGCCGGGTCGACCATTTTCGCATATGCCATTTACCTTATTATGGTAAACCGATCGTCGGTAAGCCGGCTGGACAGCATGCCGATGATGTTTTACATATTCGTAATCGGTTCGGCGGTGTTCGCACTCAGTACGGTCATAGACGGTGGAATAAGACAGCCCGAAGGCGCATTCCAGTGGAGTATGATAACCGGACTTGCAATCATATCCACAGTCATACCGAACATTGCGCTGATAAAGGCTGTGAAAAACGCAGGCTCGGTGGTGACGTCCATACTCGGTTCGGCAGAGCCCTTGACAGCCCTCATAGTGGGCATACTGTATTTCGGAGAGGATTTCAGTTACCGCACGATAATAGGTTTCATACTGATAATGTGTGCCGTAACACTGGTAATCTTAAATAAAAACCGTGAAAACAACCCGTTTGTCAGGTTAAATAAGTATTTTAGCCTCCAGAAACAAAAAGGCAACCTTAAAGTCTGACCGCTTTTTGCGGTAATACAAACCTTCTTTATGACCCATTTCATATTCCTTGGAGCACTGCTGCTCCTGACAAGTATCGTACTTAGTAAAACATCGTACCGTTTCGGCGTACCGGCGCTGCTGCTCTTTCTGGTCACCGGAATACTCGGAGGCTCGGAAGGCATCGGCGGCATAGAGTTCGACGACTACGGTTTCGCGCAGTTCATCGGCAACGTCGCCCTTATATTCATAATGTTCTCCGGAGGGCTCGAAACCAAACTCTCGACCATAAAACCGGTCCTGCGCGAAGGTGTCATACTGTCAACGCTCGGGGTACTCTGTTCTGTATTCGTAGTCGGTTACTTTGTATATCTGGTAACCGATTTTTCATTTCTGGTATCCATGCTCATAGGCTCGATAGTGTCTTCCACGGACGCGGCTGCGGTATTCGGCGTATTCCGAAGCCGTAAGATGGGCCTCAAACACAATCTGCGCCCGCTGCTGGAGCTGGAAAGCGGAAGTAACGACCCTATGGCATTCATCATGACCACCACGTTCATATACCTGATACAATCACCCGACACATCGTTCGGCATGATGGCGCTCATGCTGTTACAGTCGATAGTTTTCGGAACTATTGCCGGATGGGCATTCGGACGGGCCATGGTATGGACGATAAACAAAATAAAGCTCGACACCGACGGCCTTTACCCGGTATTAGGCATATCGCTGGCCCTGCTGGCGTTCTCGGCTACTGACCTTATAGGCGGAAACGGGTTCTTGGCCGTTTACATATCGGCCGTGATACTTGGCAACAGGAGTTTTGTACACAAAAAGAGCCTTATGCGGTTCAATGACGGACTTGCATGGCTCATGCAGGTGGTGATGTTCCTCATGCTCGGACTCCTGGTATATCCTTCGCACATAGTGCCAGTGATGGGAATAGGCATAGTGATATCGCTGTTCATGATATTCGTGGCACGGCCACTGGTGGTATTCATACTGATGGCACTGTCTAAATTCTCGGTACGTGACAAGATATTCATATCGTGGGGCGGACTTCGCGGAGCAGTGCCTATAGTCTTTGCCACATACGCTCTGGTATCTGGCGTACCTCATGCAGAAACCATATTCAATATCGTGTTTTTCATATCCGTATCTTCAGTGCTGATACAAGGCACCTCGCTTCCGTTTATGGCACGGATACTCAAACTCGACCTTCCTGCGAGCGACGCCAACGCGCATCCACTTGACTACGAGATATCCGAGAGTTTCCAGAGCGAACTGGTCGAAACTCGTGTGGAACACGGTTCAGCAATGGTAGGTAAGAAAATAGTGGAACTTAAGATACCTCAGTCGGTACTCATAATACTCATTTACAGGAACGGGAAATATTTCGCCCCAAACGGTTCTACCGTAATAGAAGAAAACGACGGGCTGACACTGATGTCCGAAAACGACGCCGATATAGGCATTATGACGCTCATGTGCGCGCCTGTCCCGGAAAACGACGCCTTGGAAAAAAAGGAATAAGGATTATCCCGCCCATAAATCCCTTAAAAACGGGAAAAGCCGGAAAGGCATATGTCTTTCCGGCTTTTCCCGTTTTAACGCAATAAAAAAAATGCATTATAATTTTATATCGTTCATCACCATCTCCACTATCTCGTCACGACGTGTGGACAGCACTTTCATATATTCGCGGTACGACAGATCCGACACCTCGCATATGAGCGGCCGGGCCAGAAACGGATATATGCACAACGACTGTATGTTTATAAGCAGTGTTATAGGACGTACGGGACGTATTGTTCCTCTTTCCACCTCATCATAAACGCTTTTGGCGAATTTCTTGTACACCTCCATTATGTTTATCTTGCGGCGGAATTTTTCCACTAGCTTGTCCGGGCTTTGTGTTATCTCGTTGAATATGAATATCGGCACATCGGGATTTTCGAGCAGTTCGGTCAGCATGCCGTCGATCAGTTTCGGAATTTTCTCCAAAAGCGGCTCGTCGCTCATTATAGCCGGATAAACATTCCGGTACAGGCTGCTGAACGCCCTTTCGTAAACTATATGGAAGATGTTTTCCTTGCTCCTGAAATAATAATTCAAAAGAGGGGACGTAATACCGGCTTCGGCAGCTATATCGCGCGTAGTGGCCCCTTTATAACCTTTCTTTACGAACACGGTCTGTGCCGCGCGCAATATTTTTTCCTCAGCTTCGCTGGACAGGGGCTTATTTGGCATAATCTATCAAACAACTATTATTCAGACGTAAAAACTCTGCCCGTTCACAAACCGTTTTATAATTCCGTTCCGCCGGTACGGAACGAGCCGACACTCTGGCGTTCATAAACTAATTCAAAGCATTTACAAAAATGGTGACATTTGTCCGTATCCGCAAGCGCAAATGCTAAATTTAACATAAATAATGTGAAAAAAAGTTAGTCCCTTAATCGTAAATTAATACATTTGCCAGGCTTGTAATTAATTAAAAAAACCGAAATCGATGTCAAACATCCGAAAAACCGCCTTGTTGGCAGCCGTATTCTGCCTCGCTTTCTCTTCATGCGATAAGGTGAACAAACTAAGCGACCAGACTTCGGTCGAAAGTTTTCAGGTAAGCGGAATAGCTCCTGAAGGCATAACAGTTGAAGAAGTCAGAATAGAACCTACTCCTGACAATCCAAAAGGCAACAAAATAATAATAAAAACGGATGCTTCCCGCTCCGATTACCCTGTGGCAATACTTGCCGACCCGGTATTTTCAGGCCAACAGAAAATATTTTACGAACCTGTTAGCCTGTCAGGAAATACCGAACCTGTACAATGGACATTCATGGAACCGCTGGTATTCGGCTACGGCGACAAATACGTCTTCCGCCTGGTGGCCGAGAGCGGACTGGTAAACGAATACACTATCTCGCTGGAAGATAACAGCGAAGGCGGCGGCGGATACCTTGAAGACCTGTTCCAGATCCCCAACAGCGATTTTGAATCGTGGACCGGCACTGGCACCAAAATAAACATAGACGGCACGCCTATCGAAGGCAACAACTACTGGAGCACGGCCAATAACTTCTTCGTGCAGGGCACACACCCTGTCGACGGGCCCAACGGATTGTGCGCCGAACTGCTGACAAAAAAAGTGGACTTCGTGTACCGCACTATGGCAGCCGCCACCATGTTCACCGGTAATTTCTCCTCCACCGTAAATCTCGAAGACCCGAAACAGATGACTTTCTTCGGCTCTCCGTTCATAAAACGCCCTGTTTCGATGACCGTCAGCGTGAACTACAAACCCGGAGCCCAGCTCCAGAAAGTGGAAAACAATAAATTCATCAACCTCGACGGCGTCGACCGCGGACGCGCATGGATAGAAATAATCCATTTCGACGGCCCGGGCAAACTGGAATATCACGGAGACCCGGTGGAAGGCGTGACGGTACTGGGACGCGGCGAAGCGTTCCTTGACAACACCAACGGTTGGACCGACAAAACCATCGTTGTTAACTACACCGACACCCGTACACAACCGACGCACATCGTCATTGTACTCACCTCCAGTTGGCGCGGAGACTATTTCGAAGCGGCAGAAGGCAGCCTGCTTCTGGTTGACAACGTTAAACTCAATTATTAAACAACCGTCAGGAAAGAAAAAAAATGAAAAAAAGGATATATATACTCTGCGCAATGTTCTGCCTTATCGCCATGCACGCTTCAGCAGACACTGAAAACAGCGCGGACACCACAGTTTTAAAACGCCGTATTTCGCTCGGCGTACAGATAGGAACCGACATAGGCGGAGCGATACCCGTTCCGCTGAGCAATATACCGGACAAGTTCAACCCGTATCCCCAACTGTCCGTATCGCTCGGCGCGAGGATAACGATACCTCTGAAAGACAGAAAATGGGCGCTCGGAACAGAAATCACCTACAAGAAAATAGGTCTTGACGCCGATGCCCGCGTGGAAAACCAGAAGTTCGAAGGAACCGACCAGGGAGTGAAAAAAACACAGTATTACTCCGGAACTGCAAAAATGCACATGTCGTTCACAATGCTCGAAATACCTGTATATGCAAAATACGCATTCACATCAGGCGGAAGCCACAGACTTGTGTTCGGCGCATTCGGGGCGTACTATCTCGACAACGAGTTCCACGTTTCAGCAACAAAAGGCTACGTAGGCAACGAACCTGACCAGTTCGAAAACTCAGTAATGCCTGAATCACCCATAGACATGAACTTCGATTCGTCGCTCGGCTCATGGGATGCAGGTGTCCTGGTGGGCTATGAGAAAAACATGTTCTCCAGACTGAACCTTGGCATAAGGGTCATGATGGGCTTCAAGGATATCTTTACCAACGACAACAAATATTTCGACTACAAGATGCTCAACATGAGGGGAACCATTACCGTAAGTTACAACCTTATAGACCTGAGGACACGTTCCAAAAAATAGATTCCCCGGACATGATGAGGAATGTCCGATACGTAAAAAGAAAAAATCGCCGGCGAATATCTATCGCCGGCGATTTTTTATACTGAAAGTAAAAAGTTACTTAGCGGCATCGATGGATTTCTTGCGGAATTCCTTGAATTTTTTGGATATTTCCAAAGAAACCTTACGGGCACGTGTTCCAGCGGCTTTATTGCCTTTAGCTACATGAGCCTCCGCATCTTTTACGAAGTTATCGATGTCCTGTTTGATTTGATCGAGTAAATTTCTCATAATAAATTGAATTTATGGTTAAAATATAGTGTTAATTGTCTATACCGTTATTAGTGGCCCCTAAATAATTAAAACACAATAGTATTCGCTAAAATCATTTACAAATATATCTATATTTCCATTCACGAAGAAATATTAACATTATTTTTTTGCTTTTGCGAAAAAAATTCGTAAAAAGGAAAATCAACCTATAAATACACGAAGGGAATGACTGCCGGCCAATACGACGTCACAGGTTGATTTTCTGTTCAATCCGAACCGGGACACCTAAAGAAAGCGAAATAGAAATAAACAGCATAACAGGATATAAAACCCGGAGTTCAATGAAGCGAACGGCAGTTATGGCGTCTTTGCAGATTTAACGACGCGGAAGCCGAAAAACCCTTTCTGCATAACGAAAATGCAAGGTTTGTCTTCACGCGAACGATTGTATGTAGAGAGCGGAACGGGAATCTTTTTGCATGTACCATCGGCAAAGCGTACCGTAAGATAATAGTAATGTGTGACCCTACGTGTATAACGATAGCGCCTCCCCGACCTGTTGACAATAGTTTTGGTAGTCGTCTCTTTTTTCAGCACGAGTCCTTCTTCATCATGTGCGGAAGACGAATCCGCCAACAGGGAATTACCCCCCAACAGAAATGAGTAACATACTAATCCGACGACATACACATGGCACAGTAAGTTGACAGAACCGGATGTTCCAGTCAGCCATTGCCATCTGTTGTAAAACAAAGGAACGGACAACAGCACCACAAAAGCCGATGCCGCTACCGGCCACCACCATACGACAAGCGTCCTTTCAAAACACACATACCCGAATACACCCAATGCAAGCACAACAACTGCGACCAGAAAACGTCCTGCACTTATCAGTTTACTATTCATAAATCTACCGGCAATGAATTAAATCGCTCAGCAAAATTAAAGAAATATCCGCATACCGCATCCCCGCCATTAAAACGACATTTTACGGAATATAAAAAATACCGTATTGAAATTCATGTATAAGGTATTTTTAGTATTTTCGCGGGTGTTTTTTCAGGATATCCGACAATATTTACTATTTATATAGCTTATGAACAACATTATCAAATGCATTGTTGCCGTGTGCTGTGTAACATGTGCCATGCCGGCAACAGCTCAATTCAATCTGAAAAAGGCGATAGGCGGAGCCTCCAAAATCGCACAGGCCGCAACTCTTACCGACGAACAGATGGCGGAATACGTCAAAGAGTACATCGACTGGATGGACGAACACAATCCTGTGTGTGACGCGGACAATCCCTACACTATCCGCTTAAACAAACTCACCGAAGGGCTGACCGACGCCGACGGAATACCCCTTAATTTCAAAGTCTACGATGTGATCGACGTAAACGCTTTCGCTTGTGCCGACGGCAGCATACGCGTATTTTCGTCACTGATGGACATCATGACCGACGAGGAACTGCTTGGTGTCATAGGCCATGAGGTGGGACATATCGCTCACCGCGATTCCAAAAAAGGCTTCCGCACCGCCCTTTTGACTTCGGCGCTTAAAGACGGCGTGTCATCGAACGGGGGGAAGGCCGCTGCCCTGACCGAATCGCAGTTGGGCGACTTAGGCGAAGCGTTGGTAAATGCTACCTACTCGCAAAAACAAGAACGTGACGCTGACGATTACGGATATGAATTTCTGAAAAAAGCGGGCAAAAACCCGTGGGCTATGTCTTATTCATTCCGCCGGCTCAAACAAATGCAGGACGGAGCTGAAAAAAGCAGTAAAATCAACCAGTTGTTCTCCACGCATCCCGACCTGGATGTCAGAATAGAACGCATGGAAGAACGAGCCGTGGCCGAAAACATCGAGCCGCCGGTTACAGATGGGAAATAACAGTTTTTGCAAACTGTCGAATACCGAAACATGAACAATCGTGTTTCGGTATTTTTTTGTTCGTATATTTTATATGCAACACTATGGCCGCTTATAAACTATTTAAACTTCACGGGCAGAGCCCGCAGGCATAGCCTGCTTGATATCGAATGTCTGTTGGCAATATCTGTCCAGGCGGGGTAACCCGGCCGGATTGCAGTTTATTTTATGATGTAAAAATTCCACTTTGCGTATTTCAGCAATACGGCAGACAGACAACCTATGTCTTGTCATCAGGCTTTTGCAACGCGCCCTGCGGCATACATACCGGACACATCACACCGGCTCCATACGCCACTTTGCCGGCTCCCGTATCTCCTGACTTCCGGAAAAGCGGATAATTACTATTATTTACAACCGGTCCGGGAAATCATACAAGCATTCATACGTTTACCACGAAAAAACGCACCCTTTTCCGGTCCTGAAACCGGCGGTAGGGTGCGCCTGTTGTAATGAAAATAAAAATATTATAAACAATAAACCGTACGTTGCAGGCTACGCATATTCGATACTGCGCATCAGAACAGGCTTACAAACGTTATCTGGAGCATATCTATACGGCTTTTTCTATCGAAATACACATCTGTCATACCCCATGTATAACGGAAATCGAATCCGTACCACCCGAATGTGTATCCTAAACCCGCACCAAGGTTAAATCCGACGGAGTTCACCTGGCGTTCTTTCTTCAGATTTATCTCAGGGCTGTCGCCAAGACGGGATTTGAATCCCATCATATACGTACCCATAGGAACAAGTTGCAGACTCAATCCCTTGGCCATACTGCGGTCACGGTAACCGAAAGGATAATATTTTACCACTATCGGGAACAGCATCTGGTTTATCTTGTACGAATTCCTGACGTCTCCCCACATCTGGTACGTGCGGCCATAGTTGAACATAAGCTCAGGCGTCAGTGTAAAATGTATTTTGCGGCGGTCGTAATACACTGTCCTTATGGTATCGACGAACCCTTCTCCTTTTATCAGCTTGTTCCAGTAATCGGCCGTAAATATGGACGACGAGCGGTCCACTGTCTTAAGGCTCACCCTCTGTCGGCTTTTCGGGACAAAAGGAACTTCAAACCCGAAGCCGAAATACGTGGCATAAGTACCGGGGCCAATATCTTCGCCGTTTTCGTTCAATGTCACGAAAGAAGCTCCCATCTTGGCGTGGAACTGTTGCGCCCACAAACCTGAAAAACATATTGAGGCTAATAAAGCTGTCAGGAAAATCTTTTTCATCATTATTGATTTAGTGTCGTTATATTGTGTTTTACTGTTATGACGCAAATATGGCTGCAAAAGTTACACCCATAGGTTTATTTAACAGAAAAAAGCCGGCGGATCATCACCCGTCCACGCATTGGCTCTTTCAACGCCAAATGTTCCTTATATGGTTAAATGCCAAACGATGCATCTATATCATAAAGAACGAATTACAGACAAAGCATCTTTTGCAGTCCTTAAATCGGGCATCATCTCTCTAATTATCGTATTTTTGTCGAGCACAACGCACATTGGACAATTAAATATAAGACGGTTTATTTAAACAAAATCCATATTTCGCGACAATAGCCCGATGAAGATCATCACATTCATAAAACATCCCGTGCACTGCTTCCTAAGCGCTTTTTATTACATAACCGGCAATACTATAGGAAGGATATTCTACCCCCCTCGCTATATAACTCGCGGTAGTTCAACAAGATAACATCACAAGGATGGAAATGGGCCGCAAAAGGACTGATACATCAAAAACTGCTCGGTACAAACTCGAAAGCATGGTGGCCCGTAAATAGGCACCAGCGGATTGTAAACCCAAGCAACATTTCCTTTCATGTAGACGATATCAACAATTTCCAGATGCCGGGAACTTATTTTCAGGCTTTCGGGAAAATAAATATCGGAAGAGGCTCCTACATAGCACAGAATGTAGGAATAATCACGGCAAACCATAATTTGCACGACCTCGACTCGCATTCCCAACCGCGTGATGTAAATATAGGAGAAAAATGCTGGATAGGGATGAACAGCGTTGTCCTGCCGGGGGTGACACTGGGGCCTCACACGATAGTCGGGGCCGGTTCGGTCGTGACAAAAAGCTTTCCCAAGGGGAACTGCGTTATTGCCGGAAATCCGGCAAAAATAATCAGACATCTACCGGGCTGACAGCAACCTGACAAGATTACAGAGGATTTCCATATAAAAAACACTGTCGTCCGGAATTTCCGGACGACAGTGCTTTCTTTTTTGTATCTGTCTGTGTTATTACACTTTCAACTGGGTCACATCCACTTTTTTAAGGTCGGTAGTACCGACACCTAGATTTTCACCACGGCCTATGTGCCCTACATCCTTTATGGACATTTCCTTCACTTTGTTGAAAAGGCTTACGGCAGCCGTATCGGCAGCGACCATATCCTGGGAAACTATCAGGGATTTTATCACGGCTGTATCACCGGCCGAACGTCCGCGCGGACCGTTCTGGAACATTATCCTGTATGCGTCTATTATATTGAGCGCAGGCTTTTTATCCCACGTACACACATCGGCGATACACTGCTGAAGGTCGCTTGAGTGGAAATATTCCCTGTCCCATACGATGCCCATCAGGTTTTTCATCGATATGGACATCTTCGCCCCGCCGTGATTTTTGAGTATCGGCATATTTATCCATACGTCGCAGTCGACCAACGCTTTGTGTATCTTGGTCTTTTTGAGCTTCACTGCCTTGGGCAGTTCCACCTCCACGTAATACGATTCCAGATCCGCCGGAAGCACCTTGGCACCTGCATTCCTGGCCGCTTCTTCTATGCCGCTGTGGGCATACGAGGCTTTCCAGTTATCGCACGTATGGTCGAATACCACCACTTCCTTCGCTCCTGCGGCAAGACATTTTTTTACCATCGCCGCTACAAGTTCAGGGTTGGTATTTGCCGCCAGTTCCGGTGTTTTGTCCCATGCGATATTGGGTTTTATCACTACTTTCTGGCCTTTTTTCACGTATTTTTCAATGCCGCCCAGTGCTTCGAGAGCCTTGTCGAGCATCTGTACCGGTTCGCCGCCCATAACGGCCACCAGACGGGCTTTTTCGTCGTTCACCGCTTTAGGCACGGAAGACTGAGCCATGGCCTGTCTCAACCCTGAAAGGGTGAACATCGAAGCCACAGTGCCCAGTGCCGTAGTTTTAAGAAAATCCCTGCGTTTCATAATTATATTGCGTTTTTTATTTATCAGACTGCCACCGTAATATCCTTACAACAGCCAAGGAAACGGGAAGCACGGCCCGTTGTAAAGCGCATAATCGGCATTACCGTTCACGGCGAACGTCTTTACGACCGCAGCCCCGTCCAACAGTTTTTTTGCATACTCTATCGTAGTTCCGGTCTTTATCCTGTCTTCGACCAACAGTATCCGTTTGCCCCGGTATTCGAAATCGACAGGAGAAAGCAGTTTCGGTTCGTCGTAAAGACGATTGTGGCATGCGTCGCGCAAATTCAGCCGCAGCAGGTACACCGGCAGCGACAATTTGCGGCACAGTATCCCGGCAGGCACGATACCACCGTTGGCAACAGCCACTATCATATCGAAGGACTCGGTTATATCTATCCGGCGAAACCTTTCGAGAACTTCTTCAAACGTCTTTCCGTCCATTTTTCACCTCAGGATTTAGTCATCACCCTGAGCAGTGCGTAACCGGCAAACACCTGAAGCAGCATTCCCGGAACACCTGTGCGGAAATCGGCCAATGCGGCTGCCAACGAACCGGTAAACGCCCATTCGAACGCCGAGCCAGCCACCTGATATGATACCACGGTGAGCAAAACAGCCCACAAAGCCGCCCGTCCTGCCCTTTTCGCAAAGTAAGATGCTGCTACGGCGGCCAATACCGACTTGAACATTATAACGGGAAGCACACCGGCAGGAGGCATACCGAACAACAGGTTATTGGCCAGCGGCGATAAAACCGCAGTCATCAATCCCACGTAAAGCCCGTATTTGTAAGCGCCTACAATTGTGAAAAAATATATCGGAAGAAAAACGAAACCTCCTCCCGGTACAAGGTGTACCAATTGCGGAAAAGCTATATTGGCCGCAGTGAAAACCACAGCGGCGAAAAGAGTCCTCGCGCTTACCAGCGGCAAAGAATACAATTTTACGGTTTGTACAGACATATTTTATTTTAAGCTTTGCGGGCAGAGCCCGTTCGATATTAATATCTGTCCAGCCGGGGGCACCCGGCCGGATTGCAGTTTATTTTATTATGTTTTTAATGTTAACTGTCAAATATAATTAAATTCATCCAACATAAAACACGCATCAATATTATTTAACGTATTTGCGGACATATTCCTTCCGAGGTTCCGGAGGCAACATAAATTACGCGCGACACAAAATATTAACGGCTTATAAAATGTGAAGCTATAGAGCCCACCGCCCTGATCTTGCGGCATGTTTCATCCCATTCGGACGAAGGATCGCTCATTCCGGTAATACCTCCGCCGGCGTACAGCGTCAGATGATCATCGTGTATCTGCATGCAGCGTATATTGACATAAAGTTCGGCAGTCCTGTCTCCCGACATATTCACCTCGCCCAGATACCCGCCGTAAAACGCTCTGGAGTGCTTTTCATACCTCGACAGAAAAGCCATGGCCGCTTTTTTGGGATATCCCGACAGTGCCGGCGTGGGAGCCAGATCCGACAATAGTTTTCCGAAGTCCGTAGCAAGGGTTTCACGTCCGGAAATGTGGCTGCACAAGTGTACTACGGGACCCGCGCAATGGTTTCCAGGTTCGGTGACCTTTACGTGTTCTACCGCATTATTTTCAAAAGCCTCGCCTATGGCCAGGCTTACAACTGCCTGTTCCTCGACATTCTTCTTGTCCCACGAATACTTTTGCCCGCCTGAAAAAGGCATAGTCCCGGCCAAAGACATTGTATGCAGACTGCCGCCACGGCGCAAAAGAAGAAGTTCCGGCGTAGCCCCCATCCACCTTCCTATCTGCGGATGCGAAAAATAATACGCCATAGCCTCAGGATAGCGGCGTACAATGGCGGCAAACATTCCGGCAAAATCAGCCTTGCGGTAATCCATCCGCAGGGTACGCGAAGCGACTATTTTTTTAACTCCGCCCTCGTTTATCTCGTTTACGGCCGTGCGCACCAATTTTTCATACTCTTCACGCGCCCCGGTATCGTCTCCGCAGTCAAAAGGCGCATTGCCCGGTATTTCCGCTTCCGGCAATCCCGAAACTGGAAACGCCGTCACTACCGAAGGCGAAATGAGCACCGACGGCAGCGTATCCGATGCGAACGGCGCGAAAACGAATCCTTTCTCACGATCCGGATCGGAGAGTATATTCAGCCCCGGCGCACTGTCGATAATCACATTTACAGTGTCTTCGCCCGGAAAACAGTACATAGCGAACGGATGTCCGCCTTTTTCGAGCGTTCTGAAAAATTCCGCAAAATCTATGTTGTTCATATCTTTTTTTCGTTACAATTCATCCGAAACAATTTACGGCACAGGCATAGCCTGTTCAATAGGTCGTTTCTGTTCCGCCGGGAGCACCCGGCCCGCAGGCATAGCCTGTTTGATATTCTCTTCCGTCCAGTGAGGCCTCTCACCCGCAGGCATAGCCTGTTTGATATTCTCTTCCGTCCGGTGAGGCCTCTCACTCGCAGGCATAGCCTGTTTGATATTCTCTTCCGGCCAGTGAGGCCTCTTACCCGACTGTACGGTCTTATCCCAGAACCTCCTTCGGCATGACGATATTAGTCACCTTGCCGTGCGATATCAGCCGTCCGTCCTGGTTCACCACCTTGACCTGCCACAGCTGAGTGGAGCGCCCTATATGTATGGCTTTGGCCGTAGCCGTGAGTACGTCTCCCTTGCGGCCGGTGCTGACGTGGTTCGCCGATACGTCTATTCCGAGCACCACTTCTTTCTCCGGGTCCATGAAAAGCAGCGAAGCGGAACTGCCGACGGTTTCTATCAATGCCATCGTGGCGCCTCCATGAACTATCCCTCCCGGACGCATCATATTGTCACCCACCGTCATACGGCATGAAAGGCTTTTTTCTCCCGCTTCGGTGTACTCTATGCCGAACGTTTCCATCAGAGTGCCTGGGCACATCGCGTTGAGCCGGCGCAGTATTTCGCCTTCGGGCAAGTCTATTCTGTTCTTCAATTCAATTTATGTATTTATCGCGGTTGTCCGCAGTTAATATATTTATTTTCAAGCATATTTCAAATACAATGCTTCCTTCAGGCACACATGTGCAATATCGGCCTAAAACTCCAGCTGCAAGGTGTCGTAGGCCAGGCTGATGCCTTCGGGCAATTGTTTTTCAGCCTCGGCCGAAAAACCCATGGCTTCGCTTATGTGAGTCAGGTACGCCCGCCGGGGAGCGACTTTTCCTATGACTTCCAACACCTCAGGCAGTATCATATGCGTAGGATGCGGGTCGGTAAACCTCAGGCAGTTTATCACCAGTATGTCCAGCCCGCGCAGTTTGTCGTACGAACTTTCAAACATCTTTTTCACGTCCGTAAGGTACGCCATTTTTCCTATCCTGTAACCCGTCACATCTATCCACCCGTGATTGGCAGGCACGGGCGTGACCTCTACCCCGCCTACTTGGAACGGTTCGTCGGTTATGATATGTTCGGCTACGGTAGGCGCTCCGGGATACCTGTCGGCACCTTTCGCGAAAACGTAGGCGAAACGCGCCTTTATGGACTCCATGACGTCTTCCTTTGCGTACAGGTCTATATCGTGGCTTCGGAAATAACATATCGGCCTCACGTCGTCCAAACCGGCGGTATGGTCGGCATGGGCATGCGTGAACAATATTCCGTCCAGATCGTCCAACCCCGCACGGAGCATCTGGTACCGGAAATCCGGGCCGCAGTCTATCAGTATTATATGCCCGTCGTCGGTTACAACCGCAGCAGATGTGCGCAGGCGGTTGTCATGAGGATCACGGGAACGCGACACCGGACTCTTACTGCCTATTATCGGCACGCCCTGCGATGTTCCTGTCCCTAAAAATATCAGTTTCATTATGCTTTATACTTTTTTACCGTCTTTTTACCTGTAAAAAGCCTCACAGCCTCTCCAGCCCACAGAACTACGGACGAACCGCCGAGTACCCATATCCACTGTTCCATAGAAAGAGCCTCGGTACGGAATACATCGCCGCCGTAAGTGACTATCAGCACCTGCCCCGCCACAATGGCAAGAAGTACCAGTACGAACGTCAGGCTCTGCCCCATGCCGGCAAAAGCCGAACGACCGGAAGCGAATGCCTTTACGTTCATAAGGTTCCACACCTGCATCATCACGAACAGCGTGAAAAACATGGACAGTTCCGCTCGCGAAACGCCTCCCTGCGTATGGTAAAACCACCACAGCACACCCAGAAGCCCTGCCGCTGACAGTATGCCGGTCACGAAAATCGAACGTTTCATCGAAGGCGTGATGATAAACGCCGAAGCATCGCGTGGCGCATCGTCCATAACCCTGCGGTCGGGCGGCAGCGAAGCCAGCGCGCCTGCGGCCAGAGTATCCATAATGAGATTTACCCACAGCATCTGTGTGACGCTCAGAGGCATTTCCGTGCCGAAAGCAGAACCGAGGAATACTATCAACAACGCCACGAGGTTAATCGTCAACTGAAACACTATAAAACGTTGTATGTTCTTATACAACGAACGCCCCCACATAACGGCAGTAGCTATCGAAGCGAAAGAATCGTCTATTATAGTTATATCGCTGGCTTCCTTGGCAACGGACGTACCGGTACCCATAGAAAGCCCAACATCGGCGAAATTCAGAGCCGGAGCGTCGTTAGTGCCGTCGCCTGTCACCGCCACCACTTCTCCTTTTTTCTGGAGAAGCTGTACCAGACGTTGCTTGTCCATAGGCCGTGCGCGCGCCATTATCTTCAGTGCCTGCACGCGGGCAATGGCTTCTTCATCGGTCAGGGAGGCGAATTCAGGTCCGGTTATGATATTTTCTGCGGCATCGGAAGTGTCGTCCCACAGACCTATCTGGCGCGCTATCTCGCGTGCCGTGGCTGGAGTGTCGCCCGTTACTATCTTCACGGCAATACCTGCGCTCCGGCATTCGGCGACAGCCTGTCCGACGTCCTCCCGCACAGGGTCGGAAATGGCGGCCACACCCAAAAACACGAGTCCTCTTTCAGCCAATTTTTCCACCGGAGTTTCAGCATCGGCAGGGTCTGCTTCCGCATAGGCAAAACCGAGAGTACGCATGGCCATATCCTGATAACGCGACAGAGTAGCGCGCACGTCAGCCTCTATGTCAGATACCGGAACATCCCCTTCGGGCATGGCTGCCAAGGAACATTTCGACAGCACTATCTCCGGAGCGCCTTTTATGAACAACAGGTATTTCCCTCCCCCGTCCTTTATGAGCGTACCCATGTATTTGCGTTCGGTCGAAAAAGTTAGCTGGCTTACCGTTTCAACAGATTCACGGAGTTTTTCATAATCCTGTCCCTGCCCGCGCAGCCACAACAGGAGCGCAGCCTCCGTAGGATTTCCTATCGTATGGACAGCGCCCGATGAATCCACGTCGAGAAACGCCGTGGAATTGACGGCTATACCTGTATTTATTATTTCCTGCATTCCGCCGCCATCGGCGCTTCCGCCTTTGTGCGGGCCGAAATCCGTTTCATACACCTGCATACGGTTCTGTGTCAGCGTTCCCGTCTTGTCGGTACAGATAACCGTTATAGCGCCCATAGTCTCGCAGGCATGCATCTTGCGCACCAGATTGTTGCTCTTGAGCATACGCCGCATACTGAGTGCAAGCGACAGCGTGACGCTCATCGGCAGACCTTCGGGCACTACCACCACTATCAAAGTCACTGCTACCATCATATAACCCAATATCCGGGCCAATATTCCAAGCGGTATCCAGTTTTCATCGTCCATAGGATTTATGCCGAAAGCATACTCCGCCCCTGCGAAAACAACCATGACACCGGCAGCTCCGAGCACCCATGCCCACCACGGACTTTTTCTTATCCAGCGCGGCGTGGAAACATTTTTATTCTTAAGCGCTATGACGTTGTAAATAACCGGCACCCACATTTTAAATCCAAGCACCAGCAACGCCAGCACTATCGCGCCGAGCGAGACGAGCTGCAGCGTATCGAAATCCTGGACCCCGAAAAATATGTCCTTGACAAACAATATGGCGAATATGAGGAAAGCGAATGCAAACCCCATGACGCTTATGAATTTCGCCAATCCTTCGAGCTGGCGGTTAAGCGGTGTCTGCTGCTCGTTTCTGGCCGTGGACTGTTGGGCCACCCGGCCGAATTCAGTCTCGTCGCCAACGGCCGTAACGGTCATTTCCCCATGGCCGTCGGTAACGGTTGTACCGCGCATGGCCATATCCGTAGGATAAGTAGCTTCAGTGTCGAAATCCTCCGGGTCCGTACTTTTGCTTATCACAGGCTCGCCCGTAAGGCACGATTCGTTCACCTGAAGCGATACCGCTTCCGACAGGCGTCCGTCCGCAGGTATTTCGTCGCCCTGGGCCAGTACTACCACATCGCCCACCACCACATCGCGTTTGGGTATCTCGTGTACTTTGCCGTCGCGGTACACTTTGACCGGAGTGTCATCGTTTACCCGGTTTAAAAGGTCGAACTTTTTGCCGGCGTCCCATTCGAAGAAAAAACCGACGCACGTGGCCAACAGTATAGCCGCAACTATTCCTATCGTTTCGATATATTCGCCCTCGACGGCCGCTATCAGAAACGACAGCAAAGCGGCGACGAGCAATATTTCTATTATCGGGTCTTTGAATTTTTCCAGAAGCAACTTCCACACCGGGTCTTTTTTTGCCGGAGTAACTATGTTCGGACCGTGTTGTTGCCGGCTGCGCTCCGCCTGGGCGGATGTCAGACCTTTTTTAATATTATCAGACATATATTCGGTTATTTCATTCCACGCTTTTTTGAATACACATGTGTAAAATGCTTCCTCCGTGGCGCGAGCTCCGGGTTGGCTAATTTACAAAATTAAGCCATTAACCACTCCCAAGGAAACGGTATGCCATTAAATAATTGTAAAATCGCACTCCGCAGTTTTACAAAAAACCCTTTTTAATATTTTTTAAAAATTTAGGGCTCCCATATTTTTTTATCCTGTTAATAATGCATAATTTCACTGCCATAAAACTATGACGCTGCAACTATGGGTACGATAGGGAAGATATACCGATTCTACCGCGACGGCTTCCGCGAAATGACCACCGGACGCACCCTCTGGGTGATAATACTGGTCAAGTTGTTCATCATGTTCGCCATACTGAAAGTGTTTTTCTTCCCGGATTTCCTCTCCTCGCGCTTTGGAAGCGATGCGGAAAAAAGCGATTACGTATCAGGACAACTTGTAAAGAACCTGCCTGGCGACGAAACTTAAAAAACAAACACAGCAATATACTTTTCCTCCCCGCTTAAGGTGAGGCGTAATAAAACAAACAGGACTATGGAATCAATAGATTTTCAGCTAATCGACTGGTCGAGAGCGCAGTTCGCTTTGACGGCCCTTTACCATTGGCTTTTCGTCCCGCTCACATTGGGCCTTACGTGGATAATAGCCATCATGGAGACCATCTACTACCGTACCGGCGACCCGCAGTGGAAAAAAACGACCAAATTCTGGATGAAACTCTTCGGAATAAACTTCGCTGTCGGCGTGGCTACGGGGCTTATCCTCGAATTCGAATTCGGAACCAACTGGTCGAACTACTCGTGGTTCGTGGGCGACATATTCGGCGCGCCGCTTGCCATAGAAGGCATCATGGCGTTTTTCCTTGAAACGACGTTCATAGCCGTCATGTTCTTCGGCTGGGACCGTGTGGGCAAAGGATTTCACCTTACATCTAGCTGGCTGGTAGCCGTCGGGGCCAATCTCTCCGCGCTGTGGATACTCGTGGCTAACGCATGGATGCAGGATCCGGTAGGCATGCAGTTCAACCCCGAAACAGCACGCAACGAAATGATGGACTTCTGGGCGGTACTGCTGTCCCCCACTGCTATCAACAAATTTTTCCATGCCGTATCGTCGGGATATGTCACTGCAGGGGTATTCGTCATCGGCGTAAGTTCGTGGTACCTTCTCAAACGCCGCCACAATGACATGGCCAAACGCAGCATACGCATTGCCGCCATGTTCGGCATGTTCGGCATATTGCTCAGCATTTACACCGGCGACGGTTCCGGACGGCGCATATTCGAGATACAACCTATGAAACTGGCCGCCGCCGAAGGGCTCGTTTACGGGCGTACGGAAGCCCCGCTTACGGTCATCGGCATAGTAAAACAGGACAAAGGTCAGGGTTATAAATCGATAGACGTACCTGGAGTGGCAATACCGGGCATGTTGTCGTTTCTTTCCGACCATAGCACCGGCACGTTCGTTCCGGGTATAAACGACCTTATCGAAGGTAATCCGGAACAAGGCATAATGTCCGCTTACGAAAAAATGCGCCGGGGGTACGAAGCCCAAAAAGCCCTGGCTGACCTGAGGGAAAAAGAAAAAGGCTCTCTGGAATACGAACTGGCGTTGAAGAAATTCTACGATCCGCAGTGGAAAAAAGAGCATTTTTCATACTTCGGATACGGGTACTACTACGACAAAGACCCGCAGATAATGGAAAAGAACGCGCAAAGGCTCGTGCCGAACGTACCTCTCACATTTTATTCGTTCCGCCTGATGGTAGGCCTGGGAATGTTTTTCCTCGCTCTTTTCGCTCTCTCGCTGTACTTCTCGTACCGTGACAAACTCGAAGGCAAACGCTGGTTTTACTATGCTGCCGTAGCGGCCATACCGCTGGTTTACGTCAGTTCGATGTGCGGCTGGATAGTGACCGAAGTGGGCCGTCAACCCTGGGTGATACAAGACCTTATGCCGACCGTATCGGCCGTATCGCAGGTAAGCGCAACAGCCGTGCAGACCACGTTCTGGATATTCGCAGCCACGTTCACCGTTCTGCTTATCGCCGAACTGAAGATTATGTTCTCCCAGATTAAAAAAGGTATAAACTAAAAAAAACTACACCGCTATGTTCGAACAATTCACAACGCTAATGCTCCAGCAGTACTGGTGGATGATCATTTCGCTTCTGGGCGGATGTCTGGTGTTCCTCCTTTTCGTACAGGGAGGCCAATCAATGCTTTACCAGGCCGGGAAAAGCGACATAGAGCGCACGATGATAGTAAATGCCCTCGGGCACAAATGGGAACTGACGTTCACTACGCTCGTCACATTCGGAGGAGCATTTTTCGCATCGTTTCCCCTGTTCTACGCCACCAGCTTCGGAGGCGCATACTGGGTATGGATACTCATTCTTTTCTGTTTCATAATACAGGCCGTATCGTACGAATTCCGCTCCAAAGCCGACAACCTTCTGGGCAGCTCGACATACGAGGCATTCCTGATAATAAACGGCTTCGGAGCTACGATGCTGCTTGGCGTGGTCGTTGCCACGCTTTTTACCGGCAGCGAATTCTCGATAGTGACGAACTCCGACAGCGGCCTTGTCAACCCGACATGGGAAGGCGGGTTCGGCGGACTGGAACTGGCTTTCGACCTGTCGCGATACACCACATACATAAACCTGTCGCTCGGCCTGGCGGTGATGTTCCTATCCCGCCTTTTGGGCGCAATGTACCTGCGTAACCGGATAGACAACGAGGAAATAAACAAACGCGCGATGAAAATAATACGCCGCGAGACGCCTTTCTTCCTGCTGTTTTTCCTCTTTTTCCTGGCAAACATATTGGTAAGGCCAGGATGCGCCTACGATGCCGCTGGCCTTATAAGCATGGAGCCATACAAATACCTGCACAACTTTATACAGATGCCTCTGGTAGGAATAGCGTTCGTAGGCGGAGTAGCCGGTGTGCTGGCGGGAATAGCCATAAGCGGATACACGAAGAG
Organism: Flavobacteriales bacterium; assembly: GCA_003150615.1. Taxonomy (GTDB): domain Bacteria; phylum Bacteroidota; class Bacteroidia; order Flavobacteriales; family UBA1820; genus Merdimorpha. Next base: position 41,326 of record QALN01000001.1, on the reverse strand, counting down.
CAAATCCGGAATATACTATGCCGGAGCCGGAGCTTTACTGGCCGTATTCGCGCTTCTGCTGTGCGCCGGACTGAACGATACGGTGTACTATCCGGCTACCGGACGCTACATACAGAACGGTCTGACGATAGAAAACAGTTCGTCGGGACGCTATACTCTGGTTGTGATGAGTTACGTATCGCTGCTCGTACCGTTTGTAATAGCGTACATAGCATACGTATGGCGTTCCATGGACAAAAAGAGAATAGACAAACAAAACATAAAGGAAGAATCCCACACGTACTGACACGGGGTTATAAACGACAACATTAAAAAAGCTGGCAACAAATATTTGTTGCCAGCTTTTTTAATGTCCAAAACGCAAAAAAACATATGTCGTAAAATCAGGCAAGCCCCGCAGCCTTTAACGAACCTCCCGAAGAAAAAGCATCCATTTTACGGTCTATACTCTCAAGGTAACGGTTATAACGTGTATTTGCCTCTATCCTGTTCAACGCTATCAGGCTCTCGGCCAGTTGATCCGCCGAACGCGACTGGTTCAACCGTATGGCATTCATCTGTCCAGCCAAGAGCGAAGCGGTTTCCTCGCTCACACCCTTTATGGCAGCAGAAAGGGTATTGGCGGACGAATTGGAAACGTCCAGTCCAAGTTTTTCCAGTATCTTCTGCAACTCCGGCGACAGTTTTTTTATCTTTTCCGACGTATCCGCCACCTGTTTTTCCAACTCCGGGGTTATGATATCGTCCAGTTCCATTTCACCGGACAGGTAACCGGAAACCCTTTCCTGGAATTTCTTGAATATAGGATCTATCTGAGCCAATATTACCGAATCGGAGAAGCCGTTTACAATAGCCTTGCGCATGACATCCTCGAAATTCTTTGCAAAGTCCCACGTGGCTTCCTCGCCCTTTTCGAATGCCTCTATCCACGACTGCGCCAGACTGTCGGCAGTAGAACCTATCGTTTTATCCACGAGTTGCTGCTGCTGTTGTTCCCACTGTTCCTTTTGCTCGGCTATGGCTTTCAGACGGTTAAGATAAGCCATATACTCGTCGTAATGGTCATTGCTCTTGTTCATCAAAGGGTTAGACCCTGCGGAATTCAGCCAGTCGAGGTCACCCGCATTGTTTTTAAGCGCAGCAAGGGCGTTCAGATAATCCCTTTCGGTGCGCTTGTACGCCGCACTGTACCTGCCATCGAGTTTGTCTCGCGTCGCATCCATCGACTTATCTACGTCCGACAACACATCCTGACGCGATGCTCCGGCATTGCCTATACCTTTTTCTATCTGTTTGTATTTTTCACGCGTTATCTGCTGCTCGGTCACAAGGCGCGAAGAAGTAAGAAGTCCGAGCTGTACTTCTGCCGTAAGCTGTGCGTTCAACGCCTGAAGATGTTCCCTCTGGTATTTTTTTTCTTCCTCCCTGCGTTTTTTGAAAATACCGACTATACTTCCAGCTATGGAAAACGCCGCGCCCAACCCTCCGGCAATACCTCCGAAAATTTCCCCGAATTTGGAACCCGATTCCCCGGCCGCTTTCTTCAATCCGCTGTCCATCATCTGAGTGGCCTGTTCCGCCTGAGATACGGCATCCGACATAAGCCCCGCAGTCCCGCCGCTGCTTTTCACCGCCGATATTTCGTGTATCGCCTTGGCAGCCGCCGAAAATCCCGACACCATATCACGCCCACCAGAGGCGATAATTTCCGTCAGGCCGACAGCCTCCCTCAGGTTGTCGTTCAGATGTCCAACACCATTGGCCAACCCTCTCAGCCCGTTCATACTCTCCTGAATATTCCTGTTGAACTCTGCCATTTCGCGGCTGAAGTCATTCATCATTACATTTTCCTGTGTATTTACACTATTCTTTCTTTTCGCCATACTTTCCGTACCTTTTTTATTTGTCTTTTCTCATTGCATACATCTTGTTATTAACAAATATAATCAAAAAAGAAATAAAACACAAGTTTCACAGATGTAAAAATATATAACTAATCCTCCGTCGCTACGGACAATAATGCTTTCCACAACTTCAATAACTACCATTGCATTTCACTCCGGCATGAAACACAGCCCGAATGTTATTGCGTCATTATATGCGACAGTCATATTTTCCCTCACATGCACACAGGTGAATAAACTGACAATGTTTCCCCATAAAGCCACGACAGAAATACGGCGGCAAAGAAGCCGACGTGATGATATCCCTTAACTCCACGATTAACATTTTCCGGCCATTTATTTCCGCAACTTTATCTATCTTAGCACTCACAAAGGCCGTATGAACGTCCGTAAACTCATATTGCGCTTTCAAAGAAAACGGAAGGAAATTTGATATTAACCAAATACATAGTATTCGTATTTTTATGTTGCGCACTATGCATATGCCACATATGCAAGGCACAGGAGCGCGACAACAAAATACATTCAAAAGGAGAAGCTCCCGACACGGTACGGTACGGCATAAGCCCGGCGGTAGCCGACTCCACCTCCGGCGTACCTGAAGCAAAAAAATCGAAATTCATAGGCTTCATAGACTCCGTGAGCAGCCTTTTTGAGGTAGATACTACCAAACGCCGCAAAGTGTCGTTTCTGGCCGTTCCCGAATTTTCATACTCGGAAGAGGACGGCTTGGGACTTGGATTCACAGCGCGTATGTACATAAACAACTACAAACCAGCCGTAATTGGAAGGATCAAACGACAATCCTACGTGGACCTTTCCGCCGATTTCACATTCAAAGGCAACATGTCGGTATCCATACGTCCGGTCACGTATTTCATGAACGACCGTCTGCTGGTGAAAGGTTACTTCGGATTGGGGCACTACCCTTCAACATTCTGGGCAATTGGCCCCGACACCACCGACGATCAGAGCGAAGAATACGACAAACGCACAACCATACTGCGTATCAGCACTTACTGGGAATGGTTCCGGAACATATACATAGGCGTAGGGCTGCATTACAACGACTACGGCGTATCAGACGTTAAGGAAGGAGGTATGCTCGAACCTGGGACCATAACAGGCAGCTCCGGAACAGTTTCTTCCGGTTTTTCCCTGCATTACCTGTACGACCGGCGCGATCATCAGTTCGTTCCTTTGGACGGGCTATACCTGAGCGTCGACGGATATTTCAACGCTAAATTCATGGGAAGCAGCGAAAATTACACGAAATATCTGGTCGATATACGGTATTACGTCCCGATAGCATCCACACAAGTGATTGCATTTAATTTCTACTCGCAGATGTCCACCGGACATATTCCGTTTCAGGATATGGCACAGTTGTCCAACGGGGTACACAGCCGTGGATATAGCACCGGCCGGTACAATGACCGCAACCTTATGTCCGTACAGGCGGAATACAGGTATTACTTCGGGCGATTCGGACTGGCCGCTTTCGCCAGTACAGCCAACGTAGGGCCTACACCATTGAAAGCCCTTAAAATGGACAAGCCAACATTCGGCGGCGGACTTCGTTTCAAGCCCTTCAAAAACCAGAGGATGTACTTCCGTGCCGACATAGGCGTGACCACACGCGGCGATACGCAGATATACCTCGGTCTGGACGAACTTTTCTAAACACGACATGCTTTTTTGTCACTTGAATTATCCTTTGAAATCGGCATAGGAAGCATTGTGTACACCGCACCACCCGCCGGCTATAAGGTTTTGTCCGGTTATATAGCCGAAATCCCTGACGAGCGGAAAAGCGCGGAGAAACCTTGGGTGCATTATGTGCTGAAACCGTAAATATTGCCACCCATGACCGCATCCGCAAAACAACCCCGATAAAAATACGGACAGCCGGGCCTGTGGCCCGGCTGTCCGTATTTTTATCGGGGTTTACAGTTTAAAGATTATTTCTTTTTTGAAAAAATAAATCCTTAGACAGAATATAACCCATCGCACAAACAGCCCCTAAGAACATAAAACCGATGAGTATCACAGATTTCCGAGGTTTGGACTGATAAATAGGCACCGAAGCCGGCTCTATCACCGTTATGCACGGAGTCTGTTCCTGTACTTTCATCTTGGCTGTTTCGAGCTGTTGGGCGGTAGCATTATACACTCCGTAGGCAAGGTTCATTTCATTCCTCAGGCGGTCTTCTTCTATCTGTACAGTCTGTTTTATTATGTTTTTGTTCCTATCGACAAAGTCGGCGTATTTCCCCTGCGCAGAATAATAAGCGGCTTTGGCTTCGTCGAATGTTTTCTGTGCATAATCCATATCCTGACGGGCCTTGTCCGTACGGTACCTTATTATATACTCTCCGAGTTTATGCACTATCGAATCGGCCACCACAGCGGATATCACCGGATCCTGCATGGTCACGGCCACACTCATCACCCCAGACCTCTTGTCGATAGAAGCATTCACCCTTCCATAGAGAACCTTCAGCACGCGTGATTGTTCACCCGTGAGAGAAAATATGTCTATATCCTCGCCGGCACGGCCTGATTTCCCGCCTTCACCCGAAAACAACGACGACACCCAGTTCATAAATCTCGAAGGAGCCTGGATTATATACGTCCACCAGGCCGCCTTCTGTTCCTTTGCCAGATAATTGTAAAGTGTGACAGGCTCGTCCATTTTCCGGCCCTGTACCTTTATGCCGCACATTTCGGCCAAAAAAGGCTTGGTTGTGACCACCTCAGGATATAAAGGGACCCCTATACCGTCAGCTCCGCGTGTTCCGCCGCCGAAACCGCCCATACTCAGCAAATCGGCAATTCCGGAAGTCGATTGCGTGTTTCCGCCTTCGGCAACCATTTTGACAGGAGTAATATATTCGGCCGGTATGCTGAAAGCAACAATAAGCCCCAATACAGCCGATACAGCCGTAACCTTTATGATGAGTTTTCTGGACTCCCATACTTTTGAAGCCAGTTCCATCAGGTCTATATCTTTTTCCTGATCTGTGTTTTTAACGTCTTCGGACATAACGTACACTGTTGTATTTTAAAGCATACCTGCCGTTTTACGGATATCGCGGATATTCGGCATGCAACCGTTAATTTATTTAACCATCGAATTGACAAGAGCCGCCACCGAAGTCACCGAAGACGTCAGCCCCATTATCTCGCCAAGGGAAAGACGGTTTCTGTTCTGTCTGAACGGGACGATTATTTCGGCTCCCGGCTCTATTTTGGGATACCGTCTTCCGAACAAGCCGCCTTTGGTAGTGGCAACCTGGCCGTTCATATACACCACATACGCCCTTTTGCGTGCATTCTGCATATATCCTCCGGCATTCAGTATGTATTCCTTGAGTTTTTTACCGGGAAGATAAGTAGTGGCATTCGGATAGACCACAGCACCGCTTATCTTGACCGTGCTCACATACTGCGGTATGATAATCTTGTCACCTTCCTGCAATACGATATCGTATACGCCTTTCCTGTTTTTCATAGCTTTTTCGAGGTCTATGGCCACAGGGTAATACGTCGTTATCTGTTCGGCGGTCTCGGTGGACAGGGAATCCGCTCCGGAAGAACTCTGAGCCATTCTTACTTTGGCTTCCAGTTTGGCAATGTCGGCATCGGAAAGCCTGCGCCGCAGCTGCGCTCCTTTGACATAAGAATAAGGTGTCAGTCCGCCGGCCTTTTCCACCACATCGGAAAGCCTCATGTTGCTCGAAATGTTGTAGGTTCCCTGGAAAACGACCTCGCCTTCCACTGAGATGAAACTCTGCTTGATATAGGCCGGAGACCGGCGCACGATTATCTCGTCGAACGGTTCGAGCACGAATTTTTTACCGTTGTCGTCGAGTGCCAGACCGTTTTCAAGCGTTATTTCAAACACTTTCGCCTCCGAATCGTTGTATTGCGTGGCCAAAGGATCCTTGATACGGCGCACTACGTTTATCATAGCCTGGGCTGCCGCTTCCTTGAAACCGCCGGCAAGTATTATTGCGTCTTCCACCGACATACCGTCCATATACGGGATAGTGTAACCCGATTTGTCGTCATTCTGTATGTCTTTTCCGGATTTTATGGCGTTTATATCCTGATAGAGTTCCCCGTTTTCATCCAATGCGGATATTCCGTTGACCTCGCCGCGTACTGTTACCGAATATTTCTCACGAAGACTGTCCATCGAAGGTATGTAAATCTCGTCCTCACCACGCAGTGCTATGTCCTCGCTCGTACCGTTTATAATAGCCGGGATATCCAGCTGCAATACCTCGTACGTGTAATCCTCTTTCTGCCGCTTTAGGATGGAACGCGACAGGAAAGCATTGCCTTTGACGCCTTCGGCCTTGTCTATCAACGCCTTTACCGTATTCAAACGCTCCGACAACTGGTATTCGCCAGGACGCCACACAGCACCCCTGACAATCACACGATTATCGTATTTCGCAATGACCGAATCGACGCTTACCGAGTCCTTATCCATCATTGCAAACGAAGGCATCATGTCGTTATCTACCGTGAATATGCTGTAACGGCTTCCTGCTTTCCTGTTCACGGTGACATTGTCCGTATATGCGTCCCCGGAAAAACCTCCGGCAAAACGCACCAGGTCGTCCAGCGTTTCGTCCTTCTTAAGTTCAAATGTCCGGTTGCGTTTTACCTTACCTGTTATCTTCACATGGTTCTGATAAGGACTTACCACTACCATATCATTGTCCGAAAGCGTTATGTTGGTTTCGTATTTGCCGTTTATGATATAATCGTAAGCATCCAGTCTGGCAACCTCCTTGTTGTTGCGATACACGCGGATATCTCGCAAAGAACCTATATTGTTCACACCGCCCGCAAGGTAAAGCGCATTGAACAAAGTCGAAAGCGACGGCAGAGTATAAGTGCCCGGAACAGCCGCCTCTCCGGCTATGTTCACCTTTATGCTGCGTATCTTACCGAGAGCCACTTTCACATTGACTTCGCCGGTGTCTATACCGGAGAAAACCTGGCTAAGTTTGCCTACTATCGTTTTCTGTGCCTGGGCAACCGTAAGTCCGCTTATGAAAATAACGCCGACGTCGGGTATGTTTATAGTTCCGTCCGGAGTTATTTTATTGATATAATTAGCCTCCGAGCTTCCCCAGATGGATATTATCAATTCATCGCCTGCCGCCAGTTTATAATCGTCCGGCGTAGGCATGTTGAAGTTAGGCTCGAACGACAGATTTCTCGAACTGAATATTTCACTTCCGAATACATCAGAAGTCCTTGTCGGGGTAGGTTCGGCATTAGGCGATATTATGTCGAAATTTCTCGAAGTAGCCGTATCGACAACATTGTTTATAGTCCTTCTGCCGGTGTTGCCCTGCTGGGTATTGATAGCTTCGTTTATCCTGGTTTCGGACACTCCCATCTCCCTGGCCTTGTTCAACAGTTCAGGGGTTAATTTCTGGGCAAAAACAGTAACGCCGAAACCCAGGACACAAAAAAATCCCGTAAAAATTAATCTTTTCATTATCGCCGAGGATTATATTCTTTCAAATTGAATTACAAGGTACAAATATATAATTTTTATACTTACCGGTAAAAGCATGAGTTATCATAAAAAACAAAAAAGCTGTAAACAAAAAAGTTTACAGCTTTTTTTGTAGCCCTACCTGGATTCGAACCAAGACAAGCAGATCCAGAATCTGATGTGCTACCATTACACCATAGGGCTCTGAAAACGGTTGCAAATTTATATCTTTGTTTTCAATTATGCAACCTTTACCGCTGTTTTTTTAAGATTCTTTCGCAGTTTCTCCCGTATGGTCGGCAACAGCCGCGTTCTTGTTTCCTTCGCGGTAATATATACGGTCTTCCAACCACTCCTGAACGGCTATGGCCGTTGGTTTCGGAAGTTTTTCATAGAAACGCGACACTTCTATCTGTTCCTTGTTTTCAAACACTTCTTCGAGATTTTCAGCATTGGCGGCAAACTCGTCGAGTTTTTCCACAAGTTCTTTTTTTATGTCCACGCCTATCTGCGTTGCCCGCTTGGCTATTATCATTATAGACTCGTAGATATTTCCTGTCTTCGCGTCTATCTCGCTCACATTGCGTGTAATTGTGGTGAGCGGAGCATTAGATTTCTTGTAATCCATATATTTCTTTGCGTTATTTTTTTTCCGTTTCAGACTGCTGTGCGCCGTTTTTACCTTTGCTTTTGTTCTCTTTTTTAAGCTGTTTCTTTATTTCCCTGGCTTTGACGTCCTTTTCATCCTTACCGATATTTTTGAGCACCTTGTCGAGAGTGGAAGAATCGCTTTCCAACGCGGCTATTATAGCCTCTGCTTCTTCACTGTATTTGGACTTGGGGAACTGCTTGAGGAATATCCTGCCGTAGGTTATGGCATCGGTATAGCGTTCCTTCTGCTTGTCCGCGATACTTTTATTGGCAAAGATAGCTGCCGCTTTAAGCCTGTTGAACATTATATCTTCCCTGTATATCGTAGAGGGCATATCGTCCAGAACATTGGAAAACGCAACTATCGCGGCGTTGTATTCCTCCATCCTGTAATAATTGTATGCTATATCGTATGCTTTTTTCTCCAGTTTGGCGTTTAATTCGCGTACCATTTTATCAGCCTCGGATATATTTTCGGCCGTAGGGTAATTGTCTATGTAACGCTGGAGCATCGTTATGGCCTTTTCGGTATATTCCTGGTCCAGATATGACTCCGGTGACAATTTATACGAAGCCACCGCTCCCAGAAATGCCGCTTCCTTGTTCTTCTCGCTCAACGGATATTCTTTGGCAAAGTTATTGAGCATGTACGACGCCATATCGTACGAACCTCTTTTGTACATCGAATAAGCCATAATCCAGTCGGCCATCTCGGCATCCTTCGTCTGGCGGAAGCGCAGATATATAGGCTCCATCAGCTTTATTACTTTAGGATATTTTTCCTGTTCGAAAAGTTTGCAGGCGTATTCGAATTTTTTCTGCGGATCTTCTTCACGCTGTATCTTCGCATACTCGCTGCAAGACGTTACGAACGCCAGTAGCGCCGAGAGGAACAGTATTTTTGACAATTTAGCTAACATAGGTGCAAAAGTATGAATTTTATCTGTTTCAGGTATAAAAAAACGGTAAATGTATCTTGCAAAAGTAAGTATAATACATTTAGGATGTACGCAGGAGCACAATTAAATAATTCTTAATAATTACAGGACGCTTTGCCGTGCTCCGGAGGATTATAACCGTATCCGCTGAATATATTATAAAATATATGTTAAATACGACATTCCAAACATTTAGTTGACACATAGTTATTAGTTTTACGCCGTTTTTAACAAAAAAAACTGAAACTTTTATGCCGTTTTGAAAGTCTAATATGTAAAAACGAACGAAAATTATAATCTCTGTACAAACATCAATCAACACTATTTTTTCCAATCTGAAATGAAGCACCAACTCATTACTGCGAAAGGGCTCGCCATAGCCCTTGCGATATCGCTATGCGCTTTTGCCACACAATCGTATTCACAGACACAGCCCCAGATTCCTGCCCGCAAACCGCAGGTAAAATTGTCCGGAACGACCAAAGACGACAAAGGCAAATCCATAGAATTCTGCAACATAGTACTCAAAAGCACAAAGGATACTACTTTCGTGCGCGGCACGATATCCGATATGGACGGCAAATTCAGCATCTCGGTACCGGCCGGACAATACAACGTATCGGTCGGACTCATGGGATACACCACATTCAGCAAAACGATAACCATGGAATCAAACACGGACATGGGTACAGTCACCCTGGCCGAAGACGCAAAAATGCTGGGGGAAGTGGAAATAACGGCCAAACTGATAGAACGCGAAGCTGACAAATTCGTCATGAACAACGTTGGCAAAAGCGCCATGGCAATAGGAAAATCGTCGCTCGAAATTCTGGATATAGCGCCCGGAGTATTCGTCGACAAGGACGGAGCCATAAGCATAAACGGGAAGAGCGACACCAAAATCATGATAAACGACCGCATGACGCGCATGACAGGCGAACAACTGGCGGCATACCTGCGTAATATAAAGGCGGAAGATATATTAAAGATAGAGATAATAGCCAACCCTGGTGCGGAATACGATTCGTCTTCCTCCGGAGGTATAATCCACTACACCATCCGCCGTTCTGCGCTCGAAGGTTACAACGGTTCCGCCGGCATAAGCTACCGCCAGGGGGAATATTCCAGCATAAGCCCCAGCGCCAATATCAACTACCGCAATGCCAAACTGACGCTTTACGGTTCGTTCTACGGCAGCTGGAGTAAATCAGGAGGGACGAGCTATTCGGAATCAGTATTCAAGGAACAGGGCAACCGCCGCGACTCGAAATCGTTCAGCAAAAGCAATTACGACAACAAAGGTGTCAACATAGGCGCCATATACGACATAACGGACCGCCAGTCTGTAGGTTTCGAAGCCGACATATTCGGGTTCGGCGGCGACACCAAAGGCCTGAGCGACATGTACATGAACGAAGGCGCTGTGAAAAAGCACGTACCTTCGATAAACAATTCGGACAACTCGTACGATTTCAATACATTTTCGCTCAACTACCGTATAAAGACCGATTCGCTCGGCTCGCAGTTCAAAGTACTGTTCGACTGGACGCAGCGCAAATCCGACCGCGACAGCGATTATGACTCCAAGTACATGATATTCGATCCAGACACCGAAGATTATACGATCCTCGAACGCTACAATATTTATCACCAGGGAGGTTCGTCCAACAACAACAACTATTCCGTGTCCGCCGACTACAAACACATGTTCACTAAAAAAACAGTCCTGAACGTAGGCGTAAAGTACAACAAAATGGACGTGAAGGACAGCAGCAACTACCGGAGGCTCGAAGAAGGAGCATGGGTGAAAGACCCGGCACGGCAGGATTTTTACAAGTACAAAGAAGACTTGGGAGCCGTTTACGCCAAATTTTCCTCATCTATAAAGAATTTCAACTACACGCTCGGACTGCGCATGGAAACGTACCGCATGGACGGGTATTCGGTCACGCTGGACAAGGAATACATCTATTCGTCCACAGACTTTTTCCCGTCGGTGTACGTATCGTACAACTTAAACAAACAGAAAGGCCACACGGTAGGCGCTAGCTACAACCGCCGCATACGCCGCCCGTATTACAGCCAACTCAACCCCAACATAATACAATACGGAGATTTCGACATATCGGTAGGACGCCCGGACATAAAACCGTCGTTCATAAACAACTTCGAACTCTCGTCCACTATAAAGTATAAATACAGTTTCGCATTCGGTTACAACAACTACAACGGCACTTACGAAAACGTCACCGTACCTAACCCGGAAAAACCGAACAGCACCATACAGACCATGGCCGAAATAGACCGTGTGCACAGCCTGTACATGTCGGTATTCCTTCCTTTAAAACTTACCAAATGGTGGAACGCCAACCTGAACATGAACGGCAGCTGGCGCACATACAACGTACTTGACATGCACCGCGAAGCCCTTTCGGGATACTTCTTCGGCAACATGATGTTCACCCTGCCAAAGGACTGGACAATACAGATAAGGGGAAATGCGTACAGTTTCGGCTCACAGGGTAACAGCAAAGGTTCTACCATGTGGCAAATGAGTTCCGGAATAACCAAACGCATGCTGAAGGACAAGCAACTCTCGCTTTCGTTCGATGTCGACGACATATTCAATTCTTCCGGCAATTACAACTACACGAGCGAAACTCCTGAGTTCTTCCAGTCATTCCGAAACGACCGCAACAATACGGCGTTCCGTCTTTCGCTCAGGTACAGTTTCTCCCACGGAAAGAAGATACAGGTAGGCAAAGTAGAATCCGGCAACTCCGAGGACAGGGGCCGTCTGTAACACGGACGGCCGGACATTCCCGGCAAAATAAAAATGAATATCTAACGGATTATTACCGTGTACGCTATGACTTGTTGTTTTCTGGCAGTTGTGCTAAGTTTGCATTTTCCATAGTTTTTATCTATAACGAAGTTAAAAACTATTATAGCCGGCGTCTGTTTCGCACGTTAAAAAAAAGTAATTTTGAAGTTGTAAACATCGAGTTCCGGCAAAATTTATCTTTATATAAACATCATAAAACAACATCGACAAAAATGAAAAAGAAATTCATCTGCACCGTATGCGGTTATGTACACGAGGGCGACACCCCGCCTGAAAAATGCCCACAGTGCCATGTTCCTGCCAGCAAGTTCAAGGAACTGGTCGAATCGGCTGAAGGCCTTTCTTTCGTTACCGAACACGAGATAGGAGTGGCAAAAGGATGCGATGCGGAGATGATAAAAGACCTCAACGCACACTTTACCGGGGAATGCACAGAAGTAGGCATGTACCTGGCCATGAGCCGCCAGGCAGACCGCGAAGGCTATCCTGAAATAGCCGAAGCATACAAACGTTACGCATGGGAAGAGGCCGAGCATGCCGCCAAATTCGCCGAACTGCTTGGCGATGTGGTATGGGACACCAAAACCAACCTCGAAAAACGCATGAACGCCGAATCAGGTGCCTGCGAAGACAAAATGCGTATAGCCAAACGAGCCAAAGAACTGAACCTTGACGCAATACACGACACGGTACACGAAATGGCAAAGGACGAAGCGCGTCACGGCAAAGGCTTCGAAGGTCTTTACAACCGCTATTTCAAAAAGTAACATTCCTCACCGGGAAATGACAAATCCCCGGATAACACAATTCGGGGATTTTTTTTAACCCTAACCGGGGATTGATTAACTTTGCGGACAATCCTTATATGACTATATTTATGAACTGATTTTATAACCGAAAAAACAATAATAAAACGATGGCAAAAGAAATAACAGACGCCAATTTCGCCGAAACAATAGGCGCAGGCAAACCGGTAGTGGTGGATTTCTGGGCTCCGTGGTGCGGTCCATGCCGCATGGTAAGCCCGATAATAGATGAACTGGCAGGCGAATACGAAGACAAAGTCGTAATAGGCAAAGTCAACGTGGACGAAAACCCCGGGGTTTCAGCCGCACAGGGCATACGCAACATACCGACGATACTGTTCTTCAAGGGCGGACAGTTGGTGGACAAACAGGTAGGCGCCGCTACAAAATCAGATCTGAAAGCAAAAATAGAAGCTCTTCTGAAATAACGGAAAAAGCATTTTTTTTTGCAAATTATGCGCTGCGAAAGCGCATCGGACGGATGAAAACTACAATGATTCCGCCGAAAACGAAGCCCCGACTTAAATACGTTAAAACCTTCCTTGCCGTAATACGGCAAGGAAGGTTTTATTTTTGCCCGATATACGATAGTATTCACTACTTTTGCAGCGCAAACAGAAAAGACCCGTCATCAGAATGAAAAAAACGATAGCTTCGGTCATAATGTGGTTCACCGGATGGAAACTGGCAGTGGACCCGAAGGACGAACGCGTCAGACATTGCGTTCTGGTAGCCGCTCCGCACACGAGCAACTGGGACCTGCTCCATGCCATAGCGGCACTGTGGAAACTCGGCATACCGGTGCGCTTTCTCATAAAGGATTCGTACCTGAAAAACCCGTTCACCCGTCCGGTAATAAAATGGCTCGGCGGTATAGGAGTGTCAAGAACCCAGAAAAACAACCTGGTGGATTACACTGCATGTCTGTTGGAGAAAGATCCCGAACTGGTGATAATGCTCGCCCCGGAAGGTACGCGTTCGCGTGTGGAACAATGGAAAACCGGATTCTACAAAATAGCGATGAAAGCCGGAGTGCCGATAGGAATAGCCTTTCTGGATTACCGGGAAAAAAAAGCCGGATTGTTGGGATTTATAAACCCGGGAGGAAATTACGCCCAGGATTTAGCCATAATCGAGGAATTCTACAAAGGCGTGACAGCTAAAAAACCCGAAAAGTGGAATCCGCATTTTTCCGAACCGGCAAAATAGTCACTGCAAAACAGTGTTTGACAGACTGCATAAAAAACGTCAGGCGCTTCAACGCCTGACGTTTTTTATGCAACACTCTGCCGCTTATAAACTATTTAATACCCTGCCGTATCGTCCCTCTGTTTGTACATCTTTGCCATGAAATAGGCTATCAACGCAAACATCGCAATGACAAGGACAGCCATTACAAAACCGTTCAATCCTATACCCCGTCCCATCGCACCAGCAAAAGAGGAAGTATTCAGGTAAGCCATAATAAACATCAAAAGAGGTTTCATAAACCTTATCAGCCGTATTCCCAACCTGTACAAGGCCTCCGCATTGGCTTGAGTCACCCTTACCGGGAAGTTGAAACTCCTGTAAAAACGTTCGATAACAGTGAGAACTACGTAAAAAGCCGCCGCCACCAACGCGGGTGTCCACAAATCCGAACGGTTTCCGTAACCGTCCACCCGGCCCAGTGCATCGTAATGGGTAGGGACACGGACATCCTCGCCAATACTGCCGTAAAAAAACAACGGCACAAAAGCCCATACGAGGCATAAGAACGATACCGCTTCCAGTACCCAGTCACAGCGCGTTCTTCTCAAAGGCGACAGATCGTCCATAATTTATTTTAAATACGTTTATACCGGATTAACAGCCTGTTTATAAATCACTGTCGATCGGAGAACGTCCCGCAACCGCACTTGCATCCGCAACGGATACATGCGCAGTATTGGCGTTCAGCATTCTTCCCCGTGTTTTTTGCCAGAGCACATCATAAGGAACACATAACCGCATACTGCCGCCACGAACGAAGCCAACAATATAGCGAGTTTGGCCTCGTTCATATAGTCGGAAGCCATCTGCATCAAGGACAAATCGTTGGTGCGGAAAGCCAGTTCGGTCACGAATATCGACATTGTAAAGCCCATACCGGCTATAAAGCCCATGCCGAGTATCTGTTTCCATTTCACACCGTCGGGCAGTTTACCTATGCCGAGTTTAACGAACAGGAACGTGACCAGGAATATGCCTATCGGTTTTCCGAACAGCAGTCCAAGGCCTACACCCATAGCGACCGGAGTGCCTACGGCCTGCATAAAGCTCATGTCGCCGAGTATGACTCCGGCATTTGCCAGTGCGAATATAGGCATGATGACAAGCGCTATGTAAGGCGCCATGCTGTGTTCGGCAGCCATCATCGGATTTTCCGCCTTGTATGTCAGAGCCTTGAGTTTGGTATATACATGGGCTACTTCTTCGGATGGAACGCCTTTTATTATTTTATCGTCCTCGTGTTTTTTGAGTTTGTCGAGCAGTTTCTGCGCCTTGTCCACATAATCGGACGGCGACATTCCTACATTGCTGGGGAATGCGAAACCGGTAAGTATGCCGGCTATCGTGGCATGTACTCCGGATTCGAGGAACTGGCTCCACACCAGGACCACACCCACTATGTAGTAAAAACCTTTGCCGTGCACCTTGGCCCTGTTGGCGATGAACAACAGAAGTACGCCGGCAAGACCTATCAGGAGAGCCTGTATATTCAAATGGTCGGTATAGAAGAACGCTATGACGCTTATCGCCCCGAGGTCATCAGCCACGGCCAAAGCCATCAGGAATATTTTGAGGCTAAGCGGTACCCGGCGCGACAACAGTGAGATCACAGCCAGAGAAAAGGCTATATCCGTTGCCATCGGTATTCCCCAGCCGCGCGAGGCCAGACCTTCGTGGTCGAAAGCGTAGTATATCAACGCAGGAACTATCATACCTCCCAATGCGGCCCCGATAGGCAGTATAGCCTTCTTGAACGAAGAAAGTTTCCCGGCTATCAGTTCGCGTTTTATCTCCACTCCGACACTGAAGAAAAATATAACCATAAGCAAATCGTTAACCACCAGTTGCAGGCTGCGTATCGAAATGCTCATGAAATACGACACTTTATCTACCTCGACCCCGTTTTCAAGCACTTTTTCCATATGCGTGCCTATATTCAGGGTATGCGGTTCGGACCAGAACCATGTGTAAGTTTCAGGGGATACATTGGCCCATATGAAAGCTGCCAATGCCGAAAGGAACAACAACCCGCCTGTGAAAGCGGCGCTTGAAATAATCGATTTCACGCTGTTATAATTCATTTTTATTGTTTTTTAGACCTCATATGCGGTTTTTCCGCAATGCAGGGTCCTAATTAATATTCAATATATACGGAAACGGAAAGTACGGGATGTACGGATTTCCGTTTACATTTTTCTCAGGTGACAAAAATATACAAAACATCGGTCAAATTTCCGCTCCGACGTTTATCATTTTGTTAAATGCCGATTTTACCGCATCAGGTCGCGGCCTATATCGGTACGGCAGTAAGCTCCGTCGAACGTTATGTTCTTTACGTTAACGTAACTTTTTTTCAGCGCATCCCTAAAGTCGCCGGCATACGAAGTCACGCACAACACGCGCCCGCCGTCGGTGAGTACCTGCCCGTCTGAGGATTTAGTACCCATGTGGAATACTATGCTGTCTTCGACTTTTTCCAAACCGGAAATAACCTTACCCTTTTCATAACTCTCAGGATAACCTCCGGATGTCATCACGACAGTTACCGCCGCACGTGGGTCTATGCCGAACGACACTTCGTCCAGACGTCCGCAGGCGGCGGCATAAAGCGCTTCCAGAAGATCGCTCTCGACACGCGGTATCACGGCTTCCGTTTCAGGGTCGCCCATGCGCACGTTGTATTCTATAACTTTAGGCTCCCCGCCTACGTTTATAAGACCGAAAAACACGAATCCGGTATAAACCAGCCCGTCTTTTTCCAATCCTTCCACCGTCGGGCGGACTATCCTGTCCTCTATCTTTTTCATAAACTCATCATCGGCAAACGGGACCGGGGAAACGGCCCCCATACCACCGGTATTGAGTCCCGTATCGCCTTCACCTATCCTTTTGTAGTCCTTGGCGGTGGGCAGCAGTTTGTAACTCCGGCCGTCCGTTATGGCAAATACGGACAGTTCTATTCCGGACAGGAACTCCTCTATCACGACTTTTTCCGATGCGGCTCCGAATTTTCCGCCGAGTATCATGGCGCGTATCTCGCTTTTGGCTTCTTCTGCCGAAGGGAGTATCAGCACGCCTTTGCCGGCGGCCAGACCGTCGGCCTTGAGCACATAAGGAGGTTTAAGGCTGTCGATAAAAGCATCCGCTTCCGATACATTTTCACGGGTGAAACTCTTGTATGCGGCGGTAGGTATACCGTGGCGCACCATGAATTCCTTGGCATATTCTTTGCTTCCTTCCAGACGCGCCCCTTCTTTGGACGGGCCGAATACGGCCACACGCGACAGCTCCTCATCGGCTTTGAAGAAATCGTAAACACCGTTTACCAGAGGGTCTTCCGGGCCTACGACCACAAAATCTATGCCGTTTTCGAGTACCGCCTTTTTAATTCCGGCGAAATCGTTCACTTTGACCGGAAGATTTTCTCCCAGCGCGGCAGTGCCGGCATTACCGGGAGCCATAAACAGTTTGCCGCAGAGCGGGCTCTGCGATATTTTCCATGCCAGGGCGTGTTCGCGGCCGCCCGAACCGAGGATAAGTACGTTCATCGTATCCAATCGTTATATTTGTTTTTAAATTTCCATTTTCAATGCTTCTGTCTCACCCGCATCACACGTCACACCACGTAAATGCCCAAAGCATCGGCTATCGAACGGTCGTTGGACAGGCGTGGCAATTTGTTCTGTCCGCCGAGACGCCCTACCGACTTCATATATGAGGCAAAAGAACCTTCCGGAAGACTCCTTACAACAGCCCGGCGCAGTATTCTGCCTTCTATTAGGTCGCGGTAATATATGTTCGATTCGCACATCCGCCGGTCAAGTTCACGGGCAAAAGCGTCCATATCGTCAGGTTCGCGCGAAAACTCTATGAACCATTCGTGGTACGGCAATCCTTCCGTCGGATTCACCTGCGGGGCGAGGGTAAATTCAGACACCAACGCGCCGCACTGCAATGCCGCGCCTTCCACAGAACGTTCGGCTTCAGCGGCTATCACATGCTCGCCGAACGCTGACGTATAATGCGATATGCGCCCGGTTACCTTTATCCTGTACGGTCTGAGCGACGTAAACTCCACCGTGTCCCCTATAGCATAGGCCCAAAGCCCGGAATTGGTGGATAGTATTATCGCGTAATTGACACCGGTACAGACCTCTTCGAGCGAGAGACGCGGCGGGTTTTCCTCGTAAAACCGGTCTGCCGGCACGAACTCGTAGAATATACCGGAGTTGACCATCAGCAACAGGCTGCCGTCACCGGATACAGAATCGCTTGCGGCTATGAACCCTTCGGAAGCGGGATAAGTCTCCAGCACATCGACCTTGCGGCCTATCATCGATTCCAGCCTCGCACGATATGGGGAAAAGTTAACCCCTCCTGTGACCAGCAGCGAAAAATGCGGGAAAAGTTCTCCTATTTTCTTGCCGGTACGCGCGGTCAGCCGCTCGAAATACATCTGAAGCCACGATGGTATGCCGGATATGAGCGTCATGTCGGCCCCGGCCGTTTCATCCACTATGGCCTCCACTTTCTCTTCCCAGTCCTCTATACAATTCGTTTCGAATGTCGGCTTGCGGTTGGATTGCAGATAAAAAGGTATATGGTGGGCTACGATACCCGACAGCCGTCCCGTCTTTATGCCGTTTTTATCGTTCAAAACGGGGCTTCCCTGAAGGAATATCATCTTACCGCCTACGAAACCAACGTTGCCCGTGGCGAGTATATACCGCAGCAGCATGTTCCTGGTAGCCTTTATCTGGCACATAAGTCCTTCACGGGTAAGCGGTATGTATTTGGCCCCTGAAGTGGTTCCCGATGTCTTGGCAAAATATTCTGGCCTTCCAGGCCACAATACGCCATGTTCCCCGGAAGCTATGCGTTCCACATAAGGACGGAGGTTTTCATAGTTGCACAACGGGACGCGTTCTTTAAAATCGGCATAGTTTTTTATTTCGCAGAAACGGTGTTCACGGCCGAAAGAAGTGTTTTCAGCCGTTGCTATAAGACGGCGCAGCATATCGCTCTGGGATGCAACCGGTGCTGCGAAATACTTGTTTTCCCTGCTTATCACATAGCGAGCGTATAACCCTGCGAGATATTTTTTCATTGTGCGTACCGTTGTTCCCTTATCTCCCGGTTTTACATTCCGAAGTTTATATAATCTTCAGGATCCACCGAGCGCCCGTTTATCCACAATTCAAAATGCACCACCGGGTCGGACGATGCATTGGCTCCCAGGCCGGTAGTGGCTATCAGTTCGCCCTGCGAAACCCTGTCGCCCACCTGTTTGGGCACCAGCCCAACGTTCTTGTATATGCTGGTAAGGTTTTCATTATGTTCTATTATCAGCACGTTGCCCGACGAAGGAGTCCAGTCCTTGTAGATTATCGTACCGCTGTAAACGGCAAAAATAGGAGTATTAGGCTTGGCGGACAGTCCGGTCCAGAGATGGTCTTCCGATTTGTTGTAAGCAGCAGATATCACGGCGCCCCTTATCGGGCTGGATAGCGACAGTATTCCACGCGAAGATGCGCCGGTTGCCTGCAAAGACTCCATCTGGCGTTTTTCGACCGAAGCGCGGAACACCGAATCCTCGGCGGATGCCTTAAGGTGCCGGCGGGCGTTTTTCGACATAGAATCGACATATACCGAATCCTTGACCTTTTCCGCCGGGATTTCGCCGGATATGGCCTGGCGCAACGCGTCTATGTACACCTCGTTGTCGTTGAGTTTTTTTTCCAAAACATCCACTTCTGACAATAAAAGCGCCGTCTGGCGTCGCAGAGCCGGGACGTCGTCCGTTATGACATATGTCTTTAGAGGAGTATAACGGATAAGCAGTATCGTACCGCCTATAAGGAAAATGGCCGACACGGCCAGTAGTATCACAAGATTCAGCGGACGCAGGCGCAGCGAAAACACTTCGTGGAACATAGCCTCGTCGAAAAGGATGAACTTCAAATGGTTGGTGAGCCGTTTTTTCAGCCTCGAGGTAAATCCGGAAGTCTTTTTTCTACTCATATCCAAAGCCGTGGCGCAACTGTCGGCGCCTGCGTTTTTTTATACCATGCAAATTTAAGTATTGCAGGCATATATTAATCATAAAGATACCCTAAAATGCCCGCCTTACTCGGACGGCACAGGCATTTTTCCGGTCACAACGGCCGTTATCACATCTCTGGACAAGTCAAGCCCTCTGGCCGGCGAATACTCCCTGCCATAGTATATTATCTGAAGGTGGAGTTTGTTCCACAATTCCTCCGGGAAAAGGCGTTTGGCATCTTTTTCGGTCTGTTCCACGCTTTTTCCGCAAGTAAGGCCCCAGCGTGTCATAAGACGGTGTATATGCGTATCCACAGGAAATGCCGGCACGCCGAATGCCTGTGACATGACCACAGAAGCCGTCTTGTGCCCCACCCCCGGAAGGGCTTCGAGCTGCTCGAACGTGCGGGGCACTTCCCCGCCGTATTTTTCAACCAGTATGGCAGAAAGCGCGCGTATGTTGCGGCCTTTGGTCGGTGCGAGGCCTACCGGACGCACGAGCGATATTACCTCTTCGTCCGTTAGCTTTATCATTTTATCGGGCGTATCGGCGCGGGCGAAAAGTGCCGGCGTAGTTTCGTTCACGCGCTTGTCCGTACTTTGGGCCGAAAGCAGCACCGATATCAGGAATGTGTACGGAGAAGAAAAACGCAGCGTTATTTCCGGATCCGGATAAAGCCTGTCCAGTGTTTTAACTATGAATTCTACTTTCTGCTTCTCTTTCATGACATAAGGGTAAATTAACGCGCCATAGCGCGGTCCATGTCGCGGCGCACGTCTTTTTCCTTTATCGATTCGCGTTTGTCGTACAGCTTCTTGCCTCGGGCAAGGGCTATTTCCAGTTTTGCAAGGCCGGTTTCGGTTATAAAAAGACGCAATGGCACTATCGAGAGACCTTTTTCCTTAGTGCTGCGCTCCAGGCGGCGGAGTTCGGTGCGTGTGAGCAGCAACTTGCGTTCGCGTTTGGCAGCATGATTGAAGTATGTGGCATGGTCCCACTGGTCTATGTTCATATTTATCACGAACAGTTCGCCGTCCTTCATCTGGCAGAAACTATCGGCTATCCTCCCTTTGCCCATACGCAGGGATTTTATTTCCGTACCGTAAAGGACTATTCCCGCCGTATACCGGTCGAGAAGTTCGTACTCGAAGGAAGCGCGTTTGTTACGTATGTTTATATCCGATGGTTTGGATTTCATATTAAAATTCAAATTTGCTTAATTGTCAGCTGCCCAGTACGGCCGCACAATACCGCTAATGTACGAAAAAATCAGGCTTCAACAGCCGTAGAGGCAAGGCGTTTTGCCCGGCGGCGGTCGCGGTAATTATTCAACAGAGCGTTGAGCACTACGGTGGATAGTATCACCGCCGCCCCGATGTAAAACCGGCCGGACATGCGTTCCGTATCGGGAAATATCAGGACAGCCATTATCATCGAATATACCGGTTCGAGATTTATGTTCAGCATCATCGTAAACGGCGAGAGGTACTTGAAAAGCTGTATCATACGAACGCTCGTATAGGCCGTACACACTACCGCCAGGAACAATATGCCAAGCGCGTCCTTGAAGTCCACATATGCGAAACCCTGCAGGAAACCTTCGGACGGAGCAAAGAGCACGGCCACCACCACCACCGAGCCTATCATTTCATAAAATGCTACCGATACCGCTCCGTCAGGCAACTTTTCCGACCATTTGCTGTTTATTATCGAATAACATGCCGAGAGGAACGAAGCGCACAGAGCTATTATGATGCCGCTTTTGAAGTCCGCATGTTCCGCCCCGGAATATATCACGTATATGCCGCCAACGGCCACCAGACCGAGCAACACTTCGTGCAGTCTCAGGCGCCTGTGGTAGAATATCGGTTCCAACAGCGAAGCGAAAAGCGCGCCGGTGGCCAGCATAGCCATCGTCACGGAAACATTGGACGTTTTTATCGCCGCAAAGAAAAGTACCCAGTGCAGACCTATCACGCCACCGGAAAGAAGCAGCAACACGAGGTTTTTCCGTCCGACGGAAAACGATACGCCTTTGTATCGCATATAGATACCGAGAGCTATGAACGTCAGTCCAGTGCGGTATATCACCAACGCCGTGGAGGGAGTATCTATATATTTGCCCAATATACCGGTAAAACCGAATATAAGTATCAGGAAATGCAGTGAGAGGTATGGTCTGACTTTATTGTTATTTCTTTGCATTTTTATACGTATAATATGCTATCACGGCGAATATTATATTCGGCAGCCATATCCAGAACAACGGATAGCCGTCGGTTCCTTTTGCCGCCGTGGTCTCGAATATCCTCAGCATGAAAAGATATGCGGCCATAAGCACTATGCCCACGGCTATGTTTATACCCGCCCCGCCGCGTTTCTTGCGCGAAGAGAGCGATACTGCCAGCACCGTCAGGATTATCGTGGAAAACGGCAGGGCGAAACGCTTGTATTTCTCGGTGATAAGAGCCTTGACATTTGGCGAACCGCGCTGTTTTTCGAGTTTTATAAGACGGGAGAGGGCCACCGAATTTTTTTTGTCGCCTATGGCCTTATCCATGGAAAAATCTGCCGGAGTAAAAGCAAAAACAGTATCTTTGGTATAATAAGACGATATTTTTTCAGTTCCGTCCGGCCGCAGGTCACGAGCGAAACAGTTCGTCAGGTTGTACCGAGCGGAGTCCTTGTTGTACGTGAAATAATCGGCAGTGAATTTGTGTACCAGAGCTCCGGCCGAGTCGTATTTCTCGAAAGCGAATTTAGAGCCCGTATTGCGCCCTACGTTCCACTCGCCGATGTATATTATTTCGCCTTCGCCCACCTGTTTGTGTATGTTCTGGACATACTGCATATCGGGATTGTCCTTTTTCACGTACCTGGCCTCGAATGCCAGACGTTTGCCGTTAGAATACGGGAGAAGAAAACTGTTTATTAGCAAACCGGCCGCAGTAAGCCCCACCGCCCCGTAAATGTACGGCCTGAGGAAACGATTATAATCCACACCCGACCCCAATATGGCTATTATCTCCGAACGGGCAGCGAATTTCGAGGTGAAAATTGTGGCCGCCAGGAACACCACGAGCGACATGTACATATTGCCGTAATAAAGCGCGAAGTTAAGGTAGTACACGGCTATCTCGCCTCCAGGAGCCTGGTTGGACAGGAATTTGTCTATTTTTTCGGACATATCCACTATCACCGCAAGCACGAGTATGACTACCTCGGTCATAAAAAACGTGCCTAGGAAATTTTTCAGTATGTACCTGTCTAGTATTTTCATCGTTTGTATGCCGCTACATATGTCACAGCCTGGTGTCGAGTTTTCTAACCATCATGTCCTTCCACACGGAAAAGTCACCTGCCTTTATGTGCTCCCTGGCCTGTTCCACCAGCCACAGGTAAAAGCCCAGATTATGCACCGAAGCTATCTGCTTGCCGAGGAATTCGTCCGCCGCGAACAAATGGCGAAGGTATGCCTTAGTATAAGCCGTATCCACCCATGTATATCCCGCAGGATCTATCGGGGAAAAATCGTCCGCCCATTTACGGTTCTTTATGTTTATAGTCCCTTCGGCAGTGAACAGCATGCCGTTACGCGCATTGCGTGTAGGCATGACGCAATCCATCATATCTATACCGAGTGCTATGTTTTCCAATATGTTGGCCGGAGTGCCGACCCCCATAAGATACCTCGGACGGTCGGACGGCAATATGCCGCATACCAAATCCACCATTTCGTACATGACCTCGTGAGGCTCGCCGACCGAAAGGCCGCCTATCGCATTGCCGTCAGCGCCTACCGACGCTATCTTCTCGGCCGAAATACGGCGCAGGTCGCGGTATGTCGAACCCTGTACTATCGGGAAAAGCGATTGAGGATAACCGTATTTTTCAGGATGCTCAGCCAGATACGACACGCAACGGTCAAGCCAGCGGTGCGTCATCTCCATCGAAGCCCTGGCATACGAATATTCGCAAGGATACGGCGTGCATTCGTCGAAAGCCATGATTATGTCCGCACCTATCGAACGTTCGATACCCATGACGCTCTCAGGAGAGAAAATATGAGACGAACCGTCTATATGGGACTTGAACTTAACGCCTTCTTCTTTTATCTTTCTCGTTGCGGAAAGGGAATAGACCTGATAACCTCCGCTGTCGGTCAGTATCGGGCGGTCCCATCCGATGAAACGGTGCAGTCCGCCGGCTCTTTCCAGTATATCAGTACCTGGACGCAGGTAAAGGTGGTACGTATTGCCAAGGATTATACGCGCGTTTATATCGTCCGAGAGTTCCCTCTGATGTACGCCCTTGACGCTTCCTACTGTGCCCACAGGCATGAAAATAGGAGTAGGTATCTCGCCGTGGGCGGTTTTTATCACCCCGAGGCGGGCTTTGGAGTTCTTGTCGAGGGCCTGTATCTGAAATTCCATATAGTCGTCTTTACCGAAAATGCGCCCGATGCGTAAAAATACGCCTTGCCGGGCATTAAAAAACCGTTGTTGCCGCTTTGACCACAACATTTGCAAATATAGTGAAAGCCGGGAGAAGAGCCAAGTTCGCTTGAGCTATTCCGAGGCGCATCCTATATTCGCAAAATATAATGAAAACCGACGGGAAACCGAAAAAAGCCGAATGATTTTTAGATATTACCATAGGAACAGCCATAGACCGGGACCTCAGACCGTCAGATATTTAAAGCCCCGTAGCACGCCCGCCAGAGACACGCATGAAACGGCCATGTACGGCGTTCAGAAACCTGCGTCCACCTGCGTTGCGAGCAAATCAGCCAGTTCCTCTCTGCGGGATATAAGATAATCGCGCCCGTCCTTTACCATCACTTCGGCCGGGCGGAAACGCGAATTATAGTTCGAGGACATCATATATCCGTAAGCTCCCGCGTTGAGTATTGCCAGAGTGTCGCCACGTCGTATCTCGCTTATCTCCCTGCCACGCGCGAAATTGTCCGTCTCGCATATGTAACCCGTCACGTTGTACATGCGAGCCTGCCCGCCGGGATTGGAAACGTTAATGATATGATGGTACGCATCGTACATCATGGGGCGTATCAGGTGGTTTAGCCCGCTGTCGACCTGTGCGAACATAGCGGCCGGAGTTTGCTTCACCCAGTTCACGTTGACCAGCAGCGTACCGGACCTGCTGACCAGGAATTTACCTGGTTCTATCATAAGGCGTACCTGACGCGGAGCCTGAGCGGAGAACGCATTGAAACGTTCTGACAGTCTGGCTCCCAGAAGTTCTATATCCGTCTGTTTGTCGCCCTCCTTGTACGGTACCTTGAAGCCGCTGCCGAAGTCCACGTATTCGACCGAAGGGAAACGTGAAGCCACCGAGAAAAGCAATTCGGCCCCTTGCAGGAATATGTCCACATCGTATATATCGGAACCGGTGTGCATATGTACGCCGTTGATATTTATGTTTTTCCCGCGCACCAGCTCCTCCAGACGCCCGGCATATTCCACCGATATTCCGAACTTCGAATCCCGGCTGCCTACAGCTATCTTGTCATTGCCTCCGGCGTAGATATGCGGATTTATGCGGACACCGACCGGTACTCCGGGGTATCTGTCGCCGAAAAAGGAAAGCGTTTCCAGGCTGTCGATATTGACATGTATGCCAAGCGCCACGGCTTCGTCCAGTTCCGCCTCGCACACTCCGTTAGGGGTGAATACGATGTCGGACGGCAAAAATCCGGCAGACAGCGCCAAACGCGCTTCGTTTACCGAAACGGCGTCTATACCGCTACCGTACCCGCGCATAATCTTCAACACATTGACGTTGCTCAACGCCTTCATGGCAAAGTTTATACGCTTGTGCTCCACCCCGGAAAATGCGTTCCAGAGACGGGAGTACTGCGCGCGCATGATTCCTTCGTCGTAAACGTACAGCGGCGTACCGTATTTCCGGACCAGCTCCAAAGCGCCTACACCGCCTATCGAATAAGTTTTTTCTTCCGTAAGTGTCATCCCTGTAATTGTTTGAAGTGCAAAAATACGGCAAAAGGCCCTACCGGCACAGTTTCATCCGGTACAATTTTACAGCACAGGGACATCTTTTTGTGAAATAACGCCCATTTACCGGCATAATACACGTCGGGGCAACCTTTTAAGCCGTATTTTACCGAAGCGGGAACACAACGGGCGTCAGGCTTCGATCACACCGTCAATATTTTTTCCAGATATACCATATCGACACATCTGCGTCCGTCGTCCTCCAATATCTCGAAACCGTAATTATCGGCAAAAAAACCTTTTATTCCATACGAATACGAAAATCCGCGCCTGATATAAAAATCATACTGCCAGAACGGTTTCTCCCCTTCACCGGGCGAGCCCGTACCGAGAATTACTCGCTTTACACCCTGACATGCGAGATATCCGCACAAAAAATCCAGCATCCGTGACGCCAGTCCGCGGTGGCGGTATGAATCGCCGACAGCAAGGTTCATCAACTCCGCTCTTCCCTCCTCTACCTTTACGGCTGCGCAACACACCGCCCTGTCCGACTCGTATCCGACAAAGAGCAATGCCTCATGCAAATAACGCAACACCATTTCAGGCGAAGGGTCGGCGATGAGCAAAAGAGGCATATAACCTTCTTTTTCCTCCGGGGGGATTATACGTATGTCCATCGATTTAAGCGACTGTCCGTGCATTTCCTTTTAAAAACCTTCGGCTTCGAGTTCGAGAATGCGCCTTTGCCAGCGTTCCCACACGTCTTTTTTTGTCACCGTTATGCATAGCCTGAGAGCCATCTCCAATACGCATTTTTCGTCGGCATAACGTCCCGACCGCCTCAGTAAAGGAAGGACTTTTTCCGTACAATGGGTTATCCTGGAACAGTCCACCACTTTTTTCGAGTATTCGTGTTCTAGTATTGCAAGATATGCGTCGGCAGCGCCTTGCGCATCCCCGTCCTCTTTCAATGTACGGGCATGTTCGAGCCTGGCGGCATAGGCGTCGTTCCTTTTTTTGATATAACCGGCCAGAAGTGTGGCTATGGTGATAACTACCAGAAGTGTCAGCATAGAAGATAGGTTTGCAATGGTACTTATGCAAAAGTAGTTAATAATCTTCCCCGGAGGATAAAAAAGGATTATTTTTATATCAGCGCTATTTTTATTCCGCACCCGGACAATACAAGACGGAACCGGCCCGAAACATCCTGACCAAAGACTAAATATACGGCGTACGCATGAAGAACCCGAAAGTACCAGAATGGGCTAGGAAGTCAGAATCATAGCCCCTGCAAAACCCAGGACTATTACCGCCAGTTTTTTGATTTTCCCGTAAACGGCCATGTCGCAGTCGAAAAGCATCACGGCCGATACGTGAAGCAGGATACCAACCACTACGGCCAATAGCTGGAAATAATACTCCGATAACCAGCTTATATGCTGTCCGGCGAACATGCCGAGAGGTCCGGCAAGGCCGAACACCGCCATTAGCAGCAACGCCGTGGAACGTTTTTTCACAACGCGCAGCAGGAATATGTACAACACCATCGCCATCGGGACCGTATGCAGCGCTATGCCGGCCAGAAGCGGCGAAACACCGGCTATCTCCAACCCGTGATGAACGTGTTCATGCTCATGTATATGCCCGCCGCTCAGTATCGGCAGCGACTCGATGAATGTATGCAGCGACAGGCTTACGAACATGGCAACCGTGAGCGGCATATTGCCGTCGTCGTCATGCCCGCGGCCGTGTGTACAGGATGGGGTATGGGTATGTCCATGGTCTATCCCTTTGGTAAAAAAATCCAACACGGATTGTATCAGCAATCCGGCCATAACACACAGCCCTATCGTATGCGGCGGCAATTCGGAATATACCTCAGGCAGCATGTGGAACACTATTATGCCTATCACGAAAGCACCGGTAAAACTGGATATGAGATCTATCGAGCGTTTTCCTATCCGTTTACCGAAAAAACCTACGGCAAGCACTGCCAGCACGGTTGCTCCGAAAAGTATTATATAATCCGTCATAAAGGCATATATTTTTCTGTAGGGCGTAAATTTACGTCAAAAATAACGTTTTCAGCCATACGTATGACCGTAAAAAAAACGCACTGCCATAAAAAGCATCCATGTGAAACATACGATGAAAATGCCGGAGCACAACGGACGGAACATTTACCACGTAGCGGAACACCGCACTTCCGCATGCGTGCAACAACATACAAAAAAACAGCGTCAAAACACTGCCGGAATACGTACTTCGGTGCGGAAAGTCCCGTTTTGACCGGCAGTTTCCAACGTTCCGCCAAAACACGCGGCAAGCAATTTACGCGATATGTCCAGCCCGATACCCGGCTCACCGGAAGTCACTTTTCCGGCAATAGTCTCATTTTCCACGCAGATAACAGCAAAGACGCCTTCCACATACATGCGTATCGAAACTACCGCCCCATTCTTACCGTGACGTACCGCATTTGACAGCACATTTTCCACCACCGTACGCAACACTGCCGACGGACCTTCCACCCGCACCTCCCCGCGGGTTTTTATTTCACAGGAAAAACCGGGATTGTGATCCGCTATGAATTCCGAGACTACGCGGAGCAATTCCGTCAGTTCCGTCACTTGACCTCCCGCCAGCTCCGCGGGAATAGCCGTATCTACTGAAGCATGCATACTGCGGGCCATCCGTAAAAGGGCAGACGCCTTTTCGTTTATCTGCACCAGCGAAGCATGCACGGCCCTGAGGACTTCCATATCCCCGTGCGACACAACGTCTTTTGCCGCCAACATCCCCAATACATTGGCATCGAACGCCAGCGGCCCCACCATATCGTGCGTTATCACCGATACGAGCGCACCCGTGAGCGTATCCTCAGCACGTTTTTCCCCAACGTTTTCCGGCAATATCCGCGTCATTTTTCAGGAGGGAGCAATTTCATGTATGTAAATGCGTGCGGATTTTTACCGTCAGGAAGATGTCTTTCCTCCCATACCGTTCTCCAATCCTTTATCATATCCATCGGGAAAAAAGTATCGGCCTCGAAATTCCCTTCTACCCGTGTCAGGTATATCCGGTCCACTATACCGGCCTGGAGCGCCTGCCGATATATTTGTCCGCCGCCGGTTATGAACGGCTCATCGGGATACTCAAGCGCGGAAGCGTTGAACACAACTGCTTTTTCAAGCGCCTGTTCCAGCGAAACGGCTCCGGCGCAGTTTTCCACATTCCCAATCGAATTTAAAAAATCCGCATCACGCGACACCACTATGCTCGTGCGGCCAGGCAACGCCCTGCCTATCGACTCGAACGTACGGCGGCCCATCACCATCGGATGTCCCCATGTCAGGTTTTTAAAATACTTCAAATCACCGGGAAGATGCCACAGAAGCTCGTTCCCCAGTCCTATTTCTCCTTTGGGCCCTGCCGCTACGGCCAGCGATATTTTTTTCACCGCGCCTGTCATACCGCCACCGTTCCTTTTATATGAGGGTGAGGGTCGTAACCTTCGAGCGTGAAGTCATCGAAAGAAAACGAGAAAATGTCCCTCACGTCCGGATTTATCTTCATCGAGGGCAATGTGCGAGGCTCGCGCGTGAGTTGCAGGCGTATCTGGTCGAAATGGTTGGTATAAATGTGTGCGTCGCCCAAAGTATGAACGAATTCACCCGGCTTAAGACCGGTAACCTGAGCCATCATCATCGTGAGCAGCGCATAGGATGCTATGTTGAACGGCACTCCGAGGAAAATATCGGCCGAACGCTGATACAGCTGGCAAGAGAGTTTCCCGTCAGACACATAGAACTGGAACAGCGCATGACATGGCATAAGGGCCATTTTGTCCAACTGGCCGACGTTCCATGCCGATACGATCATCCGGCGCGAATCGGGAGTTTGACGTATCTGGCGTACGACTTCGGATATCTGGTCTATCACACGTCCGTCGGGAGAAGGCCACGAACGCCACTGGGCGCCGTACACAGGGCCGAGATTTCCGTCGGCGTCGGCCCATTCGTCCCATATCCTCACTCCGTGTTCCTTCAGGTAACCTATGTTGGTATCCCCGCGCAAAAACCACAGCAGTTCGTATATTATTGACTTGAGATGTAGTTTTTTGGTCGTAAGAAGGGGAAAACCTTCCGAAAGGTCGAAGCGCATCTGATAACCGAACACCGAGCGGGTACCGGTGCCAGTGCGGTCGGACTTGTCCGCACCGTGCTCCATCACATGCCTTGCCAGGTCGAGATATTGTTTCACTTTTGAAATACTGATTTATGGTTGGTCGTGTCCAAAAGTAGTGATTTTTCATTACTTTTGTTTTACCCTGGAGGGTATAAAACCGGAAAAATGACTGTAAAAGCCAAAGAGCGTATTATAATGGGTATAGACCCCGGAACGAACATAATGGGATTCGGGGTGATAAAGGTAACAGGGCGCACAATGTCGTACGTGGCTATGGACGAACTGGACCTGCGCAAATCAGACGACCCGTTCCTGAAACTGAAGACGATTTTCGAATATACCACTTCGCTTATAGACACATACCTGCCTGACGAGATAGCGCTCGAAGCGCCGTTCTACGGCAAAAACGTACAGTCGATGCTCAAACTCGGACGGGCGCAAGGCGTGGCCATGTCGGCGGCCCTGATGCGGCAGATACCGATAACCGAGTATCTGCCTAAGAAAGTGAAAATGGCCATAACTGGCAACGGCAACGCTTCAAAAGAACAAGTGGCAGGCATGCTGGTACAACTATTAAAGTACAGGGACCTGCCCAAACACCTCGACTCGACCGATGCGTTGGGCATCGCGGTGTGCCACTTTTTCAACAGCTCCCGCCAAAACCGCGAAACGGCAAGCTACTCCGGATGGGAAGGGTTCGTCCGCAACAACCGCTCGCGCGTGAGCGGCGAGTTACCGCGCGATATAAAAAAGAAATTATAAATCCGGGTGTAACTTTTTAACATATATGAACGTCATACGTTTTGAAAGCCCGCACCGGTGTTGCGGGCATAATATGTATAAAAAACGTAAAAAATGGCATTTAACATGAAAAACGCAGTTTACAAATTTACAACCGCTGTCGCTGTTGCAGGCATTCTGGCCGGATGCTCGGCGGGAAAGGGCGGTGACAGCTTCGGCGATGCGGTAACGCTCAAAGCAGACAGCATAACCGTAAATGCGATAGTCGATCCCCGGCAATGGGCATCTTCAGGAGACTATGCGGCCATACTTGGCGATAAAACGGATACGGCGCTGTTCATATTCTCCCTGCCGGATTTCGATTTAAGGTATTCGGCCCTCACGCGCGGCGAAGGCCCCGACGAACTCGGCATGTGGCCCGACCTGCACTCCGACAACGCCGATGACGGCGGATTCTACGTGGAGGATTTCTCGAAAAAATTCACCAGGCTATACATGCCGGGGCGCGACAGCCTCAGCATGAAGGCATCGTACAAAATGAAAAACATCCAGGCCATAGTAAACGGCAAAAAGTACATAACGTCCAAGCTGAACATCACCGACGGGAAAAAAGTGGACTATTACAGGCTCACCGACTGGGAAACAGGCGACGTACTCGATTCCATTGCCACACTCGGCGTATGGTTCACTGACAAGATAGGCGACTATACCGTACACTACCAGCGCAACTCGCCCATGTGCACCTCGTACGGCGACAAACTGGCCATAGCGTACGCACATACCGGACGCGTGGATTTTTATGACCTGAAGGACGATAAATTCGCGCTTTACAAATCACAGGGCGACCTCCGTACAATCGAACAGCTCCACGACGATATGCCGAAACTCAAGGATAACGCGGAGGGCAGCGTCGAAGAGGTGGCAAGCGATAAAAATTATGTGTACGTACTGGAAAGGACAAAGATAAAGGAAGATGCCAACGGCCTGCCTACATACAAGTGCATTGTAAAAGTTTACGGATGGGACGGAAGTTGTATGGAGATGTACGAACTGGACAAACAGGTTACAAGTATGATACTGCACCGCGGCAGCGGCAAATTATTCTGTTACGACAACGCGCTGGACTTCGAACAGGTGTACGTCTACACCCCGAAAGGACTTTAAAAATAACGGACACGGCGGCCGCCTCACAGCGCCGCCGTGTTTTTGTTTTATACGTATCGCATTGAAAATAAACCATCACAAATCTAAAAACTATGGGCATTTTGAAACATCCTTTTCATAAAGCGGCAACCGTATGCTCCCTGGCGCTGCTCGCACTCTCGTGCGGCGGTAAAGGCGCTTCCGAAGGTTTCTCTCCTGACGGGGAACTGGCAGCCGACAGCGTGGCGATAAATCAGATAATAAAGCCAATATGCGCAACAATAGCCGACGGCAAATGCGTCATAATGAGCGACGACACCGATTCCGTGTTCTATGTGTACTCCATGCCGGACTTCTCGTTTATGTATCCCGCCATGACCAAAGGTGAAGGCCCGGACGAAATAGGCAGCGCATACATGATAAAACACGCTGCCGGCTATCCTGGGTTTTCGTTCATAGACTATTACAAAAACAATATAAAGACATACCGCGCATCCGCCGCCGGAATAAGATCCGTAAAACAGATTTCTGGCGACCACCTTAGCGACGTGGACATTACGTGCATTATAAACGACACGCTGGCCGTAGGCGAGAGCTTTACGTTCGACGGCACGAACCTCGGATTCATAAAACTGGTGGACATCCGCACCGGGCGGACACTCGATTCGGCACGCAGTTACTCGGTAGTGAACGTTCTGAGAGAAGGCAACAACATGTCGATAAACATTATGAACGTACCCGATTACGAATCCGACGGCCGCACTCTGGCTTTGTGTTACGAATATACCGGACGTATGGATTTTTACGACATATCCGGCGGGCGGCTCGAACTGAAAAAATCAGTAGGCGACAAACGTACGGTGGAACAACTCCGCGAAACGGATTTCTGGAAAATGGAAAAAGGCTTCTACTACATCTCCATGACTTCGTCACCGGACTGCATAATGGTGCTGCGTACAGAGTTTGAAACCACACCGCTTCCCCGATATAAATACACTACGCTTTCTTCGTCGCTGCTTACATACGACTGGAACGGCGTGCCGCAAAAAGAATACAAACTGGACAAAACGGTGAACAACGCGCTGTTCGATCCGCACTCAGGAAAACTGTTCTGTTTCAATGACGAACTCGATTTCGAACAAGTGTACGTGTACGGGCTTTGATAAATTTGACAACCTAACTATGTAAAATAATGAAAATACCTTACCGCATTTCCATTTTGGCTGTGGCAGCGTTGTTCGCGGCGTGTTCGGGCGGCGGAAAAGAAACAGCGCCGGGCTTTTCCGAACCTGTAGCCCTGACTGCCGACAGCATAGCCATCGGTCAGATAATAGACCCTTTCCAGTGGACGTCCGTCGACGGACATTGCGTAATACTGGGCAAAAGCACAGAAAAAGCACTCCATGTGTACAGTTTCCCTGACTTCGAATACCGTTACAGCGCACTCACACGAGGCCAGGGGCCGGGAGAACTGGGGCCTTACGCTTTTATAATCCCCGGCGACGTTTCTTCAGGCAGGTTATTCCTGCACGAACGGCTGACAAGTAACGCCCTGAGCGAATTTTCCGTATCGGACACGGAATTGAGCCTATGCGGCGAACCGGCAATACAAAAAGGAAGCCTGATATGTGTCACGCAGGATACGCTCGTGGTGAAAGAGAAAAAAAGGTACAAGGAAGAAAAATGTTATACCACCATCGAATCGACGGAACATCCTGGTATGGAACTCGATTCGATGGTCAATTACAACATTTACAAAATAAAAGAATCGGCAAATTCTATCAGCATATTTAAAATGAACGCGCCGTTCTATCTGTGCAAAGACGACACCCTCGTAATGGCTTACAAAGACACCCGCCGCTTGGATTTTTCGGATATTTCTAAAGGGAAGTTCAAAACGTTCAAAACTTTAGGGGATAACTCGACGCTGAAAGAACTCGAATCGCGCATTACCGATATAGGCAACGGGATGTGGTCATTCGGAGGCCAAGGGGAATTTTTCGCCGCCGCCGATGCATCTGCCGACTACATATACGTACTTCTGTGCAGATATTCCCCGGAACACCCTGACGATATGTCGAAAAAATCCTCTTCCGTACTCGTGTATGACTGGAAAGGAAACGAAGTGCGCAGGTTCGATCTCGACAAATACGTCAACATGATGGTAGCCGACATAAAAACAGGCAATTTATTCTGCTACGACAGCGCATTGGATTTTGAACGAGTGTACGTGTACCGTCCTAATATATGACATTCGTATCGTCAAAAACGAAATTTTCCGCCCCATAACGCGTGTCCGTATCGGATAGTTCCAATAAATTCCGCAAGCAGCGGCAAAAATACAACGGTCAAATAGAACGCTAAAAACATGAAAACATCACTTAAATTGCTAGCATTCGCAGCAGTGCCTGCCTTATGCGGATGTTCGCACCAAACGCACCAGAAAAACTACGCCGAACTGACTTCTTCGGATTCTACCGACATGGTCTTCGCCGTCTCGGACAGCATACATGCCGACAGCGTAACCATAAATGAAATACTCGAACCTATGGAATGGAACTTTGCCGAGGGCTGCGTAATCGTAAACAGCCCGAAAAACGAGGAGATATTCCATGTTTACGCCGCGCCGGAATTCCGCTACATGTACTCTTTCGGCAAAAAAGGCGAAGGACCGGGGGAATTTTTCAGCCCCAACATATACCCTTCTCCCGATGGTAAAGGGTTTTACATAACCGATATAGTCGGAAAATGCTGCCGATATGCCATCGACCAGTCGCATGCATGGGCCGTTTCCGAAACGGCGACACGCGGCAACGGCGCGGATATGTTCGTGTACGCCATGACCGACGATTCTACGGCTGTCAACCGGCCAGGCTCCGGGACACGGCTGGAGGCAGTACGCTTTTCGCAAGGACTCAACGTCACCGATACAATCGCCAGCCTTCAGGTAGAAGGCCCGGAAAAAACAGAAACCTACGGAGACCGTACGTTCACAACCCGTCCGTCGAGGAATTTCCCGTCGGTGGTAAGCCGTGAGGGGCGCGTTGCTTTCGTATATCCCCAGGTTCGGCGCATAGACTATTTCGATATAACTCGGGACGGGAAATTTTCACACGTGCGCTCCATCGGGAATCTGAGCTGCCGGCGGGAAATAGAAAACTCCGACATATTTTCACAGAAACGCCGCGATATAGAAGTACGTACTACGGAAAAAAACATATACGTGCTGGACGATAATGCGATATATGTCTATGACTGGAACGGCAACTGCATGGCCGAACTTTTTCCCGACAAACGCATAACATCGTTCATTCCCGATCCTGTCAATTCGAAAATATACGGATACGACCGCCGCGAGGATTTCGAGAAAGTGTACGTTTTCGATTTCACGGAATGATCCCTGCATGGCAAACATAAAAACGGCGTCCCGAAGGGACGCCGTTTTTATGTACCAAATGATGACTGCGCATTCTTACGGGAAATGCCGCCGTTATTATTTTTCTTTGTCTCCGGCCGAATCGTTTTTGGCGTCTTTACCGTCATCCGCGTCACCGTACTCACCGCGTGTGGACTTCTTGAACTCGTTTATCCCCTTGCCCAGGTTCTTCATCAGAGTAGGTATCTTCGCGCCGCCGAAAAGCAACAACAGAACAAGCACTATAAGAATAAGCTGAGGAACGCCTATCACGCCAAGTATTATCGTTTCCATAATTACGGTATCATTATTATATAAAGGCAAATATATGTCTTTTTCCGTGTAAAACAACACCGCCCCACGAAGTTATTTACTCGCTTTTCCTGTTCATTGCGGAAAACACAGCATTGGTTTTTCACAATTCCGCTCGGTAAAAACCCCGTACATATACCGGCACGAAAACAAAAAAACAGCTTTTTACCTTTTTTTATGCACATTTTACCCTGTATTAAAAGCTATTACTTAAATTTGGGGAGCAAAAAACAACATCATCAACACCAATGTCCCCAAAAATACTGCGCGGAGTAAGGATAACCGCTGCCCTGATCTTTTTCCTGCCGCTTATTTTCTATTTCGTCGATTTCGCAGGGATAATGCCTCAAAACTTTGCATTTGCGCTTAAATTGCAATTCGTCCCGGCTATATTGGCCGGAGCATGGCTTTACGTAGCCGCAGTGATGATACTCACCTTGCTGTTCGGACGCATCTACTGCTCGGCAATATGCCCGTTCGGAGTAATGATGGACTGCGTATCGCACATATCCGGACGCGGCAAAAAGAAAAACTTTAAAAACAAAGACAAACGTTACGCATATTCCCGCCCGCACAACGTACTCAGATATTCGGTACTGGCCATTTTCACGGCGGCGTTTTTCATATCCGGACTGTTCCTGGCAGTAATGTTGCTGGACCCGTACTCCAATTTCGGACGTATAGCCGCCAACATAGCCTCGCCTGTATATGTAGCTGCGAACAATGCCCTGGCATACGTCACAGGACTGTTCGGTTCGCACGCATTGTACAAAGTGGGATTTGCCTCGTTCGACATATACGCCTTTTCATTCTCGGCGGCGGTACTTACCGTAGTGGCATTGCTGGCCTTTTTCAAAGGCCGCCTGTACTGCAATTCCGTGTGCCCGGTAGGCACATTCCTCGGATTATTTTCCCGTTTCTCTCTGTTCAAAATACGTATAGACCAAGAAAAATGCACATCGTGCGGAATATGTACGATGAGTTGCAAATCGTCCTGCATAGAAAAAGGAGGCAAAAGCATCGACTATTCGCGTTGTGTGGTATGTTTCGATTGTATAGGCGGCTGCAAAGGGCACGGCATAACATTCAGCCCCGGAATAACAGGAGTGAAAGGGACAAAACATGTCACAACCGGAAAAAACACGCCTGAAGACGCTTCAAGACGTGAATTTCTGGCCACTTCGGCGGCAATAGCACTATCGGCGCCCATACTTTCGGCAGCCGTACCGCAACCGGGAAAGGAAAAAGCCTGCGCCAATGCAGGAGAATGCATAAACGGCGACACGTGCGACTTCACCAACCAATGTTACACCAGCGGAAGCAAACTGCCGGTCACCCCTGCCGGTTCGACAGGCATCGAAGAATTCAACGCAGCATGTACGGCCTGCAATCTATGTATAGTCAAATGCCCTTCACAGGTACTTAAGCCGGCGGTGACGGAATACGGACTGCGCGGCTTCATGCAACCGGTCATGAAATACCGCGACGGACATTTTTGCAATTACGACTGTACCGTATGTTCGCAGGTATGCCCCACCGGAGCCATAAAGCCTCTGACAAAAGAAGAAAAACACACGGTACAAATAGGCATAGCGCATTTCTTTCCCGGAAAGTGCGTGGCAGTGGTAAATTCATACGACTGCGGCGCCTGCGCCGAACACTGCCCGACGGCAGCCGTACACATGAAAGACAACCCGTCCGGAGGCCCGCGCATACCGGAAGTAACACCAGAACTTTGCGTAGGCTGCGGTGCTTGCGAACAGATATGCCCGGAAAAAGCCATTATCGTCTATGGCAACAGGGTACACCGTAAAGCCGAATTACCCGTAAAAGAAGATGCGCTGGAAATAGACATAGACGATTTCGGTTTTTAAGCGCGCTTCTTTTCGGTATCGCCCCAATGTCAACACCGCATCCGGCAAACACACTGCCACGGAATAAAGCTCACACAAAAAATCCCCTGTGTAAATTTTCACACAGGGGATTTTTCACTGCAAGGCACTATACGGCTGTCACATCCTGGGTTTGACCCCGGCGGAATACCCTACCCTGGTTATGATGCTCACCACGCCTTCATAGGCGGCGGGACCGTATGCGGCAACATCGGCCCAGTCCTTGTAAACGGAAACACTTACCACCTGCCTCGGATCCAGATTCTGGATTTCCTCGGGATTAACCTGCAGGCCGTCTATCAGGTAATAATTGCAAACCATATGACGGGCTCCCGACGTAGAGGCAACCAAACGGCCGAAAGTAACCACCCCCTGGTTATACGATATCTTACCGAAACGCCCGTTGAAAAGGTCCTCTATCTTATAATCGTTCTTCCCTACCCAGTACGTTTTTCCGCTTTCGGTATAATATCCCATATCAGGTTGTTCGTAATGATACTTATCCTTTGGCATTTCCACGAAAATACTGAAGTTTACCACGGTGTTTTTTTCCGGATTTACGGGAATAGTGGTTGGAGGTATCCCGCTGAACGACACTGAGAGGTTTCTTTCCTTACGCCCAAGCTCAATACTGTAACGCCCTTCGGAATTAGTGACGGCTTCGGTTTTGGACCTCACGGCCTTCACTTTTACGCCCTCTATCGGTATCCCCGCCATATCCGTTATACATCCGGTTACGGTATATTGCTGTGCTATGGCATTTACGGAAGGAAATACCGCAACGAGTATAAAAAGTAGCGCTAATTTTTTCATGGCCGGTAGAATTTGTTGTTATCCGATAGACAATCCGTATGAACCGCCATCCGGCCCGTACGATGCAAAATATGGTGAAAACCGGATACAGAGCCCATGTTCACTTGAGGTTCTGCCAAGGCGCATCCCATATCATACAAATATAGCGATTTTATTAACCGCAGCGCATTATTTTTTGCGGCTCGCATTTATGAGCACAACGCCGTTGCGGGCCTTTTCGCCGTATGTCTTCTCCACGCCGGAACGCACTATCATCATATCGTCGATATATTCGGGATGAAGCGATGCGATATTTTTGACTTCCATATCGTTAATGATGTACAGTTCGCAACGCTTGCCGTCTATCCACACGTAGCCGTCACGGTATGTTATGCCTTCGCCCTGGAATTCAACAGCTTTTTTAAGCCCTTCCTCACCCCTGAGCCTGGAATAATTGATGGTGCTCATCTGTACCGGAGTGTTCCTCTGAACACGGGATTCCAGTATCACCGCCCCGTTCTGCCCGGCTCCTCCGTATTTATTGGATGTACCGAACTTTATTATGGTGATAGAGCGTATAAGCTGCGGCATGACCGCATTAAGGTCAGCCACTGGCGCGCCGTCAAGTTCGTAGTAATCGCACCACCCCTGGTTACCCCGGAAAAATACCCTGCCGGTTTCGGGATCATAAATGGTATGATTAGGATAACGCATTTTAAAAATATCCTCCCACGACACATCTATAGAACCTAACACGTAAGTATGCTCGCCGTCCTTTTCGGTAAAGAATCCCCGGCCGTAGGCATCGTACAGGGAAAGGTCCATGTTCACATCCCCTGACAGATCGACACCTTTTATTTTAACCCTTGTAGGTTTGGTGTATTTTACTTTTATCCTCACCCTTCTGTCTTTGGATGTGACAGGAAGGGAGTAAAAGCCGGCCGTATCGGTCAGGACTCTGGCTCCAGAGCCAAGTGCTTTTATTTCGGCGCCCTCTACCGGCCGTCCCCAGGCATCCCTTAGGTAGCCATGCATGGCTTCCGCCTGTTGGGCTGTCACCGGCACAGAAAAGGCGGCTAATACGGCTAATAAAGATAGTTTTACCAGTTTCATAGCATAAAAACGATTTATAATAACGAATCCGTAACCCCTATGCCGGGTATCCGACAACATGCCTTACGTAAAATATCGACCTGTCCATGACCGCGCACGACTATTGCACGGGTCAATTATTGTTTTGTCAATATTAAGATATTTTTTAATATATAACAGAAATTATTCGCTTTTTAAATAAAAACTTATTCTGTTGAATACGGCCATAGCCCGCAGGCATAGCCTGTTTGATATTGAATGTCTGTTGCTAATATCTGTCCAGTGAGGCCCATCACAACGCTTCGCCTCGGCATCAAAGCACAACCCTATGTTTAGTGCCGAAGCATGATTCAACGGACGAGAAAACAACATCCATAACTGGTAGCCCGCCAACCAGCTTATTTCCGGCCATGCAAAAAAAGAAATAA
Organism: Flavobacteriales bacterium; assembly: GCA_003150615.1. Lineage (GTDB taxonomy): Bacteria > Bacteroidota > Bacteroidia > Flavobacteriales > UBA1820 > Merdimorpha. The sequence continues at coordinate 1,383 of QALN01000001.1, read as the reverse complement.
AAAAGACAGGCCCCATAAAAAGGCCTGCCTTGAATTATCCTGCACGATACGCGCAGTCATCTGTTCTACCGGGTACTCCCGGCCATAACTCCGCCTCCGGCGAATTATTTTATCTTGGCCGATTTAGTGGTGATAAGCACCACGCCATTGATTCCTTTGCCTCCGTAAACGCTTGCAGTACCGTCCTTGACGATAGTCACTTCATCTATGTCGGAAGGGTTAAGCATCAAGAGGTTTTCTACTTCCGAACCGTCGACCATGTACAGCAGGCACTGTTCGTTCCTTATGTACACGTATCCGTCCCTGTAAGTAACGCCGGGAGCCTTTCCTTCGATGATATGTTTTATGTCCATCGTGCCTTGGATATTACCGGAAGGCGTCATCGTAACCTGGGCATTTGATATGTCGCGTTTATCGACCAAGCCTTTGGCTATAGCCAGGTCCATATCGGAAAACTCGAGGGTGACGTCGAGCTGGGTCTGTTTTTTCTTAAGCTTTACATACTGGGAAATAAGCCCTTCACCGGTAAATATAAGTGTCGATTCCGAAGGAGCAAGGTCTATCTTGTAATGTCCCTTGTCATCGGTTTTAGTAGTCTTTGCAGAGCCCTGTACCGCAATAGTAATGCCTTTTATCGGGGCCTTACCATAGGACACAGTTCCCTCCACCGTGCGCGACTGTGCGAATACGGAGCCGGCAAACAGCAGAACGGCAATCGTCAGGAATCTTTGTAACTTCATCGTTTTCGTATTATTTTAATTTAATATTTGGTTTATTTATCTCAGGTCAAATATATGTAAAAAAATCATACTCCAACACATTTTTCAGAAAAAACCCTAAAGAAATCTTAATAAAATGCAAACATATTTTAAATTCTGAACGGTTTCGTCTAACCGTTTGATGAATAAACATTTAACGGAGTATCTGAAAAGTAATGGTAACGACTAGGAAACCGTGCGATTTTCAGCGTTTTGCGGTGTTTTACTATCAAATAACTCTTTCAGGTGCAAAGATACGACAAATCTTTGATATAGTATCCAATACAAACAGTATTCGCCATTTTTTGCCTTTCGATATATACCTATTTGCTTATGCCGTTATTTTTTGCAGATTTGGATAAAAAAGGAAAGGCAAAATTCAGGAAGCATTGAAATTCTTTACTTTAGTTAGTGCAAAAATCGAATAATTTATTGTAATTCTGGAAAACTTTCGTTAGTGCCTTATACAAAGGACTTTGGGAGAATTACCCATTTTTGAGGTAATGACTTGGCAACTGTGCAATCTGCTGCGTTCTACCTTGAATTGCTTACAAGGAACTCTTATTTTGTTGCAAAGATACGAATTTTACTTATATATAAAAAGCACTGTACTATTTATTATGTC
>QALN01000013.1 GCA_003150615.1 Flavobacteriales bacterium | reverse complement strand
CTGTCTCTTATACACATCTATCAGATTTACGGGAGAAACATCCAAGATGTCATGGGTGGCGTTACCGGTGGAGCCGGCGTATATGGGTAGGCGGTCGGGGAAGACAAGGCGCAGCCCTTGCTCGTTGGCTTGGTTGAGTAATAAAATAACATATAAATACGTAAGAAAATATGAGTATTAAAGAAGGAGATATGGTATCTATAAGACAGGATTTTATCAATCGATATAAAAATGTGCAAGAATCCATCATAAAGGCAATGGATAAGGCATTGGAGCGGGCAATAGGGAACAAGGTAATAGATTTCGAGAAGTGTGAAGACAATTATTTGGACGTCTATCCTCTTATTGGGGCGGTCTTACAGAAGGAGGTAAGGAGAGTACTTGGCGAAAATGCAAATAAGGATATATACCGGAATATGAAAATAAAGGCGACCAAGTACAGAAATGATTACAGGGTATGGTTAGACTATGCCGGGGATTACAGAAACGAAAATATAGAATAACATGAAATATCAAAATTTTATATGTCCTTATGAGCTTGCGCTAAAGTTGCATGAGTTGGGCGTAAATTCGGAGTCGGAATTTTATTTTGTGAAAGAGATGAAAGGAGGGGAAACCCAGATAGATTCAGTTGTGCAAAATACAATGAGGTATTCATATAGAAAAGAAGGCGACCTCATACCGGCTTATATGAGTCATGAACTTGGAGAGATACTACCAAGTATGATAAATGTCAGTAAATCAAAAATATGGGATGACTGGTTGCAGTTGACACAATATTTCCCGAATAAGGATAGCGAATATTACGAAACTGCCTATGTTCGATACGATGTTTACGATTCACAAACAGAAGTGTATAGTGGATTTGGAGATACAGAGGTAGAGTCGAGAGCGATGCTACTTATTGATCTATTGGATAAAAAGGTATTAACATTAAGTGATTTAAACTTAAATTAGATTAGATGGGAAATCACTGAAATTAAATAGATATATAATTACATTACCTAAATTAAATAGGTAATTATATTAGAAGAAATGGAGGGAAAAGATCATGGAGAAAGCAGTTAAAACAGATATGGAGTATAGGGAGATATTGGAGAAATCATTATCAGCTATTCAATATCTAAGGATACATGGATTCTCGACATACATGGAATCGGAGGGGATTGTAAATAGGATAATGATGTTCAAGGATAAGAATGAGATGAGAGATCAAAAGATCATATCAATTTAATAGAACTAATTATGATAGTAGAGTATAAGTGTATTGATGTTTACAAGAAGCCGGAGAATCCAATGGAATGGTTGCCGTGTCCACGATGCGGCCTCCGGCCTCTGGTCTGGGAGTTCGATAACGGGAGATTCACGGCGTGCGGGTGCGGAACAGACTGTTATAGTCATTGGAGCGTGCGAGCGGAAAGTATTATGTCGGTCATAAAAAGATCTGATAACGGTAAGTCGGCTGAGGTGTATGATATTGATGAACTTAAAAATAACTGGAATCATTGGGTGAGGACAGGGGAGATACTGTTTACGCCAGGGAATGGGAAATGGTAATATGATTAATAATTTAAGATATGGATCATTATTTGGCTATAATTCAAACGATATTGGATAGATGTGAGAACGACAATACATCTCCTGATATCCATGACATGGAGATAATAAAAATAAATCTATGTAGAATAATTCAGACTCGTTACGGATTAACTCAGTTATGGTTCATTCCGTTGATAGAGAGAATACAGAATGCTTGTTGTAAACATCACAATGACGTTGACATGTCATGGGAAGATTTTGTTAAAAAAATGAGTGAATAGGAGGGATAAATATGGATGAGAACGAAAGAAAGAAGGGTATGAACCAAGGAATATGGCTGGCGATTCAGGAGCTAGTCTATGCCGGGCGCAGGCCGCAGAGGAACTGGTGTCTTTTTGTGGATTGACCGAGGATGAATGTAGGAAGCTGCAAGAAGAAAGTGGATCATTCAATGATGAGATGCTTGAGTTTATTGACATAATATTTGGGCATAAAGATATGATAAGTAAAGAAAATACTATACATATAAATATTAAGCATCATGAAGTAGGGGAAATATTTAACTATAGAGCGGGTATGTCTGAAATGACACTGAAAGTAGTTAAGGCGAATGATGAATGTTCGGGATGTGTTTTTGAAAATAGTTTGTATAATTGTACAAGATCAAATTGCATGGAATATGAAAGAGAGGATGGGGAAAGTATTAAATACATAATAGTTAATACAAATGAATGGAGAAAATATAATACCCAAGATAACGGATAAGCGTGGGATGTCATGGAATCAACCTCATAGGAGGTACATAGAAATCGATGAAGAGTATGCCTTAATGACCAAACAAACCTTTGAGGGTCTTAGGGAATATTCATTGACAATCCCATCAGGGAAATATGAAGGGAAGATGTGGAAGGCTAATAGAGGAGGTACATGGTATCTATATTGGTATGATCATGACGATAATCCGGAGATGATCAAAATAGAGCGAAGAGAAATATTGTTACTTAATTAATACAAAATAATATGGAAGATAGAGTGCAAGAGGCTAAGGAAGAAGGCATAAGACAAGGAATATGGTTATGCATACAAAGATTGGTACATATGGAGCAATACGATATGGCAAAACATTTTATAAGGTCATTTGGATTTGATAGAAATGAGTGTGAGATGCTATTGGACAAGAATGGTTTGGATGATAAAATGGAATCATTTATTATTCAGATGGTATTTAATAAAGGCGATAAGATAATCTTGGATGATATAGGATATCATAAGATAGGATCTATATTTAAATACAATATCGATTCGAAAGAATTAGAACTGGAGGTGGTTGAATCCAGTGACGCTAGTTGTGAAGGATGCGCATTTAATAATAGTAAGAATTATTACTGTAAGGATACCCATTGTATTGATGTAGATAGGAAAGATGATATAGACGTTATATATAAAAAGGTGAAAAGATCATGAGTTTAATAGATAAATTAGAGGATTTGGTGGCTAAAGTAGACACCGAATACCAAGAGAAGATGGAGGCAGTGATCCGGGAGATAGTCCCGGGGATGCCGGAAGGGAATGTACGTCATGCCGCCGAGCTGATGTGCACGGACAGGATGGGGAATATGATGGACATAGATGTTTATATATTAAGGGAAGAAGATAGGCCTTATGAATGCCATTATCTAAAGGATCTATTGGAAGATAGGGTAGCTAGAATAGATAAGATGCATGAGGATAAAAGTTACACATACAATATAGATGATAATTATTGGTGCGCTACATGTGGTTCCCATTCTCATAAAAAGGATTCTGAGACAGGGTATTGCTGGCATTGCGATACGGTTAATTGGGTTAAAGAAGATGGAGCAGATGTTAGGGTATAATTACCAAAGAATAAATATGAATGATAGGAGAAAGGATAGTATTAACTATTAATAATGTTTATTTAATTTAATTCAAAAACAAAACGTCTACTTTTGTAGACACATAAAAATTATATATATGGAAAAGAGTGAGTTTGTAAAGAAATTGGAGAAGATCATCGATATGGTTAAGACCGAAGATGATGGGTTCGAGTATGGTGGTAAAGTCATTTTCTATAAAGAAGATGATAGTAACTATAAAGTCTCGGTAATGAACATTGAGATGAATTTGGAAGTAGAAGCCAATGTTATGGCTGGTATGGATGATATGGATTTTACCTGCCTTATGAGTAAGGTTTATAAACAAAAGGTAGTAAAGGCTATAATGATGGAGAAGGATGACGATGAAGACAATTAATGAGATGACCGATCAGGAGATATATGATCTTACTGACGAGCAGATAGATAGATTGATCATAACAAGATGCGCTAAGGAGGGTGTTAGGTTTGTGGGCGAACCTCCAGTTATGAAGACATACGACTACAAGCCTATTTCTCCATCTAATTTCTTCTACCTTTTAGAAGGATTGAGCATAGCTGTTTTTAATCAGGATGATGCTATTAAAATAGCTAAGTTCTTAAGTAAGTTTGATTTATACAAGACTACATACGATTTCACTATATCCAATGAGAAGATATATAATAAGTTGGATATAATCAATATCAAACATATTCCAATGTTTGATACAAAAGATGAGGAGTCCTACAAATCTATAAAGGACAAGAATAATAAGATTGAGGAGGAGTATAAAGATCAGGTAGATAAATACAAGAAGGATATAAAAAGAATGAGTGAAATCCATGCCGAGATCTGGTCGAAGGTAATCGATGTAAGAAATAAGATTGATCATATGAATCATCTTAGATTCCTTTTTGTAAAGGAATATCTTCCGTTGGTGGATCATGATACGAATACGGCTATGACGTTTTTTAAGAAAGCTTATGATGTGGATGATGATACGGAAAGATATATTCGTGAAGGGATAAAGGATTACCCATTGCTTAACAACATAGATTAATAAGATGCACAATTGGTTTAAATGTACGGTTTCTTATGAGACCGATGCCGAGAATGGCATGAAGAAGAAGGTTAAGGAAGAATATTTAGTAGATGCTCTTTCTTATACCGAGTGTGAAGCTAGAATCATAGAGGAGATGAAACCGTTTATCTCCGGTGAGTTTAGTGTTGATATCAAACGATTCCGGATAGCGGAATTATTCGCCATGGATGGAGACCGGTTCTATAAGGTCACGGCTGATTATATTACGATAGACGAGAAATCGGGCAATGAGAAACGCAAGGCGTTTAACTACATCGTTCGGGCCAATGACCTTGATCATGCCAAAAAGAATTTCGAGGAAGGCATGAAAGGAACCATATCAGACTTCGTTGTCACTTGTATCAAGGAAGAGAAGAAACTGATGGACTTCTATGAGTTTGATGGTAAGATCAGGAATCCGGAGAAACATGAGAATAGTAAGCAATAAAGCTAGCTATGAGACCACATCATCCGTCGCCGAGAAGTTGATGGAGATAAGCAAGATGGAGGGTACGATTTATCGTATCCTCACATTGTCTAACAAAACTTATCTAGCTTCTAAATTAGGATATAGCAGATCGGGGTTCTATAAAAAAATACAGAACAGGAATTTTAATATCCGGGAGCTGGCTCAGATATTCGATACGATCATCAACTTCAAGGATCAAGATTGGACTGAGGGTAAGATTAATAGGCTTAAGAGGTATAGGGCTATGAGCCTTATGGAGTTCAACAAAAGTTATAAAAAGAAAAAGGCATGAGAGGTAGGATGTTACCGTGTGAGAGATGCGGAAGGATGGTAACCATAAGGAGTAAGGGGTTATGTCCCGCATGCAGAGCCAAGGAGCTACCGCCAAAGGAAAGGGCGGCGATACGGGTAAAGGCCAAGCCAAAGGGGAAGAGCCTAGCCGTTTTCTTTGGCGCCCATGTGGCTAGATTGAGTATGACAAGGAGATCTGCTACCGGCGCATACATACCATGCCCGGGGGTAAGCAACATATGCCACTTATACCCTAAACGGAAATATAAATCAGTTGCTGAGGATAATGATAACATTATCTACTTGACGGCTGATGAGCATACAAGATTCGATTATCTATTAGATACGATGGATTTTGATCGGCTTTTAGAGGAGTTCGGTGACACATGGCTTTTAGTGGCCAAAAAGATGAGGGATCTCGCACCTAGAGTCGAGGAGGCTGGTAAATTAAAAACCAGATTATTATCATGGATAGAAGAAAACAAAGATTACTTTTAGGCCTAGGATATAAGGCTATAAGTGACACGATATATAGTTATGGGACGATCATGGAGGTCATAAGCGATCAAGAACTGTTTGATGACATGAGAGTCCGTTTATCCGAGAGACACAATGTGGTTATCGAGGATAATGGAGAGATAGGAGGATCGGGTTTAGGCAAGATAAAGGACGTGTGTCCATCATACTACTGGAGATCATCACTTCCAATATTAAGAGCATATCATACAGATCCTAAATTTACCGCATTCTTTGGCATATTAGACGTTTTATCAACGGTTCCGAAGGAAGATATCTATGAGGAAGAAAAGCCTGTTGACGAGCCTAAAAAAGAGCCTGATGAGGAGATAGAAATTGAGTATGATCTGGAGACTGAGCAACAGTATTATGCCGCTGAATGGATCAAGGATATCCCGACACCAGTCTTATACAGAATGACCGTGGCTGGCAAGCGTGTTTATTATGAAATGGGAGCTGATGGATACCCTATCATATATGATGGGGCTACCAATAATATTGCGAATGGGTATTGTGATACTTCCGGGGCATTAGAAAAATGGAAAAATGAGATGAGACTCAAGGGTAAGGACCCAGACGAGTACGCTAACTACCGGGCTGACTTGGGTACGATCATGCATTACTTATTTGGATTGTATCTGACGGGAGTTAAGATAAAACTGATTCCAACATGGATAAGAAAAGCTGTCAAGGAAGCTAAGTTGAGAATAGACAAGTATAGGATGGAGCGGATATTAGTGGATAACATTGATGAGCTAATAGAGGATCTAATATCATTTGCCATATTCTGCAAGGAAAGACATGTAAAACCTGTATTGATCGAGAAGATGTTGAGGTCAAGCAGGTTAAAGGTAGCTTCTTCGGTGGACGCCGTGGTGGAGATGGACAGCGAGCCGGAGACAGTGGAGATAGAGGTCGAGACAGGAGAGTTCTATAAGACTGGAGCCAAGAAGGGTCAACCTAAGACAGAGAAAAAGAAGATAAAGAGATGCAGGAGGATATTCGCTATATTGGACTTCAAATCAAACAGGAAAGGCAATTTCTATGATGAGTATGCTTTTCAACTTGAGTTGTATAGAAGAATGATAATGGAGAACTACGGAAAGATATTGGAGATAGAGGAGATATATAACTTCGCTCCGGGTGATCCTACCGCCAAGACAAGCCAATATAAACTGAAGAGACAAACTGATAATCCTATACTTAACATGGCTACAGTCGTATATCTCCAAGGTAAGTATAAGTTCGAGAAAACCAATTATACGGTTACATCAAGAATAGGATCTTTGGATATAGAAAGTGATTTTGGATTGAATAACTTGATAAGAAAAGAATCACTGAGAGATTATATTTATCGAATCATGAGTGAGAGGATAGGATAATGGAGTTTAGGGAATTTGACAAGAGCGTTCACAGATATGAATTGGATCATAGTAAGCCAAGAAGAAAGCTGACGTGCCCGCAATGCGGCAGGGATAGATGCTTTACGCCGTACGTAGATGTAACCACCGGACAGATAGTAGGGGAGCAGTTTGGGGTATGTGATCACAAAAATAAATGTGGTTATTTTAAATATCCAACAGGCAATGAGCTTGGGAGCAATGATCTTTTTACCGATTCTAACAAAGTGCTAAGAAGATACAGGCCTCCTGTGAACCCAGATATAGCCAACTGTATCCCAGTAAACAAGATGTTTGAGACCCTTAATCCTTTCGAAACATCCGATCTTCAAGATTATCTATCCAATATCTTCGGATCGTATCATACCAATAGGGCATTTAACTTGTATAAGGTGGGGATGATGAGATTCGGAGACTGGGGTAAGTGCTGTGTGTTCTGGCAACTGGATAAGAATTGGGTGGTGCGGACCGGGAAGATAATGGACTACGGGCCTGACGGGAAGAGGGTAAAGGTTCCCATGGATCACGTATGTTGGGTGCATATACTGGACGGTCAGGATTACCTGCTTAGGCAATGCCTGTTCGGGGAGTTCCTTATCAACTTCTATCCCAATGACGCTCCGGTGTATATAGTAGAGTCAGAGAAGACAGCTGTTATCTGCAACATCGTGTACCCTAGTAGGTTGTTCATGGCCTGTGGCGGTATCCATATGTTGAAGAGGGAGATGATAGAGACATTGGGTAGGAGGCGGATAGTCCTGTACCCGGATAAGGGCGACGCTTTCAACGAATGGAGAAAGAAGGTAGACAAGGATATGAGGGGGATGAATATAGAGATAAGTGATTTTCTAGAATCAAAACCCAATATAGATGAGGGGATGGATATAGCGGATTATTTTATAATTAAACAAATTTATAATAATGGCAAAGGTAGTTGATAATTACAAGGGATTCAAGGTGCTTGAAATAACAAGACAGGAGATGATAGATAAGCTTACCAGATATGGGTGCTTAGGCATTTGTGATATGTGTAACAGACCTACGTCCGTAGGATATTATGTGGCGGTAATCAATCAATGGATGTGCAAGGACTGTTACAATGATTTCATCAAGTCAATTGACAGGTATAAGAAGGATATGGAAATAGAAAACAAGAATTTCAATAGATACTGCAGTCTATTTAATGTTAAGATGGAAGAAACGGTATGATAGAATTGTCTTTAGCCCAGAAAGCTATGTTAAACGGATCCATATGCCCGTATTGCAAGAACCCATCCACTATGATAAATACGGTAGAGGGGGAGCAAGTAGGGTGCGAGAAGTGTGGGGCTTGGATGAGATCCGATCCTTTTGGAAAGCCGATGGGGAGGCTGGCTAGGCCGGATCTTCTTAGAAGTATGGATATGGTAATGACTGAGATTAATATATTTGCGTATAGGACAAAACGGGATGTACAGGATATTTACAAAAGCCTATCTGGTGAATTGGATATACCAATAGAACATGTATCTCCATATAAGATGTCTTTGCCATCACTACTTAATACCATGAGATATATTGAAAAGTATAGCGATAATCATATACGGATATATGATAGAACCATGGTAAAGAAGGCTTGCCCTAGGCACGGAGCGGTGGTGATCGGGAGCAACGCCTGCCACGGGTGTCCAGAGTTCCTGTTCCATGTGACAAACAACACGACCGATACGGTGGTGTGTGATATGGATATGAGCTATGGCGACTGTATAAAAAAGAGAAATAAATAAATTTGATAGACAATATTAATTATATAAAAGATGAAAGTAATTTTTATTCATAAGCCAACAGGATTTTATGTAGGAGGATCAGTGTTTAACAAGACATGTGGTTTTTACAAATGCAGAGATAAGATGATAGAAAAAGGCATAAGCGAGGATAAGGCCAACATGCTTATTGATATAATAGGTCCGTACTTATGTGTGTGGGAAATAAAAGATGGGGATGATCCTTACGAGAGCATGAGAAGCAGACTCGGAGATAAAGCCTCATATTTAGATGGAGAGGATATTATCGTAGAGGATTATGATTATGACGAGGAGGACGAGGATGGGGAGGTCGACTGAATATTATAGGACACATCCGGAGGCCAGAAGAAAGAAAGCCGAGACGGATAAGAAGATCAACGCCCGCCCTGAGCAGAAAGCCAAGAGACGGGAGTTAGGTCGCAAGAACTACAAGACCGATAAGTTGAAAGGTAAAGCCTATCGGAAGGGAAAGGATTTATGCCATACGGCTAAAGGACTTAGATATAAATCAAGATCAGCTAACAGAGGGTCTAAATCCGATACGGCTGGCGATAGAAACGCAAGAGGATGAGTGAGGATAGGATATGGAGGTCATCCAAGGAGATTATCATGGATGCCTATGAGAGGATAAGAAAGTATCAGTCGGGAGAGCTTCTCCCGGCTCGTACTGGATACGCTTATCTTGACAAGGCGTTGCTGGGCGGGTTCTACCCACAACATGCGGTGGCTATCGGCGCTAGGCCCGGAGTGGGCAAGTCTTATTTGGCTCAGAAGATTATGAGCAATGTAATGAATGTTAATATCAATCCCCAAGCTGATGATTATGTATGGCTCAGATGTGAATTTGAAATGAATCCAGAGGATTTGATGTTACGTTCACTATCAAAAAAAATGGGAAAGGATATACAAGATATTCTCCTTAACGAGATGTCTGATGAAGAGATAAAGGAAATGCAGAAATGTCTTAAGGAGGAAAACTCCAGCAGAATAACATACATCCCTAAACCATCGACAGTAGACGAGCTTCAGAACTTCTTATGGAATAGTTATATGCCAGCGAACAAGGATAAGAAAATGGTATTTGTATCCATAGATCATACAGCTCTTATACAAGGCACGGGTGACGCTAAGAGGAATATAGATAGTCTGATAACCATGTGTAATATAGCTAAAAGAACTTTTCCCAATATATTCTTTCTTATAATATCACAACTTAACCGTGATATTGAGGGAAGACGGGATCCTAAGGATCATATGCCAAAACAATCTGATTTCTATCAATCAGATACATTGGGGCAATTATGTACGGCTATGGTAGCGTTGAATATCCCAAAGAGATACGGCTATTCATCATACATGCAATTCCCGCAAGGCTGGTATCCTAATCTGGAACGTTTTAAGAGTGAATCAAGGCGCTCTTTCCGTGTAGATGGACTTATATTCCATCATATAGTAAAAGTCCGTCAGAGATCGTTAGAAGAGATTGAGGCTATACATGTGGATATCATGAAAGGATATGAGCGATATTATCCTGATGGAGGTGTGGTACGCCAAGAAAGACCGGGAGGCTCGGACGCCCCCGTAGGCAGCGGCAAGCCGGATACGACCGTGGTGACACTACCGCCCCCGCCTCCCAGTATTCCATTGGAGCAGCAATACATACCGCCTAGCGATGATTTTAATGTAGTACATGACGAAACACCATATTAATCATGAGACTTAGAAAGAATTATTTGCTTGTTATTATGAAAGGCATGGAGATGTTGTTAAAAGCCAACTTCTCCACCGAGAATAAGATGGGCATACGGGAGATTATATCCTATTTAAAGGAGATGTCTGAATACAGCATTAGATATATCATCAACCGGGAACGGGAAAAGGAGATCATTAACATCTGCGAGGAGGTATCCAAAAAAGTTCAGGAGTATAAGAGGATGAACGACAACTCTATGGTATTGGAATTGGAGAATCTGAAGCGGGAGGTTGTAGCGGTAGAGGATCTTCTTAGCTCCTACAAAGGTGTTCTTGATGCTGAGCTGGTGATAGCCGAGGATGATATCAGGATCATACGGGATAAGATCGCTATAAGCCTGAGAGAAGACGGGACATGCAAGAGTATGACCGACGCCGATAAAAGAGCCAGGGTGGATGTAAGGTACGAGCGGGCTTTAGAGGACTATCGAATCCTTCTAAGATGCGCTAATACGGTTAGAGCCAAGATGTCGGTTATAGGGCATCTTAATCAATCAATAAATCAATCCATATCAGTTGGTAGGGTTGGTATGGCTAATGAATCTTATACAGTTAAACAATATGAAAAAGGGAAAGAGATTATCGAAAGCAGACGCCCTTAGGGTGTTGACAAGGGCTTACAATTTAATAAAGAATGGTAATTATTCGCTTATGTGTAGAGCAATAGAAAGGGCAGCGGTTGAATTATCACTTGCCGAAAGATCATGTGTAGCGTGTTATCTTATACCAGAACTGAAGATGTTCAAACCTGTAAACAAAAAAATGGAGATTTTTGGTTTCGTCCATCAAAGAGAAACATAAGGTTACATATAATAGATACGCTAATAGATATATATAACGGAAATGATCATCCCGATATAGTCGAGAGGGTAGCTAGAAAGATTAGGTCAATATTTTAACTTATTTGCATATGTATATAAATTTCGAGCAGATGATGACATCAGGATTAACGATGTCTGATGTCGGGTATCTTTTGATGATCCGGCAGAAAGAAGAGATGGCTAACATCATTCCAAAGGAGAAAATAGATAGTTATAAAGCGTCTGGTTATATCGAGCTTCAGAAGAATGGGAAGTGGAAGATAACTCCAAGGGGAGGATCGCTGCTGATGCTGATAGAGACACCCGGTCTGACACCGGAGGTCGAGGGGATCCGGGACCGTATTGTTGGGGTATATAACGATATGGGTAAGGATACAGGAGCTATCAAGGAGGTGGAGAAAAGGCTTATCTGGTTTGTGGCTAACACCAACTTCAAGGAAGAACCTATAGTAAGGGCCGTAATATCCCATATAGACCTTAAACGTGAATATACGATGAGGTTGGATAACTTGATATGGAAGCCGTCAAACGTCTATAGCGTACATATGAGCTTATCGGAATCAACGTTATTCGATACGATCATAAAAATGTATGGCATGACATCCGATCTGTATCTTAGGGAGAACAAGAACAAGGAACTGGCATGGTTGTTCGCCGTAAGCCGACTCCCGGATCCTCCAAGGAAGATGGATAAGGAGTATACTATTACTGGAGATGTTAAGATGGACATCGAGAGAATATCAGATATAAAAAAAGAATTAGGTAGAAGATTAAAAATGTCGATTTAGATTATGGAAAAGGATAAATTATTGAGAATGATAAAAGAGGTGATATTCGAAAAAGTAGGTGAATTTAATGGGCTTAATCGTCCTGAATCGATAACCAATAATGATGAGCTGGGCGCGGATATGGCCATGGATTCCCTTGACTTCGTGGAAGTCGTAATGGAAATGGAGAAGAGAACTGGTAGATGTATACCTGATGAAGTACTTGATGTCAAGCCTTATCACGAATTGACGGTAGGAGAGCTTACAAATATGTTGTACGATTATTTAAAGGATTATGGAAAGAGATGAGTTATTGGAGATGGCGAGGGAAGAGATATTCGATAAAATGCATGAGTTCAATTACATTAATAATATAGAGGTAATTGACGATGTAAGAGAAGACAGTAATTTGTCATCTGATTTAGCTATGGATATATTTGATTTATTAGAGGTATTGATGGGGATTGAAGAAAAGATGGATATAAGGATACCGGATGATGTCTTCGGTGATAAATCTGTTGATGAACTAACTGTAGGGATTTTTGTGGATATGTTGTATGATTGGTTTAAGAGTAAGTAATGGACTTTGGATATGATGATTGGGAAGAGGGGCTAGAAACCCCTCTTGTCGATGATTGCGATGACGATTATAACGAGGAGGACGAGTATGATTTCGGCTAAAGAACTAAGGATAGGGGATCTTGTAAAAGACAAGGCTGGCAATATATGGAGAGTAGGGTGCGTTACTGGTATTCGTAATGAAAGTAAGTCATTGGTCCTTGAACGTGAGGTTGATGACGGGATAATGAAATGGTATTCCGGGGAAGATGATGTCATGCCTATTGAGATAAATGATAATATACTTGATACTATCTATTTCAAGCGTGATAAGGGGCGGGATGTATATCGAGGCTACGGAATATCTATAGAGATTTTTGATGATGGGTATTATCTTAGCCTTAGGGATCTGGAAGACGATCTAAGCGATCCTATTCAGATTAAGAATCTTCACCATCTACAAAACCTGTTAATGGATTTATACGGACATGACATAAACATAGATAAGCTTTATGGTAATACCGGAGAATAATTTGTTATGTAAGGTCATAGACGGGAAGAAGGTCCTCGCCGCCTCATACTCCCAGATAGATACGTTCGTCCAATGTCCATACAAATGGTATAAGACTTACGTGGAGGGTCATAGGTCCACGGAAAAGCACGAGGCTACGTCATATGGTACGGTTATCCACCAGACAATGGAGTATTTCTTCAAGAACGGATGCAGGCCTTCTTATGAGGATATGAGCAAGGCATTCAACTACTACGCTGATATAGAGAAGATACCTTTTGATAGCGTAAAATCCCAAATCGAGTCCATGCAACATGCGGCTAGACTAATAAGATGGATTGTAGGATTGTTTGAGAAGGATGCTGCTGGCAATTATAAGAAGGTATGGTCCGATCTTACGCCAATGGAGAAGGTAATCCGGGGGTCGAGACCGGCCGGCGTGGAGGAGGATTTCGTCTTGCCCTATAAGCTGCCCAAGCCCCTTACTTTGGATGGTGTTACGTACGATAAGGTACATATCATAGGATCAGTAGACTGGAGAGGTGAGTATAAGACAAAAGACAGAACAGCTATGTATACGATAGACTGGAAGTCTGGGAGAAAATTATTCGATAAGGATAAATTGCTTCACAATCTCCAGCATCCGATATACGCCTTTTACATATACAGGAAGTATAAGGTATTACCAGATATGTGTAGCTATTTTTTTACCCGTATGTTGGATAACCAAAACGTGAAGGTAGATAAGGAGAAAGTGGAGAGATCGGTCAAGGAACTTAATGATATCCTTCTTGATATGTATGATTTCGAGACAAATAAAATAGATAGCTATCAAGCTCACGTTTGGGACGATGCCAAACAAGGGTATAAGTACGAGAAGCGCTACCTCATGGGACGCCAGCCGGCCTGCCTTGAACCCCGCCCCAAGCCCTTGTGTTTTTGGTGCGATTTCTCGATCCACAAACAAGGGACATGCAGGTACTCATCGGATTGGGACGAGTCAAAAAGAAAGAATAAAAAAGATTAACTTTATTAAAAAGCCTAGGTAGATATCTAGGCTTTAATTATATTTGTGTCAATAAATAAACGATTATGGATAAAAACGAAAGAGAAAAACAGGTATTGGATCTTCTGATGTCTAGAAAGGATATCAGGAAATTGGTAGAGAAATCAAATGAATGTTATTCTAAAATGGATTTCGTTGGTGCCATGAAATGCCGGCAGGAGATAAAGGATATCGTAGACCGGGAATCGAAGATCATGTTGACAAAAAGCGAGTCTTTGGTGAGTTTGATGAACAACGCTGATAATGAATATAAATTCAATATGCTGGTATGGCTACATTCCATAATGTGTATGGCAGATGTGTTTAACGGGATATTGGAGGATTTCAAGGATGGGGTAAGGAAAGCCAATGGCAACTCTAAGTTCGTTAAATTCGATAATCTGGATCGGTTGATGACAGAATGCAAGAAGGAGATTGATTGTCTAATGAAAGGTACAAGTAAATCGTTTCAGATATCTTTCGCCGTAAGAAGCGATGAGTTAAGGGAGATGATAGAGAATATGGTTGGAGACAATATCCGAGAAGGGTATGACATATTCAAGGAAGAGGCTAAGATGACCAAAGAGACAGACAGGAGCAAGATAGAGGAATTTAATAAAAGGCTGAACCATGAGTAAATTTGATGTAAAGATAGGTGATATAATAGGGATGGGAGAGGTGATAGCCATAAGCAAGACCAAAGAGACGTTGATGGTGAAAATGGACGATGGTCGGGAGTGTGCGATAAGATTAGAGTACGTGAAAGACGTTTTTGATAACTACAGATCCAAATGATATACAGACTAAGACCATATCAAGAGGAGTGTGTTAAAAGTATATCCGATTACATAAACTCTGATAGACATGATCCAGTATTAGTCATCGGACCGGTAGGTTGCGGTAAATCGATCCTCATAGCAGAAGCGGCTAGATTGATGGGAGATAAGACGCTGATTCTCCAGCCGTCTCGCGAATTACTAATACAAAACTACTGCAAGCTTACATCATATGGCATACCGGCGACCATCTACTCCGCCTCCTGTGGCAAGAAAGAGCTGTCTAACATGATATACGCCACGTTAGGGTCTATCAAGAAGGTTGTTGGTCAGCTTAAGGAGATGGGAATCAGAAACGTATTGATAGATGAGGCTCACGCCGGATACAGTCCTGAGGATGGCAGTGAGTTCATGACATTCATGAATGAGCTGAAGCCGAGAAAGGTGATAGGGTTTACAGCCACGCCATGTAGACTTAAAAACATGTCGATAGGACAGACATCATATTCCCAACTTAATTTCATCACTCGTATGAGACCGGTATATTTCAAGAACCTGATTCACGTGATACAGGTAGAGGAGATGATAAGGCAAGGATTTTGGACACCTCTTAAATATGAGACATGGGATTTCAATGAAGATGCCCTTAAACTCAATTCTAACGGCTCCGAATATACGGCTGAGTCAATTAGTGAGGCGGTGAGAAAAAATGGCTTAAACAACCTTATTTTACGTCGGTTGATGGTATTAAAAGACATCTGTAGATCTATACTGGTGTTTATGGATTCTGTTGAGAGCTGCAATACTGCCGCCGAATGGATGAACGCCAAGATATGTGCCGGCATTGCGGAGGTGGTTCACGGAGGCACGCCAAAGAAGCAGCGGGAGGCTATAGTTGAGAGGTTTAAGTCGGGTAAGACGAAGGTAGTGTTCAACTATTCCGCCCTCGGTACGGGATTCGATCATCCGGGTCTGGATTGTGTAATAGTAGGAAGACCAACATTCTCATTCTCGTCGTTTTATCAGTGGCTTGGGAGAGCTGTCAGGATAAAGGACGGTAAGGATAGCGCATTGGTCGTTGATTGTTGCAATAACTCGTCAAGGTTCGGTGATATAAGAGAACTTAGTATAGAGAACTACAAAGGATATGGATGGGGGATGTTTATCGGCGATAAACTAATTACCAATATCCCGATGGGGGATAAGGTAACGAAAACAGATCTGGATATCAAAGCCGCCAAGAAAGATCGTAGGAGGGGGCTGGCGCAGGGCGTAACCGCCGCCCCTGTTCCCGGGAGACCGGATCATCCCCTTGGCTCTACGTTAATGGCATTCGGCAAGTATTGTGGATGGATGTTGCATTCAATTCCGGTATCGTACTTCAAATTCATAAACGAGACATTTGATTGGGATAACGGTCGAAACAAGGAGATAAAAGAGTACATAGATTTTTTAATTAAAAACAATAGATTATAAATATGGGTATAGATGGGATAAAAAATATTGGTGTTCTAATTACGATAAATGGCGTAGATATATTAAAAAAAATTAAATCAAATCATTGCATGATGATGGTATTAGCGTCAGCCCAAATAGATAATATCTTATCTAAGAAGGAAGATGGTGATTATCATGGGTCGTATCAGTGTGATAGAATATGAATTGAAACAAATAAAAAAATTATTATGATTGGGTGTATATATCATGAGGCTGATCTTGACGGAGTAATGTCAGCGGCTATAGTAAAAAAGTATTTCAAAGGGGACATTGATCTTCTTCCTTACAATTACGGCAAGGAAATACCTGACGTGAATAAATATGATAAGGTATTTGTAGTTGACGTGTCATTTGGGAGCAGAACGAGATTCCTTTTCGATGAGTGGAAAGAGAAAGGTATAGATGTCGTATGGATAGACCATCATAAGACAGCCATAGACGATATGAGGGATTACGAGGTAAAGGGCAAGAGGCGTATAGGGGCGGCGGCCTGTGAGCTTACGTGGGAATATCTTTTCGATGACATCAAAACTCCTAATGTGGTAGAATTATTGAGTGCTTATGATGTATGGGATTACGACCGGTTCGAGTGGAGTGATGTCATGGCGTTCCAGTACGGGATGAGGGGATATTGCGGTCTTGATGTAAACATTGTTAAGGATGTACTAGATAAAGCCGATAGCAACTTAGTGAATGATATGATAAATAACGGGGAGGCTATAATAGAGTATATAGTAGAGAAAAACAGAGGGGAGATGAATATGTTCTCATTCGAGGCTGATGTATTTGGGTACAAGGCTATATGTATGAATACCACGGAGTTTAACTCTACTACATTTGAATCTATGTATAACCCTAAGAGACATGATCTGATGATGCCATTTTGCTGGAACGGAAGATTCTTTAGATGTTCATTCTATACCACCAAAGAGGAGGTGGATGTCTCGGCGCTGGCACATAAAGCCCATCCCGGGGGAGGAGGTCATAAGGCGGCGGCAGGCTTCCAGCTTAGCGCAGAGGATATGATGGAGTTTTTGAAAACAAGGAAAATGTTATGATTGGATTAGGATCTACCTTTATAATAATGGCGTGTTCTATCTATTTGATAGTAGAAGGAAATGAAAAGAATGATTCGACTAAATTTTATGAAGGGATAATAGCAATGATCTTATCTATCTTTTTTGATGTGTTTAGTAATACAAAATATAAAAAATACAGAAAATATGGGGGAAATATACAAATTCAAGAGACTTAACGAAATGAAGCTAGACGATTACGGCTTCGGTTTGTTCGAGTACAATGGTGCTCTTTATTTCAAGGAGGCAGATGAAGGGAAATGCTTTGATGTAAGGAGCGGGAATGAGGTTATTATCGGGAAAGATAAGATTATAATGACTTTGGAGGATTAATATGAGGAAACTTGACAACACCAACAGGACGAGAAAGAAAAACGTACGACACTCGTGGGTAAAGGCAGGGCCGGGGACCCAACGCTGCGCTATTTGCGGGATTACGAAGCAAAGCGAGTGGAGGGACGGGAAGACATCGCATTGCGTATATCTATCATCTGGTGAGCTTTATTCCATAACAGGTGAGACACCGGAATGTAGGGATCTTAGCGAATTTTATTAATCTAAAACATGAAAATATGACATGGTATGATACTTACGAGGAAATAAAGACCAAATATCCGGATACTGTTTTTGAGGAATATTGGTTAACGAAAGATGATGCTGATAAACTAAGGAATCATGAATCAGTTAAAAAGGGATGGGTTACAATTGAAAATAATCCTGATACAAGCGGTTTTATTATATCTAGTAACAAATGTGTTATCAATGGCTTTAAAGCAGAAAAGAATGATGGGGATGAGCGAAGCATATTGCTGCATCTTGGAATACTGTCTCCTTTTAATGATGATCCAGTAATAATAATAAAACAAAAAAGAAATTTAAAATGAAAGAGGAATTTAGTAAATACGAAAAGGTTGTTTATGACGGTGAGGTATTTGAGGTACTTGAAACCGCCGATCGTACAGGAATGATGAAATTAGGCCCATTATTTAAAGCATCATATGAATATGCTTGGGCTGACGAGGAAATGGTTGTATCATTAAACAGGGCTATTAAATTAAGGATTATTGATGAGGAAACGGTCGATAAGCTTACGAATTATAGCTCTATCGGCGAGGGTCTATGTAATACCAATGAGTGGGAAGCGACAGACGCACCGTTCGTCGGGAAGGACGGCAGCGGGAAGAACGACCGGGCCGACGGCAAACTCCGGTGGGACCTCCTTCCTTTGGCTGAGATAGAAGACATCGTGAGGGTATATACAGAAGGTGCCAAGAAGTATGCTGATAACTCATGGCAAGATATACCTGATGGGTTCAATCGTTATCTAGGTGCACTCATGAGACACTTGGTCGCTTATACGAAAGGGGAGAGATATGATAAGGAGGGATTCATGCATCTATCCGCCGTATGCTGGAACGCTATAGCATTATTATATTACGATAAACATAACAAAGGGCTTATAGAATGGAAGAGTCAGGAGAAAGAGTAGTAGATGAGAGATTAAGAGCTATCAATAAAAAAAACCGGTAAATACGTTGATTTAATCAAGCGCACTATTTATGATGATACTCCATTTCCGATAGTTAAGTATCTCAATTATAGTTATGATGAATTGAATTATGATTATGTAAGGTATCTGAATTTTGATATAGACATAAATTGGGAGCAGCGCAGATATCAAATCGTGAAAGATTTATTATCTAACGATTTTGATGGAAGGAAAATAGGTATGGATGAGATAGATAACGCTATATTTACAGCGGATTTAATTATTAATAGATTAAAAACTGTTTAAAATGGTAAGAATCGATTTTTTCACGAAGAAAGACGCTGAGTACAGCGATTACATGCGATATATTATCACCAACACGTTACAGGAGTATGGGGGTGAGGTTACGTTGAACCAGATCCCGGAGAACAAGGCTACGGAGGAGGAGATATCCAGATACGGTATTGAGGTATACCCTACTATCATCGTCAGCGGTGATAATATGGATGGTTTCGAGAAGCTTGAAGGGATGACCAGAAAGGCTGATCTTATCAACGTCATGTCTATGTACGATAAAAAATAAGCTCATGACGATTGAGGATAAATATCTTGGCTGGAAGGATCTGTTCTTCGACCGGTTTGTTCATTGTTATGACGACATAGATCAACCGCCGGGGAGTAACATCCCTCTGGCCAAAATAAACTTCGATAACAATACGGGATATGTGGAGGACGGGACTATTAATATAGCCGAGCTTCTTCAATATCTTCGGATACACAATAAGGTGTATGGGCATGACTATAATCCTCTAGAGATATTCTTTGTCTTACAGACACTGGAAAGACTAGTAGAAGGAGCTAAAGAGATATTTAAGGATCAACCAGGAGTGCAGGATATGCCTACTTACAAAGGTTTCTTCATAAGGGATGATTTCTCTAGGGGTAAAGATTATGCTCTTGATCTGGATAAGATCGTAAGCGGCATGGGAGGATGGTATGGCGAGGATGAGGATCCATGCTACTCGATGTTCGTCAGCCAAGACCAGATATGGAACTTGAACCCGATATTGAAGGTATTAGCTGATGAGGGATCGCCATTAGCTAAGAAGCTTGGGTATGAGATAAACTC
Source organism: Flavobacteriales bacterium (assembly GCA_003150615.1). Taxonomy (GTDB): domain Bacteria; phylum Bacteroidota; class Bacteroidia; order Flavobacteriales; family UBA1820; genus Merdimorpha. The sequence continues at coordinate 115,406 of QALN01000013.1, read as the reverse complement.
ATATGTAAGTGATAATGGATATACGATATACAACCCATACCTTTCATGGATCAATCATTACTATCATTATTGCCCGACATTTAACGAGGATAAATTAAAGCCTTGGGATAGGGTAGAGGATAGGAAAAATAAGTTCAAGATGACGGATAAGGTCAAGAGAGGTGCCAATAACTGGTACTATTCAGGCGGGACTATATCTTGCGTGGATAGCTTCTTAGGGAAGAAATACAGGAAGAATCTCCGAACCTTTATCTATCGTGGAATAGTATTCTTCCTTGACAGGATATGGCATACGCCTTTATTTGAGAAGATGGGTGTGAAAATGAAATACAACGCTTATTACTGTTATGCCGCTACCTCCGGTATTTGGTACAATAAAGGGTTCAAGAAAAGGCTAGCCAAGAGATTTAACGAGTCTTTACGTGGCGGAGGGGATCTGTTCGGGGCTAACCTAGCCTGCATGGTCTGTGACCGGCGGGATATCGATTGGGAAGCGCTTCGTCTTTGGCTTGACAAGTATGACGAGCCTACTGATAAGGGTATGGTGAATAGCCCTATCCAATTTATGTATTTATATTTATATTACGTTTTTAACAAATAACTTGAAATGAAGAAGATAAATGACTGGGTTATAAGGACATTTGGGTTGAGAGGTTCATGGAGCTGGGCTAAGAAGCAGATGTTAAATGGAGCGATCATTAAACGTAAGGCTACTATAGGGACATATAAAATAGCTATTGATAATGACAAGAATAGGTTACTTGTAGCTACATGGGATCATCTAGATCAAAGTCCTGTATGGGAAAGGTGTCCGCATAGTTTATTAGATGAAGATGCGGTTGATTATTTTGTCACAGCTCATAAGGAATTATCATATGGGGGCATAAAGATCAGGATGAAAGATGAATTTAATTGTATCGATAAAATATTGAAAGCATGATATTCGTGGAGAAATGAGGCCGTAGGAGTGGCGTTGATAAGCGACAACAGCAGCTTCGTTATTTCAGGTATTGAGCTTAAGAATCGAAGCTGGTCTAATACGACTGGATTGATCCAAGGAGTAACTACAATAACATCAAGTAATGAAGCCAAAAAAGATTTTAATGGATTTCAAAACACACAAAGTATCGCGGAATATACGCATGCTAGTGCCGCTTATGAATGTACTGTTACTCAATTCAAGAACGGGCAAATGGGATATCTGGCATCAGTGGGAGAATGGATGGAGATCATAAATAATTTAGATGAGATTAACAAATGCATGTCTCTTATCGATGGATTAGATATAGACAAAGGCGCTACAAGTTATTGGACTAGCACTCAATATAATTATGAGAAAGCATGGTTAGTGACTTATAATGGGAATGAGTTTTATCCAAATGATGAGAGAAAGGGCGTTTCCTTCTATGCTATTAGAGTAATATCACAATTAATATAAAAAACAATTATGACAAAGAAACAGTTAAGAATCCCATTTAAAGATGGAAAACCATGTAAGTGGGTTAAAGATGATCATGACGAGGAACGTGATAATTATGAGTTCGAGGAATGCCTTGAGATACACGGATTCGTTCATGGATGCTCTTCGGCTGTAATGATATTAAGACCGGCAAATGATCATGGGGAGGATTTTGATTATACCAAAAGTGTCTATTACCAAGTATTCTTGACAGACAGCAAGGAAGTAATACAGAATATGATACATGGAATCATATATGGTAAATGGACATTCGTTAAGAGGGGAGAAAATTTTGGCATTAAATTGGTTGATGTCTTGCTGGGTATACATAAATCTATCATGCAGATAGCCGAAAGGGAAATTTTCAGGTCATGAATATATTATCATTATTTGATGGGATATCATGTGGATATCTAGCGTTACGGAGAGCCGGTATCCCTATTGGGGCTTATTATGCATCAGAAATAGATAAGACATGTATAAAAGTAAGTCAAAAACATTTTCCGAATATCATCCAGTTAGGAGATGTCAATAATTGGAGAACATGGGATATCCCATGGAAAGATATAGATCTGGTCATGGGAGGATTCTGTTGCCAAAGCTTCTCTAGTTCCGGTAAAGGCAAGGGATTTATGGACTCTCGTGGAAGACTGTTCTTTTGTTTCTCAGACATAGTAAAGCATTTAAAGAAGGAGACCAAAGGAAAGATCCTGTTCTTGGGAGAGAACGTCCGGATGCGGGACGAGCATCGCCGAGTGATAACGGAGGAGCTGGGCGTAGAGCCGGTGGAGATCGATAGCGCCTTGGTATCGGCGCAGACCCGGCATCGTCTTTATTGGTGTAATTGGCCAGTAGAAATGCCGAAAGACAAACATATATCGTTAGATGATGTTTTAGAGAATGATAAAGGATGGAAATCTGGGACCATAAGAGGACGTTATATATCAACTATCGTTGGTCGAAGAATAGATAGCAACGGACACCGAAAGGACTATGACAAGAACGTGAAAATAACGCAATGTCTGGAAGTAAGAAAAGACAAGAATACTACCTCTATTAAGAAAAGTAATTGCCTTACAACAGTCATGAAAGATAACGTGATATCATCATTACCGCCCGGAAGATATCTGAACGCCTTTGACCTGAAAGATAAGTTCAGATACCTGACTCCTGTGGAGATGTGTAGGCTACAGACATTGCCGGATGATTACCTTGATGGGATAGCCCCGAATACGGCCATGTCTTTAACAGGTAACGGATGGACGGTGGATGTGATAGCCCATTTGCTAAAAGGCATAGAGTGTAGGTAGAATTTAAAACACTATTACAACGATATGATTATAAACAAGACATGGTCGATGCCGAACAGCGAGACATTCAGCATAAAACCGATAAGAGAACTTATAGATAGATATAAAAAAGACGGAATGGTTATAGTGGATCCATTCGCCAGAAACAGCGATATAGGGACGATAACCAACGATCTTGATCCTGAGACTAAGGCTATGTATCATAAAGACGCCACGGACTTCTTGTGTCATCTTGATGATAATATAGCTGATATGGTATTATATGATCCACCATATTCTGCTAGACAGGTGTCCGAGTCATATAAAAGGCTTGGAGAATCTGTTAATATGCAAACAACACAATCCAGTTATTGGGCTAAACAGAAGAAGGAGATAGCTAGGATTACCAAGAAGGGCGGGGTGGTCATTACCTGCGCGTGGAACTCCGGCGGTATAGGGGCAGGGCTTGGTTTCGAGCAGCAGGAGATTCTTCTAGTGGCTCATGGGGGATGGCATAATGATACGATTGTTACTGTAGAGAAAAAGATCAAGGGTTAGATGAAAGAAAGGATATTCACCACAAAAGAATAGGGGAGAGTGCTGGTTGAGGCCGGCCTCCCTATCTCCACCGCCATCGGATTCAGAGACAAGTACCTTGACTCATTGCATTCTATGGAGGATGACGCTGGTCGTATAGGACTGATCGAGGCCGTTGCCCCGGATATATCCGACCCGGTTTGGGATGTAGGGACGTTATTGAGCTTACTCCCAGCCGAGATAAAGGGTTATACGTTAGAGTGCTATAAATTTGAAGACAAGTGGTTCGTGTCGTATATGGATGAGGACGATATCTCCGTACATTGGAGTAACGAAAAACTTCTTATAGACGCATTATTCTCATTGATGATAGATTTGATTAAATGTGGATTATATGAAACAGATACTAAGGATAAGATACAAAACAGAGGATAATCCGCCTATGGCTAATGTCCCTCTTATAGGATACAGTTTGGAATACGACTGCAAGGTAGCGTTAGTATACAGAAAGGGGGATAACTATTACACCAATATGGAGTGCGATGTTGAATATAAGACATCCCCTCCAGATGAGTACGAATACGTATATCCGTGATAATTAGAAGGGATATATTTATATTTAAGCATGATTAATATTATTTTAATATTATTCATGCTTTTATTTTTGTTTAAATCGTATCTTTGTATCAACATTAAAAACCAGATTATTATGGATGAAAACAAACAAAAAGTCAATGAGCTTACGATGAGGACGCTGGGCTCTCATTATGGCGGATATGCCTATGTAAAGGTAAAAAATCGTCAAACTGATGTAAAGATAGATTGGAAGTTGTTGAGAGCTATAGAAGAAGGAGAGGTGGAGATAGACAACGAGAAATACCATCTATCCGGGATAGAGTATAATTAAATTTCATAAATTCCATAGAATTATATTGTAAATCAATAGAATAATCACTATATTAGTAGAATGATAAAGGCATTCAAATATCGCATATATCCTAACAGGTCTCAGGAAATACTATTTTCCAAGACCTTCGGATGTCGTAGCGCAGAGCATAGAATGTACGCCCAAATGAATCAACTTACTGAAGCGGGAGCTATGATCAGCTTGGCTATTGAATTAATAACATCTAATATCCGTCATAATTATGGAGAAATTAATTTTGAACGACATCCAAGACCTGTGGAGGTGGAGGGAGAAGATAAACATTGATGACCTCAAAGAGAATCCTATGGCTGAGGATATGCCACTCTATTTCCCATGCGCTGTTATTTGGCATGTTGATTATGGGGAGCATGATGCTGATAATTGTATATGTTATGGATTTGTTTATGTAGCAGAAATATTAGGGATATGAATATTAAAAAACAGATAATTCTTGACGATAAAGACTATGAGCGATTAGTGTACGATGCTAATCTCAGTAATGATGAGATAAAAAGCAAAATCGCCAGCGCTCTAACCACCGATATAGTGGTTAGTTTCGATTTCGATGTAAATAAAAAGGTTACGGGGAATATGAGGATCGAAAGCGCCACCTATAATCTAGGATATAATGAATATGATAATATCGTAAGGGCTAGAGACAAGAATATTCACCATGCTGTTTATACAGCTATATATGATTATCTTGAGAAAATAAAGAGAGATAATAATGAGCTAAGCGCAAAAGATTGGATATTATTCACATCTATAATCTTATCTATTTTCGCAATGGGATTTGCAGGTGGATGGTTGGCATTTAATTGATTGAATTATGGGTAATTTAAAAGACATAAAACATGAATAAAAGAAAAATCAAAAAGAAACTCCATTTAAATAACAAAGGCATTGATGGGAAGATAGCTAATAATACGACATTTGATTTCGATTTCAATGTTGAAAAGAAGGAGAGCAATAAACTAAATACAGAAGATTGGGCGCTGTTATCACTTATGATTTTGTTTATTTTTGCGATGGGAGTTGTAAGTGGATGGTTGGCGTTTAATTGTTCAAATCATGGATAATTTAAAAGATATACAAAATATGACCAGTAAATTACTATTTTTCGATTTAGAGACAACCGGGGTTAAGTTCTGGAGAAACGGGATACACCAAATAGGAGGGATCGTGGATATCGACGGGCAGGAGGCTGAGAGGTTCGACATCCGCCTAGCCCCGAACCCTGCCGCCACGATAGAGCAGGAGGCGCTGGACGTGGCTGGCGTTACCTTGGAGCAAGTGCAGTCGTATCAGCCTATGGAAGAAGGGTATAGGCAGTTAGTTGGTATATTATCCAAATACGTGAATAAGTTCGACAAGAGGGATAAAATGTATTTAGTGGGGTATAACAACGCTGGATTCGATAACAGCTTCCTACGGGCTTTATTCAAGCAATGTGGGGATAAGTATTTCGGATCATGGTTCTATCCTAACTGTATGGATGTATATGTTATGGTGACACCGTTCCTGATGGGTGTAAGAAACGATATGGAGAACTTTAAGTTGATGACCGTAGCCAAAACCATGGGCATTGAGATCGACGAGAATAAGCTCCATGACGCTACTTATGATATTGAGCTGACTAGGGATATTTTCTATCGTATAATTGGCAAAATGGACATTAAGCTATGAGGGACATTTTAGAGGCGATGCATGATTATCCGGATGAGGCGCTTGGGTTGTGTTTCTTTTTGATAGTGGTTATCTGGTTATTGTCAGGTATATTTGAGAAAAAAAATGAATGATAAACTCGATGAGATACTTGATCTCCTAAGATCTCAAAATGAGATGATTAAGGATATCCACGATTATGTGAAAGAAATTACCAGCGAGAAGTATATAGGAGAATCCAGAATGACAAGCTTCTCTATTAACTTGGCCGCTGATATACTTACCGAGGCTATCAGTCCTAAGATAAAGGGGATGATGGTGGATCTATTAAAGAAACAAGGGTGGAAAACTGAGTGAAATATGGGGACTTATGAGAGAAAAGTAAATCAATTAAAGGATTTGATGAGAAGGAAGTACAAATCAGCTTACGACAAGTCAAAGGGAATAGATATAGATATAAGCTCGATAATGTATCTCCCGGTACCAAATGAATTTAATGATATGGATATTGAGAATATGTATGTTATTCTCGATAAGATTAAAGATATTATAGATAACAACAGGGATAAGCTTAAGAATCCGACTTGCGGCACTTGCGTACATCTGCATGATAATGAATGGGCGAAAAGATATGGCAAGGTATGTTGTTCTATTTGGCAGGTGTGTGACCATTATATAAACCCTAACAGGAAACATAATAGGAAACAAACAACATACGTAAGGCGTCCAAGCAACAAAGCTTGTCCTAATTATGAGTATGGTGATGATAATTTTGAAAACAGAAGAAGATGTATAAAAGAAAAGAATACCCGATAAAGAGCTATGTGCCGATGCGCACCAACAAGGATAGGACGTAATAGAAAATTTAGTAAACCGGTATATTGAAAGACATATAAAGGATAGGCATCTAAGCGATGATACGATAAAAGAAATAAAAATAGCTTATATTATGATTATAAAAGATTTTATAGCTATTGTCGATTGATGATGAACGGGAAAGTAAGGGCGTTTAACGGGGATATGGGTATGGCGATGTCCGTATTCAAGGATATGGTAGGGAAGGTAAGATTTGTTTTTGCCGACCCTCCTTATAAGATAACCCAAGCAAGATACGACAAGGAGGGATTTGATTATAAGGCGATGTGGGAGGTAATCCAAAAAAATGCTGTGTCCGTACGGGGTGGTAGCCGTCACCTGTTCCCTCACGGCGGCGGTCGAGATCATGAGGGTCGCCCCAGCGGGATGGTACCGGTACGACCTTGTTTGGCATAAGACTACCCCTACAGGTTTTCTTAACGCCAAGAAAGCTCCATTAAGGAATCATGAGTTGATACTTATCTTCTCACCTATGCCACTTGGCTACCAGTAAACCCCATGACAAGTATAGTAAATCCATCCCTATTCATTACATATCTTTTGGATTTTCTAAATCCACCATTAGGTTGAGGTATGTCATCATAGCATAAACAAAACATTTTATGTAAATCCATTTTTGGATTACATTCAGTATCAATAACATAACTCTTTTCTAACAAATCATCTATAGATCTTATAACTTTGCTATGATCCTTCTCAAATTTAACAGCTACTCTCAAGCTGTCTGTCAACACATCATTAGATTCATTAATAAAAACAAGATTATCCATAATATAAAAAAATAGGCTCAAAAGGAAATGTCGGATCTCACCTCGACAAATCCTAATGAGCCAAAAATATCTTACACATTGAATGACCTTGAAGTGAGATCCCGTCATTCATTGTTTCATGATGCGAATATAACCATAATATTTATGCTACAAACCGAAATAACAATAATTTATATTTATTTTGTATAATTTAATTTTGGCTATTTGAAGAATCCTAATAAATGCTTACATTTGCATTCATGAATAGAATATTTATTCCCATCCGTCCGAGATGGATAGATAGGAATACAAAAATAGCCAATCAAATTGTCTTAAACAATTGACTGGCTATTTTTTTGTCATACTATATCAGCTATCTTCCTCTATCAAAATACCAATTAGCGTCCTCCCCGGACTCATCCTTATTCCTACCACCTAGGAAGAATCCCATCGTCATGCCGTTGGTCATCAGCCAGTAGTCGGATGTCTGTTTAATATCCCTAGCCGTCTTGATATTATACCATTGCTTACCAAACGAGAACTTCATGAGCTGCCTCCATAGCTTGCTCTCGTCCTTATACACGCCGGTCTGGACGGTAGCGAACGGATCCCAGTTCCGAGAATCGGTGAGATCGCCTAACTTCCGGGCCGTAACCAGCGGATCTTGCAGCATATCTATGGCGTTAAGCTCCATGAACGGGGATGTCTGGGAAGCGATCTCATTGATCGTCCTGAACCCGATATAGGTAATGAACTGCCCGAACCAGCTATCCTCATTATCCTCCCTATATCCCATCAAGGCCCTTCCTATAGCCATCATCGTGGCGAATACCGCCATATTGATAATAGATCTCTTGATATTAACCTGCTCATAAGGTGTAAGCTTATCATATTCCTCCTTAAGCACGTCATACACCTCTCCCATACGACCCTCGGACATCGTATTATAGACATTCCCCGCCAATCGCCATAATGTCCTCATATATCCTTCCTCGAACTGGTTGGTCTGGAAATTAAAACCGGCTTTCTTATATGCCCGCTGCACGGCCAATATAAACCATCCACGATGAGGAAGCACCATATTAAGGATCGCGTTCCGGCTAGCCCCCACCCGGTTCTGCTCGTTCAGGGCGCCGTCGCATATCTGTACCATACTCCTGACCCTGCTGGACAATGTAGGTATGTATCGGTCTATAATATCCTTATTAGCTTCGTTTTTAGCCACGATCTTCCCGTCCTTGACATTTACTAAGTTCCATATGGAATAATCCCTTAAACGCTCCCAATCACGTTTAGCTTCATTAGCGGACATATTCCTGTCTTTCATCATCATCTCCTTGAAATTAGAATATGACCAGAACTGACCCTCATACAGGCGGGTGTCATCCATCACCGAGATAATAACCTGCGGGTCCAAAGGCGAGTTCAAAACCTCCATCATCTTAAACGGCAGGTCCCGGAATAAGGTTCTCCAGATCTTGTTGTACGCCGCCGATCGTACACGGTTGCGGACATTAAATACGCCTAGAGCCTCTCCGACGACATATAGCTTGTTGGTACGGTTTATATCCCCGATCTCAGACACGTACGTACTCAACTGCTTCTGGGCTTCCCCATAGGCGTATTTCATGGAATCCTTGCTTATATACTGCCCCACCATACCCTCCAAAAGGAAGTTGGCCTGCCCGGTAAGGGCGCCGGTAGCCGCCACGAACGGGGAGAAGCCTAGGTTGGATTTGGATACGAATTTGGTAAACATAAGAGCCAGCTTATTAAGATCGACCTTATAATTACCTATATTCCATTCAGCCCGCTTATTGTTTATCCTGACGTCATAGATACTGGCGTTAACCCAGTCCTGAAACATTCTATAGGCGTGAGTGACCTCCGGGTTCTTACCGCCGTCGTATTGCGTCTCAAGCATCATGTTTCTATATCCCATGACATCATCCAAGGCCGCCCTCTTATGCTTGTAAGCGGTAGCCTGTAAGGATAACATGGAATAGGAGTAGGCGAAGTCATGGGATACGTCGTTGGCGTTCTCCAGCTTACTAAGATAGTATTTGGGGATCATACGATATTTGTTATCGTTCTCATCAATCCCTCCTAGGTCTTGCCCCTGACCATGTATAGGGTCGTCCACCATCTCGCCAACGATATCACGTACGGCGTTGCCGATGGCCGCCTTCGGGTCAACCCCGGCCTGCACCATCCTCTCCACGCCGCCCTTGGATATTTGTGGTATCTGGTAGATGTTCCTGAACCGCTCATCATAATCCTCCATAGCCTTACGGCTTATGTTAAGCAATTCCTTCCTCATCTCCCACTTATCCTTATTGATCGTAGCTTCCTCCCCCTCGTTGGTAATACCGTATTTCTTGAAGAAAGCCTCGTTCTTGTACTTATCGAACCTAGGCGTATGATACCCGTAACCCAGATCGGGATTATAGTTAGGGTTGCGGAAAGAACTCTCGGCGTCGGCCTCATCAAGCCACTGGTTATTGATCGTCAGGTCGATCATGTTGATATCGAATCCGAAACGGGATATACTTTCTTCCTTGGATATGCCATTTTCCATGGCGTCAAAAAACTCCGATACCTTATACGTTCCGTTATTTATCTTCCTAACGAAATCAAAATATCCCTTGGGAGAGTATTTTCTCATATAAGGATACAGTCGGGTTCTGGCGTACTCAACAAGAACCTCATTAGCCTTACCCATAGCTATGTCGTTAGCCAGCTTATTATTGAAGTCAGGACCGTATTTCTTTCTCAAGAACGATACCTCCACGGCCGTCCATGACGGGTTCTTCCGAGACAACTTGGCGGCCATCCTATCCACCTGACTCCGGGAGCGGGCGGACATATGTTCCTTGGCGAATTTAATCTCATCCATACCCTTGTCGTATGCCATGGCGTCCCTTAAAGCGTTACGGTAAGAATCCGTGACACCACTCTCCACCGTATCGGGCATATCCATCTCAATAGCCTCAGCGGAAGCGGCGGCGTTAATAACGCTCTTAGCCTCAGCCAGACGATCATATAACTCGTTTATCTTTCTTAATGAGGCGGATCCACGTAACCTATCGAAATCATATTCCCCATATCTCGTGCTATCTCGGTACTGGATAAGCAAAGGTCTTAGCTGGTCATTGATCTCGTTTATTGTCGCCATTGCCTCCTCTACCGCCTCTATCCTTGACGATGACGCGGATTGTTTCGTGATCTTATCAACTAGATTCTTGTAATAATCACCCTCCTCGGATCCCCACATATCCTTGGAGAAACCAAGATGACCACCGGCCAGCAGGAACTCGAACGCCGCCTTGCCGCCCTCGGACCGCTCTATCCCACGAAGTATCTCCTTGAACTCGGCGGAAGCCTTACGGCCCTCGTTGGTATTCCCGAACTCCTCGCCCCACGCCTCGTCCCATGCCTTGATTTCCTCGGACATCATCATAGCCTCGGACCCCGCCTCCTTTGGTGTCCCGTCGGAATACCACTCGCTCTTGGCTATAGCCCTATCACGTAAGATATCCAGATAAGACCTCCAAGCTATAGGATCGGACTGGAACGCATCCCAATCCACCTTCCTGTTCTTGGTAAACTTATCCATAGCCACATACCTGCTCCTGCGGATACGGGTCATGAAATCGGACGTGGCTTGCGATACCCTACGACCCAGTCTTTCCTCGACCTTCTTATTGACTTTCTCGATCTTATCGTAATAAGCCTGCACCATAGGTTTCTCCCGGTTCTCATCCAACCACTTATTTATCGTATCCAGATACCGTCGCTGATCCTCGAACGTCATGTCCGAGATATCGAAATTCTGGATGGTAGGCTTGAATATATGATATACCTCCTTAGTGATAGGCTTATCCCCGTCATATCCTACTATGTCGTCACGGGTCTTCACCTTAAGGCCTCTATCGGATAGAAGAAGGTCGATAAGTTGTTTCTCGGTCTTACCCGTAACATTCTTAAGATCATATATATCGATAATAGCCTTAGCCTGCTCGGTCCTGAGTAGTAAATCGTATTTAGCGAAATCACGGGACGAGTCAAGGTAATCCGAGTTCTTCCCATTTATCTTCTGTATAAGATCCTCATTATCCTTTATCCCCCATCCACGCTCTTTCATCATCCTAGTCATCTTATTGATATTGGATATACCTTCGGTATGGGCTTCACTATGAGCCTTGGCTAGACGTTGGCCCAACATACCTAAAATAGCGTTACCACTATGCTCCAGCGTACCAAAGAACCGGGACATGACATTGATATCCTTATGGATGTTATCCACCAACTTCTTTATCCCATTCCAGTACCTTTCCGGGATATTGAACATCCGAAGCTGTCCATCCAGCCAATCCTCGTTACGATCACTTTTAAGGGCGTTTATATCGGACATGGATGTCTCAGCCATACGTAATATATCATCCATATCCTCTACCATGCCAACCTTATTGCTGCCATAATAATCAGCCGCCTGATTATTGACGAATCCACGAAGGTTCCTGACAAGTGGCACGATCTCCCCATATACGTTATCGATAACCTGTATCGTCTCATAATCCAATCCTTTTCCGCTCTTACGTAAGCTACTGGCGACAGTGACCAAATACTCCACCTCAGCCTTGGCGGTCGCTATGACGCTCTTGGTGGATAATAGGTTGTTATTCTTATTTAGCTCACCCCCGACTTGTCTTACCTTCTCGCCTATATCACGTAGAAGGGAGATACTCTCACCGATCCTCTGGCTTTGGCTTGACCTCATCCTCTGCAATCTGGTATATAGTCTTTCCAATGACCTACCGTTCTTGATCAACTTATTAGCCACATCAACATCCGATAATGAGTACATGAGATGGTCGCTATCCTTTAACAGAAGCACGTCAAATGCGCTTGGGTCATCAGCTAACGCCGACTCCTTTATCCTATCAAGAACCTTATTCAAGTCTGATCTTTGAGTAGAGAAGAAATTCCGTATAGCCCGGATTATCCTGCCAAACAAGGAGAGCTGGGCGTCCTCGGACGAGGCCAGATCCTCCACCGCCTGTTCCATGCCCGGTACGAACCGCTGGGACAACGTCTTACCTAGGATCTCCCGCTTCACCATCCGATCCAGTTCCTCCCCTTGGTATTCCTTCCCATACACCTCATAGTAACGACCGGCGAATTGATTCCATAATGGCGTGCCGACAACAGAGTCCAGAACCTCGTCAATCTCCTGCTGGTTACGATAAGTATCGATCAAGAAGTGAGCCACCTCCTCATTAAGATCCTCTACCGTAGCCCCCTCAGCCAATGCTATCACGCCATTAGCCATATCGGATAACGCCCTAGCGGAAGGATCTACGCCATTACGCATCTTATACTTGTCCATATATTCGGACATACCCATCACACGGATACCTAATGTGGATAAGACGTTGGTTATATCGGTCCTGTTTTGAAGATCTTCCGCCTTCTCGTTCTCAATAACGCCACGGACATTACTCCCATATAAGGCGTTATCCTCCATCATCAACGATAGCGCTAGCTCCATGAACCCATCATACCTGTTATTAAGTTCCTCGAACCGCCCTTGCCTTAACATGCCTTTAATCTCAGACCTGCTTACCGTGACCTTCTCCCCGGATGTCGTGATAAGATCAAGATCGTCGCTCACCTCCGTATCAAAACCTATAGAACCCAATACGTTCATCTCAGAGGACTGACTTCCAAATCTATTCCTAAGGCTGGATAAGGCATCCATAGCGTTATAGATCTTAAGACCATCGGAGTTGCCGACCCCGGTAAGATAATACCTATCCCCCAGCCTTATACGCTCACCGCTTAACATACCTTTCTTGATAAGGTAATTGACAAACCCTCCACGGGTGCTTATATTAGAGTCTGAGCTAACACCAAGGACCGGGATGAATGACTCGTTATTATTAAGGGTTATGGAGGAGGAGCCAAAGAAGATGTCAGCCGCACCAGACGGGACGTCGCCCTCCTCGACACTGCCGGCCAAGAACCCGGCCTCGACCCGCCCGCCGGACGAGCCTTTTATGGCGTTGGCGTAAGTATCATATACCTTGCCATCATCCGATCTAAAGAACAGGCGAGGCTCACCGGAATCATATACCAATCTTGAAGATGGAGGCGTATAATTCTCGATATCATTTAAAGGCAAGACATTACCAGAAAATATAATCTCACCATCTATATTTCCACCCTTCACCCTGATATTAGGTCGTTGCCCGATAAAAGCGCTTTCCACGGCCTTCCATAACATACGGGCTGTCTCCTTAATATCTATATTCTCCCTGATAGCCCTTATATCATCCCATGACGCCTCTTTCAGTATCGTATCGCCAATATTATCCTCGTTTATGGAATCCAGATCCACCTCCTGTACCGTGGACGTATCTACCACAGCCATATCATTGACATCACCTACCTCTCCGGAGGTAAGATAAGCCACGACATTGTCGCTATTCCCAAGGCTTCTGGCCAACGCCGGGGCATCCATATCGCTTATGGCGGACAAGACCTTGGCTGACATAAGTTGCCCCCACTCGCTGGCGCTAAGTCTGGCGCTTATGGATCTGGCCGCCTCCTTATTCCTTGGCACGGATCTCGTCCAGTCTCCGAACTTAGACCTGAACTTATCGTTATAAATAGTCATATAAGCTTCAGCGGCCTTATTAAGGTCACTTACGGCGGCTATACCCGCTATCTTATCGAATAAGGTAGATACCTCTCCGGAAGGGGTCAAGACACGGGTTATCTTACCCTTACTATTTCTTTTAATTACGCAACTTGACATAACTTCATGTTTTTGACAAAGATAAACAAAAAGCCCCCACAAATAAGCGGAGGCTGATATTCTTATATTTCACAAATGAATCTATATCTATTCTGTACTATTACTATAGAGAAAATCATAAGCACAACCACCAGCGAAACCAGCTATATACGCTGCGTGCTCATCCTCTCCAACCTTAAATCCAAGCGACATATTACAAAACTGACATACACTCATGGCTACATGAAATGACTCATGGCAGGTATTTTTTATCGTTATATCATCATCGCTCGAAAAGTTCCAAAGTATAGCGAATCGACCATCATCATCCCTATCCTTTACCAAATTCACAAAAGACGCTTCCTTGTCCATATCCTCCTTATTTCCCCATTCCCCATTATGCTCAGGTTCCATATTCTCGAAACGATCACACAACGTCTTATAATCTAATCCAACCGTGATAATCAAATCCAACGGATATATCACGAAATCAAATTTCTTTTCTCTCATAATCCCCTTAATTTTTCTATAACCTCAAAACACATCTTACACTCAACTCTACGATACAACTGCCTTACGCCATCTACCGTAACCCAATAACGATCACCATCACGGTGCAGGAACTCACTCATAACCTTGGTATCAGCCACATCATGTAAATCGTATGAACTGAAACATAACTTACATATATCGTCAAGATCAAAATAAGTAACCTTATTATACGACATACAACGGATTTGTCTTCCATCAGGAATCTGAACATCGAAAACATTTATCTTCTCCATATTAAAAAATAGAGGGATACCGATCCCATCACAGACCTGTATCCCTTTATAATAAATTAGCGATGAAAAGCATGGTGATGAACATGCGCCACAAATGTAATTACAAATTTTGTAAAAACAAAGCAGTTCCATGGTTAAATGTCCCTGATGAACCGCACACTATAACGGCTGCCCTTACTGCTGCCGTTCACGCTGCCATTTTTGAAGTACACGCGATGCCCGCTGTTGGAGTCAAACTTTGAGCTAACCCAATAGGCTTTGGATGGACTGAGTTGTTGTCCACCAATAGCCGATAATGCGTTATTGACACTCGTCAAGTTCATAAATATTAACGCAAGTTGAGCGCATGATGGGATATACCAATCATCATATCCTTTAGCGTCAGCACTAGCTAAGAACGTATTAAGCACATGGCCAATTGTCGCATAGGAAGTATAAGACCCACCACCGGTAGTCACCCCTTTTAATACATTGGAATTGGCTTTCCCATTCCAATCAGATAAAGCCCCGCTTGTCCAGGCAGTAATATTTGCCGAAAGGTTAGGGGTACCATTGTATGAACCCGACTCCGGTTTTAGGTAACCTCTAATATCACTTCCATCTACTTTGTCATAATTTGTAATGCCGGTCTGATCCGTACCATATCCACCCCAATAAAAAATGGAAGTGCTGTCCTTCCCGGCTCCGGCTGTTACATAGCTTTCATTAAGATCCTCATATTTCTCAATCATAAATCTCTTACCTTGAGCGTTAAGGACAACGCCTATACAATCATCGGAAGGTGTGTACGTTATACTTCCATCAGGGCGAACATAAGAAATAAGGCAAGTACCGTTGCACTGACACGGAGCGTCACTCTTCAACACCCCATACACCCGATTGTCGCTAGTCAGCCACCGTTTACCGTCGCTTGTGATATAAGCCTGCCTACATCCCTCCTGATTCACCGTAAGCGTCTTCTTAACGCCTTTGAGGGGGATTGTTATCTCCAACTCAAGAGTACGGTCAAGACCTTTGTTCATTACCGAGCCAAAGGAAACAGCGGCGCTACCGGTCCCGGACCCGGGGCTGACGGTCAGAGACTGGCCCGTTACCTCACCTACCCCGTCCTTCCAATTAATATTCAAATCATTATCCATATATATCATTTTTTTCGTTCTATTGCAAAGATAACAAAACAAATAAACCCCAACCGGATTTATCCAATTGAGGTTCGATACCATTATCTCCTAACTGTTATCGTCTCATCATCCTCAACACGGTTCTGGCGGCTGCTTGCGCCCATGTCCAGCTGTCATTAGATGTTACGTTAACCGTCTGTTGAGTACCATTTATATCCAAGCTAATAATCTCCTCGTCAAGCTCGATAGTAGAGTCTCCAGCGGCTTGCGTTACCGTCACGTTGGCTGCCTGACCACCAGCGGCGGTTACTTTCAATGTAGCCGTCAGTTCATCGATCGTGACGTTGGCCGGTACGTCCGAGATCGTGATGCTCCAAACGAACTCGCCAGCGGCTCCGGGGTCGCCGGTGATAACCGCTCCGTTAGCCGTAGTCTTTCCAGCCGCCGTGTAGTTAGCCGGGAGCTGTAACGTAAGCCCGTTCTCCTCAGCCGACATGACCGCAAACGTAAGCTTAGCACTGTTAGACTTACCGGTGATGGTAACATTACCACCTGCCTTTTGTACGGAAGCGTTAGGGCTGTCTGATCTTACCGCCTCAGCAGCCGCTGCCTGATTAACTACCAACGCCTTCTTAGCCCCGCCGTTCGTGTTGACCGTAAAGTTGATAGTGCGTTGAAGACGACCGGTGTGTTTCTCACCGGAGAAATTAACCGCCTGATCTCCTGATCCTGATACCGGGTCGACGGTTACGAAACCAAATTTTTGTGAAGCCATAATCTATTTATTTATAAATGTCATTTTATCATGCCAAAAACAACTTGTATCATATCACAAGCCAAATATAGGGGGGGGATAGATACGACTAGCCCTGTACAACCTCAACATACAACCCTACTAAGTCCTTTAAATTATGACTAAGAGGAGTTCCACTATCCCTTGTGCATTTATACACGTCAGCGTTCTGAATGTAATATTTATCCTTAAATATCTCCATAGGAGGGAAATAAGGGATAGGATCATCTATAGTCCCGGCATGCTCCTTGTCAACAACCTTATATAAGGAGGCCGTACTGAGTCCAGGCTCCCATTCTGACGATAACGTATGAGGCTGGATAACCTCGTAAAGGATATCCGTATCCTCCTTAACTACCCTAAGACAAAATCCGGTATCCACGGATAGCCCGAACTCCGCTCCTTCTTGTCCCCATATAGGAAATAGGACCTTAACATCCAATTTCTCGTTGGATGATAAGGATAAAGATTTGTCATTAACCAACATCCTAAAAAACTCGACAGCTACTTTTTGAGGATCGAGAGCATCCTTCTCCTTCGCCTGTTGCTGGATGTACGCCGTGGTAACACTTACCTTATCAGGATAGCCGGACTGAACATCGACAGCTCTCACCTGTTCTACGGTAGTGGCTATACTGATCAGCTTTCGCTTGTCCCCTAACGCCGTTGTCAGATCGTTATCGTACTTATCCATCATCCCGATCAAGATCTTGCCTTCCGTCATATCGAACTCCAGACCCATAATCGTTATCTTACCGACTATAGCCCCATCAGCCAAAGCGCTACGTCTGTCATATTCAGGAATATAAATATCTTGATCATCCAAGAAAAACTCATGGAGATTTTCAGTCTCATAAGATCTCAGCTCCTCATATTTAGCCAATTTCTCCTCGTTAAGAATCCTCGACTCATCTAGCCTAGCTTCAATGATCTCCTTAACCGTGGCTTTAGGATTAGCTTCCTTGAACGCCAATTGCTCCTCTCCCAGCTCTATCCATGGAATCGGATTGCCATTAATATAATCATCATAGCTATTACCCTTAGCGTAATTATCATCAAGAGGTTCGTCTAAAACCAACATATTGGGATATATTTCCCTGTTTATATATGTATATGCCATAATCTATTCTTTAATCTTGTTCTTTAACGGCGATGCTATACTTGCCTGAAGCGTAACACCAGATATTTATCTCGAAAGGCTTGTTAGCTGTAGTGATTATAGAAGTACCACTCATGCTTACATAAGCTCCTGAATTTGGTATGGCTTGAGTAAAGGCCGCAGACGGGACACACCTGATCATCAGCTCCTCTCCTATCTGCATACCTGACGCCACGGATAGGGTGGTAGCCGCTGATAGCGTGGCCGTGATACTTCTCTTGGTGATAGGCAGGTTGGCTAATGTCGTGACCGTATTAACTCCTATAAGCCTGTTCACGGTCTTCTTATCGGCGGCCGCCATCAATCCATTAGTGGATTCGTTGGCCACGGCATATGTCGTGTTAGGAGGGGTAGCCCATGTACCATCTCCACGCATAAAATTAGAGGTGCTACCATTAAGCTGTCTCAATAAGCCGTTGGCGGAAGTGGAGGCCAACCCGTACGTGGTATTGGTAGGCACGACCCATGTTCCATCGCCACGAAGAAAAGACGTCTGTTTCCCCGCTGCGGGAGCCGGGACCAATCCCGCAGCACCAGCCGCTGAAGCCGTAGCTGCCTTCATATTGGCGTAAGTGGTATTAGTGTCTTTATAATAAGGGACACCACTGACAATAGGACAGGCGGTATAGCCAGAAGCGCTGGTTACCGTACTCCCGTTCTTTACCAGACCTGTAGACCCGTTAGCTCCTACAACACCATACGTCGTATTAGTGTCTGTCCAAGGCACATTAACATACATCTTTCCGCTACTATCCAGCTCTACCGGATAATTCTTGCCATTGGCAGAGTATCCGATCTTAACAAGACCCAGATTATCGCTCGTGGCTTGGGTGTAAGTCGTGTTATTGTCAGTCCAAGGGACATTCACATACATCTTACCATTAGCATCCAAGGATACGGCATAGTTCTTCCCACTAGAGGTATAACCGATCTTAACCAATCCTAAAGTGTCAGCCGTGGCCTGATTATAGGTCGTATTATTATCTGTCCATGGAACATTAACAAAAGCGTTACCAGAAGCGTCAACCTGTAACTTATAGTTCTTGCCAGAAGTCGTGTATCCTACCTTTACGCCACCTAAGGTGGAGGCCGCCGCCGTAGGTGGAGCGAAGGTGTTAGGTTTGCCGGTCACTCCAGACCATGGCACAGATGACGCCGAACTTGCCGTATAAGGCTCGTAACCATCCTCGGTATTCAACTTACTATCATCCTTGACCAGATACATCTTATTCGTGGCCGTTACCTTAACCGTGTCCCCGACCTGAGCCGTGGCTGTAGTAAGTTTAAACCTTGCCGTATCATCAGCAACCACGACCATTCTCTCTAAGGCTGCTTTAGGCAACCTATCTATGCTGATGGTTCCGGACGCGATCTTAGAGGCATCAAAATTGGCCAATGTCGTGGAGATAGTTACGTTGTCTCCGAAGTCCGATGAGACACTACCGGTAACAGCCCCGGACAGCGCTATGGTTCTAGCCGCCTGTAATTTCGTGGCGGTAGGGGCATTATCCGTCTTAAGAGCATATTTGGTAAGATCAATATCATTAGCCTTATCCAAAAGCTGCTCTATCTGCTTACCATTGTATTTACCTTGAAAATCTTCCATATCAAACTTATTTTTTGCTCAAATATAGTTATATACATAAATACCAAGAAATCGAGGGGGGGGGGAGATACGGGTAAGTGTCAGAAACTGCCGCCCCCGTGCAGGAATCCGCTACGGAATATAATAGCCTTGTCTTTAAGTTTCTGGACAGACTCCCATTCCCATTCACCTTCACAAGGCTTAATGACATACTTATTCCCCCATGTCTTAAATTTCCTCTCTATAACGAACATCTCCGGATCATTAAGGACATGGAAGATACTTCCTACCGGGAAATACTTATCCGTCCTTAATATAACACGATGATGCTTCTCGTCATATTCAGGATCACCCACGATACGAGCCTTATAAAACTGAAAATCATTTAACGTCCGATCCACAGGTTCTATCCAATAATACCCCTTACCCATTGCTATTCACGTTTATTTATCTATATTTGCGGTGTAGTAGTAACTCATAATGTTCTAAGTGATTTTCAACCAAGGGGAAGGGTGTCCGTGAGGATATCCTTTTTTCATTCCCGCCCGCCCTACCTATGAACAAAAAGACCTACTCCTGACAAATGTAACGATAATAAGATACTTAACAAAAAAGAAACCCCATCGGTATTCTATCGCCGACAGGGTTCTCCAACGTTGTATCAAACTAAATCATATCACTCCATTTGATTGTGTCACCGACGAAGCACCGCACCGCCAGATACCTTACGAACGCCGTCCCTTCCGGGGCGTCAGGGTCTTCCAGATAAGCCAAGACAGCCTTGACTATTTTCTGGTCGCAATCCAATACCTTAGGAAAGTAGTCGCTATAGAACATAGCGAACAGATATTGGATATCTCCCCACGTAGCGTTATCAGGTTTCTTAGCCCCGCATTTATCGAACATCTGCTTAGCATCCTCCATCGTCCATCTTCTCTTGGATCCGTCGGCGTTAAGCATCTTATCGGCGGCCTCCCTAGCCAACTCCTTGGAAAAGTGATATCCATGGGTGTCTATATACCGCTTATAATCCGGGTCATCAGCGTCTGCTCCTCAGTAGTAACGACTTCTCCTACCTCTACGCATATAAGGTTCCGTACCATCGTACTCGTCACGGATGTCACGCTCGCCAAACCATCCCTTACGGTACATCTCATCCTCCCGCTCATGATGTCTTTGACGTTTCTCAAGCTCCCGCTCGTTACGCTCCAGTTCCCTCTCGCGTCTTTCGAGATCACGCTCACGGCGCTCAAGCTCCTCCATCATCCCGTCACGTTCCTTACCGTAATGATCATATACGCCACCATCGTAACCCATATAAGTGCCGTCGGAGCGGCGTGAGCGTCCCCTACCGCCTCTGCGGTCGTAGATCTCATCATCATATTCCTCTTGGCCGTTGCCTAAATCTATAACTCTCATCTTAACCTAATTTTTTAATTAACAACTCTTTTAACTCATCGAAAGAAGACCCCATCCTATCGACCTTCTCCTCAAGATTCTTAATCTTTCGGTCTTGATCCTTAGTCTGCTTAAAAGTAGGATTGATATCCTCCAAGATACTGTCGCATGCCTCTATGATCTCCTTATTCTTATCCACGCTATTCACGATATCCGTACTGGTTCGTTTCATGGCGTTCAGGTGGTTCATTATCGGATCCACGGAGCAGGCTAGCGTAATGCCGTTGGCCATAGCCACGTTCTGGTTCTCTGGAACTACGTATGTCATGGACTTCCCGTCCACCTCTATAGTAAGATCCATAACCCGATCTTGCAACTGCTGATACTGACCTAACTGGGACTGGGCGAACCTAGGCTCCGAGACGTTAACCACCGTACCCATAAAGAATTTAGGAACCCCTGAGGTATCCAACGTATAAACCTGATATCCTTTCTTTAAATCCTTAAACATAATAACGATCTTTTTAAATGGGAGGGAGGTTACCCTCCCTGTTCTTTCTTAGTAAATTCATGCGCTAGGGGCGGTAGCCGCCGTAGCCGTATGACCCAACATCCTGAACACGCCGGTGCATTTGTTATAATACACAAGATGCTCGGTGTAGGCCCCTACTATAGGATCACTAGAAGCCACGGGAGTCGTAATATCCTGCCCTGTCATATGTGCCCCAACCTTATCCACTATAGGTGTCTTGTTGACGATAACCCCGGCGTTGGATACCGTAATAGGAGTGGTAGTGGATAAGCCAGACGGAAGAACGATCGTGGCGGGATAACTAGCCTCTGTCTCCGTCACCGGATGACGGACTTTCCATAACAATATTCCTTCCGGAGGTAGTGAGTTCCACTGACACGGATTGATGCCAAAATCAACCGTAGGTTCGGCCGCAGAAGCGTCAGATACCTTTCCAGTAGTGGCTACTACCGGGATGCCTCCCCTGTCAAGACGAGAGGAGGCGAATGAACCGATCATATATCCTCTGAAATCAGCCATATTGTCCCCCTTTCTTATAATACGGCGTTAGTAGTGCCGCAAGCGCATCCACATTCGTTAGCCACCCTTACGGTAGGAGTATAGCAGCAACCCGGGTTCTGTACAACGTAGGCTGGAACCGGAGCCTTTGGAGCTAACTGGCTAACGATGTTCTGTGTCTGTTGTTGGGTGATGGCGGAAGTAGCCAAAGCCTGTTTCTCCTCACGAAGCTGTTGGATAGTATTCTGCATCTCACGCATCTCAAGTTGACAGAACTTGTCATTGATGATTTGAGTTTGAAGATCTATCTTAGCAGCCAACGCCTGAGTCTGGGCTTGGTTGGATTGAATAACGTTATTGAAGCCGTTAGTCAAGTTGTTCTGCAATACGTTCGTCTGACCGGTAATAGCCAACTGATTCTCATATCCCTGACGGGTGATAGCGTTCTGGATATTACATCCTACGGTGTCTAACGAATGTTGGATGTTGTTAAATCCACTAGCCATAGCGCTTTGTAAGTTGCAGCAACATGCGCTAATCTGGTTACCGATCTCACATCCTTGTTGCTGTACGGCGTTGATAACGGCCTGAGAAGTCATACCTACCTGACCGGCCACCTTATCAATAGCGCCTTGTACGTTACAGATAGCGTTTTGTAATTGAGAGGTAGAACAGTTAAGGGCGTTAGAGATCTGGTCGATAGCGCTTCTGTTACCTTGGATAGCCTGCATCAGTAACTCACGACCATAGTCGTTGTTCAATTGAGCCGGAAGACCGTTAGCGCAACATTCATTGCTATTGCCAAAGCCATTTCCGAAGCCACGTCCGCCCCACAACCAGAACAGGACGATGATCCATAACCACCAGCCGTTGGCTCCTCCGAACTGGTCTTGGTTGTTACGGCCGTTCATCAACGCCGCGACTAGATTCGGATCCATCTTATTTCCACCCAAAAGGCTGGTAAACATACCCGGAATCATAGATAATAAACCGTTAGCGGCGCTACCGCTCCCGGAACCCATGCCGTCTAACAGCACGATTTTGTCTCCACTTGTACCTATGTCTATTTATTTTTGAATTAATAATAAACCCACCTGATGGCGGGCGTTACAAAGTTCAAAAATTAATAATCCTGGGATCGTGATATATGTCACCATCAAGGCACGTCATGTCATGCAATTGGTATTAATAAGAACCGGTACAAGACAAAAAAATCCGGAACGTATCACTACGGCCCGGATTCATGCAAATCTATAAATTCGATGTTTCAATGCTCGAAAGAAAACGTCTCACGACGTCAAAGAGAGATTAATTACATGAAAAATCTCGCATCAACCTATTTGTATTAGCAGTGTATTCATTAATTATCTTACTGGATGAGGGATTATCCTCTACCCTTGATAGACGGTTATCGTCACTTCTTACCGTAACGTCACCTATCTTTCGTACCATACTATCCTGATATGATGATGGGTCCGAATATATAAAATTATCCACGAAGCTATATATCCCGCCATTAACCGTCTCACCCACCTTCTCATATAGACCAGATTGGAAAGACACGAAATCATCATACCTTCCACGAGCCAAGAACAAGCCGTCCGGTCTCGCCTCGACACCGCCGTTGACCTCCCGGAGCAGGCCCGGATTCCTTTGGTACAGATACCTGTAAAACCCGACATCCATCATCCTATCCTGTCTATCCAGATAGAAAAGATCCCTCATGCTGCTGTCGCTGGACTCGATAGCCACATCAAACAACAGATCTCTTACCTGACCATCCGGCAACGATATCTCTATGTTTTTTAACGTACCTCTGTCATGGTGGTTCAAAGATACGTTATAAAATCCATTAAAATCAAGGAAACGCAAGACATTATTATATAAATCCGATTTTTTTAACCTTTCCTTGATCTGGATTTTCCTCAACGAGATACAGGATTTGATAAAATCCCGATCCTTCCCCTGTCTAGCCTCGTATCTCCTGAACTCCCGATCAATATCGACATCATCCACCTTAGAGGTAACGGGATGTTGATATATCAATCTGGCAAGGATCATACTCTCCGTATTGGAGGATGAGATGTTATCCATAACCAACTTCTTGATATTATCCTTGACCACGCCAATATCAGATCGAGAAGCCCCATGGGGAACCACGCCTGTAGGTAAGTACGAGGGCTGGGCTATCCCGATATCAGCCAGCACCTCATAGGCCTGATCGGTGTCGGTTATCGGGGTCGTGTTATGGTATATATTTCTACCTACATACAACATGTTCCTGTCATACATATCGGAAGGAGATGTTTTCCCGGACCTTACATACACCATCCTATCCCCGGTAAAGTAAGTATCCTGAACCTCATATATCGGATTCCCTTTCCCTGTTATCCTATCAAGATCGGAAATAAAGTCATCATATACCGGATCACCATTCTGTATAGAAGATAACATGACATCCAACGATGCCATAAGGTCACGGATATCCTCCGGCCTAGATATAACCATCTCATCGCTAATCGCCTCGCTTATATCAACGCCCATATCGGAAAGATCCATGGCTATGTCATATAGACGTCCGGCAACATCCTTGATGTCCTTAAAATCGTCCATATTGATCATTTCCCCAACCTTATCCCTTAGACCTTTCATGTCCTTAGGCATACTGATATACGGTATGGTGCTATTGGAATATGAGTCGGTAATCGTATTTCCGTCCTGACTCCGAACCTCCATACGGGTCATATTACGATACATGTCATACATCCGATCTGCGTAATCCTGATCCTCCTGATACCGGAGCGCCAAGGAAGGGTAGGGGACGGAGGTGAAAGCCCGGTCAAACTCCCGGCGGTCGCTGATACCGCCTACCGCCCTCATGATCGTATCCCTTACCTCTATTGGATTCAAGGCTCTTCTCTTTCCCAATGAATCATACACATCCTCATATATCATATAATCATCACCAAGGCCTGATTCGGAGGACAAGAAATATGTATCCTTCTCATTGAGATCCCCCTCAGACATAAAATCGACAATCCTCCTCATCATATCCCTTACCCGCTCATACTCCAATCGGTTAGTCATGATATTATCAATCTCATCAGCATCATACATCCCGGATCGTTCAAGATTATATCTGTTGATGAATATATCACCGCCGGAAAGGAAGTTAGGTACGATCATATCGTTAAGATCATTAATATTATCAACGCCCAGGGAAGTAATGGTATTATTGATATCCTTAACCTCGTCAGCCATGAAATTACCCACAGCATAATTCTTTTGTTTGATAAAGGACATGACATCATCATACCTAGGCTCCCCATTGCTATCTAAGCCGTATTCTGATGGCATGGACATCCAATCGCCAAAGAAAGACACGAAGTCGGGGGAGTAGGCCGTACCCCAGACCGATAAGGCCTGCTTCTGGTCACCAAGCACCTCCATCGCCCTTTGGTATAATCCGGATGGTTGGTCGTTCGGGGCAAGGACATTATCTACCCCACCCTCCTTATTTTTTATAACATAACAAGATCTACCCATAGCTAAATCGTTTTGTTACAAAGATATGAAAATCCCGCCTACTCTCACGAGCGGACGGGAGCCAAATAACAATAATAACAAACCTTATGTTTCTATTGAAAAGCACAAATCATTTTGCCGATCCTCACGGACAAACAAAAAACTCAATCCTAAAACTATAAAAACGGAACTTATTGTTTAGCAAAAATATTTTTATCCGATCTACTGAGAACCCTACCTTTCAACTCCAAGAACCTAGGCATCCATTCCCTAGATATCTTAGACACGATCCACTGGAATCCCTTAGGAGTCACATAGACGGTGTTAGTCCCATAGAACTCATCGTCATCACGATACCTGTAACGAGCGTAACCACGATCTATCATCCTTTGGGAAAGCAACCATCTCTTACCGGTTTTGGCGAAGAACTTATTATCCTCAAGCAATATACGAAGATTCTTCTCCGCTATATCATACCCATGAGCCTCCAGCTTTTCCCGAACCTCTCTGATCAACATATCTGTCTCTTAGGCTATTTCGGCTGTCTTAGCAAACTCAACCATAGGAACCTGTTCTTTGATGATATTATCAGATATCCTTTTGGCTTCCTCTGCCGCTTTTTTCGCCTCAGCTAACGCACGCTTCTCCTTTTCCGATTTAAGTAAAGCCTCTAATGCCTCTATATAATCAGATGGAAGTTCATTCTTTGATGGCATAGAATAGGAGCCTGTTTTTCTAATAGAAGGAAGAACCTCCGATGTTACCCATTTTTTGAATTTCTTGGCAGATTCCATCTTAGATGACATAATCAAAGAATACATCCCTGATTCATTGATTAATTTGATCTCCCTAACAGCCTGATTTATAAGGGGGTTTATTTTAAACCCCATTGATTTACAATCACTTGTAAGAATGATAGAATCCTCATCATCAACAAACCTTTTTACAGCGTTCCCTAAGTTTTCATAACCAAGACATCTGGCTATGTCATTACCAACAAACCATGGATTGCTTTTCTCGTCTAATAATACTCTTACATCCCCAAAATCAGGATTCTCAAACAATTTTAAATTATCATCCATAATATAAAACAACGAGAGCCACCAGCGTCCGTTACTCCACTGATAGCTCTCATTTATCGCCTACGCCTAAGCGATATTAATATCTTCTTCTGGTCTAGCAACGGATAGACACCGCAAATATAGACACTTATTTTAAAACAACAAACAAATAGGAGATATTTTTACAAAAAACGTAATCAATTATATTTGTCTATCATATAGACGAAATATAACTATATCTATCCTCCATCATCATCACCACCTTCTTAATATCAGATAAAGTTAATTTCTTTATCTCCATATTCCTACTATCCATCCTGACGAAAGAGTCCTTGAACTCCTGCTCGGTTATGGCATCCAACCTAAATAGATTGTATTTTATAAGTAACTGGATTACGTCAAATATCAAGATATTAAGATCAACATAATCTTTCAACTCATTAAGTAGATCGCGCATCATATCCTTAATAACGTCAGTGTCAAGTTCCAGCTTCTCGGCTTCCCTCATCAACTTCTTAATGATGCCATTGTACTCGATTATGATATTAGCATTATCATCATCGGTAGGTAGAAGAATATCCATCGTACATTCTATACCTATCTTATCACTAAGTCTTTCATTGAACTCCGTCATATAATCGAAAGCCTGACTTCTGCTTAAAGCGTATGTATGGTCAAGCAACTGCCTTTGTCTGTTATTGACAAAATAATGACTGGTGTATAACATCATCAAGACCTTCACTCGCTGGATGCGTAGGTCTTGCATAATTTTCCGATGTAAAAAACTATCTAACTGCATAATATAAAGAGTCCCCACCGGGGCCATCACACACCCGACAGGGACCAACTTTTAAATATCTTACTCGTCAGGTGATGGACTGACACCGCAAAGATAAATCAAGATAATTTATTTAGCAAGGATTTTCCGCTTCATTTTCTCCAGATACGACATTCCCGTCGGAAACCAAAGACTTATCCTCGGCTGCTTTCGTAGGCGAGGCGAACTCCGATTGGGAACCGGGCGGGTTGACGAACGGGGTCTCCGTATCCTCGAAGAACGTCTCATCCCTCCTAATACTCATCCTGAACTTAGGGGCTATGAAAGGATCGTTATTAAGATCGATGTTGATCGTAACGTCATTCATCAAAATATCCTCCTTGGTCCTAGAATCGCCTATCCATCCTCTTACATCAGCGGTCATAGGCATCTTACTAGCGGCTTCCTTGACAGCCTTTAACCGTCCCTTGATAACATCCACGTCTCCCGCCAACGGAATCATATATGTCTTGTTATCCAGCCCTGATCTGGCTATAGCGTTGTTAAGATCCATTATATCATCAATACTTACTCCACCACCTAGACCCTCTATAATTCTGTCAGCCATCGATCCGATCATAGATGAGAATGATGATGTATCCTGATTTTTCAATCTTACGGGGTACAGGTAATTTCTTCCATTTCCTGTCTTTATAGCTACTACCGGGATACGTGAATTTTTATAATCACCATACTTATCCCTGACGATAGCCGTACAGAACGGGAATATATTATACTTAATATCATCCCTCATCGTAACCTCCCCGTTCTCTATATATCCTACACTCTCGACCTTACCAACCGTCTCGTTGGTAAAGTCATTCTCGGATACCATCAACGTCCCATTATCATCACTTACGCTAAAATTAGGTCTTCCCGGCAAAACACTGGTGACTGTGCCTACGAACGGTATATCAATCTCGCCAGCGACAGATCCTACATTATCCCTATACAACTCAAAGGCCCTACTCCTTAAATCAGCGTTACTCCCTTTTGAGTCTGGATCATTGGCTTTTAGCACCGAGACAAAATTACCGTCACCATCCACGATCTTAATAACCATATTATTAACCAAATCACTACGGGCAGACTTGGTCTCGTCAGAATTAGGATCAACGGCATAAAGGCTATTGTATTTATCATACAATTCCTTGGTATAAGGATCTAACATATCTACCTTGAACCTCACGATATCGTTCTTACGAAGACTAGCCGCAGCTTCTTGATTTATCGACTCATTATTAGAGCCAAATGCATCTCCTGTATAATAAGGAACAACAGATCCATCCTGCCCCTTGCGATACACCATGAACCAGTTGGAGGTCGATAAGGCGGTCTGCCGCCCCAGTATGACACCGGTAGCGTTCTCGAAAGCCTGAGCGTCATCCTCGCTTATCATCCATCTTGAGTGGTTATTCGACTCTATAACAGTAAATATGTCGGTTCCGTTGGTGAAATCCATCACCCTTCCATTATCAGTATCAGTGGCATCAGATCTTTTAAGCCCAAGACCGTCCATAAACCTGTCAAGTCTCATCCCTCCTACCTCATAATACATGACTCCGCCAATCTCTCTCTTCTGGGCCATCAACACTACCGGATTCTGGGCGGCATTGGCCTCCGTCCTGCCGGTGGATGTTCCGGGTTCGCTCTCCGTGAGAACATCACCCATAGGTATAGACTTATCGTAATCCTTGACAACCATACTTCCATTATCATACAGCCTCATCCATTCCACGAACTGGAGAAGAGGTTCATCAGAATAGTTATTGATAATATCAATAGCCTCATTAAGTTTATCCTGATCAACTTCATTCCCGTTGTCAATATCATTCATAAGATCATTATAAGTCTGTATAGCCTCCTTAACCTGATCCTGATCAAGACCATTAATGTTCATATCTATGATATCATCAATAGTATCCCTGATGTTATTTAAGACGTTATCGTTGGTATTTAACCTATCTATCATTGACCTAATCTTATTAAGCCTAGCTATAGGATTATCGCCAAACCCATTTACAAGATCATTGATACGATCCTTGTTATTATCATATATCTGCCTCTCCCTAGGAGATAAGATATCCTCATTACCGTTCCATATCTTTATAGCTATATTATTGATTCTATCATCAGAAGGATTTATGATATCCTCATTATCAGGTACATTCTCAACGATACCGCCCTCATCAGCCTTGATATCATTCTCCATAGATCTGGCGATCATATGATTATAGGTCTTGAACATAAATGCCTCGTCCTCTCCTATAAGACCATCTTGATAAGCCTTATCTATGGCCTGATCATTGGCATAAAGGGAGTTGGCATCAGGATCATCGGTATTCCTGAAATCATATTTACTATCATCCTCCTCATAAGTCTTTCCCCATATGTTTGACAAAACCTTCATGAACCCACGTTCCTGCGACCGTATGAATCTCCTATCACGCATACGGCGAAGGGACTCATTTATATTCTTATAAGCCACAAGATTATGACGATACTCGCTAAGTAACGCCATAGCCTCTTTATAATTATCAACCCCACGGATAGATACAGCATTCTCAAAACCAACTATAGTCTCATAAGCCGACATAAGATCGGCGGCACTGATCCTTGATTCATTCCTGTTTAATAACAGCTTAGATATATCTGTCTCTGAGTTAACTAACGTAGCTAATCTCCTCTCCAAAGCAATTCTATCCTCCGTCAATTTAAGAAGTCTATCATTCTCCTTGGCTAACTTGACCTTATCAGACTCAAGAGCTTCTTTAGACGTGATACTCTGCTGAAGCTTCAAAACATTCTTCTCCATCTTCTGTATATCATCTGTAAGCTTCCTGAGTTTCTTAAGATCCCTACTCGAATCAGGATTAAGACGAGAATATATATCTAAAGCGGGGCCTATATCCGTATTGTATATCCTTCCTAACTGATTAGCGATATCATCCAAATTATCCTTAGCCTCAAGACCGTTATAAGCCATGTTAGAGATGTAGGTGTTAAATGATCTATTGGATATACCATCGGTAAGGGAGTCGGCAAATCTACTAGCCATAGTAAAATTATCAACCTTCTTATTGAACTCGCCAACAAGATTGGACTTATACTCATTTACCTGCTCATCTGTCATATTCATATCAGAGGCTATATCGCTATTAGGTATAGACTCGATGACTGTCTTGAAATTCTCCTTGGTATCATCTAACATCCCCATTTCCTGATCATAACGAAGACGGTTGAATACGGCGTCACTAAAAGTCTTATCTACGATTCTAGAATTAGGTATATCGTCAGCGTTATTATCCGTACTCAAGCCTGATAATTGAGTGTTCAGGGCCATGCTGCCACGAATAGCACGGATAGCGGCGGTAGTCAAGGCGCCGGCATTGGTGTTGTAAGCCTCCACCATCCCCTTGTTCCGGGACATGTCTTGGCTCCATTCCTTTATACCACCAATAGTTTTTACTCCCATAACCGATCCAATAATCATACCGATGCCGATTTCCTTCCATCCCTGATTAGATCCGTAAGTCTCCTTGAACCCGTTCTTTATAGCCTCCATATAGCCTATATTCTGACGAATAGCCATAGGATTGTATCTTGATTCTACCCAATCCTCGGCGGATTTACTAGCCACTCCCTGAAGACCTTCCTCATACAGACCCTCAGATACCGGACGTTTGATAATATTGAACGTATTCCCGGCTATTTTCTGCCATTTCTTAGGCGTTATGATCCTCAATGTTCCATTATCCATCCTCTCGGCTCCTACACCAAATATATTTCGTTTTATGAACTTATCAACGCCCAGATCCATGCCAAACATATCACCGAACATAGCTATATTGGATAACGTAAGGATACCGATATTGGCAGCGAATATAGCGTTAGCGGCATCAGCATTATCAGCTCTGAACTTCATGAGTTCCTCATATGAGGCTTCTCTACCATAGGCATTCCTGTAAGCCTGCTTGAAGTTTTCCTCAGATTCCATCAACCCACTCCTTGACTCTACCGAAGCCTCCCAAAGCGTTGACGTACCGATAAAGGTCAGGTTGTCCAGCCCCTTACCTATGCCTCGTCCTATGCGGGCAGCTCTTAGCATAGCATTAAACCCGGTCTTTGTAGCAGAAACAGCCTTCCCCATACCGGCAATCGTAGCACCTATTCTAGCCCCCATACGAGCGGCATTCATAAGACCAGCTCCGGCGAAGGCGTAAGATGACAAAACGGCTCCAGCCGTAAATGCAGCTCCTGACAAAAGATCATTTGTCCAAAAATTGGTTGTAAACATACTTTTAAGAAATCCAGCATCTCGCTCCTCCTTACTGTAATAATGATTAAGCGTATAATCACCACGCTTATCCATATCATCCAACCATCTGGCAAAACTGTTATCATACATAGCTGATAACGTCCCTTTTGTAACAAGCTCCTTTAATCCATAAACAGACTGACCTACTCCACCTATTCCATACAAAGCAGACTTATAAATAAACTTACCTAATCCTCTATAAGTTTTCTCCCAACCACTTTGACTTCTCGATAGACGATCATCATTATCCACATTATTGATATAACTCTCGTATTTTGGAATCCATTCACCTGTTGACAGCCTATACCTTGAATCACGAAGGTTGATCCTACTTCCAGTTATATCATAATTACCCTTAGGAATACCCGTCTCGTTTATCATCTGAAAAAGCGGATTCCTTGCTTTTACATCATCATGATAAGATGTCTCTACGGAATTTTTTATACCCTCTACTAATGATGGAATACTCCTGCTTCCCTCTCTAGACAAAACATCATTATCCATATCCGATGAACCGCGCATGCCAACAGGTATAGGGATAGAAGAAATATTATCCTTAGAAGGCATGGGAGATGGAATTGATGGAGTAGGGACATAATATCCCTGACTCTTCATCACATTCCCTATATCGTTATTATTATTGCTCATTTTTTCCATCTATTTTATCCATAGTCTCTTTATCCAACACCGAAAGAATATTGCTAAGATCAGAGTGCTGCTCATTAATATCTCTACCCTTAACAATAACGTCTTTATTGATAGCCTCAACCACGGCTTGGGTAAGATACATCTGAGGACACATATTTATAATCTTCATGATATTATCAGCATAATCAGTATTATATTCCAACACCTTTAGAGGTGTCCCGGTCCTAGCCTGCCCGTGAAAATAAACGCCAACCTCAACACCTCCAGGAAAGCCCTTGGCTTTAATATCATACGATTTGTAATTTCTTAAAACCGTATTAATAATCCTAATAGCTCTTTTATTAAGCTCTGATGTAGCTAGTTCATTGTTCTGAATATTGTACTTATCAACCATCCTAGAAGCCTCCTCAGCCGCATTCTCGATAGTAGCGAAAGCGCCAAGTGAATTAGCTTGCGCCCATTTCTGATAAGGCCTATTGGTCGTGGCAGAAAAAGATACAGGGATGATCTTAGATTCGTAATCTTCAGATCTTACATTCCTTTCCCTTTCGTACAAACTATACCCCATACTATCTAATTCCTCTTTAGTAACTTGAACCGTAGCGATATTTTTCCCGCCAGCCATAGCTACCAAATCAAATGTATTGGGATTATCCGTAGGACGAGCATACAATATGTAATTATTAAGCCTGCTATCTTTATCCTTATTCAAGAAACCAGCTCTTGACAAAAGCAGACTCTCTAATTTAGCATGCATACGCCTATCTTCTTTAGAGGCATTGGTAGAATTAGAGAACGACCATGATCTTGGAGCAAACTCGTCATATCTTCTTTCATAGACCATTTTAGAATCCTGAATAGCCTTAGCTATATTACGACCTATATTAGATGAAGACCATTCTCTTCTAAGCGTAGGGCCGTCAGCTCTAGACATATTCTTACCTAAGATCTTGATCATTTTATCCCTACTAGTCATATCGACATTATCGCTATTCATTACCGGATTGTCTACACGACTATAAGTTTTAGCTATATCATTTATATCCTCCAGAGTGAAATTTTCTCCTGAATATCTATTTAACAAATTTATATAAGATCTCATCAGCTCCGTATTAGCTATAGATCTATCCGCATAGTTGATGTTCTCGCTTATCAATCCAGCTATAGCGGAAACCTTTAAAGCATCTTCTGGTGAATACTCTTTCCCTCCAATAATAGCTCCATTCTTACCAACATCCCTCGCATTAACCATACCATTGTCAGTATATGTATCAATACCTCCAGTAACATAGTCCTGATCCCTTACAGCATCATTAAGGATATTTTCCGTAGCGACATCAAAGGCATTTGTAAGATAATCAACTTCCTCATCCATGATCTTACCATACCTATTCCTATTATCATTCGCTGCCATAAGAGCCTCGTATTTATTCACCATATTTGGGGTTGATGATAATACAGAACTTGACGCACCGCCATTATTAGTGATCCATGCCATAATATTCTCGCTATTAACACCACCATGATATATAGAAGGATTGTTTTGTATATCGTTCTCTATGCCTCGTAGATCAACAGGATTTATGGATGATATTAAATCCTTCTCACCTGTCGATATATTATTCTCATTCTGAATATATTGATTGTCAAATATATTCTCAGGAGTAACATTAGGCTGAACCTTTTCCAGCTCAATCATAACACCTGTAGGGATATTAGAGCTATTACCAGCTTCCTTGGACATTACTTCCCTAAGCTTAAGATTCTGATCTATCTCCTTTGATTTCTGCCTCCACGAGAACTCTCTCTCCTTGAAATCAAGATCTCTCATCTTAAAGTAATAATCATCAGCGATGTAGTTCTCAGATGAGTTGTTATACGACCATCTAGCGGATACACCATCAAGAAATTCATTACGTACAATAAACTCCCCCGCTCTAGCCGGGTTCATATTATTGCCAATAAAGGAAGTAGCCTCCTCCACTAACGCACGGCGCTGTTCCCGGACCTCCTGTAGTGACGCCTCAATAGCCGCCTTAGCGGAAGGGCTGGCCTCGGCCCCTTTGAGTTTGGCTAAGAGTGCGCTCTCCTCAGCGTCAAAACCGGAAACATATTTATTAACGAACTGATCAGTAGTCATGCCACTAAACATACCGGGATTAGTGGCAGCCAAATACTGACCCTCTATCTGCATCTGAGCCTTAGCGTTCTGGGATATAGATCTAGCGGCTATCGCTCTAATCTGAGATCGACTCATCTCATCAACAGTAATATCTCTCATCCTACCAGTAGGCTTGCCATCCACTACCTCAGGAACAGAAAACTTCTTTCCCTTATTAAGACTGACGAAATCCTTCATCATCTTATTCATCTCCTCATTGTAATCCGTATAAGGAGTGTAATGAATAGGATTCATCCTTGTACCAACCTGACCATCATTAACCCATTCATAAAACGGCATTAAGGCCACAGCCTCATTTATGGCACTATATTGCTTAGGATTATTAAGCTTCATATCTTCGATCTTCTGAAAGAAAGACCTATACTCCCTAGTACCGGCGATAGCGTTCAATACACGGGTATCTAAAGCCTCTCCAAGACGGGCTTGTATGCTTCTAGCTATACCATCAGAAGCTAGATTGGATTTACGATACACGTTATTCACATCCTGTATCAATCCATTTAACCTATTCTGAAGATATTCCCTATCCTGAGGTTTTATAATGTCAGAATTGATAATATAATCAGCATACTCATTTATAGCCTGCCGATTGGTATCTATCTTCTGCTGCATGTATCCCATACCCTGCATCATGACATCCATGTTGTAGGGTGATACGTACTTACCGTAATTCCTTAATATACTGTATTGTGAAGCCATTATTTATCCCTTTTTGCCTTTAGTTACTTCCTGAGCAGGATATAATCTCCTGTAACTTAATATATCTCCTTGAGGGTCTGCGATCAACTGGCCATTGGGACCAATCTTAACATCCCCAAATATAGATCTTAATGTATTCATGGTCGTAGCCGTGTTCCACTTCTGCTGAATCTCATCATTGACGCTATCGAAATACCTAGCCCAGTTCTCGTCATTTATAGCCAATCCCTGCAATATCCGTTGTTGATAAGCTTGACGTTGGGCTATGTTCTTGTCGTAAGTATTCGCCCATGATTGAGAATTGACATTATCAGCCCAAGTCCTTTGAGCCACATTCCCTTGTTCTACCTCATTTATATACTTACCTATATTGGAACTCATGATAGCCTGTAAACTGGAAGATAAAGCCCCTCTCTGGGAATCCGGGACATTACCCATCTGATCCAATTGTGATTGGAAAGCACGATTAGCCTCAACCATATACTGATCAGCCGATCTCAACACCGGGTCCACGGTAGGAGCGTAATGTCTTTCCAGACCTTCCGTTGTCACGGCTCCCGGAGTCATCCTGAACACCTCAGGAAAGTCAAGACCACCACCTACTATATTCCTGCCTCCATTGCCGCCGTTCGACTTACCGGCATTTGTGTTGGTTTTAGGAAGTGTATTAGGATCAATCAGCTCAGGCATATCCAGCTTAACATCAGGATCCTCCACATCACCTATATCCATAGGACCGGGAGCCACCTTATGCGGGTCAAGTATAAAATCAAGACCTTCCATGCCTTTCATGGATCTTAACGCCTGCATCTTAAGCATATCCTCCCCAAGGATCTTATTAACAATATCTTTATTCTTGTCAGAAAACAGTTGACTGAAATGAGTGATACCAGCGTCATTAAGAGCTTTATGTTGATCCTCTGTAACTACATCCAAACCAATCATAGGACGAGATGACGAATATTGACCAAACTTAT
The DNA here is from genome assembly GCA_003150615.1 of Flavobacteriales bacterium. Lineage (GTDB taxonomy): Bacteria > Bacteroidota > Bacteroidia > Flavobacteriales > UBA1820 > Merdimorpha. The sequence goes on along the minus strand of QALN01000013.1, from coordinate 79,006 downwards.
TATCTCTCATTCTATCATGATATGCGGCCTTCTTGTCTTCCGGGTAATTACCTTGGCTATCCTCACCGCCAAAAGAAACGAGCGTCGTGTAATCCCGAAGTGCCTCTGCGTTGGCGATGATCGGGTTTTCCGCCGTAGCCAAGCCCATCCACCCACCAGTAGTGTTGTATATAGCATCCTGAAGAGCCTTGGCAGCAGTAGCCTTCGGAGCGCTCATATAAGCATCGTAAGCCAAAGGCATGAACGTCTTATAATACTCCAGTCTCTCATCGGTATTAATACCGCCATAAGAGCCATCCTGACCCTGACGCTGATACCCAAACGTGTTATCCTTATTATTGTACTTGTTCTCTACGGGACGGAAAGTAAGTAGGTAATCGAATAAAGAACTACCACCTTTCTCCATCTTCTGACGAATACCAGCCACTTTCTTAAGCAGCTCTTTCTTAGCCTCAGCTATATCCTCCTCCGTAAGACCGTATTCTTTCATAGATCTGGATATGATGTTATCTATCTCACCACCCTTAGCGAAATACGTATCCTCATCCTTCTTCATCTTCCGGTCTTCCTGCTCCTTGTATATAACATTAGCGAAGTCCGTAAATCTTCCTTCTAAGCCATTAACCGTCTCGTTACTGTCATTTATAGCCATGGATAATACAGAAGCGTTTAAACGCCTCGTATTCTCGTCATCTATCTTATCGTTCTTCTTCAACTTATCCAAAGCCTTCTTCTGATCATCATAAGCTGATTTAAGACCTATCTTAGCCTTATACCTGTCCATTAACGTAGCATACGTATCCTTAGGCGTAGCCTTGATCCCATACGTATCCCTGATATATTTGGCGAAATCCGACTCTATGGTGGTATCATCGGTAATAACCTTCGTACCTTCCTCCAAGGAAACGGGGGTTCCCCCATCGGCGTGCTTCTGCCCCATGGCCTCCATCGGCGCCTCTCCGGGCTGCGTCACGTACTCGCCCTTCTCGACCTCTACGTTGGCTTGATCTTCCATCGACTTAGGTAACGGATATAGATACTCACCGGTAAGGCTACCGCTATCGAACCTATTATTAGGTCCTAGATAAACACCACCTCCATCCTTATACCGCATCTGAGATTGCCGTCTCTGCCTAGCCTCTCGCTCTTGAGCTAACCTGATATTAGTACGAGTGCCTTGCTCTGACGCCATCCCTGAGAATACGTTCCTTGCCAACCCTAAGACACCGCCGATGCCTGACATTACAGTACCCACGACATTAGCTGTCTTAACCCCGGTGGATAAATCACCGTATCCCTCGCTTCTCATACGCCCTATACCACGACCCATCTGGGTAAACCTAGATCCTATATCATCAGCGCCATAATAAGGTATGGTGGTAAAGTCAAAAACATCCGTACTGCCAGACTCGTCAACCTTCTTATTGCTGTCAACGATAGCGTTCAAATCACTTGTATCAATGGTATTAATATCAGGCTGCTGAATATCAAATCCTATCCGGGTAGACGAAACCAGAGGTTCCACTCCAAGACCCTGAAGACCAACAATATTACCAGGCATGACAGGATCAACTTCCCCAGCATCTTGATATTTAGGTATCTTCCTTTTAATTACATACTTTCCCATATATCAAATTATTTCGTTCTGATACAAAGATAGTTTAAAAAATACAGACTCACCATTTGACAATGATGAGTCTCTTTAATACTAATCCTTTAAAGACATAACAGGATTACCCCATTTCTTTTTCCACTCATGACCAAGATAATCTATGAGTTTATCATAAGTATCTATAAAACCACCATCTATAACCCCGGTGATAACATTCTCTACAGCTACTATGTCGTTTAACTGATTCTTTGTAGCCGTATTCCTTATCCCACTCTCATGCTTGTTAAAGACGATAAAATTAATAGCCTTAGCTACCCTTGATATCTTATCAGACAACTGACCCTTGTCACTAACCAACCTGGCGACAGCCGAACTCATCTTGATATAAGCCTCACCAGCGGCATTCCTGTCTTCTATGAATCCATCGTGCAACCATATTATCACCTTGGCGTATATCTCTGGATCCAATTCCAATGCTACCATAACAAAAAAATACGGATTTACATACCATTTCTGACCCTCCCCCTTTCCTCTTCGGTAAGCCATTCCGTATTTTTTGAGATCGGTTATCTTATTGATTTTCAATTCATGGTTTTGTACCGTAAGATTTCTTACAGTACATATATCATTAATACTCAGCTCCCTAACAAGAGCTTTCATCTTTTCCTGAAATCCATTAGTAGCAAACAAATGATCAAGCCTTCTAGACTCCAACCCCATAGATTTACGTTTTTCATTCAAGGCTTCCATAACTTCCGTTATGCATACAAACCCGTCCTTGGACATAACAGAAATGTTCCTACCTAATAATTCCCTACTCTCTGATGATAAAATCAAATTACTTTTCATACCTTTACTAAAAGTTTTAAATTAATAAATGCGCCTATCCGCTCGTGATGAGTAGATAGGCGCACAAATATAAATAATACTAATATAATTACAAAATATAATTAACTATATTACAAATAATAATACCTTGTAATTTTAATTCATCGCAAGATAGTTACAGCAACTAGATCCTTTTTACAAATAACAAACCTATTGCTTTCACTAGGTCATAGAATCCAGCAGCGCTAAGCCCGACTGCCACCCCATACAACAGAGCTTCCCACCATTCACTACCTACCAACAACGGGGATACCTGAAGGAACCAAGCCAAGATACATGTCAACATCCCAATAGCCACAGCCGATAAAATCTTAGCCCACTTATGGGTGTCGATATACGGCACTACCTTAGCTAGCTGAGTGGCTAACATCGTGACGAAAGCCATAATACCGGTAAAGGTAGTCAGATCAATAGTAATAGACCCTTCTGATGGGATTACCTCTTGCGCCATCAAAGCGAATGGCGTCAATAACATAGCAAATAAAAACAACAATCTTTTCATATCAAAAACGTTTAATTACTTCACAAATATAGCATTAATTCTGGGTTCTGCTCATACCTTTTATATTCAGCATCAACCCCGGTATCATGTTAAGCACCAACTGCCTTTTCGCCTGTTCCTTACGCATACGCTCGGCCTCCGCTATCTGCGCCTCTGATTGAGGATCATTCTTAATATTATTAGCGATGTCCTCTATAGCTTTCTTGTTAGCGCCGGATTGAGCTAGCATCTTATATAACAGGTCTTGACCTTCCTTCTCCCACCAGCTATCCATGGCAGGATGGGAAGCCAAAGAAGGAGCGGCGGGGGCTACCGTCTCAGGCACGGGCTGCTGGCCTCCGTCTCCCGTACCAGAATCCCGCTGCCCGAACTCGTATCTCATTGGCTCGTTCTCCGGGACACCGTATCTGTTGGAGAACATATCGGCGAACTCAAACCGCTTCTCGTTTCTTAATGTCGATCCAAGGGGTCTTCCGTATCCTTGATTCCATGCCACGGTAGCGTCCTTATAATTCGTGGCGTTATCAAAATCAGCCTTCGAATACATATAGTAATTATATATATTGCCTTGAGCGTCCTTATCAAAGAACTTGCCTTGGTTCATGTAGTTCCAGCCTAGCCCCGGTACACGACCTTGATACTCATCCACAAGATAATCCAGTTGTTGGGTCAATGTCGGTTTTTTACCATACCTACGCTGTAGCTCTTTCTTCCTCGGTCCAAGCCATTGCTGGATACCAAAGTCACCAGCGGCTCCTAGGGCTTCGGTGTCCCCTCCGGACTCGGCGGCGATGTTCGACAGGATGCCGATAGCTTGCGTTTGTGGTATCCCCTTCTTTTCTGTCAGATAGTCCCATATCTCATCATATACAGCCATCTTACTATCCTCTGATCTACGAGGGTCAACAACATATTTCCCATCCCCATAAGCTCTACCTGTGTTTACTGAACCCCCCTTATTCATTTTATTCTTATCCTCATCACCAGATGATATCGCATCATAACTTTTATACATAAGACCTGATATGATAGGGTACATCAAAGCTTTTCTTACATCATCATAGCTCATCTCACCCTTGTTTAAGGCATTTATATACTCACCTGAATAATCACTATTTATCTCCCCTAAAAGACTCTTTATGTCATCATCAGAAATATTCTTGATTATATCTCTCATTTTATCATCTCCATAGACTTTCTCTATGTCATCCATTGTAGATTCATAACCTCTAAGTTTCTCCATCAAGAATTGCAACTCCGTATTAGTGGCCGACTTTTCCCATATATGATTAGCATTATCCATAAAATCATCATAATTCAATGTCTTATAGATCGAATCTATAGTCTTATCAGCAGGTTTTGTCAATCCATGTCTAAATGTCTTTCCAAAAGTATTATCTATATACTGTCCTATCCTATGCCTAGTCTCATGAATCATAGTAGTTAATTTCTGGTTGTAAGGAAGATTGGCATCTATCAACATCTTGTCGCCATCTTTCATGTGAACACCACTAATAACATGGCCGTTCATGCTTAAACCATCAACAAAATCAAAATCATATGTATCAGGTTTCTTTATCATATTCTTAACCCCATCAAGTATAGATTCCCTATTATCATAAGATTTCTTTGAATTAGCATAATTTATCCACCTATTCCACGCCGCTTCCTGATCCTCTATACCATAATCAGATAACATTCTATCCAACTCAAACCTTAAAGGGGTATTCTTTTCAGGAATAACTACACTCCCGTCCTTCCCCTTCATTTTTTTGATAAAATCTTTATCCTCTTCAAGCAACATCCCGCTTTTATAAGGACGCCTAACATTTTTACCCAACTCATCCATCATCCTCTCAAACCTAGGATAAAAGCCTCTTTCGAAAAATAAGTTAGATGTCAATTTAAAGTCATTTTTATCCGCATCAACCACATCACCATGCGTAACACCATCAGATAATTTGTTATGATAATATACAGGTTTTTCGGGAGGCTCCGATATACGTATAGCCTTTACCCTCCCATCAAGCTTCCTTGCCTTGCTTGCATACGAGGCCGCCCCTCCAACAACAGGAAGAAAACCCAAAGAAGCCAATATCAGCCCTATCTTATCCTTATCCTCTATAGCGGTAGCCATGTCTGATACATCGGAAGCTACATCCAGCCCTGGGACAAATCCACTTATAACAGGCGTTAAAGGATCTTGATAAGGCTTTGTGTCATACATTGTATTCATATTTATTCCGGAGCCTCCTACACTCGTATTATCCTTTGAAGCTATATACCCACCATCATATTTCTTCTCTAACTTATTCTTGGACATGATAGCATTACGGATAAGAGCATCCCTTCCACTCTCTTGGATAGGGCTATAGTCCTTAAACGATCCTCTCTCCTCAAACTTATCACCTATAGCGTCTAATGTCTTAGTGACTATATTGACCGGGAACTCTTGATCATTACTATAAAAATCATATACATCGTAAACACCTAACCTTCCATCCGGACGTCTATAAATAGTAAAATTACCAAACCCTGATAACGGGGTAAGATCACCAGCAGCTTCGGGGTAAAAATCATACTCAGAAAAAACCGTAGGCTTTCCGGATCTTACCGAATTACGATTCTTCTCAAATATATCTACCCATTCTCTAGACTTTTTCAAAAGCTTCAGCCTACCATAAGCATCATCTGTAGCCGGCTTATCAGAGCCATATATTTCTTGCTCCGTATCACGAATCTTTTTATCTAACCTCTTTATCTCATCCTTAGTGTCACGATTGAACATCTTCTCAATATCAGTAATGACATTATCAGGAATCCTTATCTCCTTGCTATTTCCATCAAGACTATTAGGCTGGGATAAGAATCTACCCCATAGCTGTTCGCTATATTCATCAACATTAGCTTTGCCATTTCTTCCGTATATAAATTCCTTAACCTTATCGGGAAGACTGGCATTTGAGGCTACCACATCAGGCGTTACATTCTTATACAACCTCCTTCTTACGGCGTTACCTATGATGTCTTTTAAATACAAAGCTCTATCAGATACATCTTGTCTTACATACATAGGATCATTACCAGTAGGACCTCCTTCGGCTTTCCGCTCAATTTTCTCTCCCCATAACCCATATTTCTCCCTAGGCCATATGCCGTCTATGGCATCCACATAACCAACGGGATGCTCCCCGTCTAGACGCCGGTTCCGTCGCTCGTCCGCAGGGTACAGGGCGTTGGCCAACGGCTGCGTGATATAACCCAATCCCTTATCTTTGGATCTCGACATAGCGTCCACCACAGTCTGATATATAGGTCTTAATTTCTCAGGCAAATACAATCCCGCCTCATCAACCAGCTCGCCTATCTTCTTATTTATACCCCTAATGCTGAAATTATAATTACCCATGCCATTATTCAACGGAGACAACGCACCTCTTATCCCATTCATACCCTTAACAGCAGCTCCTCCACTAAGGATATCAAACTCCGGGGATACGTTCTTTAAAGGATCATCATTCATACCCCTAAAATACATGGGACGCTCACCTCTTACAACACGATCAAGATCTTCCTTATACAAATCCTTTATCCATGAAGGGATTTCCTCTTTCTTATCTTTCTTAGCCATAAATCACGTTTTCTACAAAGATATACATAATCGGATGCAGGATAAAACAATAGGCGGGTACATGATTCATATCACCTACCCGCCTATTGTTTTATCCTACACCCTCAATGCATATGATAAGCCGCCAGAGCTTTCTTGGCCAAATCCCTCGACTTATACTTCGCCGGCCATAACTTTCCAGTTTTGTTACTAACCACCCTCCAATCACTTCCTACTTTCTTGATGCACCCCGATTTAGGGCACTTGCCTGAGTTCTTGGTAACCTTCCTTTTTTGAATCATAACATTAAATTTTTGTTACGGTTATATTATAATCACTCGAATTTATTACTACTCGTTTCAACTCAATATTCGAAAAATCAACCATAACCAAGGATATATTACCATACAAAAAACTAGTTATAACATCACTTGTAAAAACGACTACATCGCCACTCATTTCGACTTTATGATACACATACATATGCTGTTTATTAATAATACAGCTTTTTATCTTATCGAAACCTTCCTTGGTAGTATTTTTCTTAAAATCAATTCCTTCTAAAATATAACTTGAGATATCCACTCCAGAAGAACCTATCTCCTTATAAGTCCCATCATCCATCAAGGCCTTATCACCCTTACCTTTCATCTTAAGATGAAGTTGATTATCAAAATCTATACCATCTTCAGTATTTTTCAAAGAATTTACAAGAACTATCTCGGAATCATTTGATGTAGCAACATTTGAATTAGAATGAATATATCCGACACTTAGATTAGGATAAACAGAAATAGATATATCCATAAATCCCATACCAAGAATGGTATTTGAACCGCTGATGTAAATAGTGATACAATCATTCCTTTGATCATTAAAAACCATCAAATCATTGATAAGAAATTCACCTACCAATTCCACAAAAGAATCGCTAGGTTTTATCATCCTGATATTAGACGTAGGGTTACTACCAAACAACGATTTTATAGTATTATACTGATCTTAGGTTAAAGTAGAAGGTTGATCGGACGCTAGATGAAAAACAGTATCTAAAAACGCGTTCTCAATATCACCCCTAGCTTGCACCTCCTTATATTTCCCATTATCCATCAAAGCCTTGGTCCCTGTACCGGCCGTAGAGAAGTTGATGCCCCTGTTATCTCCGACTGGGTCACCACCAATCGTTAAGGATATGTCCTTAGTTTGGTTAGATACCGATTGTACGGTATGACTGGTGACAATGGACGTATGGGTAAGGTCGCTGGATATATTGATCATTACATGATAAGATACAATGACCCCAGCTCCCGTATTGCATCCAGAGCGCAACATGGCTTGAATATTCCCGGATGAATCCTTAATTAATTTCAAGTCCCCAACCCCATACGTCGATGATGCTCCGGATAAAAGATATTGAATTGGTATATCAACCTCACATTTAGAAGCTATTATATCATATTTCGCTTTGGTAAGGGTAAATTCCTTATCAAAGCCCAAATTAAATAATATAGTTCTAAAATCATCCTCGCTATCGAGATTATCGCCCAAGAAGCCCGGCTCATGAACATCTATATCCTGCCATGTGCCGTCACCACGAAGAAAGGCTGTACGCTTCTCCGCGGCGGGAGCCGGCACCAATCCCGCAGCGCCAGCCCCGGACGCCGTGGCACCAACCATATCCTTGACCTTATCAAGCCTGCTGTCTATTTGATTACCATCATACTTACCTTGAAAATCTTCCATATAAACAAATTATTAAAATTTATTGTATTTCAATATTAAATAAAACAAATTGTCAATCACAATATTCATTGTGATAAAAATCAACCAGTTTCAACGGAAATCAAACCATAACTGATATCATTTGAAAGTATAAAAGGGGAATGATAAACACCCTCCCCTATATGTTAATAAATCAAGGTGATTATATGCCTTTTTACACTAAAATCGTAAAATGGTATATATCTATACAGAAATCCGTACCGGGTTCCACCAAAACCCTCTACCTTCTGGTAAGGTACTTACATCGAAGGCTTCTTTTGCCGATTTTCTGATGATGTTAAAAGCACCATTGATATCGGCGTTAATAATACTACCGGAAGATGTTTTGAACAATCCTCGTTTGACACGTCTTCCGGCATATTTATCATGCTTACAAATCTGCTAGTTATCCAAGAAACTACATTTTGAGGTATAGGATTCCTCAACGATCTTAACATTAATACCCTCAAGTGTAGCTTTATATGATATCATTGAGATAAACATATTAAAAGGGATAGATACAAAGTTCTGGTTGTTTCGCTTTCCGATATTGATCTCTTGTTTCCAGCATTTGTTGTGACCGATTACGATCGTATTAATGCCATTGGAGACTACATGATTAATCAATACCCTACTAGCTTTATGCAGATAATCCTTGATCTTGTTATTCCTTTTGTTGGTTAACGATCTTATTTGTCTTGATACTTGTTTATTACCTTTTAATTTAGATTTTAAATATGCTAATCTTTTATTATAATACTGGTTGATAGATTTTAGAGGCTTACCGTTGATGATAAAGCAAGAACCGGTATTTGATACACAAGACGCTAAATTGTTAAGTCCAAGATCAATACCAAGATAATTTCCGTTATCATACATAAGACCTTTCTCTTTCTTATTATACACAATCTCAAACATAATATATCCATTCTTAGGGATAAACCTAAGTTGTTGGACATTTTGTTTATTAGTCCTTATGGTAAAAGAGAATTGTTTTGGTAACTTAATAATACCTTGTTTTATCCATTTCTGAGAAAAGGCTGTTGTCGGGAAAACAGCCATAAACATCCCATCTTTATCAAGATACTTAGGTATTCTTACTTTCTCAGAATACTCACCTCTACCCTTCTTGTTAAGAAGATTGAAGAAGGATTTGAAATTCTGGTCGACCATCATCAATACCTGTTGGGCTACAGATGATGGTAAAGCACGATAGTCTACATCGTTTTCTGTTCTTAGCTTCTTTTCAAGAGAATAGTAGTTGAGGTATTTATATTTAACGGTATTATCATCATTATACTGGAAATAATATTGACGAACGACATATAACCCTTTGTTGTATAAGTTTTTACACTTATGCAACAGGTCTTGAAGCTCATTGTAATATACCGAGCTTCGCTTGATTATATGTTGTTCGACTAATCTCATGACATATATATAGATTATTATTTATACATAAAAATAATTCGGTACATTTGTGGTGTAAAGTTATATATAAATCACCTAAATCAATAAACTTTCTCCTCATTACTAAACCATCTTACTATCATCTTGAACCGGCTCTCAATGTCATTCACGAACCTTGCCAAGAACCAATCGCCACGAAGACGATCACGCCACCTCCGGTGATAATCGACAGCCCTGGGGTCGATCTCCCGGCCAATATCGTTCACGTCCTTAACCCATACCGGTAGGTTATTAGTATCGTCTTTAACCTCGTTGAAGTAGTCGTTGATATTGATCTTCTGGTCCACTTCCGTCACCAGTATATCACGGCTATCGTCGTTAGTTATAGGATATCTTAGGCGCTGGCTCATGTCGTTCTTATCGGCGATGGTCATCCTAAGCTCTCCACTGTTGTTGGTATCGTTATAGAACCATGCCTTATTAAATCCAGTTGTTCTTCTAACCTGATAATTAACCTCATCCTGATACCTTCTGGCATCCATCCTATATTGGTAGTTCGTGAGGATCTTATTCACATACTGCTCACGTACCGGGACTTCTACAACAAACGGATATAGCTTACCATAAAATACCTGATACGATTGATTGGTTAAGCCATGAGACCACAATCCCACTTCCCGACTATCGTTAGAGTAATTCTTACCGGACTGGAAATAATGTTGATGCTCGATATAATAATCCGGGGTGTACGATAAATATGATTTCCACTCACCCTTCAAACAATTATATCCAACGGTAAAAGAGACGTCCGTGAAATGGCTGGCGTCCTGTAGCTCCACCGCCCGCCCGTTCCTGTAGAACCGGCCTCCCCTGAATTGGTACTCGCTTGGATTCCCTACCGGCATGTAATCCCTCTTGGTTATCAATACCCTCTTGAAACGATTATCCCAACCCATAGACAGACCTATACCAAAGAACTTGTTATCGATATCATAATAAGACAGCTCAGCATCCGTATCGGCGTTATATATCCGGCTACGGATGATCTTCATCTGAAGATGCTCCTTAAACCAGTTTCTAAGCCCCGGTGTGACCTCCGTAAGATTCCTGCCATTAGAATCTACCTTGAATACCTGACCACGCCTTAAATCGACCCAAAAATGCCCAAATTCACAACTGATCATATCCCGGCTCTGGGTCCCGGAATATCCTAACGTCGTATTATTATACTCGATACCACGAGAGGCGAAAAGACCACCTGTCCCTAGTTCGCTATTCTCCGGGGATATTCTCTCCGCCAACACGTCTATGGCGTTGTACAACCCTACCTGATTCTCGAAGCGGGCTAATATCTGATCCGACTCTATCCCCTTCATGCTTATGAGTTTCCCAAATGAGGTCTTGAACTCATGGTAATCCATAGGCTTGTACGACAGCCAAGGGTCGGTCATGCCGTTCTCCGAAACGTCGGCGGTGCTCCATATGACGCCGTTGGGTCTTTGGTAGGCGCAGTCCCAAAAATTGCTATCATACGTCTCTGGTAATGACCTTCCGCCTAGCGTAAAACGATTCTTGTACACAGGACTCATCTTAAACACATTATCCCTTGATATAGGGACATTACGCTCTTGGGTCCATGATATATAATCCCCTACTTCTGGATAGAAACCCTCATAAGGCTCAGGTCCAGCTATACGGAAATTACAATTAATCTCAGACTCCACTAAAAACTGAGGTATGCCGTAAAAATACAGAAAGAAACGACCACTAAGATACATATCCCCGGTCTTGCAAGCCATCTCATAAGCACTCTTACGGCTAGGGAACGAATATAGCGATCCAGTATCTGTGTCAGTCTTATTAAGATAATCCTCTCCGGTATCATAATTAACAAAATAACGTGGATACCCGATATTCCTATAGTCGTAGTAAGGGAATGGTATCATATCTCCCTGACCAAACTGGGTCAAGTAAAACATAGGCATTTTTCTTTTAAGCGAGAATCTGGATATAAACACATCACCTCCAAAAACAGGTTTACGCTTATCCTCATCCATCAACCCGCACCCGCCTAACGACACCCACCTGATATCCTCTATCTGTCCGTATTGAGCTGGAGAATATTTCTTTATCCTCATATAGGGGCAGGATACGAAAGATTCACGTGTCATAAAATGAGGCGTCATACCAGCCATCTCATCGTTACGAATATTACACTCATCCTGAATACGGCTGGTATCATAACTTGAAACCAACTCCGGATATTCAAGCATATACTTATCCATACCAAATGACATGAACAACGAATGCTCACGATCGAGATTATTTACAACTATAGGCTTACCGCCTACTACTTTCCCTTGTGATGAGATATCCGTTACCGGATACAATCCGCTTTTAATATACTTAGCCGTAGATAATCCACGCAACTCTGATGCCCCTGTTTTTTGGTAAAATAGATTATAATGAGCGACAGAAGTATAATAATAAGCGTAATTCCATCTAGGTCCCCTATCTATCAAGGCCGTTAACCACTGATACCTGTACTTCCCTATATCCACGACAGACTGGGAGGTAGCCTTGGCGATACCTGTAGCCAGACGGATAGCCGTCAGCGCTATGCCGACAGGGTTGGCTAAAAAAAACACGCCTCCACCGACATATTGTTGGGACGCCGATTGATATGTATATTCAGCTATAGCGGATATTAAATTAGCCATAGCCTCCACCGTAGCCAATGACGTTGCCATACTATAAGCCTTACTTCCTAATATCGTCCATTTAGGGTGATCCTCCACCTCCCTGAATATACCGGAGGATTTACCTAATTGATAACCATCAACAAGGCACTCAGTGGGAGCATCAGGCTTGTTGAAGGCAATATCAGGGCTTAAGAATGAATACCAGATATTACCCTTCCTGTTAAACGGATGCGTTATAAAATTCTCACGATTAATATCCTTATAGATATACATATCATCAGACAAATCATTGTAAGGATAATTAGGATAAAGGTTAGCCGATCCGTCGGGATCATCGTACTTAAACATATCATAAGCCAGACCGGTACCGATAACGCTCTTATCCAATGTCCTATCGCCCCTATACAACTCATATCCTATTATGGAATCCCTTCTATCCTTATCTATAAGGCCATTCTCTACCGCTATATCCAGAAACTCATTAACGATATCGTCATCAAGCATCACCCCCATAGGATAAATATAGGAGTCAACTCCATATTGACCGGTCAGTTGAGACGGATTACCCATAAAAGGAGCGACAGAGTTATCCGGGAACTTGTAATGACGTATAGGTTTCTGACAAAATGTGGTTGACGTATTGGGGTACTCAGCGTTATCCCCATTACCAGTGAAGTAAGACTTACCCTCAACGGATTTAGGAGACCCATAGTATTTCGTCAAAGAATCTATTATATCCTTCCTCTTCGATCCTCCCGACGATATCCCGATCTTACTTGAATCATACAACTCAAAATTAGCCGGATACTTATTGATAGATTCCCAATAACCAAAATCACCATACTGATAAGGTCTAGGAGCACAATCAGCGGGTTTATCTCCACATGAGATGCATTTCGCCTCATATGTGACAAATCTCCTTAATTTCAGTTCTTTCGTAAAGAAGAATACGTATTTCACCTCCAGTGGCCGAATGCCAAAACAGAACGGGGCAGGGAAAATGGCGGTGCCAGCCGTATAGAATCCTGCAAGTTCCTTCATGTCCTGCCTCATGGCGAAACCGGTGAAGAACACGCATACCGCTGGCTCAATACAAACATATATCTTATGGAAAGTAGTCTTGTCATCATTCCAGAACAAGTACTTTGGCATCATAAATATCTTATGATCCACGTAATTCACTATAACACCTTTCTTGGCATCATTAGCCAAAGGATTAGGAGCCACGGTACCTTCCTTATCCGAGAAAAATGTTATACGAACCTTGTTGTATGATGATGAGTCACCGATCGGATAATTATAGTTACCCATCATCTCTATATACATAATACCGTTATCAGGATCGGATAAACCGCTTACGTATTTTTCGTAATCCAACTCCACCCATCTGGCGTATGAGGATACATGTGGATAGAACTTGAAATAAGTCAAGTTGCTTCTACCGAACCAATTGGTCTTGGCGTCAATATCATTCTGCACAGACACACGATCTTCCCAATCAGTAGATATGCCGGTATTGAACTTAGAGTTATCACCATCACCAAAAAGACACATGGCGTTCTCAATACCAAACTGACTCTCATATTGAGGGAAGTACTTTTTCATTGAATCCATCAATATATCAAGCATAGTCTCGGTATGCTTCTTGCCTTCCCACCCATCGCCTTGGAATAAGAACGTACATTTACCCAATGACCTATCTCCTTGGAACGTGGGTAGTTGAACATCATTAATAGTAGGATTCACGTAAGGATCACCTACCGAACACCCATTAGTACATATACCCTCATCATATAACTGCCGGACATTAGACATATCCTGACACAAGACCAAGGCGGAAGAATCTATATCAGACGGGAATTTGTCCTCATCCTGACCATCCAGCCATTCTTGAACCAGATCTATGATATTCTTGCCTCCACTAGAGTAATTATCAAAATCACACAATACAGAAAACTTCCTTTGAGACTCAGCATTACTTTGTATAAATGTAGTAGGCTCTGTCTCCGTATAATCACTAGCTAACTTATATGTAAAATCAATCCTAGAATCCACCAAAGAGTTTTTATCCAATATAGTCCTGGTCTCTATCCTCTCGATATCGTCACATCCACTAGGGAAATCGGGAGCCTTTATACCATCTTGATCCTCAGGTAACGATATAGCCGCACATAACTCGTCAGTAATGCCTACATTGGATTCTATAAGATCACACAGATTCTCTATATTGTCAGCAATATAATCAATAACATCATCTACCGTAACATCTTCCCCCATTGTGTTGATAACGAATTGGGTCTCTCCTACCGTGGCATATTCCTGCTCTACATATCTGAGTTGCTTGACATCTAGCTGATTCTTGCATTCTCCTCCAAAACCATCAAATCCCCAAGACGGGTCGTTTATGATCTTTGCCGTATTCTTAAACTGCCAAAGATGACGGCGGCTGTTCCCGGCGCACTGCGGGTTGTTCTCCAGCACCGACGCAGCCGACAGGTCGTCAGAGTTACCGTCCTCATCAACGATAACCTCCATCTCCTCCCTTGTGGCCGGACGAGGGATAAGCGGGAATCTAGCTGTCCTGTATCCCGTATTGGTAAAGAATCTTATACCCAACGGATATACCTCGTCACGCATGAAAGAGGCGTATTTAGAGCAAGCCACACCGTCTTTATACAAATTCTCCGTGGCTATAGATGTCTGCCATTTAACGAAATGACCCAAGAAGTTAACGACCGGTTGAAGATTCCATTCATTCTCCACGGTCAAGCCGTATTGAAGAAGACGATTCCCGACAGACGTCATGCCTCTGGCTGTCTTATATACCGGTATTTCCTTGGATAACTTCTCCATGGTCGTACGCTCGCTATACTGATCCGTAAGGTAATAGATGGTCCTTTCCGTTATCGGATGTATACCTTCTATGAAATACTCAAGAACCGGGCTTTGCTCGCCATTATATCCAACGGTGTTCTGTATAACACCTACCTTATAATGAGATACCTGCTTATCTATATTGGATACAGTAAGCCGGATACCCATGTTGGTTGATTTGCCCCATAAGCCATCACGAATGACTATATCCTGACGATCGAATATCATGATAGGGTTGGTCAATGAGCAATATCCGGTCTTCTCTATCCCGAACTCATCGCACAACGCCACGCAGAACTGGTAGGTCCCGGCACGCAGGCTTCCCCCGAACTCCACGACCTCAGGCTCCACGCACGGGGCCGTCAGCAGCGGGAATACCAGTAGCTTCTCGCAAGCCAGCCTACACCTCTCTATTGGCTTATCATCCCCACATGTCTTATATCCATGATAATGATACCAGAAGTCACCATCATCATCCGGATTAAGTGCCTTGTCAACCATAACATATCGCTGGGGGTTATATCCATCAGTCCAGTATATCACCTTACCACACTTCTCATCCTTGATCTCTATATCAAAGATCGGGTGATGAATGGAAAAGTTAAGACAAGGGTCATCGGTCCCATCCTCTATCAACACCTCCATCAAATCACATATCTCATCGAAACGACCATCCGACTCCTCAAGCCTCTCGCCAAGGATACGATGAATATCTTTCCCTGATCCCGCTAATTGATCCTCTACGGTCTTGACATAATCCAATGACCTCATGAACGTGATCTTAGAGGTGTTGTTATCAGGATTCACCAGAAAGAAATAAGTGTTATCACCAGCTATATCATTCTTATACCCAATAACCTTATAGCCATCAAATCGCTTACATAAAAGGGTGCTAGGCTCGTTCTGAATCTTAAGCTGACTCCCATCGTCACCCTCTATGGTAGCGTTCAAGGCGAAACTGTACTCAGACGGGGATAGGTCCTGTGGATGCTTATCCCTGTTCATCCCGGAATCGGGAACCGCTATATTAGAATTATTCTGCACGATGTTATGTTTTTCGCAAATATAGCAAATCCGCCGGATAATCACTTATGTGGCGGATTCTAATAAACTGTACGTATTATGCAAGACATTCAAATCGCACAAAAATAGAAAATCCTTCTGACTCTTACAAGCCAGAAGGAAAATCTAAACACTTTGCAACGTTTACCCCTAATGAAAATACAAAAACATAATAATTATGGATTTTTCCCCATGTAGCTTGATTGCTTGTCGGCGTCCTCTACGGATATGTAGAAGAACCCGTTAGTCACGTATCTCTCATTGACGTCCACAAAATCAGTAGATCCTTTGTCCACCCCTTTCTTTGATCCCTCATCACACACAGCGACCAGACTATTAAAGTCATTGGAATAACCTACGACTACACCGTGCATATCCCGATTTCGAGGATCGAATACGTACCTCATCTTACACCTATCGTAAGCTAACTCTAAAGAGCTTTTGCTTAGCCTCTCATCTAATCCAGCACCCGCTACCAAGGCCAAAACGCTCTTTGATATGTCACTCATGGTGGTATCCTTGGTCGGAGCCTTAGGCATAGAAACGCCTTCCATGACAAAATCCAACGCCTTATCTACAAGACCATCGAAACCATCATCTCTTATATAATCCTTAAGTACCTCCAGTATATATAACCGGACATGGAGTTCGTTATTTACATCATTCAATGTGACCATAATACTAGTTTTCGGCAAAGCTAGATTATTCCCACGCAATAAAAGATCAAATATGTCATAATTGAAGGATTAAAAAAAATAAAAAAACTCTCCTATCCTCACGAACAAGAGAGCCGATGTGTTTATATTATGAAGAAAAATCTATTCACCTATTCTTACAATACAGTCACGAGATTCCTTGTTATAGATCATCGTGCCTACCTTAGAATACAAGGTCTTTATATTTTGCCAATTATCCTCACCATGAGTGGATACGTTAGTGGGAGCGTCACCGGTATAAACCTCCTCGCCTCCGATATTGACAAAATCATATCCACGTTTCTCCATAGAACCGCCCTTATATGCCGTGAACCTGATAGTGACATCACCTTTCTCACGACCACCATACCAGTTACCGTATATACCGCATCTGATCTCAAGAGGTAATTTATCGTAATTATCGCCATCCAACAACGGTCCCATCTGGATCAAGGCGGCCTCATTACCTGATTCCATGTTATCACCACCGTGGATAAGATAATCACCTACCCGCTCCTGCGTGGTCTGGTACTGTTTACTCCAACCAACCAGCTTGCCGTCCACGTCCGGGAGGCCGGTGTTGTCGAAGCCGGTTGCCGTGTCGAAGTCAATGCCGTCCTCGTCAGCCCAGATATACCTAAGCACAAGGAAATCGAACTCAGGGATGATCACCACCGGAACCGACTCCTGCCTGCACACGAACGTCTTTTCTTCCTTGGTGCTTTCTTTAATCACCTTAAACGTAACTTCCCGTATCTCACCGGTCTCGTTAACATCAGCGGTAACCTTAACCTCAGCGGGACCAGTACCACTTATCTTATCTAAATGCATCCAATCTGCCATATCATCGTATTTTGTTAAACCATTTTAATATACTTATCAAAAGCGTTAGGCCACATCCGCTCATAAGACAACATCCTCCTCCTATTATCCTCAGCCAGTTCCCGATAATCATTCAAGGTAATCATCGACATCTTAAGCTCCTTCATAGCCCTAGCGAACTTACCCGGTTCTTGCTGAGCGTATAATTTGTAAGCGTCACCAGCGCCTTGTATCAAGCCATTAACGGCGGCGTTCTCGAAGATCTTCATCTTGATATACGTCTCGACATAATCCTCAAGATAACCTAACGCCGTTTCAGGTATATACGGGAGACCGTCATCATCCTTGGGTGTAGCACGATATATGATGTAAATAAATCCATCAAACCCGGTATACATAGTATTGCCGGATATAGTTATATCATAATTATCCCAAGCATATTTATCCCGATACTTGTCGGCGGCGCAATCACGTCTCAACCCACGACCTATAGACAGCCTTACGGGGTGATGGTAATGGAAGCGAACCTCGTGAGACCCGATATATATCTTCTCCGTGATTGTCTTCTCAAACTCCTCCTTACAGCACTCCGTGCAGGAGTTCCAACGAAACCCGCGCTCCGTGCGCTCGACCCAGCCGATCTCGTGTTGGAGGTCAGCCTTAGCCTTATCGCCCCCCGGAATCTCACAGACAAGAGGCTCACACCTATAGGCGTCAAGCATGTCGAAGAAATCGGAAGGTAATACCGCCTGTTTGTTGCTGGTCTTTACAACCGCCTCGGACATGACGGCTATAACACCCCCAAACCTTTTTAAAGCTATCTCAGCCCACCTATAAACAGACGAGGTGTCTATAGCTCCGCTATCGTCGTATTTATGTAAATCGGCCTTGATCTCGGCCAATAAGCCTTTTATTGTCATATTCAAGTCTTTTGCACAAAGATATGTATTTGAATCCGTGATACAAAAAAAATCTAGTCTACCCTCACGAGCTAACTGGATCATAGAAACTTCTACAGCTTATAAACCCATTTAACTCCAAATACCTTACTTTCCGATTCAACTTCCCGGTACAAGAACTTATATCTCCTTCCAGACTCCATAGCCATCCTACACTCCTTGTTTAATGCTGGAGAGATATATAAATGAAAATACTTATTCCTCGGCATAAAATCCATACACGTATGGACGTAAGAATATCCACCTGTCCCACGCCTGTTTATAGTCCCGGTAAGTTTATTCAGATATATCTTACGGTTGGGATTAATCTTATGACATAGATAACCGATGTTATTTATATAAACCCCGCCCTCATTATCTAAGTACTTATCACGTATGACTTTCCAGATCAACGACTGACATTCGAGAATATCATTCTTGTCCACGATCGTATGTTTCCTTCTCTTTCCGTTCTTAGACATAATAGACCTGTAGAACCGAAGAAAGTATTGATCAAGTATTTTAAACGACTTTGTTTTCATGTCGCAAATATAATAATTTCATCCTTATTCAAGAAATATTTGGCAAGTTTTGGTGTGAGTGTAACGGTGATAAGGCCGCACTTACCGCCGCGGCACAGGCTGACGCACAGAGACTAGCGCAGGAAAAAGCCAACGCTATGGAATGCGATTGCCCCAAAACATGGAGCGCTAGTGTAACGACGTCTAGCGGAAGCGGGAAGACGATAAATTACACCATACAATATAATAATCCATGTGGATCGGAAAAGACGTCTAGGATGACTATAGGATACAAAAAAACGAATGGTCAATGGGAGTATGAGACAAGAATAGTCCCTATTCCTTCCGGATCAGGAACTTTTTCTGATTCTACAACAACCAACTACGGGATATCATCTGGAGCTTATGCTTATTATGAGGATGGTCAAGGAAGTGGATCTTGTTGACAATAAAAAAAGGAGAGGCTTATATAATCTCTCCTTTTTGTTACGATTAGATGAATCTAAGATCTTTCCTCCTAGTATGATTCAATATCCTACTAATATATCTGGTACTTAATCCCGTTCTTTCCTTTATCTTATCATAGATATAACCCTTGGATACGTAAGCCGACATATCTCCCAGATCTTTTATAATCTTGTCATACATATCGTGCACCTCATTATATCTTATGATAGAGCTGTCTCTCATCCCTCTTTCGCCTATACCGTCAACTATGGCGTCATTGAAACCAAAGAAATTGATTATTGATCTTATTAGATTCATGTTATTGAATTTTTTGTGTTTTCTTATTAATATCCATATCCGGGTTCTCATCCGTATGGATCTGCAATTTGGTTACAGTTTCCCTTAATGTTTCGAAAACCACATATTCAAGAAGTTTGTCTGGGCATATGAAATCATAATCCCATTGAGATGTACATGGCTTATCTTTTTCAGCTCCACATCCCCCTAGCTCTAACGCCGCTTTTCTGTCGAGAGTTATAAGATCAACATTTATAGCCTCTATGTTAATATCTGGTATATAGATATATCCATCATTGACATAATAATAGTATTGATCTATATTCCCGTATTTACGTTCCTTGTTGTTAGCGTATTTTCTTAACGATATGGAGGTAAATATAATATCATCCATGATGTTTGATACTTTGATGATAGCCGGTCCTATACGGGTATATATCATATCGGGCAACCTTTTCTTAGATCTCATAAGAATCCGGCATAACTTGAACTCATCAAAACAGCAATCAACCTTCCGAACTCTCTCCATCTCCAGGCAATTGATATGGGTGTATAACGATTCCTCGCCGAACAAAGTACCGTCAGCGTATTTCTGGGCTATATAAGACCTTGCTTTTTGTCTGCCTATGGATAATATCCACCTCCTACTGACATGAGCGTCCTTGTTAATGGAGTTCATGTCATTCATGATCCTAGATACAAATTCTGAATTTTTCATATGCTAAATACTGAGGAGGGGATATACCCCTCCTGTTGTTACTTCTTTTTCTTAACCTTGCCTCCACATTTCATTTGAGGTTTCTTTTTCTCGGAGACTTTGCCTCCTTCTGCCATCTTCTTTTTCTTAGTACATGTCATAGTCTTACTTTTTTTAATGTTAGTGATACAATATTAGTCATTTCTATCGAAAATAGAATAAAAGAGGTTGATGAAACTACCAACTTACCGCCGCGGCACGGGCTGACGCACAGAGACTAGCGCAGGAAAAAGCCAACGCTATGGAATGCGATTGCCCGGAGCAGAAGACGTGGTCATGGTCTGTATCTATGAATAATGATTGCATGAGTCATGAGCAACTTGTCACATCAAGAGGATTTACGATTACGTATAATAATCAATGTGGTAGATCTATATCTGGTTCTGTGAGTGGTATAGGGTATACACAAAACGGAGAAGAGCAGGTCAATAGCGCTAGCTTTACAATTCCCGCAGGATCTGGAAGCAAGAGTGGAAGTGTGTATTTTAGCCGAGAAGTGGTATGTGGAGATGTAACAATCTCTGGTCATGATTCAGGTAATTGTTGACAATCACTGCTGTTATGGTTTTTAATAAAAAGGAGAGACTTATTAGCCTCTCCTTTTTTTTTGTTATACATCAGAATCTTAACAGTTCCCAGCTCCTTTTCCAAAAACACTTATAGACCCACATCGTACTCCTGAATCAAAACCTATGACACCGGTTTTTTTACCAGACCCAGTAGGTATACTTACGGTAGTACTTCCAGCCGTAACGGTTTGTCCATGATCATTCAGACCAGTAACAGTTACAGTTATTGATTTAGATGATCCACATTGATTATTGTAAGACACTTCATAGGAGCACCTTAAGGTGGATGTAGAACCAGACAGGCCATTACAAGGATCACCGCTCAGCATAGCGTCGGCGCTCCATGTTTTGGGGCAATCGCATTCCATAGCGTTGGCTTTTTCCTGCGCTAGTCTCTGTGCGTCAGCCTGTGCCGCGGCGGTAAGTGCGGCCTTATCACCGTTACACTTACACCAAGCGCCATTGTTTCCGCCAGAAACCCAGTAAGCGGAAGCCTTCGGAGCCGTACATCCTGACGGACAACCTTGCTTGGTAGCAGTAGCCTCTACATAATCATTACATACTCTTCCACTGCAACCCGCATCCGCTAATGCCTGAGCTTGAGATCTAAAAATCTCTATCTTATCGCTAGCCTGAGCGTTGGCAGAAGACGTGCTAGAAGCGCATATAGATCCAGAAGGTACATCCGGATAGGAGATCGTTACTCCACAAGGTCTATCAGATGGACAATTCCTACTAGTAACAGATCCTCCTTGGAAACCGATCATATTACAGCAAGCAGATCCATAGCTTTGATATTCCTCTCTTCCACAATCATTTCTATATAAAGCTACACTTTCGCCAGATCTACACTCAGCCTCTCCTATTCTACTCCAAGAATTAGGATCACAACAGCTATCACAAGAACCACCTGAACATCCACAATCGCAATACTCATGCAACCTGTCCTCAATCTCGTCAGAGTGACATCCAGTGCTATCAGTCCTTCTATACATAGCCCAAACATCACCACCTGAGCAATAGTTTCCGCCATTATAGCTCCAAACACTCCAATTAGGAGGAGTGTCCTCGCAATCTCCGTTCTTATTAGCGTAAGCTTGAGCGGCGGCTCTGGTAGCTGAATTGCTTCTGAATGCCTCTTGAACCTTGTTATTGGCGTCAGCCTGAGAGACCGTTGATGTTATAGGATCTAATCCTAACGAGCTATAAGGAACTGATATAGCCACACCTTGTTTACAAGAGCCGCAATTATCCTTGTAGAAAGTAGCGCTTCCAGTACCGGTCCATACACAAGTGCCATGCTGGTTAGCGTAATCTTGTCCTTTCTGATCTAGGATCTGCTCTGCCTTGCTTCTGGCATCCGCCAAAGAAACCTTGCTGGTGATAGCCGTGCCGCCGTTGGCTTGTGTGGAGGTCACCGTTATCCTCTGGCCTACCCCGCCTTCGGCGCAGTTGTTCTTATAGAAGTCACGGCTTGCCACGTAAGTCCAGGTACATCCTCCGTTCTTATTGGCGTAAGCCTGACCCTCAGCTCCACGAACGGCATTCTCAGCTTTCTTATTGGCGTCAGCCAAAGATATGTTGGAGGTGTACGGATGTCCCGAAAGCTTGCTGCTGCTTACGGATACCATGTCTCCTACGCCGCCATCAGCGCAATTGTTCTTCTGGACCTGACCGGTATAGCTTCCTGTCCACGTACAAGTACCCTTCGAGTTAGCTACGCTCTGTCCCTGAGCCGTAACAGCCGCCAATGCCTTGGCGTTAGCGTCAGCCTGAGATACACATGACTTGAACTTGCCATCAGAGCTAGGACTTGGATCCGTAACATCATTCTGAGTCACGGTAACGGAGCTTCCAACCCCACCATCCTCACATTGACGAGTGAAGGCCTTAGATGCCGTACCAAACCAGAAGCATATCTTATTACCACCAGCTATATACCGCTCTTGATTATCAGGATCAGTGTAGCAGGTATTGGTATTACGTTGATGTAATTTAGAGATACAATCCTTGCATACGGTTTCGATAGTCTTCCAAACCGGTTGCTCATCCTTAGTATGACACGTGTCATCATAGTTCTTGTTAACGAACGCCTGACCCATCCTATCGATGTAGGCCTTAGCCAAAGCGTCAGCCTCCTCTTGTGAACGGGTAGAGGTGAAGAACTGACCCATAAGATCCGGGGTTACGGTAATAGGATCAGCATACTGGCAAGTAGGACACTTAGGAGTGAACTCCTTACTATAATTACCGACATATATCTTCAACTCATCACAAGTACCACGATCGTTGGCTATGGCCTGACCTTGTGCCTTGACAGCGGCCTTAGCAAGCTCATCAGCGGCGAACTGGCTCTCGTATGAGTAGAATGGGCCTCCGGTTACATCGGCCTCAGTAACGGTAACTGAAGACGGGATAAGACCGGACGGACAGTTATTCTTCTCGAACGCCTCGCTATAATGACCGGTATATTTAGAAGCCTCATGACAAGTGCCTTGCTCATCGGCTATCTTCTGGCCTTGATTCATTACAGCGGCCATAGCCACTAAATTAGCCTCATCTTGAGATACGCAAGACTGGAACGGATGACCTTCCACCATATCTTGTGTTACGGTGAACGGATCTCCTACCTGATTAGCGCCACAATTGCTCTTCGTAAACTCGAAGCTAGCCTTACCGGTATACATAGTAGCGTTAGAGCAAGTACCCTTGGTATTAGCCAAAGCCTGCCCTTGAGCTTGTACTGCGGTCATAGCCATAGCGTCAGCAGCGGTCTGGGAGTCGTTGGACTGGAATGGGTGTCCTTCTACCATATCTTGAGTGATCATCACCTTAGATCCGATCTTGCACTCACCACAGTTGTTTCTCGTGAACTCCAAGGAAGCACGGCCAGTGTACGTACAAAGGGCATGGATATTGGCGAGAGCCTGTCCTTGGGCGTCAACGGCAGCCTTAGCCTTGCTGTTGGCATCCTCTTGAGACACGGTGGAAGTAAATGGATAACCATCAACCATTCTATCGTTTACCGTATAAGTTCCACCAGTACCAGTACCACAATTGTTACGGGTAAACGTACGTGTATAAGTACCGGTATATACAGGAACTTTCTCACACTTACCTTTCACGTTAGCCACGTCCTGACCTTGAGCCTCAACAGCGGCCTTAGCCTTGTTATTAGCGTCCTCCTGAGACACGGTAGACCTAAAGTCTCCTGTCACCATAGTCTCGTCTACAACAACCTTAGTACCGTACTGGGTCTCATCGCAATTATTACGGGTAAATTCCTTACTGTATTTACCATGATATACGACCTTCTCCTTACATTCACCTTCAAGGTTAGCTTGTTGTTGGGCGTTAGCCTCAAGATCGGCCTTAGCCTTATTGTCAGCATCCTCCTGAGAGAAAATAGAGAAGTACTTACCAGCGGCTACAACATAAGTATAAGGTTGACCGATATGGAACTCATCGCAATTGTTTCTAGTGACTGTCTTCTCCATCCTAACGTTATAGTAGACGTTAGTCTGACAATCGCCACGCTCGTTGGTGATAGCCTGACCTTGCGCCTCAACAGCATCCTGCGCCAGCTTATTGGCGGCATCCTGTGATACTGTAGAAGTGAACGGATAGCCAGAACACATCTTCTCGTCCACAGTGAAGTCAATAGGAGTAGAACCTTCAGGACAATTGGTTCTCTGGAATACCTTAGAATACGATCCGGTAAATACCGGTATCTTCTCACAATTACCCTTGATATTAGCTATATCCTGACCCTGAGCCTCTACAGCGGCTTGTGCTAACTTATTAGCCTCCTCCTGAGATACGATGGATCTAAAGTCTCCTGTAACCATCGTCTCATTAACAACCACATCCGTTCCGTATTGAGTGGAGTCGCAATTGTTACGGGTAAAGGTCTTGCTAAACTTACCATAATAAATATTCTCCTTAGGCTTACACTCACCCTCCAAATTGGCTTGTTGTTGACCGTTCTTCTCAATATCCTCAATAGCCTTCCTATCGGCGTCCTCTTGAGAGATAGAAGACACGTACTTACCCTCAGGAACGATGTAAACATATTCCTGACCATCACTGAACTTATCACAATTGTTACGGATAAAGGTTTTCCTTTGCTCCTCGTTATACCAGATGTCAGTTATACACTCACCATGCTCATTGGCGTATGCCTGACCATTTAGGGCTATATCCTCCATAGCCTTGGCATCGGCGTCCTCCTGTGAGATAAACGACTTGTACGTCCGTTCCTCAACCACATACAAGACAACCGAACCGTGCTGGTTGGCTAGACAGTCATCCTTGGTAAACGGCTGAACCATCTTGATATTATAATAAAAGGGCTTGGCATCTTGGGCTATCATATACTCCTTAACAACACTACCGTCCTTTGACGTTATACGGAACTTAGCCGTACAGATCTGACCGGTGTAATTAGCCTTGTATACGATGTTAAGCTTATTATCGCCTACCCCATGGCTCTTGTCGTTAATGGCAAAGCAATTACCCTCAACGCAATTCTTATCTACTTCCCTTGCCATGTCAATCCTCCTCTATTCTCCATGAAACATTATCTCCGGCCTCTACCCTCACGATTTGAGTATCACCATCCTTATTAAGCGTCAACTTTTGCGGATCCACGTTAAAGGGTGGTTCCGGCTCCGGTTCCTCGCTGCCATCGCCGCAAGTGCAACATACCAGCTCAATATCATACTCAGTGTTAGACTTAATATCAATAACAACCTGACCGTTCTCACTAGTCACGTTATCAAAGTCATGATCAAGTATAATATAAGGTATATCATTAGGCTGTTGATTGATATTAACAACCTTGCCATTCAAGACGAACATCTCATGATGCTCCTCGTTATCCATATTCTTAGGCATGGCTATAACGAAGCTAGCGTCATACAGGTCAGTGGCTCCCGGATCCTCAGGATCGGCGTACACCACGTATCTGCTATCCTCGTCAGGTATCTTAACGGATAACCCGTTGACGTTCATAGACACCATATAGCATTTACTTACCGAACCACCAAGGGTAAGGCAGGAGGCCTTGACCGAGGCGGAGTTAAGCTTGGCGTTGATGACCGCCGTCCCACCCTCCATGTCGAACATGATATTGGCCGGATCTACGCTCACCCGCTCCATACCCTTCTGGGTTATGGTAGCGAGTTTCGTTACCTTGCCTTTCTCGACCGCTACGTAAGTCTCCCTAGGCAACCTACCCATCCATCCCGGCTCTACCTTGATCGCCACCTTGTCGGGACCGGTACCGGAAATCTTGTCGTAGGACACCCATGAGGAGCCTTGCTCGATCTTAGCAAGAATATCTTTTAAATTATTCATATCATTCCGCTTGAGTTATAGTCCATTTATCACTCTTGCCTACGATAATCTCCAGAATCTGCTCACCGCCCTCAGGAGGATACTCGAAGTTAGTAGGCTTAATCTCAAACACGCTGGCGCCACCACAACCAAGATCGCAGATCATGTCCGGCAACCATCCCTCCTCGAAAAAACGCTCTATAAGCTCCCTGACTGCCTCTGAAAAAGAATCAAGCTCCAACCTGTCTGCTGGGACAGACCCTTTCTTAAGTGTCTCACCACATACCCAACCGTCACACTCGGAAGCCAAGACCATATCATACACTCTCTTAGCCATAGCATGAAGTATTTAAAATATTACTATTCAATGTAGTATATACGATATTAACATCAGCGAACTCATCGCCCATGCAATACCTTTTCTTGAACTTAATGGATCTACCAGAAACGACATACCCGTCGTTAGGTACGATAGTACCGCAGTAGGTCACGCTAAGAACATTCAGAGGCTCGTATCTTAACCTTACGGCCTGCACTCCCTTAAACGAATCCCTTTGGATGGACGCCGTTGCTCCAGATACGGCAACCAGCTTCCTTACCAGAGACTCGATTACGCTATTCATGCCATCTCCGTTCCTGATATCTGCCTCAGGAAAAGACTGACCATCATATATGATCTGGGAACTGTAGATACTACATTCGTTCCCTGGTCTATATTCCGGCTTACATGGATTACAGTTATTCCTCATATCAAATCAATTTATTAATCATTCTCCTTAATTCAAGTATCTCAGCATCCTTGTCCCGTATAGCCTTTATCATAGCATTAAGGGTATCGGACATATCGCAATTAGGGGACAATCCCAGCGACTCCACACGAACCTTATCACCGGGATAAATACAATCGGTGCTCATGTACGTAGAGCACGGTACTTTCGTATCGTCTACAGTAGGCCTGTATTGTTTCTTGTTACAACCATTCATTGTTACCATACCTCCTCTTCTGCACCATTATCACCGCCACCATTACCGGCGTTGACAAGCTCGTTTATAATTTTCTTCAAATCCAGAACCTCACGATGGTATAAATCTATCTGCTTATCCCTAGACGCTATAATACGCCTCAATGAGTCTACAACGACAGAGATATCAGTACCTTTCTCTATACCATCCACCACCAACTCATCACCTGAGTATAAGACGCATTTATCATATAAAACTATAGGACATCCATAGCCAACACAAGGCTCGTCCTGACAATCCCGATCGCAAGGATCACAAGGATCCTCGGGGCATTTGTTAAGAAACTTGTCTATCTTAACACCATGACAGCATTCTTCAGGACGCTCCCTCGAATGATCATGACAACAACCACCTGTATTACACATATTAATAATATTAATGTTTTTAGCAAAGATACTTATTTGGTTTGGAAACAAGACAACATACGTTATTAAACAATATAAGGGATACGTCATTCGCATCCCCTATACCCATAAACCATAACAACAAGACAAGATCAGGACTTCAATTTAAGAACAGGATTACCCCATCTGTCTTTCCACTGCCTTCCCAAATCGTTTATAACGCCATCATAGTCTTTTATATATCCAGCCTTAATAGCATAAGATATATTTCTTTCTATTGATACTATCATATCCAACTCCTCGAAGGAAGCCCTATTTCTTATCCCTTCCTCATGTACGCCAAAAACAACAAAATTTATACCCTTAGCAATTCTTGATAGCGATTCCTTTAAATTGCTCTTATCGCTTATAAGCGAAGATACACTGCTGCACATCTCTATATAAGCGTCACCAGCTGCATTTCTTACCCCTACGATATTATCAACAAACCACATTACGACATCGGCGCAAACCTCAGGACTCATTTCCATAGCCACCACAAGGAAAAGGTATGGGTTCATATACCACATCTGTCCATCCCCCTTTCCCTTTCTGCACGCCAATCCCATTTTGTTTAAATCACTAAGATTTAGGGTCTTGTTTTGTAGGCTGATATTTATCCGCTTACATAAATCCCTGTTTTCCAGTCTACTAATTATTTCCCTACATTTCTCCTGAAAGCCATCATACTTAATAATATCATTAAGCTTCTTAGGGGATAAACCCTTTTTAAGCCTATCATCAGACAAGACCTTCATAGCTAAAGTGATGTTAACAAAACCATTATCACTGAGCGCAGGTATAACAACGCCCATCAATCTCCTATCAGAAGATTTGATTTCAACCCGACTTTTCATAACTTTGAACAATATTTTAAATTAAACATAATACCTATCGGTTCGAGATGAATAGATAGGTATGCAAATATAAAACATATTCAACATACAAACAACTGTATTGCAGTATATAAACTTATCACCATTGATATATATACAAAAAATGGAGGAGATATACAATCCCCTCCAAACACTAAATCAACTATTATGGAAAACTAAACGCGCATCATCACCAATAACATTGATCCTCTTGATCAATATTCTCAATCCATTTCTCGCACTCAAGATTAAGATCAGCGTACTCCTGCCCCTCTACCATCAAAACCTCACGAGCTTTGGCGTTGGCATCCTCTACTGATATCCATGACCTAAACCTGTTGGCTTTGATAGAATAATATACCCTACCTGATTTATATCCAAACGGACATACCTTTTCAAACCAATCACCGATCTTCGTATTATAGAATACAGGTGAACAACTACCCTCGGCGTTAGCCTTCTCCTGACCTTCTTTCATGAACTTCCTATAAGCTAACGTATCAGCATCAATCTGGGATATATCGGATATGACGGCTCCGGCTGGCAATTCATACACAATACCTTCTTTACCTGATGTCCCGGTCTCACAATCGTTCTTGTAAAACAAGCCACGAAGAGGCTGTGAGGCCCAGTCCTCGCAGCAAGCCCCGACGGCGTTGGCCTCACCCTGCCCGATCCGTCCCAGCTCCGCCCTAGCCTTATCATTGGCGTCTTTCTTGGATACGTATGACACAAACCTGCCTTCCTCTACGCATATTTGTTCCTTGGACCCCTTACCACTTACGCAATCGTTCTTGATAAACTCATCGCATACCTGATCATTATACCATACAGCCGGTATTATGTCGGCATATGTGTTGGCGTAATCCTGACCGTTGGCATTGACATCATCCTCAGCCTTACTATCAGCCTCCTCCTGCGTATCGCCAAAATAAACATCGGCCGGGACCCGGTAGTCAACAGAGCCACCCACATATCCGGCAGGCAGGTTGTTTCTGGTGAACGTCCGTACTATTTCTTTATTGCCGTATATCATCGTAATTAACTTTGACACAAATATACGATTAAAATCCAAATCACAAAGGAAGAGCCTTTTTGCTTCTCAAAACCTTATACAGATAATCCCTTAACTGTTCCTCGGTAACTATATATCCAAATTCAATCATCTTAGCTATATCAATCTCCAGCTCCATCAACTCTTTAGCCTTAGCCTCCTCTCCAACAGAATTTCTTATCATAGTCTCATGAAGCCCATAGACAATAATATTTACGGATCTAGCCAAATCTTGTATTTTATCCCTTAGTCTTGAAGGTTCAATTATTTTAGACAAAGCGGAAGACATCCTCTTATAGGCATCACCAGCTTTATCCCTGTAATCTATAAGTTGATCATGCACAAATCTCAATACCTGAACTTCGAATCTAGGATTTATCCACATGGCAAATTTTATAAACAACAGAGGATGCATCCATACCTTATCAGGAGTCTTACCATGCTTAGTCGTCTTACCTTTCACTTTTATAACTAATTGATTATCACCAATGTCGATTTTTCTCCTATGGCTTTCATCCTCAGATAAAGCACTAACAAATTCCTTAGTTCTACTACTATTCATAAAATCATCAAGCCGTCTTCTCGTGTTCTCAGGATTATCATTCCATTGCTTAAGTAAACTATTGGCATCAAAATAACCATCACTAGTTCTTTGAAAAACGTTAAAATCGCCCATTTTTCTCGTCAAAACATTAACCGTCTTCATTTTTTAGTCTAATTTTGAGATTAATAATTAAATAGTTTATGTCCGCTCCCTCGTGAGAGTCGGCGGACATACAAAAATAGCCAATTGGTGTGACAAACACAATCCAATTGGCTATTTTTAATATCCTAAAATCAGGACATTAATTACCCATTGCAAATCTTATCTTCAATAGCGTAAAGGATTTTCGATACGGTCTTATCGCCATTTATCTTAACACAAGACTCGCCGAGATCCCGGACATCTATAGCCTCCCTGATACGGGTTAGCTCTTCGTATATCTCCTCTATCACGTCGGAGACCATAACACACTCATCAGAGTCCTTATATTTTGACCACTCTGGGAGATCACCCTCGTAGGGTACGCAAGTGGACGGAGTTATATGTGAACAGTTATATTTTTTCATGCCAGCAACTTATTAACACGTTCCTTTAACGATCTTACCTCATCCGGGCATAACCCGCAATCATTATCGCATAATGACCTTTGCAGACGAATTATCTTGCCCCAATAAGATACATCGGGCTTGTCCCCGATCCTATACCTATGGTACCTCATGTATCCACTCCATTGGCAAGAAAGCCATTCATCTACGACCTTACATAGATCTATTCTATCAAGGTTTGATATAGATTGCGCGCCCATCTAGTATCTCCTTTCTCATTTCTTGTACCTCCTCGTCAGGCGGGCATCCATATGGCAGGTTCTTGATCCACTCACGGATCTTCTTCTGCATGTTGAGATAGACGATACCCACGTCACCTATGGTACGGGTCTGTTTGTATATGCTCACCACGTCACGCTCCATGGTCTTCAACGGATCGAGCATGACCATACAACCGGCGGTGCTCCTAGAAGCGTATTCCATATCGCCAACAACGGTAGAGGAAGCACGATTCATCATACTTCTCTCAATTCTTTCTCTCTCGGCCTTTAACGCCTTTTCCTTACAAGTATTACAACCCACGACTAAATATTTTTATGTTTAACAATCCACGCAATTAGTAGCCATCTCAAGAAGCCCTCCGACACGATCAATAATCTCATGAGCGGCCTCTATGTTATCCAACCTGACGTTAGCCTCCGCTACAGCCATAAGCGTCTCCATCTCCTGTATCTTGCCTATAAGATCCTTATCCTTATCCTCACACAAGATATCGGTCTTAATCCATAGCCGATCAAGACGTCTACGTATAAGATCCGTCTTAAGATACTTGCGACTGAAGTTGTAAGTAGAAGGGCTACCTATGATCTTGATATCATATATACCATCAGGTAGATCAAGGTACTTGACATTACAATCATCGTAATTAAAGCAATTGAGGCCTAATGTTAGGCTAGTAAAGGTATTGACCTGATTCTTGCCAAGGAACAACGTAGCGGGGTCGGACATGCCCGGCGTAGTGATCTCGATGATCGCCTTCCTGTCCTCCAGCAGCCCCCACTCAGACTCATCCAATACCTGAAGCACCTTAGGATCACGTGTCTCTAGCACCTGAAATGACAGCCGAATGTCATTCATATTAACCTTCTTATCGTACCGGCATAAGCTATCGTCATAACGAGCCTGCATATCAAGATCCGGGACATCGGTATAATATGTCTTGACCTCATGACCGTTGATAAACACAGATGTTATCTGGCAAACATGAGACCTAGCGACATCGAAAAACACCATCCTTACATTACCCTCATAATCAACGCCAGATGTCGGGTATGTTAGTATCTGGGTATTATACTCTCCATCGTTACGTCTAGCCACGACAGTAATAACGATAGGTTTCTCTATATCGTAATCATCCATGATAATCCTTGCGGCGAACTTATCATGAATTATCTTCGGTATAATGTTTATTTGATTCATTTGTATATCTTTTTCACAAAGATACTAATTTGAACAATATGACAAATGAAGCTACAAGATAAGAGCTGCAAGTAGATCTTCCTCGCTAAGAAGAATACTGCGATTCAATATAATCATCAAGGAACGGTGTGCTATTATCAGGAATCCACACCTCATCAGACAACGCAGCCATGCCAAACTCGTCAACTACCTCATCGCCAGACACATAATCATATGTCTTAATACCAAATATCCTGATTCTCTTAGCCTTACCAAAAGCAGACTTGACTTCCCTTATCTTATTATCCAATTCCCTCACCTTCTTAACAAACTCGGAGAAAGTAACATCACACTCTTCCAAATAGCTCCTTATAGCCCTCTCTATGGTCTTGATACTGACATTACCAAAGCCCTTCTTCCTGACCTTGTTTCGCACCTTTTCCTTAAAAGAAATGCTCACCCCATTGTTTTTGGAGGACACGAAATCCTTAAGGTCACGTTTCCTGATCGAATCCATGGAGTCATAAACAACACGTTTGATATCCTCGGCGCGCTTCCTATTGCACTCATGGGCTTTATAGGTAGGATTATTTATATTTCGTTCATCCTCTAGCTTACGATGTTTAGGAGGGCAATTGTCCCAATAATAATATCTAGCCTTGCTCCTATGCACGAAAAGATCAGGATGCTCTTTCTTCGCCTTCCTCACCATAGCATAATAACCGTGAACAACAGCTACGTTAACATAACTGATTAAAAGCCACCTAACTAACTTTATCTGATAAGCAAGATTATCACCACCCAGACGATGGTGCTTGATATAGTAATTAACTATTTCATTCACAAAGTAATAGAACGACTTGATGTTGTATTGGATCCCCAACGCCCTAAACCTTATAGGGTCAAGGCATATGATAAGAATACCTATCAGTGTCTCCGATATCGGCTTCTCAAGTATCTCTGACTTGGATGATGATTGACGCTTTATCCTAGGGTTGTCGCAACAAGGATTAGCATTGTCATTAAACAAATAAGGTAGGATGACCTTGCCGGAATCCCTCCTCAAGGCTCTATTTTCTTCTGACACCCTCTTTTTTTCTGAGAAAGATACAAATTGGTCGAATATTAATGTTAAATTTGCCATATGTTAAATTTTAGTATAGTACAAAGATACTAAAAACTTTGTCGTTTCAAAATGAGTGCTTGTGAAAGTACTCATTTTTTTTGTTTATGATCACGGCTTTTTACGGCGATCGCTATGGTCGAAATCCAACTTGGACATTGCGTAGGGAGACTATCGTAGGGATAGTTAAGAAAAGAGATGAATTTATTTATCCACCTTCTTTTATAAACACAGTTGTCTATTTTGTGACATGTGATATAAGAAACTTTCGCCCCCTTAAGAAGGGAGTCTCATTATAAAGATTTTCTTTATTTATCTCATAAGTTGATTGATTAAAAAGAGTTAGCTAACGCTTTGTTATTATCTAAAGTATATAACTTAATTACATTAACATGAAAATATGTAGTAGATTGAAAAATCAAGATCTCAACAATAACTTATATCAATAATTTAGTTTAGTGTATTTTTGACATCTACTTATGTTGTCTATGGATCTTTAATCGACAAACAACTACCTACATCAGACGTTAATGCATTGATATGTTTACTTCTTTCCAACGCTTAAGCGTAATATGCCAAGGGGAAAAGGGAGGTGGGCTACGAGTCGCTCCGCTCCTTGCCGGCCGTGTGGGGATACCTCCTGCCCTGCCTCACGGAGCCGCCACATTCCCTTTGGTGTCAACAGAGATAGACCTCAAAGAGATATTGCCTCACTTAGTGTCTACTAGATAAGGGATTTTCTTCAAGGCAGTTTCTGATTGGGTAAAAATCTGGTCAAAAAAGTTGTCTGGTCAAAGACAAAATTTTATATTCGCGATGCGGTCGGTTGGATGAGCGGTTTAGTCGGTGGTCTGCAAAACCATATACCCCGGTTCGAATCCGGGACTGACCTCTATGATATTTGCATATCCTTTAAAAACTAATTAGATAATGGACGGTGAGAGATCATAGTCCATTTTTTTTATTTAGGTGGGTGGTGTGAAATCAGATACCCATCTAGCCACATCGCTTATCCTGAAATTATCTATCACAAAAGATCCTCTATTACTGCCATCCCTTTGTTTATTAAGATCTATATTATATAACCTCAACGAATAACTAGGGCATTGTAACTGACCTACAAGAATACCATCCATAAAACAAAACAACTTATTGTTAATATCCCTTACCATAGCAACATGATACCATTTACCAACATTTACATTACCTGCCTTGATCCCATATGATCCTCTATGAGTGGCGAAATACAAACATAAGCCATTTTCATTAGCTATACCAAAATAAAAAAAACCGTTAGTCCATTCATGACCAACAACGCAGCCATCAATGACAGCTAATGGCTTATACCAAAAATCAATAGTAAATGGATCTCCATCGTTAAAATAAATGGATGACAATACATTGGATGTATCGATCATTCCATAAGAATCGGACATATTCGTGTATTTGTATCCAGTCCTTGTAGAATCGTTAATAAACTCCCCTCCCTTGATGCTTAAACCATCCTCAATATTAGGGGGGGGGTATCCATCAACCTTAAAATTATTATCAAATCTCATCAAAAACCTTGTATGTTCATCAACAAGATCATCATTATTATTATTCAACATTCTTCTTCTCATAAAATCTTTATCCTATTTAATATATATACCAATACCAACAATATCATCGAGATACCAGCTACTATCCACGCTATAGGCCATCTTGATCCCTTCTTATCATCTACATCCTTAGATTTGATATCTATCTTATTGTCCAAATCCTTTATATCATTCCTCGTCTTATTGACTCCAACGGAATCGGCCGTCACCGTGCTGTCCCGCAGGCCAATGACGATATGGGTATCTGTCTGCGAGGACACCGGTCGCTCCCCCGTGGCAGGATCAACATCCTTGTCCGTATCGAACTTCCTCTTAGTTATAACGATATCGGCATTAAGATCAGATGTCTTTATCTCCACCACCTTACGGTCTACAACCTCATCTATCATCGTCTCTATCCTGCTGATCAACCGGCTATCAATAGACGTTTCGCTAACCTGCCTCCTACTTCCGCAAGAGGACAGGAACAGCGACAGACCTAAACAAAAAACAGCCCTAAGACTTATCCTTAACATCATCATCAGCAATCTTCTTTATATCGTCAAACGTCTCGTCAGGTATGTTCTTGGAAAAACTAAACATCTTGAATACGTTTATCCTCTTAAACACGGCCTTGAATACCTTAACCAAATAAGCGTCAGCGAAAGTATCCCCTATGGTATTCAAGAAAAGCATGACATATCCCACAAGGGCTATATACACACCATATTTGGTTACGGTAAGTATCATGCTAGCCTCCTCCTCGATCGGGTATAACGTCTTATATATAACACATAATGTCATTACTATAAAACAAGACAAAGCGAACTCCTTAAGAATATCAGTAAACCTGACCTCCCTAAACCATCTCTTAAAACTAAACCGTCTTCTACGACTTCGTCGGAGCTTCCAGCCTCTTACGCTTTGCGCTAACCTAGCCAATAAATTCGCTATTAATACTATAAGTAATACGGTCAATAAATGGTGTACTGGCTGGAAATAAGCCCAACAAGAGGCACCATACGCAAGCGCAATATTCCACAAAGCCCCCACTCGCTCTATCATGTCTTTGTCTTTCATTTTATACCCTACTCGCAAAGTTAACTACTATACCATTAAGTACCTAAAACACCACGGCATGTATACCGTTCCTCGTGTCAAGACTATCAAAATGCAACCAATTCACCTTACCCTCAAGCCTAAAAGGATATGGAAGCATATCCTGATGATCTAAAATCAAACCTCTGGCTTGTTCCGCCGTCATCGACTTGACATCGAAATCACCGGCCTTACCCAATACATGAGCGGATAGATAAACATCCTTCTTATCCTTGACGATCTGGCACATGTTGCATCTAAGACCACGCTGGGAAAACTGTCCTTGCTTATCCCAGTTATTACAATACATAGGCTGTTTGATTATATCCCTCCGCAATATAAGAAGATTATGGAGAAACTCTGTGTCAAGGAACTGCCACGATCTTTCCTTCCACTTATTGTAAGTATGAGGACACACCAATTCAACTATATCAAAATAAGAACCTAGTTCTCTTATAATATCATATCTATTCATATCATCCATTTTTTAAATAATGCAAAATAACAATACCACGATAACCTGATCCTCCTCGACCGCCTGCGGACCCATTATTAGAAGCTTTAGAGGCTCCTCCTCCGCCACCACCATAATAAGTGGCATTACCTCCATTTTCGCCATTAATAATAGCGCCCTCAACATCCTTAGCTCCAGCTCCATCACCTCCTCCGTGATTGCCACCTTTACCTCCGGATAAAAAGCCAAAACCCCATCCTCTTGGGTAGCATCCTTCTTCTCATCATAAAGCAAACAGGATTTTACCCCCCCCCCATTTATATTTTAAAACACTAATATTAAACATATTATTCCGGTTTTATCGTCCATTTCTGAGCGTAATTATTTTTTAATACATATATTTTCTCCATAGGCGTAGCGGGAGATCCGTTGGACTGGCCTTTCACGAATCCCTCGGGGGCCTGCTCCGTGCCGGAAGGACGCTGGTTTTCGGTTGGATAAATAGCATTATACATGCTTACCGAAAGACTATAGAACTGGTTCCTCTTCCCATCCTTAGCCACGGATGTCATAGTAATCTGATCCCATCCTACAACAAGGTCGTAGAAAGAGTTCACGAAATCATCTGATCTTTTTTGGCTATGAGTGGATGCATTCACGTTAAACCCTGTAATAGCCCTCATCTCATAAATATAATCCGGAAGCTTATCCATTCTAAGACTATTGCTATTAGTTGCAATGAAACTAGTAAGATGCTCCAATCCCCTTCCAGACATATTATCATCATTCCAACCCGTCCTCCTTTCTCCACTTACCCAGTCATTTAAAAAAGAAAAATCATTAATGTTAGGATTTATCTTATCTACCTCGAAAGAAGGAAGGGTATTTATATCAAAATAATTCCACATATCAGAAGGACCAGGATTCATTCTCAACGAAGTTAATTTAGG
The DNA here is from genome assembly GCA_003150615.1 of Flavobacteriales bacterium. Taxonomy (GTDB): domain Bacteria; phylum Bacteroidota; class Bacteroidia; order Flavobacteriales; family UBA1820; genus Merdimorpha. The sequence continues at coordinate 41,118 of QALN01000013.1, read as the reverse complement.
AAGATCATTAAACTCCTTTATATACCTATCCAAATAACATGAAGACAATTCAAGGGTTTGAAGATTTTTCATATTCTTTATATTCCTTATCCCGCTAGATTCTATATCCCTAAGATCAAGCATATTAAACATACCTAAATAATACACCTCAGTCTTACTAGTTATAGCTTCAGGCATTTCAGTCATTCTTTGCCCTACATTTGAAAGCTCTATATAAATTAATTTATTAGATCTCGACAATTTATCTACCGGTATGCCATCATTAACATACATCGTATGCGATACGACCAAAAATTCAAGACCTGGAATATCTACGATCGGGAAAGCCGTCATCTTACAAGTTCCAATATTGGCATAATAAATATCACAAGTAAAATCTATCGACACAGCCCGTTGTACGTCCCTCCTCCCATCAGCGTAAGCATGATTATCCACAGGTACATATTGCGATCCATCCTCCTCCCTGAACCACCACGTAGTATTGGGTTTTTTCTTGTGTTGTATTGCCAAAGAACGGAATATGATACGATAATTATCCTGCCCTTGTACCTTGGTCATAGGAAACTGTTCCTTTATTCCATCCCCCCAATCCACATTAGCCATACCGGGCTTTCTGGATCTAAACTCAACAAACGTATTATAAGGATTACCAACCACAGGATCGGGTACATAATTATAATCATCAGTATAATAATTCCTAAGTGCCCTATCCCATGTAGTGAACCACACGAACTTATTTGATGAAGCCTCATATTTATATAATGTCTTAGCCATTACCTATCTTGTTAAAATATTCTACAATAACATTCCTGTCCAATCCCATAGAATCACATAAATACTCCCCTTCTGGTTGACCCCCAAACGATAATACCTTATCCGTATCATGAGCTAAAACATCTCCATTGCCTACAAAGGTACGCCCATCGTCAAATACGATAAGCTTATATGGCTTATACGACCTCGTGTCAATATCAGAAGATCGTATTGACCTTAACACCGAAGCCTCTGGCGCCATACTAAACCTCCATCCATAATTATTCATAAGCACATAAACCATCTCCATAGGAGTCGATGGAGAGCCATTAGACTGACCCTTTATAAAACCAGAAGGTGCCTGTAATACGCCACTAGGCCTTTTATCAACAGGATTGGTAGTAAAATACATACTTAGATACAATCCATAAAACTGATTCCTTTTGCCATCGGAAGCAGAGGAAGACATAGTGAGATAATCAAACCCCATCACCTTCTCATATAATGTTGATATAAACGTATCACATCGACTTTGGGTTGACAAGGAGATATACATATAAAAACTACTCATAGATCTCATCTCATATATATAATCCGGTAGATTACTTACATCTATATTACTATAGCTATGTGAGGCGTCAAGGCTAGTGATATTTTCCAGCCCCTTGCCGATCATATACGGATGCCAGCTCACGACAGCCCCATACCATCTATTTATATGGTCGAAGGTCCTTAAGCTAGGATTTATCTTATCCACCTCATCCATAGCCGGGCATGTATTAGGGTCAAACGATGGCATGGCCACTCCCGGGGATATATATAATTCTTTTAGCTTGCTAAAAGACAGCCATTCCCTTGGATATACCCTAACCCTGCAACCTGCCAAAGATAATGTTACAAGATTAGGCCACATAGAGGGGAATTTCCTTATATTAGAAGACTCCGTATCATTAAAATCAGCCGTTCTACTTAAATTAATGCCTTTTAACTTAGTCAACCTATCCCAATCGTCTGGTATGGATGTCAATGTCCCTACACCTAATTCATTAAGTGTTATATACTCTATATTTACCGATCTACGTATCCTATCTTTAGGAATATCGGTTATATTACCCTCGCCGGTAATGGATAAGATTAAGTTGATAATACTTGGGGCGTCTAATATCGGGAATTCTACCATCATTATCCTTGCTGTTTGAACGTATGTAATATCATTCGTAAAAGTCATGGTAATGACCCGCTCTTTATCTAGCCCATCAGCGTAAGCATGATTAGGCGCAGGGATATACTCACTCCCATCTTCCTTATAAAACCACCATGGATGGCTATCCGGATTCTTACGATAACTTATATCCCTTCTCCTGAACATCAACCTATATCGCCCGTATATGGATTCGCTCCTATCCTTCACGAAAGGGAATTGCTCTTTATTCCCGTCACCCCAATCGACCTCACACATTCCTGGGGTCTTGGAATAAAACTGTATACTTTCATTGTAATTATCAATATCCAATATAGGATCAGGCACGTCATCAGTAGTATCATTCCTGTTAACGCCCCTAAAAGCATATTTGCCTTTAGTAAAAAAGGTTATAGAGTTTTTATTCGTATCCTTGCATATCAACTTCATACCTCTCCCTCCTCTATTCTCCTGAAATACTCGACAACCGGTGAGCTGTCCAATCCCAGATCGTTACAGATATCCATAGCCTCGTATTTGTCGGCGAAATTATACTTACTCATATTATCATCCAACACGTCTCCGCTGAATACGGATACATGACCGTCCTTTACGCCAAGGACGAACGGGGCGATCCTAGTCTTCCCCGCCCGCCTTGCCCTCGTAAGGGCGGCCTTAGAAGCTGGGGCAGGGGCCAAGACCCATGTCTGCCCGTAGTTGTTGGTAAGCACATACACCTTCTCCATAGGCGTCGTAGGATTACCATTACTAACCCCCTTGACAAACCCATTAGGAGCCTGATAAACGCCAGACGGTCTCTTATTAGTAGGAGATACGGCAGCATATAAATCTAAGGTAAGTTTATAAAACTGATTCCTGTTACCGTCAGAAGCCACCTGAGACATCGTTATATAATCCCAGGACATCATCTTATCATAAAACGTGTTAACGAACGTATCAGCCCTCTCCTGCGTATTTATAAATCTACCACCATCACGCAAATTCCATATCCTAAATTCCCTTATCTCATACAAGTAATCCGGAAGATCGTCTACCGGCACCGTACTTGAAGAACAATACATATTATGGATCTTATTTAACTTCCCTCCTACCAGATCTTGTTTCCATGAGCTACCATTACCCATAAAAGTAACGCCCGCCTTATCATCCCCTACCTTATCCACCTCATCAAATACAGATATATTATTCCTATCGCTTATAATACTTATATTCACAGCCGGAATAGAATTAAAAGCAGGATCATAAGAAGGGATGTTACACCAATTGAAATTAAACTCGGCAAGATTCTTCCATTCAGAGAACCTTCTCCAATTAGAATCAGGATCATCCCCGAAATTAAAAACGCTATTGCATCCGAAATACCTCAGGTTTTTCATGTTCAAAAAACCTTCTGGCCAATTACTCCATACACCAGAATGAGAAAAAGTTCCCATCTGTATATTACGAAGATTAACGCTCTTGCTTATCCTGTCATATGGAATATCTCCATTTTTTAAAACGGATCTAACCACAGCAAAATAAGTTATATCAGGAAGATTAGTTATAGGGAACTCATGAAGGACAATACCATCCATATTAAATTCCCCATCAATTACGTTAGAGAACCTCATCGTAACCTCCCTACGCCTGATATCGCTATACTTATGTGGGGGAACCGGTATGTATTGTGAGCCATCCTCTTTCTTATACCACCATACGGTATCATCCGGATTCTTCTTATACTCAATGTCAAGAGACCTGAATACAATCCTATAACTACCATCAGATACCTTAACTAAAGGATATTGATCCTTTGTCCCGTCTCCCCAATCAACGTCCACGAATCCTGGCTTTCTTGTCGAGAACCTAAGACTGCGATTAAAAGCATCCGCTGATATTATCGGATCGGGTATATAATCAGCACCCTTACCATCATAACAAGGGAACCTATCCTCATTCACTATAAACGTGACATAGGGCGCTACCGTGTCGTATCCTGCCAAAAAAGCCATAATATTAATTAATTGAGGTTATATCATAAGACACCCATTCCTTATATCCATTAACCATCTCATATACTTTGTTGATGGTCTTGCATACGACAGCGAATCCGATATCCACGTTAGGGAACTTCTCGTTAAGCTCATCAATAGTAAGTTCCCTGACAATACTCTCATCCCATTTCCTCATCTCCTTTACCTCCATAAGGATCGGTTTTCCGGTTACACCTACGCTCATTACCCACTCACCCTCACGATTGGCATCCGCCAGATCCGGGAAGATAGTAACGCCAAAAAGATCGGAAAGGGTGAAGTTCTCGCCGGTACGGGTAAAGGATGCCGCCGCCCCCGGTGTAAGAACCACCTCGTTCACGGCCAACAGGCTCGTAAGTTTCTTGGCTCCCCCTGATACGGTACCATTCAACACGACAGTAACATTACCGGTAGCGCTATTAACGAACTTGATCTCATCCTTATCGCTATTTATAGCTTGTAAACGTGATCCAGATACGATATTCACGATCTCATAGTTCTTGTCATAAGTGCTCTGTAGCGTCACATTACCGTATTTAGTATCGATAAGGGTAATCCACTTAGCCTTGCCTCCTACTACCTCCACAAGCTTATAGAACACGTCATTACCGTCAGCGTCAACCCATCTAGCTATAGCTCCAGGAGCGAAATCAGTCACCTCCCGATCTTGGGTATAACTAACGGTGCTTTCCGTAGGCTTATTGGCTAAAGTAACGTAAAGACATTGTTCTACGTCAGCCTCCATCTTAACTATCCCAGCTCCATCGTAATAATAATCAGGTACGTTTTTCTCTCGTATCAACAAGATGGTACCTTCCTTAAGCTTGTCGGCATTGGTAGGATCATCCACAAAAGACTTCATCTGGATATAGGTATCAAAGATGATCGACGTACTCTTATCCTCTATCTTCTGGTTGATATCATTAACAATATTATTAATCTCATCTTTCGTATAATAAGGAGACAAATCCACCTTCGGACCTTCCTGCTCTAAAGCCTGAGCTCCATCCCACCAATAATCAGGCACATCCTGCTCCCTGATCCAGAAGCTGTCCCCCACACGGAGCTTAGCCGTGTTCTCCGGAACCGCCAGCCACTCATTCATGGCATCGACCGTATCAAAGATATACGCCGTGTTCTTGCCCTCGGCTATACGTCTTACGACAGCCAACTCGCTCTCGACATCGCTAAGTCTTTCCTTTATATTATTGATCTCCCGCTCCAGCTTATCATAATTATCCTCCTGATCTATAGCATCGCCTATAGACATATAGACCTCATTGGTGAGCTTATTATAAGTAATACGGGCTACTTTCTGATAAGAAGTCTTATATGTACTTGCCCCCTTACTAGTATTGCATATAAAATCATATGTGTTTTGATACACGACAGATCCTCCGGTATTGATAAAGTTATACCCATCCTGTCTCATCGTACCGCCCTTATACCCTACAAGCTCAAAAGAACACTTACCAGTACCTCTGGATCCAAACCATGTGGAGTAGGCTATAAACTGAGTCTCTTCAGGTAATATATCATAATATTGAGCACGAAGATCCTTTACCGACATCCATACACATTCCTTGCCTGATCCGGTATTGTCTCCTCCCCATTTAAGTACGCTTCTTACATGATCGTCATTATTACCGGGACCAGCGAATCCTACGCCTAAATTATCTATGGTAGGAACATTCGAGTTAAGAGCCTCTGTCATGGTATCCAAATCCCTTCCTGAACTTTCGTCCCACAAATATCTGAACGTAACGAAATCCACGTCACCGATCTTAATACCACCGGTATTGCTAGGATATGTTTTAGTCACCAGCTCATAATACCACTTCCCGCCCCTAAACGTGACTCTTATTCTCTCCACTTGCCTTGGAGATATAGATACGTACGATCCTCCAACAGAGACGCTGGCGTCATCTTCGGCACGGGTAGCGCCTTCTTTTGGCTCCTCCGGGTCTACCGGAGTATAGATCGTGGCTTGCTTATCACCTGTATTGATGACAACGATATAATAGCTATCACCTTCCAGACCTTGCTCATGAGCCATCGTAACAAACCCCTGTTCGCTTTCCGGCCTCCATTCGACTACAACCATATGTTTGTCCATAGGTATACCAGATACGCTATTAACGTAGTTGGTTGATGACATGAAAACAGCATGGTCATCGTAAGCCTGATCCACACGCTGATGTTTGGTGGCCAGACTATCAAGACGTGATATCTCAATGGGGTCGATAACCTCAACCCCATTATAATCATACCACTTATATCCGATCATCGTATTCTCACGACGATATTTCCTTTTCCTTATGACCTCACCGCCAGCCATGGCGTCGATCATATAATAATCATTGCATGTTCTTACCATAACATCACGGATTAACAAGTTTGACATAAACAAGCCACGATAGTAGCGCCAACAGGAATGGAGGTCAGCGTCGTACCTACCGGGTAGGTCTGGGAGGATGACTCCAGCACCATCACCGACATCCGCTCAACGACCATATTGTTATCCACCAACCTGCTTCCCTCCACATAGAACCGGCCATCGGCTACCTCATAGCACTCGCGCACCGGGACCATATGCCTTTGGCTTTTATCCGCATAATCACAGATCGTGACCTTAGCCCCCTCTGGAATAGAATTAAGCTCATCACCAGCACTATAATCAGGATGGTCGGAATATACGACATACAATATGGACTTAATATCCTGTAACGCCGGATTGACCGTCCTGAATCCCTTTAAATGGATTTTATGACCACCAACCTCATAACAGTCATCTACCTCCATGATATTAAGGTCACAGCTTATTACCGTCCAGCCACTAACCGTATCTTGGGTAGGGGTGGTATCGGTAGGATGATCAGGATCGGTTGACTCCACGATCTTATAATCAAACTCCCGGACATTAAGCTTATAGTCAATAGACTCCTGACGCCTTATCTTAACCGTTCCATTCCCTGTATCATAGCAGGTATCTGTCGTATCCAAGAACCGATTCTCCATATCAGGCATCTCACACTCAACCCTACTCCATTTATCAATCATAGAGGAGTTAATATCGCCTACCTCATATTTATCATCCTCTGACTGCGTAACCTCATAGAAATGATACCACTCATATCCTAAAGAGTTATATATAACAATATTATGGATCTTAACCCGTTTATCGTTCTCCGTGACATAACACTGATCGTAGTAAGATACATGCCTGTCACGAAGGTTCTCAAGATCGCAAGGAGATTTCTTCCATCCAAAAGGGATCTCATCATATTCCTGATCTATTAAGATAGCGCCGTCCTCGCTCTCACGTACAATATACTTGGCCTTCCTATCACCTAGATCACCGTCATAAGAGACAACCTTATCCACCTCAATACGCTGTCCTTTGAAAGTATAACACTCACGATATACTTGAACGTTTCTATCCTCCATATCCGTAAAATCACATGGGACCAAAGAGAAACTCTCTGGGAGGGTAGCTAAGTCGGTCCCCGGGACGAAGCCAGCGTCATCCGACTCAAGGACTTCGAAACGGGTATATCTGGCCTTTATCTTGGAGTCATAAGAAACTAACCTACGAAGCTTGACATGGCCGTTACCTCCATCGTAGCATTCAATGTAAGATCTAATGTCACGTTCTTCCATATCGTCGAAATCGCAGACAGCCCTTATCCAAGTGTCTGGCAAGGAAATGAAGCTGGCGCCCTCAGGCTGTGACGGATCGGTAGTCTCCAGGACTTTATAACTCTTATCCCTAACCCCTATATTCCCGTCCCATGACGTGAGAACCTCCAGTTTCACCTTACCGGCCGGTGTCTTATAACATTCTACAGTTACCTCAATATCCCGATCCTCCATATCCGTGAAGTCGCAAACAACCTCAACCCAGTCATCGCTTATATTAGTGATAAATTCTCCTACAGGATTCTCAGGATCGGTACTTTGCTTGATGCGATACCATTCCTTTCTGGTACCCATCTCATAATCAAATATCTTATATCCCTCTATCTGTACTCTCCCGGTACCGGTATCAAAGCATTTAAGAACCGGTATTATCTCCCTTTGAGTCATATCAGGGAAATCACATACTATACGATTCCATGTATCAGGTATCTTGTCATACTCCGTACCGATAGGGTTACTATCGTCGGTCGTATTCACCACCTCGTAGTGGGATACCTCGGGGTTCAGGCGGGGATCAACCGACTCCACGCCCTCAATCTGAACCTTACCGCCTTCCGTGGCATAACATTTGCTTACAAATATCAACTCCCGATCGGTCATCTCCGCTATGCTACAATCTATAGCTACCCACTCGGCAGGAACTTTGTCCAATTCCGTACCAATAGGCGTATCAACATCTGAAGAGTTGATGATAAATATCTTCTCGGCCAGTATCTCTCCCTTATTATTCATATAGGTATGGATACGAGCCTCTACCTGACCACCCGGCGTGCGATAGCATTGGTTGACAATCGACACACGCGCGTCCTTGATGTTAATGAACTGATAGTCCTTTCTAGGGACATCGCTTACAAGTCTCTTTACTCCTTTATCATCGAAGTACACGTAACACCCGTCATTCCTCATCATGACCGGATACGTCTTTCCGTCTATCACAACCCCTGAGAAGTCATCTGGTGGAACGGAGAAACCCATGCTTCCGAATATAGAAGCCAGTCTCTTTAAATACTCATTAATAGCGGACATACTACAATATTTAAGTTCTTATGCCTCAAAGTTAATAAAAAAGGGGAAAGAATTGAATCTCTCCCCTTTAGGAATTATATGAACGCAAAAAAAGGTCGTTCTTATTTAGGTTCGGTCACGATAGCCGGACCAAGACCAGCAGCAGCACCGATCATATTAATCATCTCCTGAACGCCCTCATGAGCGCCGTAACGTACACGTAAGATCAAGTTGAGAGGATCATCAGCGATAACCTTTCCGAATCCCTGAGCGTATCTATGAGGATTGAGCGTAATCTGGAAGTCAACGTACTGAGCCGTTTGCTCTACACGGCTATATTCGTTCATGAACGTCCGCCCCATGAAATCCTGATGTTTCGGGAATCCATTGAAGTGAGCGTACCCCTTAAGCTCATCATCCATCATATTGCCTCCTACGTGAGTACGCGGGGCTTTGCTGGACAGTCTCTCGAAATGAAGCTGATCCCACCAGATAGGAGAACCCTCATCCAAAGAATCGGGGTAACCGCCACTAGCACCTACGATCTCAACGCTATCCTCGATATAAGTCATTTGATCCATCAAGCACTCTGATGGAGATAACAACATTTCCTTGCCACGGAAACGGATACCGCACTTGCAGTTACTACCAAGCTCTTGTGCTGATTCCAATTTCTTCCACATCCTGTTGCGGTATGATGCCGGAGCCTCGCTGGTGAAGAATCCTTCAAATACCTTGTCACACTCATCGCACAACATATTGGTATATACCTCTGTCTGGAAACTATGCTGGCAAGCCGCAGGAGTACCGTAATCCGTGATCTCCAGTTCCGGGAACGCCTGCTTGATTTCCTCTAAAGCGCTTTCGCCACACTCGTTGTCCGGGATCGTGATATAATACTTCTCCTTAGATACCTTGCAAGATCCGCAAGCTGACCAAGAAGCGGTACGAACCGTAGGATTCTCACACATATCAGAAGTCTTGGCGACATAATAGATAACCGTAGTAGGATTAGCGTCTACGAATGTCTTGATCTCATTATCGGTCAATTTCTTTGACGTAGCGGCGATATAAAGACCAGTGCCCTTGATCTGGCTCATCTTACTAACCGTATCGGAAACCACGTTAGGAAGAGACTCGATAATAGAAGACATGTCAACGCCATCATCCTCCAACGAAACGGAATACAGGTATCCGCCCTTAACCTCAGTATAGCTAGGAGGGCATTCCTCGCATCCTTTCATGATAGAGATCAGACGTTGAGTATAGTCATTAGGCTTAACCCCTTTCTTCATCACCTTATAACGTGACATGCTGCCGTTGATGCTCTCACGAACGATCTTCAATCCCGGATACTGGGCACGAACCTCAGCCAAGGCCAGGTCATCACCAGTATCGCAAACCTCCATACAATAGAAGTTCACGTCCTCCGTCTCAGGCTCCGTAGCCTCGTTAGTACATCTTGTAACCGGAGTGATATCAATATAATCAGATACCTTACCACCTCCAGCGATAGGCTGATTCTTCATCCTCTCGATACACTTCAATACGGCGGGTAACAAATCAACCTCCTCGCAAGGATCGCACTCCTCGCATTGATTTGGCGTATTATCACAATCATCCAAAAGAATGGCGTCATTAATCTCTACACGACCCTCCTCATATCCAAGAAGCTCAAAGGCACGACCAGCGAGAACCAAGCGGATAGCGATACGGTCTCCTTTGGAAACTGAGAATGCCGTGTCATCAGAAACACCATTGTATCCTAAGATAACATCATCGACATAAGCATGATCTTTCTTCGGCCAAGAAGCGTAGATCTCCGTGATCTCGTTCAAAGAGAATAACGGCGTGGAAAAATCCTTATCATAGATAGAGCGGGAAGCCGCTTGTTCATTACGACCGATACGGATCTCATAACGCTTGTCGTTACGAGGCTTACCGGTAAAATCAATCACGGCCTTACAACCGTTCTCGGAAGTATCTTTAGTATCGTAAATACCGATCTGTCCTTCCTTCAAGAAAATGGAATCAACATCCACCATCTTAGCGTGTGGGGATACGAAAAGTACCCGGTCTTGCGGTCTGTGCAACATATTATCAATATTTTAATTTAAAAATCATTTACCTAACACAAACATAATGATAAACAATATCACCACAATAAAATAAGGTCGTGAGTATACGACATAATATAGTATTTACATTTTATGTAAAACAAAAAGCCTACCCGTTACCGAGTAGGCTTAATGATCAAACGAACGGTGTTTATTTGAAAGAAGCCACATTATCCTTATCCATGCTATATCTATTCAATTCATTCTCGTTAAGGCTGAATTGTTTAGCAACAATATCCAGAATCTCCTCCACCAAAGGATCGGGCAGCTCAGGGTCGATATCCGTGGACTGCATACCGGCAGCGTTGATATACCCGGTCAGATCCACCCGTACCGGATTTCGGTAGTAGGTCATCCTGACTTCATCGGTACGGAATCCGTCCTCATACACCACGACCTTCCCATCTCCTATGGTGTAAAACGTCTCCCGGTAATCAAAAGAAGGTTTATTGCTATCATCCCCAAGAAGCTCATGGACGTTCTCGTTCTTAGCTTCCCACATAACGAAATCACCAACCTTGCATCCTTTATAAGAAAACGAACCTTTTATATTTGAGAACCATAGATAATCATCCGGAAGACCGAATGATGTCGATTCAGGATCATCTATATGATTACCCTTATTAAGCGATTCCCAGTATACCAGAAGAGTTTGTATGGAACGGATGGTCTCGTCATCCTTCCTATTTAGATAGTACTTAACCAACCGGTCTTGGGCCTCGTTGAACAACAGCACGAACCTTCCCGGATCCAGCTTAATCCCTCCATTGGCCAGATTCTGCTCGTTCTTCTGCAAAGACCTTAGATACGCTTCTTGGATTGTCATCGTTATTCCTCCTTAACCTTATCACCTTCCTCTACGCCATCCTTCTTCTTAATATCCTTAACCTTCTTGGTCTTGGACTTATTATCGATATTAGACATAGATATGATCTCCTCATACTCATCCAATACATTAGCCTTTATGTTAATAAAGTCTTTCTTGGCAGCCAAGAACTCAGCGGATGTCCGAACGTCAGGTCCTATGATCTGGCCATTATATTGTAATCCGGATGGAGTCATATTGATACGACCATTTCGTTGAAGGACGTTTACGATACGGTAAAACTCAAGAACTTCCTTGAAATCACCTTCCAATGACCGATCCCAGATATCAAGCAGATAATCAACATTGGTCTTCTTCTCATTCATCCAGTTTGATAGAGATCCTGTATAATACTCATCCTCCGTGAAATCCGGGCGAGTTACGATACCGATGTAAAGAAGAAGATCGATGACAGCCTGACGATCGTCGCCGCCTTTCTTAAGGGCGCTGATAAACTTATAGCTGATGTTCATCTTATTGATCTCACGCTGCTGAACGAAATCCTTCATATTGTCTTTCTCCACGAAACAGAACATGGAGTTCATGAAGACAGGATCGCCATCCATTTCCTGAGGAGTCAACATGCCGGAAAATACAGCCAGATATAAATAAAATAGATCTACGGTATTAGCCGTATTATAAACCTTACCCATGAAGATCTTATCCTTAGCGTCATCCCAAAATTCTAAATTGGTTTGAGATAGATCCATCTGCGACATTTCCTCGAAAGGCTTCATGATATTATCTACCCGCTGTTTGACGAGCCTGTCGATCTCATTCTTGTCAAGACCATTATAGCATCTTGATCTTGGATAAAAACCGGTGTTATAGGCCTTGGAGAAATCATCCCAAGGGCAACATACGTGAGTAGCGTTCTCCGGGAACGGAGCTTTAGCTATATTAGCGTCTTGAAAGGCCTGAGGAGCACTTCCATCGTGTTTGCCTACAACCTCATATAAGGTATCTGACATGATATTAAAACCGTTTACCTCGGCCAATACCTTCCTTGATTTTAAAATTTCTTTCATTTCCTTTTTGCGTTACTTAAAAAAAGAGGAGAGGAATATCCTCCCCTCTAAAAACCAAATTACATATATGAAAAAACTTATCCGAATTAGTTCGGTTGAAGCTCGATAATCAAGAACTTACTATTATCCATAACCCATGCTGCGGAAGCAGAGTGGCACCAGAATTGCTCTTTCATGCCCGGCAAGGATGATACGATCTCATTACCGTTGGCTTTGTGTGCCCAACGACCGTATTCATAACCCCACCACATACTTACACCTTCTGGTTTGATATAGAATACGTTGTTGTTCATATTACCTAACTTAGCGTTAGCCGTATTAGGAATAGCGGAATACGCGTTAGTCGATCCAGCGTCAGTGATATTCTCGATAATACAAGAATAAGAGGATCTAGGATACATGCCATTCACCAACTCGCTACGATCTGTCATGTCGGCGTAATCCAAAGAAGGATCATGCTCGAACTCAACATTACCGATGCCCGGGATGAAAGCTCCCTTAACCTGAACAGGACCTAAGATCATGGCGTCGTTAGTACCGGAAATAGGATTAGAAGGCAACATCCTATCGCTTCCCATACCCCAGCTTAAGTTCTGCAAGGTAGTGAAGAACGATTCCCTGATCAACTTCTCTAAGTTAATCATAGCCATAGCTCCTACCTTGAACTTAATCTTACGTTCCGTAATAGGAAGATCCTGACGTCCACGGAAAATATAAGCTGCGGCAGCCATAAGCGTATCCTTAGTAATACCCATCGGGCGGCTATAGTAGATAGTGTAACCACGGCGAAGCTGACGATAGACACCTTCATTCAAATGGATAGGACCATTTTGATCCATGATAATACCACCTTCTTGCCACATCAACTGTCTAGCTTCCAGCTTAACCAACTCAGCCATACAGAACACCTCCAACGTAGAGGCTACTTTAGCTGTACGCAAATCAAGTCTACCATTAACAGTCTTACCGATAATAGCCAGATCAGGAATATTACCCTCATACTCACTTCTCATGGCATTCATACGATGAAGAGCGGTCTCCACAAACTCTGAAGTGCTGTTCTGGGCGGCCTGCATGGACTTCATACCAGCATACATAGTTGTCTCTCCTTCAACACCACGGTGGTTTCCTAAACGGAACTCACAGGTCATGGAACCGGCCTTGTCAGCTCCAGATACCTTAGAGAACTGAGTGCTGTACTCACCAAGAGCATGACCGATCTTCCAATAACGGATACCAGGACGTAATTTCTCTTTAGGGAAGTATTTAGCCTTACCACCGATAACATGACACCAATAACGTGTCAAGTCACCTTCTGTCTTAGACGGGATTTCACCTGAGATAAGGATATTACAGCCGTTAGCGGCGTCATAGGTGATGACATCATAAGCCGTAAACTCAGAGGTATTCAAAACGATATCAAACAAACTACCGTCAATACCCGGTTTTAGATGATGACCTGAAGTATCCTCAGCCGTAACGACAGCGAATGTCTTTGTAACAGGTAAATCATAACGGAAAGAAGCTCCAATACCGTTAACGGAGATCGTAGCGCCGTTATTAATCATACCCATATACATCGGAACGGGGTAATTAGCGATATTAGAGAACAGATTCAACAGACCCAAATGATTCTTATCAGGATCCTCATAATACCAGCTCGCCAATGAGCCTAAGTTATGATCTACGAGCGAAGTCTTATAGTTCTTGGCATCGGTGAAGGCAATAACGTTATCACCATTCACGGTAGCCGGAAAACTTTTTGTTAAAAAAGGATTCATAATTATCTATCTTTTAATGTTATACACTCTTTGATCCACTCAGATCAAGGAAGTTAGCTTCTATAGTATCGTTATCGATATTAGTCTTATTCTGCTTTCCTCCCTTATTGCCAGAAAGAAGAGTGATGGTCTTCTTATTAACCTCCATCTTAGCCTTGTTGGTTTTCTGTTTAAGGAACTCGTCCTTATTCATCAAGAACAAGGCCAAATCAGCGGCCATGTCCGGATTCTTGATAGCCTCCGAATAAGCTTTATCTATAGCCGTATGACCTTGATTGTCTATCGGCTTGGTAACGAAATCGACAGCCTTACCTATCATCGTGTCAGTCAACTGAAATCCTGAGCTTATAGATGTCTTTAGACCTTTCTTATAGACTTTCATCTGCTCAACTAATTTCTGTCTCCTTTTCTCGGACTTTTTTTTCTCCTCCTCGATAAGGTTATCCATCTCCTTTTTCAGGATATCATGGAACTTATTGGCCTTGGACTCAATAAACTCATCGCCCTTGCCGATCATCATCTCCATATTATCCTTTATCTCGTCTTCCGGCATACCCAACATCTTATAATAATGCTGGATAACCGCAAGCTGATCATTTTTATTACTCATATCAAGGCTATCCAACGGAGCCTGAATACTCTGATATTGGCTTAATAGTTGGCCAACGTTACCACCGGCCTTATCCACCTCTATCATCTTCTTCATGAAATCAGACATCGAACCGGTATCAACCTTGTCTTTCAACAACTCATCAGCCTTGTCCTTGATCAATCCCTCCACTATATCGAGTAAATCATCCTCTTTCGTGATAGTAGAAAGATCGACCGGTTTATCATCTACCATAATATCAAGGTTGTCAATACTATCGATAATACCTCTAGCGGCCATCTTCTCCAAAAAGGATTTTCCGTTAAATCCTGATACTACATTATTATCAGTACCGCCTTCGCCAATGGAATCAGGGTCTGCGGTGACCGCATCGCCGCCCTTATCCCCGCCACCGTCAGCCGCTCCGCCGTCGGCAGGCTCTTTATTGGTATCACCTATAGGATTACCATCCTTATCATATTTACCCTCGATATTATTCTTATCGCCATCACCGTCACCACGGTAAAAAAGTTCCTCGACACTCATGGTCTTAAAACCCTTAGCGAAATCACCCATGTCATTCATACAATTTCCTTTTTTGCTTTTTACAAAAGTATTATTAATCCAATTACCAATTAAATCAAACCCATTATAGTATATGACAGAATTTTACGCCAAAATGATTACATATTTTGTAAAAATATTTACAAAACTTGTAATCAACTCTTGTTTATTATTGACGTAAACCTATCTGTATCAGAACGTTTATTCCTAGCATCTATCTCCTTTTCCTTTAATTCCAACTTCCTTTTCTCTATCTCCTCACGAGATCTTCGCTCAGCCTCGGCATTAGCCTGCCTGGTTCTCATATCCTCCTCACGGATATCCAGATCTCTTTCCTTCAAGGCTCGATCCGCTATAGCTTCCACATAATCCATACCCTCTGCGTTATCTTGTGTCCTAGCCGCTTGACCGGCGGTCATTATGCTCTTACCCCGTAAATCGAAGTTACCCTTGATATAAGCCAGCTCCTTCTCCTTCTCATGCTCGTCATTACGGGCCTGTTGATCGGCCTCGGCTTTTTGCTGTACAAGTCGTTGTTGATTCTGGTACTCCTCCTGTCTTACACGATCTGCGTAAGATCTGGCATCCCTTCCTATCTGATTCATCTCAGCCGTCGAGTTGGCATTCATCATTCTAGTGATATCAAGCAAGTCATTGCCCAAAGTATTCGTCTGTAATATATATTGCTTCAAATTCTCCAATTCCAGACGTTTCTTGGAATTAGAGACAGCCATAACATTAAGATGACGTAACGACAAGCTATTATCCGTAAGACTGATGTAAGCCAAGGACAGATCGCTGTTCCTGTACATCACGGTCCAATCGTATCCTTCCTTCTGACATACTTGAGCTACCGCAAGATGAATATCCAATGTCCGTTTCTTGAAGTCATCGAAATCATTGAAGTAAGTCTGAGTCTGTAACATAGTGGCGTTAACTCCCTGTTTTACGCCCGTAGAACTCTCGTATCTAGTTGACTGACCCATCGCTTGCTCGGATATACCTATCATCCTATAAGCCATCATATAGGCGTAAGACGCCATTTCCATACGGGATCTTATCTGATCCGTATTAGTAAGATCATATACACCAAACTGGTTATATATGCTACTCATCTGCGGATTCTGGTAAGGATTGTTCGTGTCATTACCACCTACACCCATAAACGAGACAGACTTAACGATCTGCATGAAAGTAGCCAAAGCCCCTTTCTTGTCCATCATATCCTTATATTCCGTAGGCAGGAATCCTAAGTCGCCTAAGAAGAACTTACCGATCTCCTTCTCTGCGTTATTGTATAGCTGGTTCATAGCAAGATTATACATCATCTGGAACGGCTGTATGCGATCGGCAAGGCTTGACCCTATGAATCCAGACACCGGAATGACATAATCATATAGACTGCTGTCACCATGTATCTGATGAGGTATTGGATCTCCCCCTATATATATAGGTTTATCCATTAAATTACCTCCAGTAATCTTAACTCCAAACCTAACCTCAGGCACATACTCCAAGATATAGGTATTAACCTCAGGATCGCCAACGGCTTCTGCCATCACCCTCTTCACCTTCTTTATCCCGTTCTTCTCCAAAAACTCAGGTAATAGCTCGTCGGCAACAAGCTCCTGATCTACCATCCCGGTCTCCGTCATGTAAGTTATTAGAAATACCGGTTTCATGGACACCCAATATCCTTCCATGACTCTAAAAAGACGGGAATCTATCTCATATCTCTTTCCATTGGACATGTCAGAGTTAAAATAGCCAAAGGGATGGAAGCGGGGCAAGAAGCGGGGCTGGGTGTGTTCCTCTCCGTCCGGCCCGAAGGTATGGTACTCTCCCATAGGAACACCATAATAGTCCTCAGCGGCGACTATAGACTCATAGTCATGGTATCCTTTCCATGGAATAACCTCATTCTCATACATACCGGTAATAGACGGCTTCTTTTTCTTCCAATCATACCTAGTACCGTCATTGGATACCCATCCCTCGTAATCATCATCACCGCCCATAATCCGGCGTTTATCCTTGGCCGTCATCTTATGGCCGTATTTTGATATCAACTCAACACCCTCATAATAATGAAGACGGCCTACATAAGATCCATATTGCGGATATTTTACATCAGGATGGAACACCTCCATCGGACTCCACACCTCCGGTCGATAGTAATCAAAACCGACGAAATGATTACGAAACATCTTTCCGCTAAGAAGACGATCCCGGAAATTCTCCCTGTCAAGCTCATCCATATAAAACCTGCTACGATCAGCCTCGATCGTATGATCTCCCCATACAGCCGCCTGCGTCTTCCATCTGGTGCTCATGAACCTCTGGATATCGTCAGGGGTCATAGACGCCTTGGCCTGCTGGATTTGCTGGGCGTAAGCCTGACGTTCCTCCTCGGAATTAAACTCATTGTATGTAGGATCAAGCCCGGCCTCAACAAGACGTTGGTTGACTATAATATCCCACTGTTCTTGGATATGGCGGTGAAGTAAGTTGGACATCGTATCCTCGTACTCGCTTATAGCCAGATCCCCTACCTCGTTAATAGTATATTTATCCTGTAGGTTCGTCAACCATCCCTCAAAGGCATTCACGATACCACCTATGATATCATAATGCTTCAAGAAAGAGGGTATCCTTATATCACTCCTTAACTTCTGTACGTTTCTTAACTGTGGGATAACATCCGCCATCTCCATAAAAGATAACTTACCATCCGCCATCAGATAATAGTCACGGTACATCTGGTTACGATCATACTGTTTCAACCCTATCGTCTCAAGAGCGTCCATACAATCCTCCTTCCATTTCCTGTTCTTTTTCTTCGTGGAAATAGCCTGAGGAGGTAATCCTAATAACGCTCCTTTTGCTGGAAACGAATGATCTCTATTAAACACTTCCATGATTATTCAATTTTATTTACAACAAAGATAGGCGTTTAATTGACATTCATTTACCTAAAAGCTCCTATAGATACCGATCCAAAGGCAGAGGCATATACCTCATGGTGTTTATAAGCGTCTTCCTTGCGGGCATTATTCATCTCCTCGATCTTCGATTTAGGCATGTAATTGTTATCGTCAAAATATCTGGCGAGAACCAACGCATGCCCGAAGGCTATTATCCTATCGACGTTCAATCCGGGCTTATACTGTATTATCTCATCCAAAAGAGCTATATCATCAATCAACTCAATACCTTTAACCGTTATATCAAGACCGGTACTATCATCATAACCAATAACGAAATCCTGCCAGCAATAATCCACCACACAGGAGAAGAGCAGGTTCTGGTTGCCGGGGGTAGGATATAGCCCCAGCTTGCTATTCTGCCGGGAGCCGGCCTTCACATACTTATTGGCTATAGCCTCACCAGCGAATAAGAAGAAAGATGCCGGCATACCGCTCTTCCGATTAAGATACTGCTCATACATCTGGTCAGCGTTCTCCATAAGGCATATAGCACCATATCCCTTCTGAAGCACCTCGCACGTACGGCAGAATTGGTCTATAGATGATGGGCGGGATACGTAAGAGGCAACTATTCTATAGGCATAAGGATCTCGGATACCAACACGCCTTTTGAATATATAAAAGGATCCCAATGAAGGAGTATCAGACTTGGCCTGCTTATACGGATCTTGGCCCGCCACATAAATAAAATCATCAAACCTATTGGATTGAGGCATCTCGAATATCTGGACAGGAGCGTCAATAACACCGCCGCTAAACGGGAATCCAGCCAGTTGCTTATTCGATTTAGTAGTCCCCAGTTTATTACCTGACTCAAGAAAGACATCACACAGCATACCGCTATATTGCCCCGACTCAAGGAGATCGTTCTTATGCTTGATAGCGTACTCGACCGGAAATAGGTTCTGGGATGAGCTTAAAAAACAGTCATCGATCGTAAATGGATAGAACATAGTATGAGAAGTGTACGCAACCCTATCTTTTGTAGATAGTTTCTTCCGTTCCTCATTAAGTTTATTGGTACTAGCATCGAAATCAGTAGCGTCGATCTTGATCTTATTAAGCTTCTTGTCATCAGGCTTACCAAGATAATCGCCCAATCCTATAGTTCTCTTAACACCGGAGTTAGCCATCTGACCGGGAACGAACATCGCCCATTTCCGTTCTTTCCATGTTTTCCCTTTCATGGCTCTACGATTTAAAATATCCCAGTCCATGACCAGAAGGTTATATGTCTCGGGATCGGAGAACATCTCTTGAGCGTCCTTAGACAACTCCACCTCACCACCGGTACCGGCCAAGATAGGACTAAGACGCCAGCCATAAGGCGTGTCGTAGGATGGCATGGCGGCCGTGTAAGGCTTCTTTATCGGACCTTTACCTACCTCGTCGAAAATAGCCGTAGCCGGTGTCAAACCAGCCGTCTTCTGCGTGGAGGTCTTCCTACCCATGTTGATGTTGGCTATAGAGATAATGGCATGGATATCACGTACGCCATTGGACATCCTCTTGCCTAATGTAACGCCCGAACTCCAGTCGGTCTTGGTTCTGTTGATCCTAAAAAAAGGATGTACATGATCAAGACCATACTCACAATACTCACCTATATTAGATAAATCGCTATCGCTGAAACCTACCACGGAATGGCTAAGCCCGATCGTCATGGTAGCGTTCATCTGGAGAAGTGATGACATGATGGTCGTATTATGGGATACGACAAAATTGGTAGTAAGAAACTGATGCGATTTATTATCGACCTCAATACAAGTAGCCTTATATCTACCGTAATAATCTATATCAGATATCCTAAGCCTATCGTGAGTCTTAGATATATACATATCTTCACCATCCATGACACAATAATACCCCATAGACCAAAATATTTTTCTTACAAAGGATATAATATACTCGCTTTTATAAACGACCTTAAAACGATCGTCACCGGTATTTATACCGCAAGCGATCTTCATAAACGATCCTATGAACAACTCTTTCTGTTTTCTGGATGAATAAATGACATCATCCATCTCCTTCTTGCTTAGCTCAAAGATCCTGTCGGTAGCTCCACAAAGGAAGGAGGCGGCCAGAGACCCCATGAGCTGGGGCGATATCAGCCACCGCCGCTCAGGGAAATCTACCGCCTCCCCAATATCTATAGTCATTTTGGAGAAGTCAGAATGGATGATACCCATAGTGCTCATAACCTTATAATCACCATGATACTTGACTTTCCACTGGTGCTGCCCGCAACACACCACGCTGCGACCGTCCTCAAAGGTCACTTTGTACGTATCAACGAATCCCTGAGGGTATACGCCCACTATGGTAGTAAGCTTCCCGTCATCACCGTATATGATATCTCCTATATCGGCGAATCCTATTTTCTTAGATCCATGAGGAGTATATATCAGCTCCGAGTCCAGAAGAGCCTTGCCAAAACGACGAGTACCAAACATTCCCAACCCTTTCTTCTCCATACGGGCACGTTGGTACATCTCGGCGAAAAACCATTCGTTATCACGCAAACGACTGATCGCTGGCACACGTTCCCCGTTTGGAAGATCCTGGAATACGGGAAAGAAATTAACATGCCAATAAAGCCATGGAGGGATGAACGTACCATTGATAGTCACCCCGTACTTGACCTTATAAGCCTCTTCTTTAAAGAACTGCTTAACATCGTCATCCTGATCCTCCCAACCGAACAGATCGTTCCATACAGGAGGATTTTTCATGTTTACATAAAATTCTGGACTCGTGCTTAGACTCATTTTATAATATCCTTTAAAACAGACTCGATTCCACCAGAAACCTGACCCTTACGTTCCTTTTTCTGGACATTGCTTACAGACCTATATACATCCATAATCCCACTTTTCTCCATATAAGAATCATTCCATGTATTTATCTTATCGATTAATTTTGATATGAAGTCAAATGCCCTAGCCATATCCTCCGGCTTCTCCTTGTCCCAAGGATGCTTATCAATATAAGTCTTAGCGTCATTTATAGCCTTAGCTATGACCTCAAGATTGTCGTTAACCCGATCAGCGTCCTTACTCGTCGGCTTTCGTCTTCCCTGTGGCATTGGCTTTCATATCCTTAAACTCGTTATACTGTTTCATAAGAAGCTCATAAGATTGAACAACACCTATCTTACTTACTTCCGTCACACTCATATCATGGAACATATCTTCAAGCTCCTTATCAGCATATCTCAGACGTTCCTTGTCATCATAAAACACAAATCCAGACGTTCTGTCTTCCATAATGCTCTTTGCGGTGGACGCATATGTCGTGTCTAAATCCAGATCCATACCGAAGCTGGTAGCCAACTGGATTATGAACATCAACCTAGAATTGACTTTTACAGCCTCTATATTCAACATCTGTATCTTATGGGTCATCTCATGAAGAACGACAAAATCCTCCTCTTTTATCAACGAAGATGATTTAAGGGCTATCTTCTTAGTCCTATCCTCAATATCGCTATACAGACGCTTGCTCTCACGCTTTATGGCTATCCAATGCCTTATATGAGTATCCGCCTCCTCCTTAAGATAATCCCTGATCTCCTTTTTTATATCCTTATTCTCCTCCATAATAATCACGCGTTATAATCATTGCTATTCAACTCAATCTCATCATTTATACTTTGGTCTATAGACCTCAATAAATCCCTGGTACTAACATCCCTCAAGAAGCGGACATTACCACCATTAGCCCTAGCAACTCTCCTTAAAGCGGAGTAAAGTATATCACCCAGCGAATATTCGGGTAACTCACGGCAACCGACTTCCATGACAATAAGGGCATGGATACGATCATCTATCTTGCTTCTTACGGGACTTCTCATCGCTATTACTTATAAGCTTCCCCTATAATACGTAACGGGAAATGTTTGAAATTACGTTCAGGATCATCTTTCGTATAACCCATGAGAGATAGATGTTTCTCAAAATGACCTTCCGTATATTTTGAGGTATCCAACGTCATCCTAAATATAGTTCTATTCTCATTGTCAGGATGTTTGTTATATGACACGTCTCCCATACATCCACATCCAAGATGATGCTCCTTGACATGGAAACCATCTTTATGGGTAATGAATAACACGATTTCTATCTTATCACCTATTTTCTGATCAAAAATATTTAGATAAAACTCGCTCTCGTCATCCGTTAGTCCTATATCAAAGGAATCGTTAGGGCACTCGATATTAAAATCGTTATGATCGGCTGTTATGACCTCCATAGCATTCCATTTGGCTTTCTCTCCTTCCACGAACTTCAACGGGCATACCTCGGTCTTCATCCAAGCCTTCTCCTTGATAAAACAACCACACAACGAACATGCCTGTCTTCCCATCAATCTTTGCAGCAATACCTTAGCTGGTAACTTAAAGAAAGCTATATTAGAAGAGTTCTTAGGACATTTCTTGCATAAATCAAGACGATTCTTGTACCACTCCGGATAATCCTTCTCATCCTTAGGAATCCTACCCAATAAACTGTCTTCCCAAGCTTGGGCTATCACTTGGGCTTTACCGATTGTTTGCATATTATTTCTTAAATTGTTTTTGTTGAAAATCCTGTAATTGTTCCCATGTCATTCCATACCGACATTGATACATGGCCTCATGGTTATCACGTATAAGAGGATCTCCGTTCTTCAACCCCTCCATATCCTCTATCGCCTTAATCTTCTTATCCAGACAATCAAGCTCAATAGGCATCCTTTCATCCGGATAACGATTACCTTCCTTGACAAATATCCGACGTATCTTATCACGTCTTACCCGCATCTCGCGAAGATTGCATATAACGTATCCGATAAACGGGATCCTGATAGATATATTATCGGTATATCTGGAGAGATGATGGATATAAGATACGGATGCTTTCATGCACCACTCTACCTGTTGTTTGGTAAACTTCCCATCAGATCTTCTTACCACCTCATCCACGATATCCCTATCGAATGAAATAAGATTCCTACCCATCAATATCCAATTTGTTTCTCTTGAACACAAATCCCATTACACGGGTATCATCACCCTCCCCGTCAAGAACGAAATAGTTACGTAGGCTTCTCATCTCAATAGACAGCTCACGGGTACGGAAATTCCCGTTCTTCTTGTCCACCAGAAAACCACCACGCTTCAGTTCATTGTTAAGGACAGCGATGTAAGACTCCTTCTGCCCATGACAATCCATGTACTTAGCCCTGGTATCATCCGAGTATCCGTAGTTGATGTAGAAAGAAAGTAAGTTTATCGTTCTTTCGGTGATCAAGCTTCTACCCTTAGAATCCAGATAGCCGTTGTATATCCTTAAGAACTGCTGGATCATATCCAGTCTAATGTCGTAAGGTAACGCAAATACGAAAGCTTTTCTCTGTTCCGGCATATGAAATTAGTTTTCAGCAAAACTACTTAAAAAAAATATCGTTGTCAAGAAATTTTGCCATAATCAACATAATATATGCTGACTAGCATGTATTTACGAGAATCCAAAGGGAAAAGGCTAGTGGGGTAGGACGAATGAAGCCATGTATGTCTACGGCTGGCTACAATAGCAAGGGCAGTGAAGTTCACGTACGCTATGCGCGTGGACGGCGGGGAACATCCTTATCCTGCCTCACGGGATGCGACCACTCCTTTTTTCTTTTTGGCTTCTTATCGTCCCATGACATAGCCCAAGGCATCCAAAGGGGAAAAGGTTGGTGGGGGGACACGCTGGGACACCCAGGGTAAGGCTACCGCCGTCATACCGGACAATGCCGCCAGAGATTCGCTATTGACATGGAAGGCGGTAGAGATATATTCGCCTGCCGGAGCGTGAGCGACCGAATACGACCTTACCTTTTTCCCTTTGGATTCCTTCCTCCCAAGCTATGGGATATAAAGCCAAGGGGAAATGGGAAGCCTTGGGGCGATGGGGCCTGCCGTAGAAGATACGGACGGCCGGAGCGTGAGCGATCGTACAAGACCTCGCTTTTTCTTCTTTGGCTTTTTCTCCACCCGATCCCCTTACCGGGATCCCAGCTTCCGGTATAGAATACGGCTTATACCAGGTTTAGCCTGCGGTATGCTACCTGACGGCACCATACCTTGGCGGTAAAAAGCAATGTTTTATTAAATAGAGACTTTAAGTGGAGTACACAGGAACTCGACGTCAGGAGAGGTTCTGTGTACGGATAGAGATATTAGTAAGTAAAATATATTTATAGAGTTAATTATATTTAATAATATACCTATTAACGCGCGCGTAACAAGTAGGTTGAGAAAAACCATCGTTCACGCGCACAGCGTTTTACGGACATCACCTACCCTCCTTAAACAACAAATGGGCGACCTTCACAGGCTACCCATCCATCCGAATAACTTGTTTCGTATTGATGAAACTTGTATATTCGCAACAAAAACTTTAAAAAAATGTATGGAACAAAGATAGCACTTTTACAGAAAATGAAATCAAATTTCGATAAGATTCTTACCGAAAAGTATATTCCACGTAATATTCAGACCAAGAAAGATGAGCTAGGATGTGTAAAACTTCCAGCCGGATCACTTATATGTCCAGTTGATTTTAAGCCTGTTACTAATAAGGAAGGCAAGAAAGTGACAGCCATAAAATATTCATTGAAACATGAGGAGTATCATGGATCGGGAATCCGGATCAGCGATGAATGTAAGATGGCAATGATATATCTTATTATCATAAACGTACTCAAACATGTGTTTCTAAGAAAAAGGATGCAAGATGGAAACAGAGATCAGATAGAGATCAATACCAATGATTTTATTGATATTCTATCGGATGGATGCGCTTATTTCTGCTACCGACATGTATTAAGAGATTCTCACGAAGATATAAACTACCAACTTATAAGTCTAAAGGCTTGGGCTGAAGGAGAGATCAGAATAGCATTGTCAGATATCGTAAAATACAAGCATAAGGCTAGTAAGGTCCCAAGGATAAAGGATATGTTTGTAAAGAAAGGAGAATCCATATACACTTGCATTGATAAGAATCTTGATTCGGATTCTAGACGAAGAATGGCTAACAAAAGCCGGAAGCTTGATAGGGTGAGAATCCTTTCCAAAATAATATTCAGAGCCAGAACCAGAAACGTACATCACATATACAAGGTAACTAAAAGAAAG
Source organism: Flavobacteriales bacterium (assembly GCA_003150615.1). Lineage (GTDB taxonomy): Bacteria > Bacteroidota > Bacteroidia > Flavobacteriales > UBA1820 > Merdimorpha. Next base: position 15,349 of record QALN01000013.1, on the reverse strand, counting down.
ACAGTTAAGTTCAATGTAGCATACCTTCTTAATGAGTTGAATAAGAAGCTCATAGGCATAGGTATGCGTGAAATATCTCAATCCACTATATACAGATACATAAGCATGTTCTTAGACATGTGTAAGAAGAGTATATCCGATTTGTATGACGAGGTAAAAAAAAACAATGGAGTGGTGAATACCAAAGACAGAAAGAACGTAACTATCGGATGCTTAAGACTATTATACAAGGGGAAATATATGCATATCCTTATATCGACAGAATACATAAGAGATGTATTTTTAGGAGAAAAATCTTCCGAGATGAGTAAAGCTGGATGATTTGAGTATCAGATATAAAATTTAATATTTACATATTATTCACATTTATTTTTAATAGTTAATTATAACTATTCGTATCTTTGTACCATAAACTTAAAAAGACATGGTACAAGAGGATTTTAGAAACGAAAACGACCTCCTTCGTCATATTATGACGGTGGATAAAAACGTAGAGCAGGGTCGTGCCTTGAAGAAGATTTTCACCACTAGGGAGAATCTGTTTATTACCGGTAGAGCCGGTAGTGGTAAAAGTACGTTCATGAAACGTATCGTAAAGTTCTTGGGTAAGTGCGTTATCGTAGCCCCAACTGGAGTAGCGGCGTTGAACGCCGGAGGACAGACCATTCATTCGTTCTTCTCTATAAAGAACGGTCCTTATATCCCTTCTATCGAGAGAGGTATGTTGTCTAATAAGGTGGATGTAAGTCCGTTTATGAAGAAGAAGATCAAGAATCTTGATACTATCGTTATCGACGAGATCAGTATGGTAAGACCTGATTTGCTTGATGAGGTGGCTGACATACTTAGACAATGCAGGCGTAGCAAGGAACCTTTCGGTGGAGTTAGGTTGATTATGTTTGGAGATCTATCACAACTACCGCCTGTGGTGACGGCGGATGATTTTATCGACAAATATTATGAGAGCCGGTTCTTTTTCTCATCAAAGGCATTAAGAGCGTCAGGATTCTCGGTCATTACCTTCGAGAACGTATTCCGTCAAAAAGATCCTCAGCTTCTTTCCGTACTTGAGGATATAAGATGTGGGGTTATTACCGATGAGTCAAGACAGATATTGGATAGTAGGGTCAAGTATCCGGATAATATGGATAATACTATAATTATATGCTCAACTAATAAAGAAGCTTATGAGATAAATAAGACTAATCTTGATAAGATCAATAATAAGGTATTTAAGTTCGATGCTACTGTATTCGGGGAAAAGCCTGTAGCTCCCTGTGAGGATGAGCTTATAGTAAAGGTAGGAGCTAAGGTCCTAATAACCAGAAACGGCAATGGGTATGTCAATGGTTCGATGGGTATCATAACCAGCATAGATACTGTTGATGAGACGATATATGTTCATCTAGATAACGATACTGAGGTGGAGATAACCAAAGAGAAGTGGGAGAAGATAAAGTACAAGCAGGTGGATGATTCTCTTGAAGGCATTTCTTGCGGCTGTATAATACAATATCCATTGAGGTTAGGATACGCCATAACCGTTCATAAATCTCAGGGAATGACTTTAGATAATATATTCGTAGATATCAGCAGAGCCTTCGAAATAGGGCAGATATATACCGCTCTATCAAGATGTAGGTCCATAGACGGTCTTTATCTAAAATCAATTCCTAAAGAAGATATGGTTTTGCTAAGCGATAAGATATCTGACTTCATAGATAAGGTGGATGAGAATGAGGGTGTTTTAAATCCAGAAAAGATATCTGATATCGGTAAGGATATGATCAAGAAACAACAGGATTTGTTTGATTTCAATGAATACGGATTATAATGGCTAAGAAAGAACTTTTTTCATACGTAGATGAGTTAGTATCATCTTTAAATAAAGAGCTTGGAGAAGGCTCAATAATGAACTTTGGCGATGATAAGCCTATAATATCCATACCAAGGGAAAGCACTGGATCGCTGGTGGTGGATAAGGCCCTCGGCGGCGGATGGGCGGTAGGCCGGATTCATGAGCTGGTCGGGATGGAATCTTGTGGCAAGACTATGATGTGTACGTTAAGTATGATCGAGTTCCAGAAAAAACATCCAGATAAGCTGGTAGCTATAATAGACGTGGAGAACGCTTTCGATATTGAGTACGCTAGGAAAATGGGATTGGATATAAACCGGTTTTTGATCTCCCAACCAAGCTACGGGGAGCTGGCTATTGACATCACAGCCAAGTTAGTCGAGTCTGGGAAGGTCGGATTTATTGTCGTAGATTCTGTAGCCAATCTGGTACCGAAGAAGGAGATAGAGAGCGATATGGAAGACAGCAACATGGGATTGCAGGCTCGTTTGATGTCTAAAGCCATGAGGGTTCTTACAGGAATCGTAAACAAAAGCGACTGTGTTCTGGTATTCATCAATCAGTACCGAGAGAAGATCGGTGTTATATACGGCGATCCTAAGGTAACGACCGGAGGTAACGCCCTTAAGTTCTATGCCTCTATCCGTATGGAGATGGCGAGAAAGAAGGTTATATTAGGAGAGGACGGATCTTCAGTAGGTCATGAGGTTAGGATAAAGGTTCTGAAGAACAAGACAGCCGTTCCGTTCCAAATAGCAGAGACAGCCTTGTATTATGGCGTGGGGTTTGATAAGGAACTTGAACTTTTGAAGTTATGCGAGGAAACCGGTATCTTTACCCGTAAAGGATCATGGTACTGGTACGGGGATGTCCGGGTAGGAAATGGGGTGGATAATACGTTAAGTATCATGAGAGATAATCAAGAATTGTGTCAAGAGTTAAGAACTAAATTGAATTTGTAATCATGGCAATAGGAGTAAAATTTGTAGACGTAATACCATCCAGCGTAGAGAACGCTGTCGAGGTTAAGAAGGGGGATGTAAAGAACTATCTGTTCGTAGGTATTCCCATGAGTGAATTTATCGGGAAGAGATATGAGTATGAGGGATTCATATACATGTGCCTACAGGGTGTCACCGGTGGTACGGAACTTGGCGGCGATATAGCCATAGCCGTATTAAGACCGGTTCGACCAGCGACAGGACAGGCTTCTTATCATTTGGTATCGTATACGCCTCTCACATATACGAGATCTGATGTAGCGATATTACTTAGAAATGGCGATTTTAAGGTTGTTAAACGAGACGATTGTAATCTTATCTAATATGGGAACATATATCTCGATAAAATCAACGATAAACGCATTCAGGTACGGTATTGATCCTATACCTGAATGGTTCGATAAGATATCTAACAAGACTGATGAGGTTGATGTTATGGTTGATGGTAATAAGGTAAAGGCTTTGGATATAATACTAGAAAATGGCGTTTTACGGGCTTTTTACGGTTATTATATAGGTCTGTATCCAGATAACTCTATACAGGTGTTTAGACCGAAGGATTTTAACTCATTATATACCTTAAAAATATGAATGCGGTGATAGGTATAGATCCGGGTATAGATACCGGAGGATTGTCTATGATCCCGGAGAACGGAGAGATTAAGGTAATCATGACACCAAGGATATCAGCTAAAGGGGATATAGATCTTAGGGCCATATCAAGTTTCTTCCTTGACGCAGCGGATAAAATCCAAGAAGAAGGTGGGGGAACGCTGGCGATCGCCGTCGAGGACGTCCACAGCATCCACAACAGCTCAGCCGCCAGCAACTTCACCTTCGGCGGACGGCGCCGGGAACCAAACGCGCTCTTCGCTATGATGGTGGAGATGATGGAGCGATACCACTCGCATCCGGACGTCAGGTTCATGTTCGAGGAGGTACAGCCAAAAACCTGGCAGAAGGAGCTTCATACGACAGCCGATCGGGTGTATACGGCGGCTAAGCTGGATACGAAAGCTACCTCCATCCGATGCGCCATACGCCTTTTCCCTTTGGTGTCTTTCGTAAAACCATGGTCAGGTAAAGGAGTTCAACCTACCAAAATACAAGATGGAATGTGCGATGCTACGCTTATAGCCGAGTATATCAGACGTAAGTTTAAGTTATTTTAATACTATTAAGCGTTTGTTGTATTTTAATTAATATAATTATGATTATATTTGCAATGTAATATAAAGGTTGTTCATTATGTTATTTAAGTGCTTGTCGAAATCATTGAATGAGAAGTTAAGTAAATTAGAATTGGTTGTTAAAAATGCCGGATCTAATTCACTCTATAAGAATATTAAGATAGATATCATCAATAGTCTAGCTTATATTACTTCCGTAAACGCCAAGGTATGTGTTATAGAGAAGCTGGAAGTGGAGTCTGATTCTAACTTCTCTTTCTTGGTAGAGGCAAGCTCTTTCATAAGGTTTGTAAAAAAACAGAAGAATGGTGAGATTAAGATCGTGCTTTCCGATAAGAAGGACAGTATTACTATATACTACGCCTCTGGTGAGTATAGCTGTCCGGCCTTTGACGTAAATACTTTCCCTATGGTATATAATATCCCTGATGGAGGTATTAATGTTAAGATGAATGATTATGTATCGGTCCTTAACAAGGCCAGTAATTATACGGAGATCAACGAGCTTTATCCTTGCATAGAGAATGTGGTCATTGATATTGATGATATTAATATTAATATAGTAAGTACTGACAGGAATACTATTTACAGGTATTTTATCCCTAATCAGGATAAGGTAGAGAAGGTATTTATCCCGGTATCAAACGCCTCCTCTTTATTACTTGATAAACATATAAATAAGTCATTAGATACGTTGTCTATCAAAGTAGATGATACTAGGACTTACTTCTCTACCCCTGATATGGATATGTATGAGATTCACTTTGACGGTAATTATCCTAACTGGAGGTTCGTGGACGAGCATTTTGTCAAAACAAGTACCTATGTCTTTGATAAGGATCTACTCGTCCAGGCCCTCCAGAATAATATCAAGGTAAATGAGTTCGATCATTGTAGATTGATATTCACTGAAAAAGGATGCGGTATTATGTCAGAGAACCCTATGTCTGGAAGATCTTGTAAGGAAAGGCTTACGGCTTTATCGCATAACGGTAATGATATTATATGCGATGTGCTATGTGGTAGGTATCTTGGTATAGTTAAAAACATATCATATAATAGGATAGTTATCGAGCATGACCATAAATCTCATTTTAATAAGATTTATGGGGAAAATAATAAGAATGAGTATTTCTTATCATCATCAATTATTGTTTAATTTTTAAATATATATAATATGGGAGTTCGTGAAAATTCGCTAGGATCTAATAATCACTACTTTAAGATAAGTGGTGGTGGAGTTCTTTATCAATCATCCAAGGAGCCTAAAGAAGGTTATGAGGAACATGTGAATGATAAGACCGGGGCTGTATCTTATTGGAAAGTATTTTGGAATGGTATAGAGGGATATTTATCAGATATTGAGATAAGGGAGGTTGACTATAACGGGGCAAAAACTAAATACGTAGCTATAAAAATAAGCGATGACGAAGGAAACTATATTATAAATGTTCCTTTGATGACTCAAAAAGGAGGTATTAATAATTATGTTAAGTCATTGGTGAGATACTTGCCTAATATTGATTTAAAGCGTAAGGTGGTAATCAATCCAGCTCACGCTAGGAAAGGAGATCAATATGCCCCGGGTAATTTTTTTATCTCATATGCTAGGGAAACTCCTGATGGAAGGGATGAACTTATACAGCAATATTATAAGAATGGTCAGAATGGATGGCCTGACAGAGTTGAGAGTACTGATATAATGGGGAATAAGAAGTTTGATTATACGGCTCAAGATGCTTTTGCCTATCAAGTGCTTAATAAGTATATTCAAAGTATTAAGACAGATGGTGTGAAACCCGTTCAGTCGGCAAGCCAAAACAACGCTGGTGAGGCTACAACGCAAACGCCCCCACTGTCATATCAGCCGCAATCCCAGCCGCAGACGCCTCCTCCATCATACCGGCAGGCTCCGCCTCAGACAGCCCAAGCTCCTTCTTTTGGAGGTCAGCAACAACCTCCTCAATATCCTCCTTTTGGAGACGATAGTGACCTACCTTTTTGATTAACTAATTGAAAATGAATAATTTAATGGAAAGTAATTTTAATATATCTACTAAAGTGAACCGTGTCTCGATGCCTACCCAAAATAAGGTAGATACGGTTATGAAGAACTTAGGGCATCGACCTTGTGTAGCGTATTCCGAGGAAAAGAATATGTATTATAAGGATGGAGAATGGGTAGCGTCAGATCTTGACGCTACTATCTTACCTCTTAGGGAGATGTTCGAAAAGACATCTGATTTGAAGTTAGGATTGAAGATCGTTTATTTAATAATAAAATTATAGTATGGCTACGATTGAAGATATCAAAAAACTTCTGGAGAGTAAGTCATTTACATCAACCAGAGATCTTGACGAATTTGAGGAAAAACCGGATGATAAGCTTGATGAGGTTCACATGAATTGCGATCCAATGGTAGGGATAGTTGAGAAAGATGGTAAAATTTTTCTCAACTCTTTAAAATTCTCTAAGGCATGGAACTCATTGGGAAAGGATATTCCTATCAAGCAAGGTAATGCCTTCCCGTTGGGTCAAGGTGATGTTCTTGATATAGACACAGGCATATCGGCGTCGTTCCCGGATGATACTGTCGGGATGGTTATGATGCTGCCATCGTTCACCAACGATACAGGCCTCACTTTGGTAGGATCACCGTTCGTTTTCTCTAATAACGAGAATATTACGATCAGAGTCACTAATGTCCGTAAGGATATAGCTATAGTCGAGAAAGATAAGCATATAGCTGAGTTAATTATAGTCGGCAAGATAAAGGCCGATATTCGTAGAACTTATAACAGTAATAAAGATGTTCGGATTGAAGATAGTAAAGAGTAGTTATATAAATACTCTAAAAAAAGATCTTGATGAGGCTATTAGTTATTCAAGTAGATTAAAAAGAAATTATGAGGATGCTCGTAGTAAGATAACGGAATTGAAGGAAAAAGAAAGATATCTTAATACACTTGTGGATTCTCTTGATATGGATATAGATTCCAAGGATTCTCATATCGTTAAGATGGGTAATGAGCTTAGTAAATCAAGAGAGCTATATAATGAGTCGGTGAAAGAGAAAGAGACTCTTAAAAGGGCTTATATGGATATCGAGAAGAAACATAAACTATCATCTAAATTACTCGATGAGGCTAGAAGAAGGTACAAGGAAATAGAGGAGCAAAATAAGGCTATGTCAGATCGTATCCAGTATCTGGAAAATCATATTGATCCTGAGGCTTTAGATGGTGATGTGTCTGATGAGGTTATTGTCGAGGAGGATAAGATGGACCCTAATTCAGGTCATATCGATATACCTGAAAATAATATCTCTGAGGTTACTGGTACCGATGCCGGAAATGACGTAAATGTCGAGAATAAAACTGAGGAGAAGAAGAAATCTAAAAAACGTAAAAAAACTAAGAAAGATGAATAGAATCTTGTTTTTCTTGGTAACGTTATTTACCTTAGCGGCTGTCGGATGTAGTACATCTAGAACCTATTATACGGAGTACGATACTACTGATATATCTTATGTGGTGGATTCCATAGTATCTTCCGGGACCGTGATGGGCCAATGGAAGGAGTGGATGTTTACGCTGGATGACGGCCGGGTCGATAACTTTGGTTTCACCGCCCTGTACGACGCCAAGGGAAAAGCTAGAGGGTCAATACAGGTTAGGCAAAGATCCGATACGTTTAATATCAAGATAATAGACTATCATAAAAAAGATAAAAAATGAGTTACGGACTAGGTTACATACCATCACCAGCGGATGATAGGGACGCTATCATGAATATGCAACATGAGGCTGTTCCTGATGAGTATAAGATCAATAATGTCGATAGCGTGGTAGATCAAGGTTCTTCCCCTATTTGCGCAGCCGTAAGCCTGGCTGAGATCCTTAACTGGAGAAAAGCTATAAAGGATATCAAAAGACCAGCTAAAATATCTCCTTACGATATATATGATCTGAGAGAGGATAAGGACCAGGACGGTATGGTTCTTCGTGACGCTATCAAGTCTATCAAGAACGTAGGCGTAGATGGGGAGAAAATAAACAGTTACGCTAGGATCATAGATCCGGTATCAGCTAAAGTGGCGTTGATGCTGAATGGTCCTCTGGTTATAGGTCTGTATTGCTATAATTATGGTAATCGATTCTGGCAAGGCCAAGGACAGAACTTGGGAGGTCATGCCGTTATCCTCACCGGATGGGACAAGGCCGGCTTCGTCCTACAGAACAGTTGGGGGACGGAATGGGGTAGGTCAGGTATAGAGACATTCCCGTTCGAGGATTGGTGCTATATGCTAGAATGTTGGACAATAATTTCATAATACTATATAATTTTCGAGAAATTCCGTTCCACATCCTCTTGTGAAAGACGATGTGGTATATTTAGGACCCGTAGATCAATTGGTTGGATCATCTGGCTCATAACCAGCAGGTTGTCGGTTCAAGTCCGGCCGGGTCCACAGTTGGATTAATAGAGTTTGTCATTAGATTTAGAGTTTAGATTTTGTTTGATGTCCTTGTCCGGGAGGATCGGGGCATATGGATCCGAGGATTATTGGATGATCGCCATAATATTGGAGATGCTGGTTCGATTCCAGCCGGATTCGCTAAAATATTGTTTTAATATGGATATTTGAATAAAGGGGAGTTAATTTAATGGATAGAATTTACGATTCCTAATCGTAGCGTGGATAAGGGTTCGATTCCCCCACTCCCCACATGGTGTTTTATTAAACATATTCCCGTAGGTCGGTAATTAACGATAACCGGTAGACAGCCTACGGGAATCAATAAAATCCTACGTGCTTGGGATCGCTTTCAGTTCTATTTTTCGTGTGTAATCTATAGGAGGGTAGCACGACCCTCCTTTTTATAATAACTATTTGGAATGGACATTAATCAAATAAAAAAGTACCTGCCATTAGGATGGGATGTGGTTGATCTAATAGATCACGGCATAATTGATCTTGATATCATGAATGGTAAGATGATGGGTGAGTATGTGGCTGTGTTGATGATAAAATCTTATGATAAGACCAATGGCCATATCCTAACCGCTTTCTCGTTCCATGATAAAGATATGGATAAGTTGAGAATGTTGATAGGTAACGCTATAATGGCGGTAGGATATAGGAATAATCCTCTTACTGGAGATGGGAACACGGCAATCAAATAAAGGTACTGAGTACACTGAAAGAGGGATATTGGATATCCTGAACAGAAAGTTCTTGGTATCTCCTAAATGGGTGATAAATAACCTGTATGTATATAACTGGGAGTCCGATTATCTGGCTATAACCAGATCTATGTACGCTTATGAAGTTGAGGTAAAAATCTCGTTAGATGACTATAACAAGGATTTCGAGAAACAGGAAAAGCACCAAGTAATGCAAGGCTGGTTCGAGGTTAGAAGGCAAGCCCTGTACGAGGCCGGAGGCTGGACTAGGTACGGCCGCCCCAATTACTTCTACTACTGCGTGCCGGATGGGTTGGTTGATCCTAAGGACATACCTCCGTACGCCGGGCTTGCTTATGTTTGTGGCAGGAATTTGAGAAAGATCAAGGACGCACCTGTCCTGCATCGTGATAAATTTGACCCCGAAGCTTATAAGATGGCAGACAAATTCTACTACAATTGGTGGAACGAGAGACGTAAGGCCAGACAGATAGAAGGGAAGGATATGAAAGATGAGTTCAGGAAGAGCATGAAAAAGGTGAAGGAGAAGATAACCGTCGATGCCAAGATCAAGGCGATGGAGGCGTTCTGGAGCGTCTGCGATTACGCCTACTGGCCGTACGGGGGAAGAGGGGTACCCGGAATGAGACCCAACTGTTCCGCTTGTGGCGAGGAATGTAAATTACAATGTCCGAAAGGAAAGGAATTTAAAAACAAGATACGATGAGTAAGATTAAAAATGTATTGGCAAGAGCCATTTCATTAGCCTCAGAACAACCTATGAGCTATAAAGAGGCAGTTGAGTTACTTGATGGTATAGATACGTGTAAGGTCAAGATATGGCTAGAAGAGGGGGCTAAGCTACCTGAATACGCTCATAAACAGGATGCTTGTATGGATTTGTTCGTTAAGGATATAGAACTTGATAATGGAAGAATCATATATCATACTGGTGTACATGTAGCACTACCTGAAGATTATGAGATGGAAATCCGTCCACGTAGTGGTTTTACTAATAGCGAGCTAATTATGCAAAACGCCCCTGCTACTATTGATGAAGGATATAGCGGGGAGATTATAATAGTTCACAGAAAAATGGATAGACATAGTCCTTATTATTGTAATGTCGGTGGTAAAGTAGCACAACTTCTTATTCGTAGAAGGGAACGTATCGTATGGGAAGAAGTGAAGTCATTAGAAGATCTTGGAAAGTCTGATAGAGGGGATAATGGATTTGGAAGTACAGATAAGATAAATAACGAATGATATGGAAAACAAAAATACATCATCCACTACTAATGAAGGCTTGAAAGAAATTGACAAACAAACAAATCCTGTTATGTATGGATGGAGATGTCCGATATGTGGAAGAGTGTATTCTCCTTATGTATCTATGTGCGCTTATTGCGGCAATAATAATATGAATCATATTACATGTAAAATTACTGGATAATTAACATGAGTGGAAGAGTTAAGATAAAGTCCAAGGATAAGGATAAGAAACCTAAGATCGATGTATTTAAGATAATAGAAAACAGGTTTAAGAACATGAACGAGCTTCGAGACCTGATCGACATGGATCCAAAGAAAGGGCTGGTCAGGATCCGGGACGGGGCCGGCTTTAGGGAGGTGGAGCGGGGAGGATGCCTGCATCGGAACTACCTTAACCTGTTGGAGGAGGAGCTGGGAGCTAAACTATCAATAGATCTGATAGATAAATATATTAAAAGAAAATAATTTTAATAATTATGGGTAAGTATAAAAATAAATTATTATCAATAGAAGCTGTAAGATGGAATGGCCTTAATGTTGACGAGGTCAAGAATTTGGTTGATGATATATCTAAAATAAGTATCATTGAAATAGGCAAAGCAAGATACTTTAATCTATACTGTTTTCCTGTATGCTATGTGAGATTAAACGAACAATTTTATACCGAAGTAAGTATTGGAGATTATATTGTCAAGGATGAAACTGGTAATATTTATACGTGTAAAGAAGATCTGTTTAATAAAATATATGAGAGGGTTGATGATCCATCCGAGGATGATATGGGTAACGTATCCGACGGATATCATACCTTTGACGAACTATATAGGTATCGTATGCTTTATAACGCAGCTTTCTTTAATGAGCTTGCTAAGAAAGGCGATATAAAGGTCTGTAAATCTCATAGGCATTATGATGGTGAGGAATGTTTCGGCGGAGGGTGGTTTATCGTAATGGCAGAACTGCCAACTGGACAGATATCCAATCATTATGAGAACCGGCATTGGGAGTTGTTTAATATCCCTGAACTTGATACGGCATGGGAATGGGATGGACATACGCCTAATGAGGCCGCTGATAGAATAGAATCATATTTGAAGTCAAATTGATTAATATCTGCCCTAGGAATTACTTAGGGCAGGTTCGTTTTATATACCGAAGTGTCTACCACGATCTGGCTGTCCATATCCTCAATCAACTCAATGATCTCATCCCTTATATCGTAAGAAAGCAAGATCGGGATTATGGTTAACATAAAAGATAGTAGTATCCCGAATCCTATTATGACAAGGATATCATTATACCCTATATCTAATATCGGCATGACAAACATCATCCCTGACGTGAATATCATCACGAATAACGCTGATATCTCATTTATCATAGTTGTAAATTTCATAAAAATATTCTAAGATATCCTACTCCATTTTAGACGCTTCAACACAACCGGCAACCCGGCTGCTCTGCGTCCGTATAGCCGCATCAACTCCTACGGCTTGTATGTCTCTAAACATGATTTTAGTTTTGTTCCAAAGATATGAATTTTTGATATCCGGTCAAAGATAATACCTGAGAAGCCAAAAAGAACGGGAGGCGGTGGTAGGGCGGGGGAGGCCCGGAAGGACGAGGTCTCCCTCCTTCCCTTGGGATTACACTATCCTTACCGTTACTCGATAGTTACCATGAGAACTTTTCCCATAGGCATAAGATTCACATCCCGAACAAAGATCAGTTACTATACAATTATCGTTTAATACATAATCACCATCCCAAGCTACATAACTTTCATCTAAAACCTGAGTCTGTAATTCAGTTCTGTAAGTGAAATTAATGATCTTCCCAGGATCTTTTATCACCGTTACAGGAGCAAAATTAGTTATCCTATTCCCGTATATCACCTTATTAGCCAACTCGCAATGCATACCCGAATTATATTGATACGTAAGGGGTCCCTCTATAATACCTCCACTTATGCCCAAAATAATATTGTACTCATTTTTCGGATTTAGATATGATATCTGTCCACTTATGCTTATAGTTTTTATTTTCTTATCGCGATATACATCAATATAAGATCCGTTAAAACCAGATTGATATGGATTCCCATCAATATATATATCTACAAAGCTAAGACACATATTCTTGTTTATATTAATACGGTAGTGGATCTTACCGGGAGAAGAAGTCCTGCGCCTAAACATACCCCCCTCCTTATCTGAGGGTTAAAATACCCCCCCCCCATGTATTTAACTTCTTTATTCATAATATTTTATATTTTAATTATGTCGCAAATATAATAAAATTTGGGATATGTTGGGATGACGGACATGTAGGGATATGAGGGGATATGCGGGGATATGCGGGACGGACCACCTCCCCGAAATCGACCCGGCCGGGCTGCCGTTTTTTGGGTCCACCCCCCCCTAACCCGCAGAAATCAAAAAATAGGACGGCAAACGACCAGCCAGCCTAAAAAGGAATGCTTATTTTTAATTTAAATTGTTGATTATCAATGATATAAACCAATATTTTAATATACATTTACATTTGATTAGTTTTATTATATATAATCGTTGAATTTTTATTGCATAATATTTGTTTAGTGATAAAATACTCCGTATATTTGCCCCTGTAAGATAACAATATTAACAAACAGGCGTACCAGATGCCAATACAAACCCCAAAGGTATGGGTAAATCTAATGACAAGTAAAGATGTTAACAAAGTCCAGAATGAAGTTAAGAAAGCAAGTGAAAAAACATTAACAGGCGCCGTCAAGGCTTGGTGTCAGCTTTTTAAATCTGGCAAAGAAATCAACGAAATACTCAAGGATAACGATATTAAAGTAGACAAAACTGTAGCACCAGCTTTGATTGCTTTGGCTAAGGACAAGGAAATTGTAATACAGCTTTGTAAAGAGATATTACCACGTGTAGATGAAACCTTTTGCGCCTACAAGGAGATCGAAAGAGTATATCTCGATAAACAGGATCAAGATAAAAACATAAAATTATCCGAGGATAAGGTAACAGAAATATCGATAACAGGCAAAGCACATAAACGCTTTGGATATAACGAGCCTGTAGAATATGAAGGGGGTGTATATTATGAAATGTTTAACGGATCAGACAAACGTATTGTAAAGTGTGCTGTACCTATCAAACGGTATACGTTTAGTCTCATTGCGAAATGCGTTACATACTACTTAACACATCCAAAAAACGAAAGGTAGCAAATAATTAGCCCCTATATCATTTGTATATAGGGGCGTTATGGTAGCATATCTGTGCGTTCCCGTCGCGCTACTGATCTCGCTAAACAGGTAAGATATTTGATATTTTGGTATAGATATATTACAGGTCGTTAGGGTATCGAGAGCCTGTAATAGATAGGCCGCCGCTTAACAATGTGGTTTAGGTACTATCCTAGTCCAGGATAGTGCCGTTATCTTTAGATCTATATCAATCCGGTAAGCACGCTAGGTCAACCTAGTAGGCCGTGTAAAAACACGGGATATATTGGTGTATATACGCATGTATAGGGTGTATGGTGGTATGTTGTGAGAGTAGCGCATATCAAGTGTATTACGGGGTTGTTTCCGTGCCAATATATCAAAGCAATGATATTATAGGTGGCTTAATTACTATAGTGTCGTATGTTATTATAAAACAACAACCCTTACAAGGGTATTTAGTGCGGTTAAATTGACGTACTTAATACGCCTTGTCGGTACGTATCACGGGTGACGTATGTACGTATTTGGCCTCGTTCAGTCGGAGCAAAGGGACAATCCAATGGATACGGGCGGGTGTGGTGTGTCCGGCTGGTTGTATTGATAACGGCGGCTTTGTGCCTTCATAGCCGTGCCGTATTCTTATTGGTGTAATTAAATGAATATATTATGTACAAAAAGAAATTTGATAATTTGAATAGGAAACTATCTATTCAAAAAGAAAAGGCTTTAGAAGCTATAAGAAAGTCTCAAATTGAGTTTTATATTGAGCTTACCAAAGAACTATACAAGTCTAATAAATTAGATTGCAGTAGGGAATCTGATAAATGTAGGCGGAAACGTGTTAGTTACATGGCGAACAAATTGCGACAATAGATCGTTTGTTTTTATTTGATTTTAAAGTTTGTGCCCTTCCGTATTGTAGTGATATAAGACGGGAGGGCTTTTTTGTGCCTAATTTTACAAAATAATAGCATAACCATATGTTTTGCTTACACATAAAAGTGTTGAGGCGGTAAATTTTAAGCCTTAATTATAAATGTGTAAGTAAAATACTTTATTATGTGTTATTTTGTATATATCTATATCCATACGGACGGGTGAATTGTACCCTTATGCATGGATTTGCGCTTGAATCGATCCTAAAAGGTATATAATAGGCGGTACTTATTGTATATTTTTTATCTATATCTAGGCTTGTCTTTCCTTAGAGGTAGCTCTAGGGGTTGATATATATTATTTTATTGATACTCAATTAATTGTATTATTTGCGTTCAATTTTAAAATCGTGGTTACTTATTGTATATTTTTATGGGTGTATTTATATATTTCGTACTCACCTTGTTTTGTGGGTATATGGCGTTTGAGTTGGGGCGGTACGTTATAGCTACGGGCGACGCTCTGCCTATAATCATAGTTTCTTTATTGGTTTTATTATCAATACATTGTATTAGGCAAGTATATAAGGCAATCAAGAACAAGGACCTCGATATCCTAGACTAAATCAGCGTTCCACGTGGAACAAAGTAGCGGGAGGTCTTGGGTTTTCGTGGGAATTTCGAGGGAGATTTGGGATTTGCGTGATGGGACAGATGTGTATAAGAGACAGGA
>QALN01000002.1 GCA_003150615.1 Flavobacteriales bacterium | reverse complement strand
ATAACAAAAAATTATTTAAGGAGATTTGATATGGAGGTAAAAGATTGGGAAAATTTGGTTTTGAATACAGAAGTAGGATCACATTGTTTTTTTACGCTGATTGATGATAAGGACATCAGTAGAGGTTATGCGCAAATCAGACGTGCGAAGCATTTCGGGTATAACATCTGTTTTACAAGGTTATACGGGAATAAGTTCTATTTCGAAAAGATAGAGGAAGGACGTACGCAACAATATATCAATAGGAGGAAATAAAATGGTAATAGAGTTTGATTTCGAGATATACAAAAACGGAGATTACGATAAGGTATATCTACGTAACGGAAAAGAGGCAAGAGTATTATGTGATAATGGGAAGGGTAATAGTCCTATGGTCGTGATGATTGAGGATGATAAAGCGGATGATTATATTATTCTTCGTTATAACGAAACTGGCAGGAGGAATATCAATGGTCAATCGGGTCTCGATCTTATGTTATCGGTAAAAGAACGGGAACCAGAATTATGGGTTGTTGTCATATCTTATATGGATAATAAGGATAAGAGACAAAAGATGGTCTTACCTAATTTTTTCTCAAGGAATATAAGAGGATATATATATCTTCAAGGAAGCTCTAAATCAAGTGTATCATATTATGTTGATAAGCTAGAAGAAGATGGGTGCTTCGATGAGCTATGCGAGAAGATAAGGGTAAAGAGAGATCGCATTTATAACATGGAAATAATATCACTATCAGATGACGAGACGGCAGTTTAACCAGTTGATAAATGATCTGGACGGTAAAAACCCGTTTATCGTGTTGCATAGGGATGCCGTTGCGCCTAAATACGTGGGCGTGGAGGTCTCGAAAGAAGGAGTGGTATATAACTACTCGGTTATAAGCATAAATGACGAATATAAGCCTAAAAAGGCTCTTATTTCGAAGATATTGGGTATAGCTGATAATCTTAATGGCGATAGCGGTTTGAAAAAGGGATGATTGAGTGTATTTATGACCATAATAATAAAAGTTGTGTACTGATACGAATGGTATTGGACGGAGGATAAATATGGCAGTATGGTAATAGACAGGTTTATGTCTTAATATCATAATATTCTGCTATTATATCCTCTTTTTGGGTAAGGAGTATAATAAATAATATAAATATCTTGGATATGGGGGAAATTAACATAGGTGATAAGATCGTGAATAATAATTTTGATATGGATAAGATATGACAAGATACTTGCTTATGATGGCTATGGTGATACTGACACCGCCAAAAGGGAGCGGTGGCATGCCCCTCGCCCCGAAGCCGGCCGTGATCGAGGCACGGGTATGGGATAAGCTGGCGGCCGCCCTGTCTTTCGTGGAGTCAAGGAATGACGATCGAGCGTATAACGCCTTATCCGGGGCTTTAGGAAGATGGCAAATGAAAAGGGTATACGTTGATGAGGTTAATAGGATATTACGCCTCAAACGGCAGAAAAAGCGGTATAGATACGATGATCGAACGAATCCTGTCAAGGCTAGGGAAATGTTCGAGATATATCAATCTCATCATAATCCTAAAAAGGATATAGATCGGGCTATAAGATTGCATAGGGGATTACATTCCCCTAAATATATTAAGGAGGTTAAACGTAAATTAAGGGAATAATATGGATCGTGAGGTATTAATAAGTATCATTAATAGAGGTAGAATAAGGTTTATCCCAGTAAGAAGATGTTTCTTATGCAATGAATATGTAGGATATAAATTCGTTAGGATGTGTGATGGAAGTATGATACCGGTATTTTCTAGTGGATGTAGGTGTTGTGGCATAAATAATGGGACGCTATCAGAAAGGACTTGGGATGAGGTGCTTGATCTTGTCAAAACGGTACAAAATAAGCCTATGAATGAGAGAACGGAGGAAGATGAATTTATATTAAATAGTTTAATATAAGGAGGTATTGTATATAAAATGGGTGATAATAAAAGGCGTAAGGTATCCTATGTCCGTGGTGTCGGCATTCGCCGCATATTACGGGAACAATCCGTTTCCGAAGATACGGATAAGGAGCAAATATCACATAATTTCTTTTGATAATTTCGATTGTTTGAATATCCAGATAAGGTATTTGACTAACAACTATCCTGACTTCGTGCAGATAGGAAATTGGTATATATCCAAGAAGCAGGTGATGTCGTGGGGACCCAAGGGGCAGGCCGTGGACGGATCGGGCTGGGTTATATCCTTCACCCTGTCCTTTGGTTTGGAGAACAGTACTCAAATTAAGTTCGACAAGGAAGAGGAGTATCAAAGAGCTTTAGATAGTTTAAATGAGAAGTTCAATGTAATATTATGAGTTGTATCATGAAAACCATGATACTTAGAGGAGTATTGAGACTGATAGCGATCAAGGCAAATGATGTTGTTTAATTAAAAAATAAATTGTTATGGGAATAAGAGAGCATTTATCGGTTTATCTAGAGAGTGGATATCTTTTTGACGATATGTCAGGAAAATTAAAGTGGTTTGAGATTGATAAAATCTTGATCAGTTTTACATATGGAGTAGTTAGATATGTAGGAACATGGGGAGGATGTAGGGCTGAGAAGACATTAGATGGGAAATTATTTTATTCGTCCGAAGAATGTTTTAAAAAGGATAAGAGCATCCCTAAGACAAAACTATCAATATATGATGTTTTTAAGTCATTATACGGATTCGCTCCAATAGGTGATGTGTGGAAATACAAAAACGGAAGAGCTGTCAAGTGTAAGTTGGAATGTTTTGATGTTGAAATAGATAATAAAGGAAAAATTTATTGTAAGGAAACATATTACAGAACATGTGAAGATGTGTATAAATTCAATGACTTGACTGTAGTTGACAAGAATGGAGACATGAGATTAGTAAAATCTTCAAAAAGTAAATTAATGCTTACTGATGATCAATTAGATGTTGTG
Source organism: Flavobacteriales bacterium (assembly GCA_003150615.1). Taxonomy (GTDB): domain Bacteria; phylum Bacteroidota; class Bacteroidia; order Flavobacteriales; family UBA1820; genus Merdimorpha. Next base: position 142,755 of record QALN01000002.1, on the reverse strand, counting down.
GAGAGAATGAAAGGCGTCATTGATGACATGGTTAGGTTAAAGATGATTATGTATATTGATCAAGACTATAATCTTTGTTTTCTGCCGGGAGATAAAATAGAAGATTTGACAATGGATGAGACAGATGGATTTGTGGATACCATCGGTATAGTGACATCTATAAAATCTAAGGATGTAGTGGAGTTTTATGTAGAAAACCCATTCGTAAAGATAAAGGATGAATGATATCTGAATCTGGATTGTGGTGGTTCGTGAGAATAGCCACAATCATATCTCTAAACGTGAACATAAGGAGGTACGTATGTCATTCGATTGACATTAGGGATCTAGTTATATTAAAAGAGGAGGAATTATGAAAGAGATTGTATTAAAAGTGTATAAGTTTGATGAACTGTCAAAAGATTCACAAGAAAGGATCATAGAGCGTGAGCGCTGGAATGTAATGGAGCAATGTATGGATGCTTATAGTATAGACTATCAAGAGTCGATGAAAGCCTTTGAGGATATGACAGATACTAGGGTTTATGGTTGGGAAGTTGGATACGAGAGATATGATTTTAGTTATGAGTTTAAATACAAGGATCCTATTTATGAACATCCTACAGATTATCATCGTGATATATTCCCTGAGAATCTATGCGGTAAATTATTGTTCAGGTATATCAATAACAACATTATGCCACATATCACGAAAGGTAAATATTATTCTATAGGTAAATATATAGATGGGAAATATACTTACAAGTGCAGACGCAGTCGGGTAATATTGGGATACGAAGACAATTGTCCATTAACAGGGATGTGTTATGATTATTATCTTCTTAAACCAATAATTGATTATTACGATACTTGGTGTACTTACCCGGAGGATTTCTCTTTAGAGGATTTAATAGAAAAATGTTATAATAATTTTTTCAAGGCTTGGCATGAGGAATATGAACATTGGGCTGACGATGAAGATGCGATACGTGAGGAGCTTCATCATAATCAGTATGAAGATCGACTTTATTATGAAGATGGAGATGTTTATGTTGGACCATTAAATGAAATAGCATGAAAACACAAGAAGAATATGCCCGTGAGATTGACGAGATTGTTCGCCGTGATGTAGAGAGTTGCCAGATTGACTGGTTTAAGATTGATAAGGAAATATTCATGCTTCCGGAAAACAAGAACAAGACATTTATTCTCGGAACACGAAAGACAGGATGTGATTTGTTGATGCTAGGAGGCACTAATTGTGATGAAAGTTATTTGGATGGTGTTTTTGGGTGTCTTGGTAATGAGAAATTCTATGTTTGCCAGCCAATATCTCTTTATGAGACAACACGAAATATCCAGGAAAGACCTGCCTTGTACGCTTTTAAAATAGCGACCGAGTATTTCAGGGCGCATGGAATGGTTCCCGTATTTGAAAATTCACATTGTAAATTGATGAGATTATGAATATAGAGGTAATAAGATACAGGCTTCCGATTTATTGGGCTTGCCCGTTAATCAATGATGATTACACTGGATTAACGGATGAAGAATGTAAGGAAATTAAACGCTTCTTGGAAGCAGCAGAAGGTTATCCGGTAGATGTAGATTTGGAAACACAAGGATTCTACCAGTATAATGACGCAGGAACATTCCCCGGAGAATGTGCGGATTTTATTTTTCACAAGTATAATGATTAAACTAAAATGATATGGAAACTGCAAACAAGCTAATTTATAAGCAAACAAATTATCTTAAAGAAGACGGAGAAGAATATAGAATAATAGTCACTATATCTTTAGATGATGATTGTCATAACAATATGTGCGACTGGAGCATAACTGCCGATATCAGACAAAAAAACAAATATGGACGATATGAGGAGTATATGGGAGGTTGCTGTCACGATGAAATTGCGGAGTATGTTCCAGAATTGGCAAAATTCATACCATTACATTGCTGTAACCATTATGGTGCTCCTATGTATCCGGTGGAAAATGGCACGTATTACATAAAGAATAGCGATAAGTCTGTAGCTATTGAATATTTACGTATATCAGACAAGGAATATTCCAAGTTGTCCGAGGCGGTGGATGATAAAATGTATTTCAAGTATCTGCTTTTCAATCTTGGGATCGTGGATAGATGGAAAAGAGAATCAGACAAGCTTCTTGTTGAACTTGAAGACCTGTGTAGCAAGAAATGGGTAAATCCATATACGCCAGAAAAGGAAAGATTTACTTTGATATTAACGGACGAGGAGCGTTTGCTTATTGAAGAGCACATTAAAACCGGGTATTATTCCGCAGAAAATATCGAAAAACGTAGGGAGGAGGCTCATAAGGCAAAGATGTTGAAAAAGCGTACTGAAATTTGTGAGCAATACGATAAGATAATCAGGAAAGCGGAAACAGATAAAAAGATAATGCTCTGTGTACTTGATTATGGATTGTTAACCGATAATGTGATATATTACCCTCACTCAAACACTTTATCTTTCAACTGGAATGATTATGAAAAGAAAATCACACAGGAAGAGTTTGATGATTTCGTAAATAACGTAGATCGCTCCCGACTTCCGGAAGGAATTAAATTTGAGATCATAAAATGAACAAAATTATAGAAGATTACAAAAAGATAGTTGCCGGCAACGAAGTCGGCAAAAACATCTGCTTTATGTCAAGAGGAGAATACGCTGATCCGAAAATAGCGTACAAAGGTATCCTCATGAATTACTGGGATGTGTATGATTGTATGGATGAGGTAGAAGAACCGACAGATGATGATTGGTTAAACGCAGTAAGTAATTTGTTTGACTCATATACATATGATGTTGAGAATACGGATGTTGATAAATTCAAGATGTCGGATGTAATGAACGTATATCGTATTATTAATCTGTAGTTGTATAACAAAAAAAATATTGATATGAACAACTCTATGGTCGCTCACTTATGGGCAAATGAAAAGAAAGAATCCGGGAAAGGTAGTAATCTTTTCTTTGAAGGTAGAAGTATTTATTCTTATGGTTATCATTTTGAGGTTGGAAGAATCGTAAGAAATAAGTGTGGTGAAAAGGCGTATTTGCTTAACGATGAGTATTATTCTTCTTCTACCTGTAAACCATCAACGTTGTGTTCGTAGTGCAATACCAACTGGTTCAAAGGTATTTTCTGTTGGATATAATATGTCTGATGATGGTAGCATGGCTTTTATCACCAGTCGATTGGAGCTTATCAAAGAGGTTATCGAGAAATACAAGAAGGTCAGAACAAGCCTGTCTTATAGGGATGTTTGGGGAGTATTTAGAAGTCTAATGGATTATATTGAGTTCTTTAATATGGGTACCCCCGAGAGCCTTCTTAAAAAGAGCGCAAACAACTGGATTGGAACTAAACATGCGTTATCTTATGAATCGGATAAGATTAAAAGTGAATATGTCCATGAGTTAAAGCGTGTGTTTGAGGTATTGCTAAATCATCAAGCGTTAGAAACTTTAGGGACGACCAATGTGATAGTAGATGAGATTTGTGGTGAAGGAACGTGGGCTAAGTATGTGGCCAGATGTCAGAGATGGAAAGATAGTCAGGCGAAAAAAGAGGCTTTAATTTTTGAAAAAAAGAAGAAAAGAAAAAGAAGATCGCAAGAAAAAATTTGAAGAACAGATCGAGATGTGGAAGTCTGGCAAGATTCTGGAATTATATCTACATTATTATTTGGAGGATGACCAGCCTAACGTATGGCTTCGCATCAAGAATGGCATAATTGAGACTAGTAAGAATATCAAGATAGGACGAGCTGAGGCTGAGAGACTTTGGAAATTGATAAAGTTCTTCCATAATGGCAGTAAATTCCAACACGATATGGTATTGGATACAACCGGTCACAAATGGAAGATCAATAGCTATAAGAATGATATATTGGTTGCTGGATGTCATAGGATCGCATATAGCGAGATGGAGGGTGTTGCGAGACAATTAGGATGGGATTAAACAGATATCAACTAACATTTGAGAGCTATGGCAATCACTATCAGATTTACGGGAGAAACATCCAAGATGTCATGGGTGGCGTTACCGGTGGAGCCGGCGTATATGGGTAGGCGGTCGGGGAAGACAAGGCGCAGCCCTTGCTCGTTGGCTTGGTTGAGTAATAAAATAACATATAAATACGTAAGAAAATATGAGTATTAAAGAAGGAGATATGGTATCTATAAGACAGGATTTTATCAATCGATATAAAAATGTGCAAGAATCCATCATAAAGGCAATGGATAAGGCATTGGAGCGGGCAATAGGGAACAAGGTAATAGATTTCGAGAAGTGTGAAGACAATTATTTGGACGTCTATCCTCTTATTGGGGCGGTCTTACAGAAGGAGGTAAGGAGAGTACTTGGCGAAAATGCAAATAAGGATATATACCGGAATATGAAAATAAAGGCGACCAAGTACAGAAATGATTACAGGGTATGGTTAGACTATGCCGGGGATTACAGAAACGAAAATATAGAATAACATGAAATATCAAAATTTTATATGTCCTTATGAGCTTGCGCTAAAGTTGCATGAGTTGGGCGTAAATTCGGAGTCGGAATTTTATTTTGTGAAAGAGATGAAAGGAGGGGAAACCCAGATAGATTCAGTTGTGCAAAATACAATGAGGTATTCATATAGAAAAGAAGGCGACCTCATACCGGCTTATATGAGTCATGAACTTGGAGAGATACTACCAAGTATGATAAATGTCAGTAAATCAAAAATATGGGATGACTGGTTGCAGTTGACACAATATTTCCCGAATAAGGATAGCGAATATTACGAAACTGCCTATGTTCGATACGATGTTTACGATTCACAAACAGAAGTGTATAGTGGATTTGGAGATACAGAGGTAGAGTCGAGAGCGATGCTACTTATTGATCTATTGGATAAAAAGGTATTAACATTAAGTGATTTAAACTTAAATTAGATTAGATGGGAAATCACTGAAATTAAATAGATATATAATTACATTACCTAAATTAAATAGGTAATTATATTAGAAGAAATGGAGGGAAAAGATCATGGAGAAAGCAGTTAAAACAGATATGGAGTATAGGGAGATATTGGAGAAATCATTATCAGCTATTCAATATCTAAGGATACATGGATTCTCGACATACATGGAATCGGAGGGGATTGTAAATAGGATAATGATGTTCAAGGATAAGAATGAGATGAGAGATCAAAAGATCATATCAATTTAATAGAACTAATTATGATAGTAGAGTATAAGTGTATTGATGTTTACAAGAAGCCGGAGAATCCAATGGAATGGTTGCCGTGTCCACGATGCGGCCTCCGGCCTCTGGTCTGGGAGTTCGATAACGGGAGATTCACGGCGTGCGGGTGCGGAACAGACTGTTATAGTCATTGGAGCGTGCGAGCGGAAAGTATTATGTCGGTCATAAAAAGATCTGATAACGGTAAGTCGGCTGAGGTGTATGATATTGATGAACTTAAAAATAACTGGAATCATTGGGTGAGGACAGGGGAGATACTGTTTACGCCAGGGAATGGGAAATGGTAATATGATTAATAATTTAAGATATGGATCATTATTTGGCTATAATTCAAACGATATTGGATAGATGTGAGAACGACAATACATCTCCTGATATCCATGACATGGAGATAATAAAAATAAATCTATGTAGAATAATTCAGACTCGTTACGGATTAACTCAGTTATGGTTCATTCCGTTGATAGAGAGAATACAGAATGCTTGTTGTAAACATCACAATGACGTTGACATGTCATGGGAAGATTTTGTTAAAAAAATGAGTGAATAGGAGGGATAAATATGGATGAGAACGAAAGAAAGAAGGGTATGAACCAAGGAATATGGCTGGCGATTCAGGAGCTAGTCTATGCCGGGCGCAGGCCGCAGAGGAACTGGTGTCTTTTTGTGGATTGACCGAGGATGAATGTAGGAAGCTGCAAGAAGAAAGTGGATCATTCAATGATGAGATGCTTGAGTTTATTGACATAATATTTGGGCATAAAGATATGATAAGTAAAGAAAATACTATACATATAAATATTAAGCATCATGAAGTAGGGGAAATATTTAACTATAGAGCGGGTATGTCTGAAATGACACTGAAAGTAGTTAAGGCGAATGATGAATGTTCGGGATGTGTTTTTGAAAATAGTTTGTATAATTGTACAAGATCAAATTGCATGGAATATGAAAGAGAGGATGGGGAAAGTATTAAATACATAATAGTTAATACAAATGAATGGAGAAAATATAATACCCAAGATAACGGATAAGCGTGGGATGTCATGGAATCAACCTCATAGGAGGTACATAGAAATCGATGAAGAGTATGCCTTAATGACCAAACAAACCTTTGAGGGTCTTAGGGAATATTCATTGACAATCCCATCAGGGAAATATGAAGGGAAGATGTGGAAGGCTAATAGAGGAGGTACATGGTATCTATATTGGTATGATCATGACGATAATCCGGAGATGATCAAAATAGAGCGAAGAGAAATATTGTTACTTAATTAATACAAAATAATATGGAAGATAGAGTGCAAGAGGCTAAGGAAGAAGGCATAAGACAAGGAATATGGTTATGCATACAAAGATTGGTACATATGGAGCAATACGATATGGCAAAACATTTTATAAGGTCATTTGGATTTGATAGAAATGAGTGTGAGATGCTATTGGACAAGAATGGTTTGGATGATAAAATGGAATCATTTATTATTCAGATGGTATTTAATAAAGGCGATAAGATAATCTTGGATGATATAGGATATCATAAGATAGGATCTATATTTAAATACAATATCGATTCGAAAGAATTAGAACTGGAGGTGGTTGAATCCAGTGACGCTAGTTGTGAAGGATGCGCATTTAATAATAGTAAGAATTATTACTGTAAGGATACCCATTGTATTGATGTAGATAGGAAAGATGATATAGACGTTATATATAAAAAGGTGAAAAGATCATGAGTTTAATAGATAAATTAGAGGATTTGGTGGCTAAAGTAGACACCGAATACCAAGAGAAGATGGAGGCAGTGATCCGGGAGATAGTCCCGGGGATGCCGGAAGGGAATGTACGTCATGCCGCCGAGCTGATGTGCACGGACAGGATGGGGAATATGATGGACATAGATGTTTATATATTAAGGGAAGAAGATAGGCCTTATGAATGCCATTATCTAAAGGATCTATTGGAAGATAGGGTAGCTAGAATAGATAAGATGCATGAGGATAAAAGTTACACATACAATATAGATGATAATTATTGGTGCGCTACATGTGGTTCCCATTCTCATAAAAAGGATTCTGAGACAGGGTATTGCTGGCATTGCGATACGGTTAATTGGGTTAAAGAAGATGGAGCAGATGTTAGGGTATAATTACCAAAGAATAAATATGAATGATAGGAGAAAGGATAGTATTAACTATTAATAATGTTTATTTAATTTAATTCAAAAACAAAACGTCTACTTTTGTAGACACATAAAAATTATATATATGGAAAAGAGTGAGTTTGTAAAGAAATTGGAGAAGATCATCGATATGGTTAAGACCGAAGATGATGGGTTCGAGTATGGTGGTAAAGTCATTTTCTATAAAGAAGATGATAGTAACTATAAAGTCTCGGTAATGAACATTGAGATGAATTTGGAAGTAGAAGCCAATGTTATGGCTGGTATGGATGATATGGATTTTACCTGCCTTATGAGTAAGGTTTATAAACAAAAGGTAGTAAAGGCTATAATGATGGAGAAGGATGACGATGAAGACAATTAATGAGATGACCGATCAGGAGATATATGATCTTACTGACGAGCAGATAGATAGATTGATCATAACAAGATGCGCTAAGGAGGGTGTTAGGTTTGTGGGCGAACCTCCAGTTATGAAGACATACGACTACAAGCCTATTTCTCCATCTAATTTCTTCTACCTTTTAGAAGGATTGAGCATAGCTGTTTTTAATCAGGATGATGCTATTAAAATAGCTAAGTTCTTAAGTAAGTTTGATTTATACAAGACTACATACGATTTCACTATATCCAATGAGAAGATATATAATAAGTTGGATATAATCAATATCAAACATATTCCAATGTTTGATACAAAAGATGAGGAGTCCTACAAATCTATAAAGGACAAGAATAATAAGATTGAGGAGGAGTATAAAGATCAGGTAGATAAATACAAGAAGGATATAAAAAGAATGAGTGAAATCCATGCCGAGATCTGGTCGAAGGTAATCGATGTAAGAAATAAGATTGATCATATGAATCATCTTAGATTCCTTTTTGTAAAGGAATATCTTCCGTTGGTGGATCATGATACGAATACGGCTATGACGTTTTTTAAGAAAGCTTATGATGTGGATGATGATACGGAAAGATATATTCGTGAAGGGATAAAGGATTACCCATTGCTTAACAACATAGATTAATAAGATGCACAATTGGTTTAAATGTACGGTTTCTTATGAGACCGATGCCGAGAATGGCATGAAGAAGAAGGTTAAGGAAGAATATTTAGTAGATGCTCTTTCTTATACCGAGTGTGAAGCTAGAATCATAGAGGAGATGAAACCGTTTATCTCCGGTGAGTTTAGTGTTGATATCAAACGATTCCGGATAGCGGAATTATTCGCCATGGATGGAGACCGGTTCTATAAGGTCACGGCTGATTATATTACGATAGACGAGAAATCGGGCAATGAGAAACGCAAGGCGTTTAACTACATCGTTCGGGCCAATGACCTTGATCATGCCAAAAAGAATTTCGAGGAAGGCATGAAAGGAACCATATCAGACTTCGTTGTCACTTGTATCAAGGAAGAGAAGAAACTGATGGACTTCTATGAGTTTGATGGTAAGATCAGGAATCCGGAGAAACATGAGAATAGTAAGCAATAAAGCTAGCTATGAGACCACATCATCCGTCGCCGAGAAGTTGATGGAGATAAGCAAGATGGAGGGTACGATTTATCGTATCCTCACATTGTCTAACAAAACTTATCTAGCTTCTAAATTAGGATATAGCAGATCGGGGTTCTATAAAAAAATACAGAACAGGAATTTTAATATCCGGGAGCTGGCTCAGATATTCGATACGATCATCAACTTCAAGGATCAAGATTGGACTGAGGGTAAGATTAATAGGCTTAAGAGGTATAGGGCTATGAGCCTTATGGAGTTCAACAAAAGTTATAAAAAGAAAAAGGCATGAGAGGTAGGATGTTACCGTGTGAGAGATGCGGAAGGATGGTAACCATAAGGAGTAAGGGGTTATGTCCCGCATGCAGAGCCAAGGAGCTACCGCCAAAGGAAAGGGCGGCGATACGGGTAAAGGCCAAGCCAAAGGGGAAGAGCCTAGCCGTTTTCTTTGGCGCCCATGTGGCTAGATTGAGTATGACAAGGAGATCTGCTACCGGCGCATACATACCATGCCCGGGGGTAAGCAACATATGCCACTTATACCCTAAACGGAAATATAAATCAGTTGCTGAGGATAATGATAACATTATCTACTTGACGGCTGATGAGCATACAAGATTCGATTATCTATTAGATACGATGGATTTTGATCGGCTTTTAGAGGAGTTCGGTGACACATGGCTTTTAGTGGCCAAAAAGATGAGGGATCTCGCACCTAGAGTCGAGGAGGCTGGTAAATTAAAAACCAGATTATTATCATGGATAGAAGAAAACAAAGATTACTTTTAGGCCTAGGATATAAGGCTATAAGTGACACGATATATAGTTATGGGACGATCATGGAGGTCATAAGCGATCAAGAACTGTTTGATGACATGAGAGTCCGTTTATCCGAGAGACACAATGTGGTTATCGAGGATAATGGAGAGATAGGAGGATCGGGTTTAGGCAAGATAAAGGACGTGTGTCCATCATACTACTGGAGATCATCACTTCCAATATTAAGAGCATATCATACAGATCCTAAATTTACCGCATTCTTTGGCATATTAGACGTTTTATCAACGGTTCCGAAGGAAGATATCTATGAGGAAGAAAAGCCTGTTGACGAGCCTAAAAAAGAGCCTGATGAGGAGATAGAAATTGAGTATGATCTGGAGACTGAGCAACAGTATTATGCCGCTGAATGGATCAAGGATATCCCGACACCAGTCTTATACAGAATGACCGTGGCTGGCAAGCGTGTTTATTATGAAATGGGAGCTGATGGATACCCTATCATATATGATGGGGCTACCAATAATATTGCGAATGGGTATTGTGATACTTCCGGGGCATTAGAAAAATGGAAAAATGAGATGAGACTCAAGGGTAAGGACCCAGACGAGTACGCTAACTACCGGGCTGACTTGGGTACGATCATGCATTACTTATTTGGATTGTATCTGACGGGAGTTAAGATAAAACTGATTCCAACATGGATAAGAAAAGCTGTCAAGGAAGCTAAGTTGAGAATAGACAAGTATAGGATGGAGCGGATATTAGTGGATAACATTGATGAGCTAATAGAGGATCTAATATCATTTGCCATATTCTGCAAGGAAAGACATGTAAAACCTGTATTGATCGAGAAGATGTTGAGGTCAAGCAGGTTAAAGGTAGCTTCTTCGGTGGACGCCGTGGTGGAGATGGACAGCGAGCCGGAGACAGTGGAGATAGAGGTCGAGACAGGAGAGTTCTATAAGACTGGAGCCAAGAAGGGTCAACCTAAGACAGAGAAAAAGAAGATAAAGAGATGCAGGAGGATATTCGCTATATTGGACTTCAAATCAAACAGGAAAGGCAATTTCTATGATGAGTATGCTTTTCAACTTGAGTTGTATAGAAGAATGATAATGGAGAACTACGGAAAGATATTGGAGATAGAGGAGATATATAACTTCGCTCCGGGTGATCCTACCGCCAAGACAAGCCAATATAAACTGAAGAGACAAACTGATAATCCTATACTTAACATGGCTACAGTCGTATATCTCCAAGGTAAGTATAAGTTCGAGAAAACCAATTATACGGTTACATCAAGAATAGGATCTTTGGATATAGAAAGTGATTTTGGATTGAATAACTTGATAAGAAAAGAATCACTGAGAGATTATATTTATCGAATCATGAGTGAGAGGATAGGATAATGGAGTTTAGGGAATTTGACAAGAGCGTTCACAGATATGAATTGGATCATAGTAAGCCAAGAAGAAAGCTGACGTGCCCGCAATGCGGCAGGGATAGATGCTTTACGCCGTACGTAGATGTAACCACCGGACAGATAGTAGGGGAGCAGTTTGGGGTATGTGATCACAAAAATAAATGTGGTTATTTTAAATATCCAACAGGCAATGAGCTTGGGAGCAATGATCTTTTTACCGATTCTAACAAAGTGCTAAGAAGATACAGGCCTCCTGTGAACCCAGATATAGCCAACTGTATCCCAGTAAACAAGATGTTTGAGACCCTTAATCCTTTCGAAACATCCGATCTTCAAGATTATCTATCCAATATCTTCGGATCGTATCATACCAATAGGGCATTTAACTTGTATAAGGTGGGGATGATGAGATTCGGAGACTGGGGTAAGTGCTGTGTGTTCTGGCAACTGGATAAGAATTGGGTGGTGCGGACCGGGAAGATAATGGACTACGGGCCTGACGGGAAGAGGGTAAAGGTTCCCATGGATCACGTATGTTGGGTGCATATACTGGACGGTCAGGATTACCTGCTTAGGCAATGCCTGTTCGGGGAGTTCCTTATCAACTTCTATCCCAATGACGCTCCGGTGTATATAGTAGAGTCAGAGAAGACAGCTGTTATCTGCAACATCGTGTACCCTAGTAGGTTGTTCATGGCCTGTGGCGGTATCCATATGTTGAAGAGGGAGATGATAGAGACATTGGGTAGGAGGCGGATAGTCCTGTACCCGGATAAGGGCGACGCTTTCAACGAATGGAGAAAGAAGGTAGACAAGGATATGAGGGGGATGAATATAGAGATAAGTGATTTTCTAGAATCAAAACCCAATATAGATGAGGGGATGGATATAGCGGATTATTTTATAATTAAACAAATTTATAATAATGGCAAAGGTAGTTGATAATTACAAGGGATTCAAGGTGCTTGAAATAACAAGACAGGAGATGATAGATAAGCTTACCAGATATGGGTGCTTAGGCATTTGTGATATGTGTAACAGACCTACGTCCGTAGGATATTATGTGGCGGTAATCAATCAATGGATGTGCAAGGACTGTTACAATGATTTCATCAAGTCAATTGACAGGTATAAGAAGGATATGGAAATAGAAAACAAGAATTTCAATAGATACTGCAGTCTATTTAATGTTAAGATGGAAGAAACGGTATGATAGAATTGTCTTTAGCCCAGAAAGCTATGTTAAACGGATCCATATGCCCGTATTGCAAGAACCCATCCACTATGATAAATACGGTAGAGGGGGAGCAAGTAGGGTGCGAGAAGTGTGGGGCTTGGATGAGATCCGATCCTTTTGGAAAGCCGATGGGGAGGCTGGCTAGGCCGGATCTTCTTAGAAGTATGGATATGGTAATGACTGAGATTAATATATTTGCGTATAGGACAAAACGGGATGTACAGGATATTTACAAAAGCCTATCTGGTGAATTGGATATACCAATAGAACATGTATCTCCATATAAGATGTCTTTGCCATCACTACTTAATACCATGAGATATATTGAAAAGTATAGCGATAATCATATACGGATATATGATAGAACCATGGTAAAGAAGGCTTGCCCTAGGCACGGAGCGGTGGTGATCGGGAGCAACGCCTGCCACGGGTGTCCAGAGTTCCTGTTCCATGTGACAAACAACACGACCGATACGGTGGTGTGTGATATGGATATGAGCTATGGCGACTGTATAAAAAAGAGAAATAAATAAATTTGATAGACAATATTAATTATATAAAAGATGAAAGTAATTTTTATTCATAAGCCAACAGGATTTTATGTAGGAGGATCAGTGTTTAACAAGACATGTGGTTTTTACAAATGCAGAGATAAGATGATAGAAAAAGGCATAAGCGAGGATAAGGCCAACATGCTTATTGATATAATAGGTCCGTACTTATGTGTGTGGGAAATAAAAGATGGGGATGATCCTTACGAGAGCATGAGAAGCAGACTCGGAGATAAAGCCTCATATTTAGATGGAGAGGATATTATCGTAGAGGATTATGATTATGACGAGGAGGACGAGGATGGGGAGGTCGACTGAATATTATAGGACACATCCGGAGGCCAGAAGAAAGAAAGCCGAGACGGATAAGAAGATCAACGCCCGCCCTGAGCAGAAAGCCAAGAGACGGGAGTTAGGTCGCAAGAACTACAAGACCGATAAGTTGAAAGGTAAAGCCTATCGGAAGGGAAAGGATTTATGCCATACGGCTAAAGGACTTAGATATAAATCAAGATCAGCTAACAGAGGGTCTAAATCCGATACGGCTGGCGATAGAAACGCAAGAGGATGAGTGAGGATAGGATATGGAGGTCATCCAAGGAGATTATCATGGATGCCTATGAGAGGATAAGAAAGTATCAGTCGGGAGAGCTTCTCCCGGCTCGTACTGGATACGCTTATCTTGACAAGGCGTTGCTGGGCGGGTTCTACCCACAACATGCGGTGGCTATCGGCGCTAGGCCCGGAGTGGGCAAGTCTTATTTGGCTCAGAAGATTATGAGCAATGTAATGAATGTTAATATCAATCCCCAAGCTGATGATTATGTATGGCTCAGATGTGAATTTGAAATGAATCCAGAGGATTTGATGTTACGTTCACTATCAAAAAAAATGGGAAAGGATATACAAGATATTCTCCTTAACGAGATGTCTGATGAAGAGATAAAGGAAATGCAGAAATGTCTTAAGGAGGAAAACTCCAGCAGAATAACATACATCCCTAAACCATCGACAGTAGACGAGCTTCAGAACTTCTTATGGAATAGTTATATGCCAGCGAACAAGGATAAGAAAATGGTATTTGTATCCATAGATCATACAGCTCTTATACAAGGCACGGGTGACGCTAAGAGGAATATAGATAGTCTGATAACCATGTGTAATATAGCTAAAAGAACTTTTCCCAATATATTCTTTCTTATAATATCACAACTTAACCGTGATATTGAGGGAAGACGGGATCCTAAGGATCATATGCCAAAACAATCTGATTTCTATCAATCAGATACATTGGGGCAATTATGTACGGCTATGGTAGCGTTGAATATCCCAAAGAGATACGGCTATTCATCATACATGCAATTCCCGCAAGGCTGGTATCCTAATCTGGAACGTTTTAAGAGTGAATCAAGGCGCTCTTTCCGTGTAGATGGACTTATATTCCATCATATAGTAAAAGTCCGTCAGAGATCGTTAGAAGAGATTGAGGCTATACATGTGGATATCATGAAAGGATATGAGCGATATTATCCTGATGGAGGTGTGGTACGCCAAGAAAGACCGGGAGGCTCGGACGCCCCCGTAGGCAGCGGCAAGCCGGATACGACCGTGGTGACACTACCGCCCCCGCCTCCCAGTATTCCATTGGAGCAGCAATACATACCGCCTAGCGATGATTTTAATGTAGTACATGACGAAACACCATATTAATCATGAGACTTAGAAAGAATTATTTGCTTGTTATTATGAAAGGCATGGAGATGTTGTTAAAAGCCAACTTCTCCACCGAGAATAAGATGGGCATACGGGAGATTATATCCTATTTAAAGGAGATGTCTGAATACAGCATTAGATATATCATCAACCGGGAACGGGAAAAGGAGATCATTAACATCTGCGAGGAGGTATCCAAAAAAGTTCAGGAGTATAAGAGGATGAACGACAACTCTATGGTATTGGAATTGGAGAATCTGAAGCGGGAGGTTGTAGCGGTAGAGGATCTTCTTAGCTCCTACAAAGGTGTTCTTGATGCTGAGCTGGTGATAGCCGAGGATGATATCAGGATCATACGGGATAAGATCGCTATAAGCCTGAGAGAAGACGGGACATGCAAGAGTATGACCGACGCCGATAAAAGAGCCAGGGTGGATGTAAGGTACGAGCGGGCTTTAGAGGACTATCGAATCCTTCTAAGATGCGCTAATACGGTTAGAGCCAAGATGTCGGTTATAGGGCATCTTAATCAATCAATAAATCAATCCATATCAGTTGGTAGGGTTGGTATGGCTAATGAATCTTATACAGTTAAACAATATGAAAAAGGGAAAGAGATTATCGAAAGCAGACGCCCTTAGGGTGTTGACAAGGGCTTACAATTTAATAAAGAATGGTAATTATTCGCTTATGTGTAGAGCAATAGAAAGGGCAGCGGTTGAATTATCACTTGCCGAAAGATCATGTGTAGCGTGTTATCTTATACCAGAACTGAAGATGTTCAAACCTGTAAACAAAAAAATGGAGATTTTTGGTTTCGTCCATCAAAGAGAAACATAAGGTTACATATAATAGATACGCTAATAGATATATATAACGGAAATGATCATCCCGATATAGTCGAGAGGGTAGCTAGAAAGATTAGGTCAATATTTTAACTTATTTGCATATGTATATAAATTTCGAGCAGATGATGACATCAGGATTAACGATGTCTGATGTCGGGTATCTTTTGATGATCCGGCAGAAAGAAGAGATGGCTAACATCATTCCAAAGGAGAAAATAGATAGTTATAAAGCGTCTGGTTATATCGAGCTTCAGAAGAATGGGAAGTGGAAGATAACTCCAAGGGGAGGATCGCTGCTGATGCTGATAGAGACACCCGGTCTGACACCGGAGGTCGAGGGGATCCGGGACCGTATTGTTGGGGTATATAACGATATGGGTAAGGATACAGGAGCTATCAAGGAGGTGGAGAAAAGGCTTATCTGGTTTGTGGCTAACACCAACTTCAAGGAAGAACCTATAGTAAGGGCCGTAATATCCCATATAGACCTTAAACGTGAATATACGATGAGGTTGGATAACTTGATATGGAAGCCGTCAAACGTCTATAGCGTACATATGAGCTTATCGGAATCAACGTTATTCGATACGATCATAAAAATGTATGGCATGACATCCGATCTGTATCTTAGGGAGAACAAGAACAAGGAACTGGCATGGTTGTTCGCCGTAAGCCGACTCCCGGATCCTCCAAGGAAGATGGATAAGGAGTATACTATTACTGGAGATGTTAAGATGGACATCGAGAGAATATCAGATATAAAAAAAGAATTAGGTAGAAGATTAAAAATGTCGATTTAGATTATGGAAAAGGATAAATTATTGAGAATGATAAAAGAGGTGATATTCGAAAAAGTAGGTGAATTTAATGGGCTTAATCGTCCTGAATCGATAACCAATAATGATGAGCTGGGCGCGGATATGGCCATGGATTCCCTTGACTTCGTGGAAGTCGTAATGGAAATGGAGAAGAGAACTGGTAGATGTATACCTGATGAAGTACTTGATGTCAAGCCTTATCACGAATTGACGGTAGGAGAGCTTACAAATATGTTGTACGATTATTTAAAGGATTATGGAAAGAGATGAGTTATTGGAGATGGCGAGGGAAGAGATATTCGATAAAATGCATGAGTTCAATTACATTAATAATATAGAGGTAATTGACGATGTAAGAGAAGACAGTAATTTGTCATCTGATTTAGCTATGGATATATTTGATTTATTAGAGGTATTGATGGGGATTGAAGAAAAGATGGATATAAGGATACCGGATGATGTCTTCGGTGATAAATCTGTTGATGAACTAACTGTAGGGATTTTTGTGGATATGTTGTATGATTGGTTTAAGAGTAAGTAATGGACTTTGGATATGATGATTGGGAAGAGGGGCTAGAAACCCCTCTTGTCGATGATTGCGATGACGATTATAACGAGGAGGACGAGTATGATTTCGGCTAAAGAACTAAGGATAGGGGATCTTGTAAAAGACAAGGCTGGCAATATATGGAGAGTAGGGTGCGTTACTGGTATTCGTAATGAAAGTAAGTCATTGGTCCTTGAACGTGAGGTTGATGACGGGATAATGAAATGGTATTCCGGGGAAGATGATGTCATGCCTATTGAGATAAATGATAATATACTTGATACTATCTATTTCAAGCGTGATAAGGGGCGGGATGTATATCGAGGCTACGGAATATCTATAGAGATTTTTGATGATGGGTATTATCTTAGCCTTAGGGATCTGGAAGACGATCTAAGCGATCCTATTCAGATTAAGAATCTTCACCATCTACAAAACCTGTTAATGGATTTATACGGACATGACATAAACATAGATAAGCTTTATGGTAATACCGGAGAATAATTTGTTATGTAAGGTCATAGACGGGAAGAAGGTCCTCGCCGCCTCATACTCCCAGATAGATACGTTCGTCCAATGTCCATACAAATGGTATAAGACTTACGTGGAGGGTCATAGGTCCACGGAAAAGCACGAGGCTACGTCATATGGTACGGTTATCCACCAGACAATGGAGTATTTCTTCAAGAACGGATGCAGGCCTTCTTATGAGGATATGAGCAAGGCATTCAACTACTACGCTGATATAGAGAAGATACCTTTTGATAGCGTAAAATCCCAAATCGAGTCCATGCAACATGCGGCTAGACTAATAAGATGGATTGTAGGATTGTTTGAGAAGGATGCTGCTGGCAATTATAAGAAGGTATGGTCCGATCTTACGCCAATGGAGAAGGTAATCCGGGGGTCGAGACCGGCCGGCGTGGAGGAGGATTTCGTCTTGCCCTATAAGCTGCCCAAGCCCCTTACTTTGGATGGTGTTACGTACGATAAGGTACATATCATAGGATCAGTAGACTGGAGAGGTGAGTATAAGACAAAAGACAGAACAGCTATGTATACGATAGACTGGAAGTCTGGGAGAAAATTATTCGATAAGGATAAATTGCTTCACAATCTCCAGCATCCGATATACGCCTTTTACATATACAGGAAGTATAAGGTATTACCAGATATGTGTAGCTATTTTTTTACCCGTATGTTGGATAACCAAAACGTGAAGGTAGATAAGGAGAAAGTGGAGAGATCGGTCAAGGAACTTAATGATATCCTTCTTGATATGTATGATTTCGAGACAAATAAAATAGATAGCTATCAAGCTCACGTTTGGGACGATGCCAAACAAGGGTATAAGTACGAGAAGCGCTACCTCATGGGACGCCAGCCGGCCTGCCTTGAACCCCGCCCCAAGCCCTTGTGTTTTTGGTGCGATTTCTCGATCCACAAACAAGGGACATGCAGGTACTCATCGGATTGGGACGAGTCAAAAAGAAAGAATAAAAAAGATTAACTTTATTAAAAAGCCTAGGTAGATATCTAGGCTTTAATTATATTTGTGTCAATAAATAAACGATTATGGATAAAAACGAAAGAGAAAAACAGGTATTGGATCTTCTGATGTCTAGAAAGGATATCAGGAAATTGGTAGAGAAATCAAATGAATGTTATTCTAAAATGGATTTCGTTGGTGCCATGAAATGCCGGCAGGAGATAAAGGATATCGTAGACCGGGAATCGAAGATCATGTTGACAAAAAGCGAGTCTTTGGTGAGTTTGATGAACAACGCTGATAATGAATATAAATTCAATATGCTGGTATGGCTACATTCCATAATGTGTATGGCAGATGTGTTTAACGGGATATTGGAGGATTTCAAGGATGGGGTAAGGAAAGCCAATGGCAACTCTAAGTTCGTTAAATTCGATAATCTGGATCGGTTGATGACAGAATGCAAGAAGGAGATTGATTGTCTAATGAAAGGTACAAGTAAATCGTTTCAGATATCTTTCGCCGTAAGAAGCGATGAGTTAAGGGAGATGATAGAGAATATGGTTGGAGACAATATCCGAGAAGGGTATGACATATTCAAGGAAGAGGCTAAGATGACCAAAGAGACAGACAGGAGCAAGATAGAGGAATTTAATAAAAGGCTGAACCATGAGTAAATTTGATGTAAAGATAGGTGATATAATAGGGATGGGAGAGGTGATAGCCATAAGCAAGACCAAAGAGACGTTGATGGTGAAAATGGACGATGGTCGGGAGTGTGCGATAAGATTAGAGTACGTGAAAGACGTTTTTGATAACTACAGATCCAAATGATATACAGACTAAGACCATATCAAGAGGAGTGTGTTAAAAGTATATCCGATTACATAAACTCTGATAGACATGATCCAGTATTAGTCATCGGACCGGTAGGTTGCGGTAAATCGATCCTCATAGCAGAAGCGGCTAGATTGATGGGAGATAAGACGCTGATTCTCCAGCCGTCTCGCGAATTACTAATACAAAACTACTGCAAGCTTACATCATATGGCATACCGGCGACCATCTACTCCGCCTCCTGTGGCAAGAAAGAGCTGTCTAACATGATATACGCCACGTTAGGGTCTATCAAGAAGGTTGTTGGTCAGCTTAAGGAGATGGGAATCAGAAACGTATTGATAGATGAGGCTCACGCCGGATACAGTCCTGAGGATGGCAGTGAGTTCATGACATTCATGAATGAGCTGAAGCCGAGAAAGGTGATAGGGTTTACAGCCACGCCATGTAGACTTAAAAACATGTCGATAGGACAGACATCATATTCCCAACTTAATTTCATCACTCGTATGAGACCGGTATATTTCAAGAACCTGATTCACGTGATACAGGTAGAGGAGATGATAAGGCAAGGATTTTGGACACCTCTTAAATATGAGACATGGGATTTCAATGAAGATGCCCTTAAACTCAATTCTAACGGCTCCGAATATACGGCTGAGTCAATTAGTGAGGCGGTGAGAAAAAATGGCTTAAACAACCTTATTTTACGTCGGTTGATGGTATTAAAAGACATCTGTAGATCTATACTGGTGTTTATGGATTCTGTTGAGAGCTGCAATACTGCCGCCGAATGGATGAACGCCAAGATATGTGCCGGCATTGCGGAGGTGGTTCACGGAGGCACGCCAAAGAAGCAGCGGGAGGCTATAGTTGAGAGGTTTAAGTCGGGTAAGACGAAGGTAGTGTTCAACTATTCCGCCCTCGGTACGGGATTCGATCATCCGGGTCTGGATTGTGTAATAGTAGGAAGACCAACATTCTCATTCTCGTCGTTTTATCAGTGGCTTGGGAGAGCTGTCAGGATAAAGGACGGTAAGGATAGCGCATTGGTCGTTGATTGTTGCAATAACTCGTCAAGGTTCGGTGATATAAGAGAACTTAGTATAGAGAACTACAAAGGATATGGATGGGGGATGTTTATCGGCGATAAACTAATTACCAATATCCCGATGGGGGATAAGGTAACGAAAACAGATCTGGATATCAAAGCCGCCAAGAAAGATCGTAGGAGGGGGCTGGCGCAGGGCGTAACCGCCGCCCCTGTTCCCGGGAGACCGGATCATCCCCTTGGCTCTACGTTAATGGCATTCGGCAAGTATTGTGGATGGATGTTGCATTCAATTCCGGTATCGTACTTCAAATTCATAAACGAGACATTTGATTGGGATAACGGTCGAAACAAGGAGATAAAAGAGTACATAGATTTTTTAATTAAAAACAATAGATTATAAATATGGGTATAGATGGGATAAAAAATATTGGTGTTCTAATTACGATAAATGGCGTAGATATATTAAAAAAAATTAAATCAAATCATTGCATGATGATGGTATTAGCGTCAGCCCAAATAGATAATATCTTATCTAAGAAGGAAGATGGTGATTATCATGGGTCGTATCAGTGTGATAGAATATGAATTGAAACAAATAAAAAAATTATTATGATTGGGTGTATATATCATGAGGCTGATCTTGACGGAGTAATGTCAGCGGCTATAGTAAAAAAGTATTTCAAAGGGGACATTGATCTTCTTCCTTACAATTACGGCAAGGAAATACCTGACGTGAATAAATATGATAAGGTATTTGTAGTTGACGTGTCATTTGGGAGCAGAACGAGATTCCTTTTCGATGAGTGGAAAGAGAAAGGTATAGATGTCGTATGGATAGACCATCATAAGACAGCCATAGACGATATGAGGGATTACGAGGTAAAGGGCAAGAGGCGTATAGGGGCGGCGGCCTGTGAGCTTACGTGGGAATATCTTTTCGATGACATCAAAACTCCTAATGTGGTAGAATTATTGAGTGCTTATGATGTATGGGATTACGACCGGTTCGAGTGGAGTGATGTCATGGCGTTCCAGTACGGGATGAGGGGATATTGCGGTCTTGATGTAAACATTGTTAAGGATGTACTAGATAAAGCCGATAGCAACTTAGTGAATGATATGATAAATAACGGGGAGGCTATAATAGAGTATATAGTAGAGAAAAACAGAGGGGAGATGAATATGTTCTCATTCGAGGCTGATGTATTTGGGTACAAGGCTATATGTATGAATACCACGGAGTTTAACTCTACTACATTTGAATCTATGTATAACCCTAAGAGACATGATCTGATGATGCCATTTTGCTGGAACGGAAGATTCTTTAGATGTTCATTCTATACCACCAAAGAGGAGGTGGATGTCTCGGCGCTGGCACATAAAGCCCATCCCGGGGGAGGAGGTCATAAGGCGGCGGCAGGCTTCCAGCTTAGCGCAGAGGATATGATGGAGTTTTTGAAAACAAGGAAAATGTTATGATTGGATTAGGATCTACCTTTATAATAATGGCGTGTTCTATCTATTTGATAGTAGAAGGAAATGAAAAGAATGATTCGACTAAATTTTATGAAGGGATAATAGCAATGATCTTATCTATCTTTTTTGATGTGTTTAGTAATACAAAATATAAAAAATACAGAAAATATGGGGGAAATATACAAATTCAAGAGACTTAACGAAATGAAGCTAGACGATTACGGCTTCGGTTTGTTCGAGTACAATGGTGCTCTTTATTTCAAGGAGGCAGATGAAGGGAAATGCTTTGATGTAAGGAGCGGGAATGAGGTTATTATCGGGAAAGATAAGATTATAATGACTTTGGAGGATTAATATGAGGAAACTTGACAACACCAACAGGACGAGAAAGAAAAACGTACGACACTCGTGGGTAAAGGCAGGGCCGGGGACCCAACGCTGCGCTATTTGCGGGATTACGAAGCAAAGCGAGTGGAGGGACGGGAAGACATCGCATTGCGTATATCTATCATCTGGTGAGCTTTATTCCATAACAGGTGAGACACCGGAATGTAGGGATCTTAGCGAATTTTATTAATCTAAAACATGAAAATATGACATGGTATGATACTTACGAGGAAATAAAGACCAAATATCCGGATACTGTTTTTGAGGAATATTGGTTAACGAAAGATGATGCTGATAAACTAAGGAATCATGAATCAGTTAAAAAGGGATGGGTTACAATTGAAAATAATCCTGATACAAGCGGTTTTATTATATCTAGTAACAAATGTGTTATCAATGGCTTTAAAGCAGAAAAGAATGATGGGGATGAGCGAAGCATATTGCTGCATCTTGGAATACTGTCTCCTTTTAATGATGATCCAGTAATAATAATAAAACAAAAAAGAAATTTAAAATGAAAGAGGAATTTAGTAAATACGAAAAGGTTGTTTATGACGGTGAGGTATTTGAGGTACTTGAAACCGCCGATCGTACAGGAATGATGAAATTAGGCCCATTATTTAAAGCATCATATGAATATGCTTGGGCTGACGAGGAAATGGTTGTATCATTAAACAGGGCTATTAAATTAAGGATTATTGATGAGGAAACGGTCGATAAGCTTACGAATTATAGCTCTATCGGCGAGGGTCTATGTAATACCAATGAGTGGGAAGCGACAGACGCACCGTTCGTCGGGAAGGACGGCAGCGGGAAGAACGACCGGGCCGACGGCAAACTCCGGTGGGACCTCCTTCCTTTGGCTGAGATAGAAGACATCGTGAGGGTATATACAGAAGGTGCCAAGAAGTATGCTGATAACTCATGGCAAGATATACCTGATGGGTTCAATCGTTATCTAGGTGCACTCATGAGACACTTGGTCGCTTATACGAAAGGGGAGAGATATGATAAGGAGGGATTCATGCATCTATCCGCCGTATGCTGGAACGCTATAGCATTATTATATTACGATAAACATAACAAAGGGCTTATAGAATGGAAGAGTCAGGAGAAAGAGTAGTAGATGAGAGATTAAGAGCTATCAATAAAAAAAACCGGTAAATACGTTGATTTAATCAAGCGCACTATTTATGATGATACTCCATTTCCGATAGTTAAGTATCTCAATTATAGTTATGATGAATTGAATTATGATTATGTAAGGTATCTGAATTTTGATATAGACATAAATTGGGAGCAGCGCAGATATCAAATCGTGAAAGATTTATTATCTAACGATTTTGATGGAAGGAAAATAGGTATGGATGAGATAGATAACGCTATATTTACAGCGGATTTAATTATTAATAGATTAAAAACTGTTTAAAATGGTAAGAATCGATTTTTTCACGAAGAAAGACGCTGAGTACAGCGATTACATGCGATATATTATCACCAACACGTTACAGGAGTATGGGGGTGAGGTTACGTTGAACCAGATCCCGGAGAACAAGGCTACGGAGGAGGAGATATCCAGATACGGTATTGAGGTATACCCTACTATCATCGTCAGCGGTGATAATATGGATGGTTTCGAGAAGCTTGAAGGGATGACCAGAAAGGCTGATCTTATCAACGTCATGTCTATGTACGATAAAAAATAAGCTCATGACGATTGAGGATAAATATCTTGGCTGGAAGGATCTGTTCTTCGACCGGTTTGTTCATTGTTATGACGACATAGATCAACCGCCGGGGAGTAACATCCCTCTGGCCAAAATAAACTTCGATAACAATACGGGATATGTGGAGGACGGGACTATTAATATAGCCGAGCTTCTTCAATATCTTCGGATACACAATAAGGTGTATGGGCATGACTATAATCCTCTAGAGATATTCTTTGTCTTACAGACACTGGAAAGACTAGTAGAAGGAGCTAAAGAGATATTTAAGGATCAACCAGGAGTGCAGGATATGCCTACTTACAAAGGTTTCTTCATAAGGGATGATTTCTCTAGGGGTAAAGATTATGCTCTTGATCTGGATAAGATCGTAAGCGGCATGGGAGGATGGTATGGCGAGGATGAGGATCCATGCTACTCGATGTTCGTCAGCCAAGACCAGATATGGAACTTGAACCCGATATTGAAGGTATTAGCTGATGAGGGATCGCCATTAGCTAAGAAGCTTGGGTATGAGATAAACTCATATGTAAGTGATAATGGATATACGATATACAACCCATACCTTTCATGGATCAATCATTACTATCATTATTGCCCGACATTTAACGAGGATAAATTAAAGCCTTGGGATAGGGTAGAGGATAGGAAAAATAAGTTCAAGATGACGGATAAGGTCAAGAGAGGTGCCAATAACTGGTACTATTCAGGCGGGACTATATCTTGCGTGGATAGCTTCTTAGGGAAGAAATACAGGAAGAATCTCCGAACCTTTATCTATCGTGGAATAGTATTCTTCCTTGACAGGATATGGCATACGCCTTTATTTGAGAAGATGGGTGTGAAAATGAAATACAACGCTTATTACTGTTATGCCGCTACCTCCGGTATTTGGTACAATAAAGGGTTCAAGAAAAGGCTAGCCAAGAGATTTAACGAGTCTTTACGTGGCGGAGGGGATCTGTTCGGGGCTAACCTAGCCTGCATGGTCTGTGACCGGCGGGATATCGATTGGGAAGCGCTTCGTCTTTGGCTTGACAAGTATGACGAGCCTACTGATAAGGGTATGGTGAATAGCCCTATCCAATTTATGTATTTATATTTATATTACGTTTTTAACAAATAACTTGAAATGAAGAAGATAAATGACTGGGTTATAAGGACATTTGGGTTGAGAGGTTCATGGAGCTGGGCTAAGAAGCAGATGTTAAATGGAGCGATCATTAAACGTAAGGCTACTATAGGGACATATAAAATAGCTATTGATAATGACAAGAATAGGTTACTTGTAGCTACATGGGATCATCTAGATCAAAGTCCTGTATGGGAAAGGTGTCCGCATAGTTTATTAGATGAAGATGCGGTTGATTATTTTGTCACAGCTCATAAGGAATTATCATATGGGGGCATAAAGATCAGGATGAAAGATGAATTTAATTGTATCGATAAAATATTGAAAGCATGATATTCGTGGAGAAATGAGGCCGTAGGAGTGGCGTTGATAAGCGACAACAGCAGCTTCGTTATTTCAGGTATTGAGCTTAAGAATCGAAGCTGGTCTAATACGACTGGATTGATCCAAGGAGTAACTACAATAACATCAAGTAATGAAGCCAAAAAAGATTTTAATGGATTTCAAAACACACAAAGTATCGCGGAATATACGCATGCTAGTGCCGCTTATGAATGTACTGTTACTCAATTCAAGAACGGGCAAATGGGATATCTGGCATCAGTGGGAGAATGGATGGAGATCATAAATAATTTAGATGAGATTAACAAATGCATGTCTCTTATCGATGGATTAGATATAGACAAAGGCGCTACAAGTTATTGGACTAGCACTCAATATAATTATGAGAAAGCATGGTTAGTGACTTATAATGGGAATGAGTTTTATCCAAATGATGAGAGAAAGGGCGTTTCCTTCTATGCTATTAGAGTAATATCACAATTAATATAAAAAACAATTATGACAAAGAAACAGTTAAGAATCCCATTTAAAGATGGAAAACCATGTAAGTGGGTTAAAGATGATCATGACGAGGAACGTGATAATTATGAGTTCGAGGAATGCCTTGAGATACACGGATTCGTTCATGGATGCTCTTCGGCTGTAATGATATTAAGACCGGCAAATGATCATGGGGAGGATTTTGATTATACCAAAAGTGTCTATTACCAAGTATTCTTGACAGACAGCAAGGAAGTAATACAGAATATGATACATGGAATCATATATGGTAAATGGACATTCGTTAAGAGGGGAGAAAATTTTGGCATTAAATTGGTTGATGTCTTGCTGGGTATACATAAATCTATCATGCAGATAGCCGAAAGGGAAATTTTCAGGTCATGAATATATTATCATTATTTGATGGGATATCATGTGGATATCTAGCGTTACGGAGAGCCGGTATCCCTATTGGGGCTTATTATGCATCAGAAATAGATAAGACATGTATAAAAGTAAGTCAAAAACATTTTCCGAATATCATCCAGTTAGGAGATGTCAATAATTGGAGAACATGGGATATCCCATGGAAAGATATAGATCTGGTCATGGGAGGATTCTGTTGCCAAAGCTTCTCTAGTTCCGGTAAAGGCAAGGGATTTATGGACTCTCGTGGAAGACTGTTCTTTTGTTTCTCAGACATAGTAAAGCATTTAAAGAAGGAGACCAAAGGAAAGATCCTGTTCTTGGGAGAGAACGTCCGGATGCGGGACGAGCATCGCCGAGTGATAACGGAGGAGCTGGGCGTAGAGCCGGTGGAGATCGATAGCGCCTTGGTATCGGCGCAGACCCGGCATCGTCTTTATTGGTGTAATTGGCCAGTAGAAATGCCGAAAGACAAACATATATCGTTAGATGATGTTTTAGAGAATGATAAAGGATGGAAATCTGGGACCATAAGAGGACGTTATATATCAACTATCGTTGGTCGAAGAATAGATAGCAACGGACACCGAAAGGACTATGACAAGAACGTGAAAATAACGCAATGTCTGGAAGTAAGAAAAGACAAGAATACTACCTCTATTAAGAAAAGTAATTGCCTTACAACAGTCATGAAAGATAACGTGATATCATCATTACCGCCCGGAAGATATCTGAACGCCTTTGACCTGAAAGATAAGTTCAGATACCTGACTCCTGTGGAGATGTGTAGGCTACAGACATTGCCGGATGATTACCTTGATGGGATAGCCCCGAATACGGCCATGTCTTTAACAGGTAACGGATGGACGGTGGATGTGATAGCCCATTTGCTAAAAGGCATAGAGTGTAGGTAGAATTTAAAACACTATTACAACGATATGATTATAAACAAGACATGGTCGATGCCGAACAGCGAGACATTCAGCATAAAACCGATAAGAGAACTTATAGATAGATATAAAAAAGACGGAATGGTTATAGTGGATCCATTCGCCAGAAACAGCGATATAGGGACGATAACCAACGATCTTGATCCTGAGACTAAGGCTATGTATCATAAAGACGCCACGGACTTCTTGTGTCATCTTGATGATAATATAGCTGATATGGTATTATATGATCCACCATATTCTGCTAGACAGGTGTCCGAGTCATATAAAAGGCTTGGAGAATCTGTTAATATGCAAACAACACAATCCAGTTATTGGGCTAAACAGAAGAAGGAGATAGCTAGGATTACCAAGAAGGGCGGGGTGGTCATTACCTGCGCGTGGAACTCCGGCGGTATAGGGGCAGGGCTTGGTTTCGAGCAGCAGGAGATTCTTCTAGTGGCTCATGGGGGATGGCATAATGATACGATTGTTACTGTAGAGAAAAAGATCAAGGGTTAGATGAAAGAAAGGATATTCACCACAAAAGAATAGGGGAGAGTGCTGGTTGAGGCCGGCCTCCCTATCTCCACCGCCATCGGATTCAGAGACAAGTACCTTGACTCATTGCATTCTATGGAGGATGACGCTGGTCGTATAGGACTGATCGAGGCCGTTGCCCCGGATATATCCGACCCGGTTTGGGATGTAGGGACGTTATTGAGCTTACTCCCAGCCGAGATAAAGGGTTATACGTTAGAGTGCTATAAATTTGAAGACAAGTGGTTCGTGTCGTATATGGATGAGGACGATATCTCCGTACATTGGAGTAACGAAAAACTTCTTATAGACGCATTATTCTCATTGATGATAGATTTGATTAAATGTGGATTATATGAAACAGATACTAAGGATAAGATACAAAACAGAGGATAATCCGCCTATGGCTAATGTCCCTCTTATAGGATACAGTTTGGAATACGACTGCAAGGTAGCGTTAGTATACAGAAAGGGGGATAACTATTACACCAATATGGAGTGCGATGTTGAATATAAGACATCCCCTCCAGATGAGTACGAATACGTATATCCGTGATAATTAGAAGGGATATATTTATATTTAAGCATGATTAATATTATTTTAATATTATTCATGCTTTTATTTTTGTTTAAATCGTATCTTTGTATCAACATTAAAAACCAGATTATTATGGATGAAAACAAACAAAAAGTCAATGAGCTTACGATGAGGACGCTGGGCTCTCATTATGGCGGATATGCCTATGTAAAGGTAAAAAATCGTCAAACTGATGTAAAGATAGATTGGAAGTTGTTGAGAGCTATAGAAGAAGGAGAGGTGGAGATAGACAACGAGAAATACCATCTATCCGGGATAGAGTATAATTAAATTTCATAAATTCCATAGAATTATATTGTAAATCAATAGAATAATCACTATATTAGTAGAATGATAAAGGCATTCAAATATCGCATATATCCTAACAGGTCTCAGGAAATACTATTTTCCAAGACCTTCGGATGTCGTAGCGCAGAGCATAGAATGTACGCCCAAATGAATCAACTTACTGAAGCGGGAGCTATGATCAGCTTGGCTATTGAATTAATAACATCTAATATCCGTCATAATTATGGAGAAATTAATTTTGAACGACATCCAAGACCTGTGGAGGTGGAGGGAGAAGATAAACATTGATGACCTCAAAGAGAATCCTATGGCTGAGGATATGCCACTCTATTTCCCATGCGCTGTTATTTGGCATGTTGATTATGGGGAGCATGATGCTGATAATTGTATATGTTATGGATTTGTTTATGTAGCAGAAATATTAGGGATATGAATATTAAAAAACAGATAATTCTTGACGATAAAGACTATGAGCGATTAGTGTACGATGCTAATCTCAGTAATGATGAGATAAAAAGCAAAATCGCCAGCGCTCTAACCACCGATATAGTGGTTAGTTTCGATTTCGATGTAAATAAAAAGGTTACGGGGAATATGAGGATCGAAAGCGCCACCTATAATCTAGGATATAATGAATATGATAATATCGTAAGGGCTAGAGACAAGAATATTCACCATGCTGTTTATACAGCTATATATGATTATCTTGAGAAAATAAAGAGAGATAATAATGAGCTAAGCGCAAAAGATTGGATATTATTCACATCTATAATCTTATCTATTTTCGCAATGGGATTTGCAGGTGGATGGTTGGCATTTAATTGATTGAATTATGGGTAATTTAAAAGACATAAAACATGAATAAAAGAAAAATCAAAAAGAAACTCCATTTAAATAACAAAGGCATTGATGGGAAGATAGCTAATAATACGACATTTGATTTCGATTTCAATGTTGAAAAGAAGGAGAGCAATAAACTAAATACAGAAGATTGGGCGCTGTTATCACTTATGATTTTGTTTATTTTTGCGATGGGAGTTGTAAGTGGATGGTTGGCGTTTAATTGTTCAAATCATGGATAATTTAAAAGATATACAAAATATGACCAGTAAATTACTATTTTTCGATTTAGAGACAACCGGGGTTAAGTTCTGGAGAAACGGGATACACCAAATAGGAGGGATCGTGGATATCGACGGGCAGGAGGCTGAGAGGTTCGACATCCGCCTAGCCCCGAACCCTGCCGCCACGATAGAGCAGGAGGCGCTGGACGTGGCTGGCGTTACCTTGGAGCAAGTGCAGTCGTATCAGCCTATGGAAGAAGGGTATAGGCAGTTAGTTGGTATATTATCCAAATACGTGAATAAGTTCGACAAGAGGGATAAAATGTATTTAGTGGGGTATAACAACGCTGGATTCGATAACAGCTTCCTACGGGCTTTATTCAAGCAATGTGGGGATAAGTATTTCGGATCATGGTTCTATCCTAACTGTATGGATGTATATGTTATGGTGACACCGTTCCTGATGGGTGTAAGAAACGATATGGAGAACTTTAAGTTGATGACCGTAGCCAAAACCATGGGCATTGAGATCGACGAGAATAAGCTCCATGACGCTACTTATGATATTGAGCTGACTAGGGATATTTTCTATCGTATAATTGGCAAAATGGACATTAAGCTATGAGGGACATTTTAGAGGCGATGCATGATTATCCGGATGAGGCGCTTGGGTTGTGTTTCTTTTTGATAGTGGTTATCTGGTTATTGTCAGGTATATTTGAGAAAAAAAATGAATGATAAACTCGATGAGATACTTGATCTCCTAAAATCTCAAAATGAGATGATTAAGGATATCCACGATTATGTGAAAGAAATTACCAGCGAGAAGTATATAGGAGAATCCAGAATGACAAGCTTCTCTATTAACTTGGCCGCTGATATACTTACCGAGGCTATCAGTCCTAAGATAAAGGGGATGATGGTGGATCTATTAAAGAAACAAGGGTGGAAAACTGAGTGAAATATGGGGACTTATGAGAGAAAAGTAAATCAATTAAAGGATTTGATGAGAAGGAAGTACAAATCAGCTTACGACAAGTCAAAGGGAATAGATATAGATATAAGCTCGATAATGTATCTCCCGGTACCAAATGAATTTAATGATATGGATATTGAGAATATGTATGTTATTCTCGATAAGATTAAAGATATTATAGATAACAACAGGGATAAGCTTAAGAATCCGACTTGCGGCACTTGCGTACATCTGCATGATAATGAATGGGCGAAAAGATATGGCAAGGTATGTTGTTCTATTTGGCAGGTGTGTGACCATTATATAAACCCTAACAGGAAACATAATAGGAAACAAACAACATACGTAAGGCGTCCAAGCAACAAAGCTTGTCCTAATTATGAGTATGGTGATGATAATTTTGAAAACAGAAGAAGATGTATAAAAGAAAAGAATACCCGATAAAGAGCTATGTGCCGATGCGCACCAACAAGGATAGGACGTAATAGAAAATTTAGTAAACCGGTATATTGAAAGACATATAAAGGATAGGCATCTAAGCGATGATACGATAAAAGAAATAAAAATAGCTTATATTATGATTATAAAAGATTTTATAGCTATTGTCGATTGATGATGAACGGGAAAGTAAGGGCGTTTAACGGGGATATGGGTATGGCGATGTCCGTATTCAAGGATATGGTAGGGAAGGTAAGATTTGTTTTTGCCGACCCTCCTTATAAGATAACCCAAGCAAGATACGACAAGGAGGGATTTGATTATAAGGCGATGTGGGAGGTAATCCAAAAAAATGCTGTGTCCGTACGGGGTGGTAGCCGTCACCTGTTCCCTCACGGCGGCGGTCGAGATCATGAGGGTCGCCCCAGCGGGATGGTACCGGTACGACCTTGTTTGGCATAAGACTACCCCTACAGGTTTTCTTAACGCCAAGAAAGCTCCATTAAGGAATCATGAGTTGATACTTATCTTCTCACCTATGCCACTTGGCTACCAGTAAACCCCATGACAAGTATAGTAAATCCATCCCTATTCATTACATATCTTTTGGATTTTCTAAATCCACCATTAGGTTGAGGTATGTCATCATAGCATAAACAAAACATTTTATGTAAATCCATTTTTGGATTACATTCAGTATCAATAACATAACTCTTTTCTAACAAATCATCTATAGATCTTATAACTTTGCTATGATCCTTCTCAAATTTAACAGCTACTCTCAAGCTGTCTGTCAACACATCATTAGATTCATTAATAAAAACAAGATTATCCATAATATAAAAAAATAGGCTCAAAAGGAAATGTCGGATCTCACCTCGACAAATCCTAATGAGCCA
The DNA here is from genome assembly GCA_003150615.1 of Flavobacteriales bacterium. Classification (GTDB taxonomy): domain Bacteria; phylum Bacteroidota; class Bacteroidia; order Flavobacteriales; family UBA1820; genus Merdimorpha. The sequence goes on along the minus strand of QALN01000002.1, from coordinate 110,801 downwards.
AAAATATCTTACACATTGAATGACCTTGAAGTGAGATCCCGTCATTCATTGTTTCATGATGCGAATATAACCATAATATTTATGCTACAAACCGAAATAACAATAATTTATATTTATTTTGTATAATTTAATTTTGGCTATTTGAAGAATCCTAATAAATGCTTACATTTGCATTCATGAATAGAATATTTATTCCCATCCGTCCGAGATGGATAGATAGGAATACAAAAATAGCCAATCAAATTGTCTTAAACAATTGACTGGCTATTTTTTTGTCATACTATATCAGCTATCTTCCTCTATCAAAATACCAATTAGCGTCCTCCCCGGACTCATCCTTATTCCTACCACCTAGGAAGAATCCCATCGTCATGCCGTTGGTCATCAGCCAGTAGTCGGATGTCTGTTTAATATCCCTAGCCGTCTTGATATTATACCATTGCTTACCAAACGAGAACTTCATGAGCTGCCTCCATAGCTTGCTCTCGTCCTTATACACGCCGGTCTGGACGGTAGCGAACGGATCCCAGTTCCGAGAATCGGTGAGATCGCCTAACTTCCGGGCCGTAACCAGCGGATCTTGCAGCATATCTATGGCGTTAAGCTCCATGAACGGGGATGTCTGGGAAGCGATCTCATTGATCGTCCTGAACCCGATATAGGTAATGAACTGCCCGAACCAGCTATCCTCATTATCCTCCCTATATCCCATCAAGGCCCTTCCTATAGCCATCATCGTGGCGAATACCGCCATATTGATAATAGATCTCTTGATATTAACCTGCTCATAAGGTGTAAGCTTATCATATTCCTCCTTAAGCACGTCATACACCTCTCCCATACGACCCTCGGACATCGTATTATAGACATTCCCCGCCAATCGCCATAATGTCCTCATATATCCTTCCTCGAACTGGTTGGTCTGGAAATTAAAACCGGCTTTCTTATATGCCCGCTGCACGGCCAATATAAACCATCCACGATGAGGAAGCACCATATTAAGGATCGCGTTCCGGCTAGCCCCCACCCGGTTCTGCTCGTTCAGGGCGCCGTCGCATATCTGTACCATACTCCTGACCCTGCTGGACAATGTAGGTATGTATCGGTCTATAATATCCTTATTAGCTTCGTTTTTAGCCACGATCTTCCCGTCCTTGACATTTACTAAGTTCCATATGGAATAATCCCTTAAACGCTCCCAATCACGTTTAGCTTCATTAGCGGACATATTCCTGTCTTTCATCATCATCTCCTTGAAATTAGAATATGACCAGAACTGACCCTCATACAGGCGGGTGTCATCCATCACCGAGATAATAACCTGCGGGTCCAAAGGCGAGTTCAAAACCTCCATCATCTTAAACGGCAGGTCCCGGAATAAGGTTCTCCAGATCTTGTTGTACGCCGCCGATCGTACACGGTTGCGGACATTAAATACGCCTAGAGCCTCTCCGACGACATATAGCTTGTTGGTACGGTTTATATCCCCGATCTCAGACACGTACGTACTCAACTGCTTCTGGGCTTCCCCATAGGCGTATTTCATGGAATCCTTGCTTATATACTGCCCCACCATACCCTCCAAAAGGAAGTTGGCCTGCCCGGTAAGGGCGCCGGTAGCCGCCACGAACGGGGAGAAGCCTAGGTTGGATTTGGATACGAATTTGGTAAACATAAGAGCCAGCTTATTAAGATCGACCTTATAATTACCTATATTCCATTCAGCCCGCTTATTGTTTATCCTGACGTCATAGATACTGGCGTTAACCCAGTCCTGAAACATTCTATAGGCGTGAGTGACCTCCGGGTTCTTACCGCCGTCGTATTGCGTCTCAAGCATCATGTTTCTATATCCCATGACATCATCCAAGGCCGCCCTCTTATGCTTGTAAGCGGTAGCCTGTAAGGATAACATGGAATAGGAGTAGGCGAAGTCATGGGATACGTCGTTGGCGTTCTCCAGCTTACTAAGATAGTATTTGGGGATCATACGATATTTGTTATCGTTCTCATCAATCCCTCCTAGGTCTTGCCCCTGACCATGTATAGGGTCGTCCACCATCTCGCCAACGATATCACGTACGGCGTTGCCGATGGCCGCCTTCGGGTCAACCCCGGCCTGCACCATCCTCTCCACGCCGCCCTTGGATATTTGTGGTATCTGGTAGATGTTCCTGAACCGCTCATCATAATCCTCCATAGCCTTACGGCTTATGTTAAGCAATTCCTTCCTCATCTCCCACTTATCCTTATTGATCGTAGCTTCCTCCCCCTCGTTGGTAATACCGTATTTCTTGAAGAAAGCCTCGTTCTTGTACTTATCGAACCTAGGCGTATGATACCCGTAACCCAGATCGGGATTATAGTTAGGGTTGCGGAAAGAACTCTCGGCGTCGGCCTCATCAAGCCACTGGTTATTGATCGTCAGGTCGATCATGTTGATATCGAATCCGAAACGGGATATACTTTCTTCCTTGGATATGCCATTTTCCATGGCGTCAAAAAACTCCGATACCTTATACGTTCCGTTATTTATCTTCCTAACGAAATCAAAATATCCCTTGGGAGAGTATTTTCTCATATAAGGATACAGTCGGGTTCTGGCGTACTCAACAAGAACCTCATTAGCCTTACCCATAGCTATGTCGTTAGCCAGCTTATTATTGAAGTCAGGACCGTATTTCTTTCTCAAGAACGATACCTCCACGGCCGTCCATGACGGGTTCTTCCGAGACAACTTGGCGGCCATCCTATCCACCTGACTCCGGGAGCGGGCGGACATATGTTCCTTGGCGAATTTAATCTCATCCATACCCTTGTCGTATGCCATGGCGTCCCTTAAAGCGTTACGGTAAGAATCCGTGACACCACTCTCCACCGTATCGGGCATATCCATCTCAATAGCCTCAGCGGAAGCGGCGGCGTTAATAACGCTCTTAGCCTCAGCCAGACGATCATATAACTCGTTTATCTTTCTTAATGAGGCGGATCCACGTAACCTATCGAAATCATATTCCCCATATCTCGTGCTATCTCGGTACTGGATAAGCAAAGGTCTTAGCTGGTCATTGATCTCGTTTATTGTCGCCATTGCCTCCTCTACCGCCTCTATCCTTGACGATGACGCGGATTGTTTCGTGATCTTATCAACTAGATTCTTGTAATAATCACCCTCCTCGGATCCCCACATATCCTTGGAGAAACCAAGATGACCACCGGCCAGCAGGAACTCGAACGCCGCCTTGCCGCCCTCGGACCGCTCTATCCCACGAAGTATCTCCTTGAACTCGGCGGAAGCCTTACGGCCCTCGTTGGTATTCCCGAACTCCTCGCCCCACGCCTCGTCCCATGCCTTGATTTCCTCGGACATCATCATAGCCTCGGACCCCGCCTCCTTTGGTGTCCCGTCGGAATACCACTCGCTCTTGGCTATAGCCCTATCACGTAAGATATCCAGATAAGACCTCCAAGCTATAGGATCGGACTGGAACGCATCCCAATCCACCTTCCTGTTCTTGGTAAACTTATCCATAGCCACATACCTGCTCCTGCGGATACGGGTCATGAAATCGGACGTGGCTTGCGATACCCTACGACCCAGTCTTTCCTCGACCTTCTTATTGACTTTCTCGATCTTATCGTAATAAGCCTGCACCATAGGTTTCTCCCGGTTCTCATCCAACCACTTATTTATCGTATCCAGATACCGTCGCTGATCCTCGAACGTCATGTCCGAGATATCGAAATTCTGGATGGTAGGCTTGAATATATGATATACCTCCTTAGTGATAGGCTTATCCCCGTCATATCCTACTATGTCGTCACGGGTCTTCACCTTAAGGCCTCTATCGGATAGAAGAAGGTCGATAAGTTGTTTCTCGGTCTTACCCGTAACATTCTTAAGATCATATATATCGATAATAGCCTTAGCCTGCTCGGTCCTGAGTAGTAAATCGTATTTAGCGAAATCACGGGACGAGTCAAGGTAATCCGAGTTCTTCCCATTTATCTTCTGTATAAGATCCTCATTATCCTTTATCCCCCATCCACGCTCTTTCATCATCCTAGTCATCTTATTGATATTGGATATACCTTCGGTATGGGCTTCACTATGAGCCTTGGCTAGACGTTGGCCCAACATACCTAAAATAGCGTTACCACTATGCTCCAGCGTACCAAAGAACCGGGACATGACATTGATATCCTTATGGATGTTATCCACCAACTTCTTTATCCCATTCCAGTACCTTTCCGGGATATTGAACATCCGAAGCTGTCCATCCAGCCAATCCTCGTTACGATCACTTTTAAGGGCGTTTATATCGGACATGGATGTCTCAGCCATACGTAATATATCATCCATATCCTCTACCATGCCAACCTTATTGCTGCCATAATAATCAGCCGCCTGATTATTGACGAATCCACGAAGGTTCCTGACAAGTGGCACGATCTCCCCATATACGTTATCGATAACCTGTATCGTCTCATAATCCAATCCTTTTCCGCTCTTACGTAAGCTACTGGCGACAGTGACCAAATACTCCACCTCAGCCTTGGCGGTCGCTATGACGCTCTTGGTGGATAATAGGTTGTTATTCTTATTTAGCTCACCCCCGACTTGTCTTACCTTCTCGCCTATATCACGTAGAAGGGAGATACTCTCACCGATCCTCTGGCTTTGGCTTGACCTCATCCTCTGCAATCTGGTATATAGTCTTTCCAATGACCTACCGTTCTTGATCAACTTATTAGCCACATCAACATCCGATAATGAGTACATGAGATGGTCGCTATCCTTTAACAGAAGCACGTCAAATGCGCTTGGGTCATCAGCTAACGCCGACTCCTTTATCCTATCAAGAACCTTATTCAAGTCTGATCTTTGAGTAGAGAAGAAATTCCGTATAGCCCGGATTATCCTGCCAAACAAGGAGAGCTGGGCGTCCTCGGACGAGGCCAGATCCTCCACCGCCTGTTCCATGCCCGGTACGAACCGCTGGGACAACGTCTTACCTAGGATCTCCCGCTTCACCATCCGATCCAGTTCCTCCCCTTGGTATTCCTTCCCATACACCTCATAGTAACGACCGGCGAATTGATTCCATAATGGCGTGCCGACAACAGAGTCCAGAACCTCGTCAATCTCCTGCTGGTTACGATAAGTATCGATCAAGAAGTGAGCCACCTCCTCATTAAGATCCTCTACCGTAGCCCCCTCAGCCAATGCTATCACGCCATTAGCCATATCGGATAACGCCCTAGCGGAAGGATCTACGCCATTACGCATCTTATACTTGTCCATATATTCGGACATACCCATCACACGGATACCTAATGTGGATAAGACGTTGGTTATATCGGTCCTGTTTTGAAGATCTTCCGCCTTCTCGTTCTCAATAACGCCACGGACATTACTCCCATATAAGGCGTTATCCTCCATCATCAACGATAGCGCTAGCTCCATGAACCCATCATACCTGTTATTAAGTTCCTCGAACCGCCCTTGCCTTAACATGCCTTTAATCTCAGACCTGCTTACCGTGACCTTCTCCCCGGATGTCGTGATAAGATCAAGATCGTCGCTCACCTCCGTATCAAAACCTATAGAACCCAATACGTTCATCTCAGAGGACTGACTTCCAAATCTATTCCTAAGGCTGGATAAGGCATCCATAGCGTTATAGATCTTAAGACCATCGGAGTTGCCGACCCCGGTAAGATAATACCTATCCCCCAGCCTTATACGCTCACCGCTTAACATACCTTTCTTGATAAGGTAATTGACAAACCCTCCACGGGTGCTTATATTAGAGTCTGAGCTAACACCAAGGACCGGGATGAATGACTCGTTATTATTAAGGGTTATGGAGGAGGAGCCAAAGAAGATGTCAGCCGCACCAGACGGGACGTCGCCCTCCTCGACACTGCCGGCCAAGAACCCGGCCTCGACCCGCCCGCCGGACGAGCCTTTTATGGCGTTGGCGTAAGTATCATATACCTTGCCATCATCCGATCTAAAGAACAGGCGAGGCTCACCGGAATCATATACCAATCTTGAAGATGGAGGCGTATAATTCTCGATATCATTTAAAGGCAAGACATTACCAGAAAATATAATCTCACCATCTATATTTCCACCCTTCACCCTGATATTAGGTCGTTGCCCGATAAAAGCGCTTTCCACGGCCTTCCATAACATACGGGCTGTCTCCTTAATATCTATATTCTCCCTGATAGCCCTTATATCATCCCATGACGCCTCTTTCAGTATCGTATCGCCAATATTATCCTCGTTTATGGAATCCAGATCCACCTCCTGTACCGTGGACGTATCTACCACAGCCATATCATTGACATCACCTACCTCTCCGGAGGTAAGATAAGCCACGACATTGTCGCTATTCCCAAGGCTTCTGGCCAACGCCGGGGCATCCATATCGCTTATGGCGGACAAGACCTTGGCTGACATAAGTTGCCCCCACTCGCTGGCGCTAAGTCTGGCGCTTATGGATCTGGCCGCCTCCTTATTCCTTGGCACGGATCTCGTCCAGTCTCCGAACTTAGACCTGAACTTATCGTTATAAATAGTCATATAAGCTTCAGCGGCCTTATTAAGGTCACTTACGGCGGCTATACCCGCTATCTTATCGAATAAGGTAGATACCTCTCCGGAAGGGGTCAAGACACGGGTTATCTTACCCTTACTATTTCTTTTAATTACGCAACTTGACATAACTTCATGTTTTTGACAAAGATAAACAAAAAGCCCCCACAAATAAGCGGAGGCTGATATTCTTATATTTCACAAATGAATCTATATCTATTCTGTACTATTACTATAGAGAAAATCATAAGCACAACCACCAGCGAAACCAGCTATATACGCTGCGTGCTCATCCTCTCCAACCTTAAATCCAAGCGACATATTACAAAACTGACATACACTCATGGCTACATGAAATGACTCATGGCAGGTATTTTTTATCGTTATATCATCATCGCTCGAAAAGTTCCAAAGTATAGCGAATCGACCATCATCATCCCTATCCTTTACCAAATTCACAAAAGACGCTTCCTTGTCCATATCCTCCTTATTTCCCCATTCCCCATTATGCTCAGGTTCCATATTCTCGAAACGATCACACAACGTCTTATAATCTAATCCAACCGTGATAATCAAATCCAACGGATATATCACGAAATCAAATTTCTTTTCTCTCATAATCCCCTTAATTTTTCTATAACCTCAAAACACATCTTACACTCAACTCTACGATACAACTGCCTTACGCCATCTACCGTAACCCAATAACGATCACCATCACGGTGCAGGAACTCACTCATAACCTTGGTATCAGCCACATCATGTAAATCGTATGAACTGAAACATAACTTACATATATCGTCAAGATCAAAATAAGTAACCTTATTATACGACATACAACGGATTTGTCTTCCATCAGGAATCTGAACATCGAAAACATTTATCTTCTCCATATTAAAAAATAGAGGGATACCGATCCCATCACAGACCTGTATCCCTTTATAATAAATTAGCGATGAAAAGCATGGTGATGAACATGCGCCACAAATGTAATTACAAATTTTGTAAAAACAAAGCAGTTCCATGGTTAAATGTCCCTGATGAACCGCACACTATAACGGCTGCCCTTACTGCTGCCGTTCACGCTGCCATTTTTGAAGTACACGCGATGCCCGCTGTTGGAGTCAAACTTTGAGCTAACCCAATAGGCTTTGGATGGACTGAGTTGTTGTCCACCAATAGCCGATAATGCGTTATTGACACTCGTCAAGTTCATAAATATTAACGCAAGTTGAGCGCATGATGGGATATACCAATCATCATATCCTTTAGCGTCAGCACTAGCTAAGAACGTATTAAGCACATGGCCAATTGTCGCATAGGAAGTATAAGACCCACCACCGGTAGTCACCCCTTTTAATACATTGGAATTGGCTTTCCCATTCCAATCAGATAAAGCCCCGCTTGTCCAGGCAGTAATATTTGCCGAAAGGTTAGGGGTACCATTGTATGAACCCGACTCCGGTTTTAGGTAACCTCTAATATCACTTCCATCTACTTTGTCATAATTTGTAATGCCGGTCTGATCCGTACCATATCCACCCCAATAAAAAATGGAAGTGCTGTCCTTCCCGGCTCCGGCTGTTACATAGCTTTCATTAAGATCCTCATATTTCTCAATCATAAATCTCTTACCTTGAGCGTTAAGGACAACGCCTATACAATCATCGGAAGGTGTGTACGTTATACTTCCATCAGGGCGAACATAAGAAATAAGGCAAGTACCGTTGCACTGACACGGAGCGTCACTCTTCAACACCCCATACACCCGATTGTCGCTAGTCAGCCACCGTTTACCGTCGCTTGTGATATAAGCCTGCCTACATCCCTCCTGATTCACCGTAAGCGTCTTCTTAACGCCTTTGAGGGGGATTGTTATCTCCAACTCAAGAGTACGGTCAAGACCTTTGTTCATTACCGAGCCAAAGGAAACAGCGGCGCTACCGGTCCCGGACCCGGGGCTGACGGTCAGAGACTGGCCCGTTACCTCACCTACCCCGTCCTTCCAATTAATATTCAAATCATTATCCATATATATCATTTTTTTCGTTCTATTGCAAAGATAACAAAACAAATAAACCCCAACCGGATTTATCCAATTGAGGTTCGATACCATTATCTCCTAACTGTTATCGTCTCATCATCCTCAACACGGTTCTGGCGGCTGCTTGCGCCCATGTCCAGCTGTCATTAGATGTTACGTTAACCGTCTGTTGAGTACCATTTATATCCAAGCTAATAATCTCCTCGTCAAGCTCGATAGTAGAGTCTCCAGCGGCTTGCGTTACCGTCACGTTGGCTGCCTGACCACCAGCGGCGGTTACTTTCAATGTAGCCGTCAGTTCATCGATCGTGACGTTGGCCGGTACGTCCGAGATCGTGATGCTCCAAACGAACTCGCCAGCGGCTCCGGGGTCGCCGGTGATAACCGCTCCGTTAGCCGTAGTCTTTCCAGCCGCCGTGTAGTTAGCCGGGAGCTGTAACGTAAGCCCGTTCTCCTCAGCCGACATGACCGCAAACGTAAGCTTAGCACTGTTAGACTTACCGGTGATGGTAACATTACCACCTGCCTTTTGTACGGAAGCGTTAGGGCTGTCTGATCTTACCGCCTCAGCAGCCGCTGCCTGATTAACTACCAACGCCTTCTTAGCCCCGCCGTTCGTGTTGACCGTAAAGTTGATAGTGCGTTGAAGACGACCGGTGTGTTTCTCACCGGAGAAATTAACCGCCTGATCTCCTGATCCTGATACCGGGTCGACAGTTACGAAACCAAATTTTTGTGAAGCCATAATCTATTTATTTATAAATGTCATTTTATCATGCCAAAAACAACTTGTATCATATCACAAGCCAAATATAGGGGGGGGATAGATACGACTAGCCCTGTACAACCTCAACATACAACCCTACTAAGTCCTTTAAATTATGACTAAGAGGAGTTCCACTATCCCTTGTGCATTTATACACGTCAGCGTTCTGAATGTAATATTTATCCTTAAATATCTCCATAGGAGGGAAATAAGGGATAGGATCATCTATAGTCCCGGCATGCTCCTTGTCAACAACCTTATATAAGGAGGCCGTACTGAGTCCAGGCTCCCATTCTGACGATAACGTATGAGGCTGGATAACCTCGTAAAGGATATCCGTATCCTCCTTAACTACCCTAAGACAAAATCCGGTATCCACGGATAGCCCGAACTCCGCTCCTTCTTGTCCCCATATAGGAAATAGGACCTTAACATCCAATTTCTCGTTGGATGATAAGGATAAAGATTTGTCATTAACCAACATCCTAAAAAACTCGACAGCTACTTTTTGAGGATCGAGAGCATCCTTCTCCTTCGCCTGTTGCTGGATGTACGCCGTGGTAACACTTACCTTATCAGGATAGCCGGACTGAACATCGACAGCTCTCACCTGTTCTACGGTAGTGGCTATACTGATCAGCTTTCGCTTGTCCCCTAACGCCGTTGTCAGATCGTTATCGTACTTATCCATCATCCCGATCAAGATCTTGCCTTCCGTCATATCGAACTCCAGACCCATAATCGTTATCTTACCGACTATAGCCCCATCAGCCAAAGCGCTACGTCTGTCATATTCAGGAATATAAATATCTTGATCATCCAAGAAAAACTCATGGAGATTTTCAGTCTCATAAGATCTCAGCTCCTCATATTTAGCCAATTTCTCCTCGTTAAGAATCCTCGACTCATCTAGCCTAGCTTCAATGATCTCCTTAACCGTGGCTTTAGGATTAGCTTCCTTGAACGCCAATTGCTCCTCTCCCAGCTCTATCCATGGAATCGGATTGCCATTAATATAATCATCATAGCTATTACCCTTAGCGTAATTATCATCAAGAGGTTCGTCTAAAACCAACATATTGGGATATATTTCCCTGTTTATATATGTATATGCCATAATCTATTCTTTAATCTTGTTCTTTAACGGCGATGCTATACTTGCCTGAAGCGTAACACCAGATATTTATCTCGAAAGGCTTGTTAGCTGTAGTGATTATAGAAGTACCACTCATGCTTACATAAGCTCCTGAATTTGGTATGGCTTGAGTAAAGGCCGCAGACGGGACACACCTGATCATCAGCTCCTCTCCTATCTGCATACCTGACGCCACGGATAGGGTGGTAGCCGCTGATAGCGTGGCCGTGATACTTCTCTTGGTGATAGGCAGGTTGGCTAATGTCGTGACCGTATTAACTCCTATAAGCCTGTTCACGGTCTTCTTATCGGCGGCCGCCATCAATCCATTAGTGGATTCGTTGGCCACGGCATATGTCGTGTTAGGAGGGGTAGCCCATGTACCATCTCCACGCATAAAATTAGAGGTGCTACCATTAAGCTGTCTCAATAAGCCGTTGGCGGAAGTGGAGGCCAACCCGTACGTGGTATTGGTAGGCACGACCCATGTTCCATCGCCACGAAGAAAAGACGTCTGTTTCCCCGCTGCGGGAGCCGGGACCAATCCCGCAGCACCAGCCGCTGAAGCCGTAGCTGCCTTCATATTGGCGTAAGTGGTATTAGTGTCTTTATAATAAGGGACACCACTGACAATAGGACAGGCGGTATAGCCAGAAGCGCTGGTTACCGTACTCCCGTTCTTTACCAGACCTGTAGACCCGTTAGCTCCTACAACACCATACGTCGTATTAGTGTCTGTCCAAGGCACATTAACATACATCTTTCCGCTACTATCCAGCTCTACCGGATAATTCTTGCCATTGGCAGAGTATCCGATCTTAACAAGACCCAGATTATCGCTCGTGGCTTGGGTGTAAGTCGTGTTATTGTCAGTCCAAGGGACATTCACATACATCTTACCATTAGCATCCAAGGATACGGCATAGTTCTTCCCACTAGAGGTATAACCGATCTTAACCAATCCTAAAGTGTCAGCCGTGGCCTGATTATAGGTCGTATTATTATCTGTCCATGGAACATTAACAAAAGCGTTACCAGAAGCGTCAACCTGTAACTTATAGTTCTTGCCAGAAGTCGTGTATCCTACCTTTACGCCACCTAAGGTGGAGGCCGCCGCCGTAGGTGGAGCGAAGGTGTTAGGTTTGCCGGTCACTCCAGACCATGGCACAGATGACGCCGAACTTGCCGTATAAGGCTCGTAACCATCCTCGGTATTCAACTTACTATCATCCTTGACCAGATACATCTTATTCGTGGCCGTTACCTTAACCGTGTCCCCGACCTGAGCCGTGGCTGTAGTAAGTTTAAACCTTGCCGTATCATCAGCAACCACGACCATTCTCTCTAAGGCTGCTTTAGGCAACCTATCTATGCTGATGGTTCCGGACGCGATCTTAGAGGCATCAAAATTGGCCAATGTCGTGGAGATAGTTACGTTGTCTCCGAAGTCCGATGAGACACTACCGGTAACAGCCCCGGACAGCGCTATGGTTCTAGCCGCCTGTAATTTCGTGGCGGTAGGGGCATTATCCGTCTTAAGAGCATATTTGGTAAGATCAATATCATTAGCCTTATCCAAAAGCTGCTCTATCTGCTTACCATTGTATTTACCTTGAAAATCTTCCATATCAAACTTATTTTTTGCTCAAATATAGTTATATACATAAATACCAAGAAATCGAGGGGGGGGGGAGATACGGGTAAGTGTCAGAAACTGCCGCCCCCGTGCAGGAATCCGCTACGGAATATAATAGCCTTGTCTTTAAGTTTCTGGACAGACTCCCATTCCCATTCACCTTCACAAGGCTTAATGACATACTTATTCCCCCATGTCTTAAATTTCCTCTCTATAACGAACATCTCCGGATCATTAAGGACATGGAAGATACTTCCTACCGGGAAATACTTATCCGTCCTTAATATAACACGATGATGCTTCTCGTCATATTCAGGATCACCCACGATACGAGCCTTATAAAACTGAAAATCATTTAACGTCCGATCCACAGGTTCTATCCAATAATACCCCTTACCCATTGCTATTCACGTTTATTTATCTATATTTGCGGTGTAGTAGTAACTCATAATGTTCTAAGTGATTTTCAACCAAGGGGAAGGGTGTCCGTGAGGATATCCTTTTTTCATTCCCGCCCGCCCTACCTATGAACAAAAAGACCTACTCCTGACAAATGTAACGATAATAAGATACTTAACAAAAAAGAAACCCCATCGGTATTCTATCGCCGACAGGGTTCTCCAACGTTGTATCAAACTAAATCATATCACTCCATTTGATTGTGTCACCGACGAAGCACCGCACCGCCAGATACCTTACGAACGCCGTCCCTTCCGGGGCGTCAGGGTCTTCCAGATAAGCCAAGACAGCCTTGACTATTTTCTGGTCGCAATCCAATACCTTAGGAAAGTAGTCGCTATAGAACATAGCGAACAGATATTGGATATCTCCCCACGTAGCGTTATCAGGTTTCTTAGCCCCGCATTTATCGAACATCTGCTTAGCATCCTCCATCGTCCATCTTCTCTTGGATCCGTCGGCGTTAAGCATCTTATCGGCGGCCTCCCTAGCCAACTCCTTGGAAAAGTGATATCCATGGGTGTCTATATACCGCTTATAATCCGGGTCATCAGCGTCTGCTCCTCAGTAGTAACGACTTCTCCTACCTCTACGCATATAAGGTTCCGTACCATCGTACTCGTCACGGATGTCACGCTCGCCAAACCATCCCTTACGGTACATCTCATCCTCCCGCTCATGATGTCTTTGACGTTTCTCAAGCTCCCGCTCGTTACGCTCCAGTTCCCTCTCGCGTCTTTCGAGATCACGCTCACGGCGCTCAAGCTCCTCCATCATCCCGTCACGTTCCTTACCGTAATGATCATATACGCCACCATCGTAACCCATATAAGTGCCGTCGGAGCGGCGTGAGCGTCCCCTACCGCCTCTGCGGTCGTAGATCTCATCATCATATTCCTCTTGGCCGTTGCCTAAATCTATAACTCTCATCTTAACCTAATTTTTTAATTAACAACTCTTTTAACTCATCGAAAGAAGACCCCATCCTATCGACCTTCTCCTCAAGATTCTTAATCTTTCGGTCTTGATCCTTAGTCTGCTTAAAAGTAGGATTGATATCCTCCAAGATACTGTCGCATGCCTCTATGATCTCCTTATTCTTATCCACGCTATTCACGATATCCGTACTGGTTCGTTTCATGGCGTTCAGGTGGTTCATTATCGGATCCACGGAGCAGGCTAGCGTAATGCCGTTGGCCATAGCCACGTTCTGGTTCTCTGGAACTACGTATGTCATGGACTTCCCGTCCACCTCTATAGTAAGATCCATAACCCGATCTTGCAACTGCTGATACTGACCTAACTGGGACTGGGCGAACCTAGGCTCCGAGACGTTAACCACCGTACCCATAAAGAATTTAGGAACCCCTGAGGTATCCAACGTATAAACCTGATATCCTTTCTTTAAATCCTTAAACATAATAACGATCTTTTTAAATGGGAGGGAGGTTACCCTCCCTGTTCTTTCTTAGTAAATTCATGCGCTAGGGGCGGTAGCCGCCGTAGCCGTATGACCCAACATCCTGAACACGCCGGTGCATTTGTTATAATACACAAGATGCTCGGTGTAGGCCCCTACTATAGGATCACTAGAAGCCACGGGAGTCGTAATATCCTGCCCTGTCATATGTGCCCCAACCTTATCCACTATAGGTGTCTTGTTGACGATAACCCCGGCGTTGGATACCGTAATAGGAGTGGTAGTGGATAAGCCAGACGGAAGAACGATCGTGGCGGGATAACTAGCCTCTGTCTCCGTCACCGGATGACGGACTTTCCATAACAATATTCCTTCCGGAGGTAGTGAGTTCCACTGACACGGATTGATGCCAAAATCAACCGTAGGTTCGGCCGCAGAAGCGTCAGATACCTTTCCAGTAGTGGCTACTACCGGGATGCCTCCCCTGTCAAGACGAGAGGAGGCGAATGAACCGATCATATATCCTCTGAAATCAGCCATATTGTCCCCCTTTCTTATAATACGGCGTTAGTAGTGCCGCAAGCGCATCCACATTCGTTAGCCACCCTTACGGTAGGAGTATAGCAGCAACCCGGGTTCTGTACAACGTAGGCTGGAACCGGAGCCTTTGGAGCTAACTGGCTAACGATGTTCTGTGTCTGTTGTTGGGTGATGGCGGAAGTAGCCAAAGCCTGTTTCTCCTCACGAAGCTGTTGGATAGTATTCTGCATCTCACGCATCTCAAGTTGACAGAACTTGTCATTGATGATTTGAGTTTGAAGATCTATCTTAGCAGCCAACGCCTGAGTCTGGGCTTGGTTGGATTGAATAACGTTATTGAAGCCGTTAGTCAAGTTGTTCTGCAATACGTTCGTCTGACCGGTAATAGCCAACTGATTCTCATATCCCTGACGGGTGATAGCGTTCTGGATATTACATCCTACGGTGTCTAACGAATGTTGGATGTTGTTAAATCCACTAGCCATAGCGCTTTGTAAGTTGCAGCAACATGCGCTAATCTGGTTACCGATCTCACATCCTTGTTGCTGTACGGCGTTGATAACGGCCTGAGAAGTCATACCTACCTGACCGGCCACCTTATCAATAGCGCCTTGTACGTTACAGATAGCGTTTTGTAATTGAGAGGTAGAACAGTTAAGGGCGTTAGAGATCTGGTCGATAGCGCTTCTGTTACCTTGGATAGCCTGCATCAGTAACTCACGACCATAGTCGTTGTTCAATTGAGCCGGAAGACCGTTAGCGCAACATTCATTGCTATTGCCAAAGCCATTTCCGAAGCCACGTCCGCCCCACAACCAGAACAGGACGATGATCCATAACCACCAGCCGTTGGCTCCTCCGAACTGGTCTTGGTTGTTACGGCCGTTCATCAACGCCGCGACTAGATTCGGATCCATCTTATTTCCACCCAAAAGGCTGGTAAACATACCCGGAATCATAGATAATAAACCGTTAGCGGCGCTACCGCTCCCGGAACCCATGCCGTCTAACAGCACGATTTTGTCTCCACTTGTACCTATGTCTATTTATTTTTGAATTAATAATAAACCCACCTGATGGCGGGCGTTACAAAGTTCAAAAATTAATAATCCTGGGATCGTGATATATGTCACCATCAAGGCACGTCATGTCATGCAATTGGTATTAATAAGAACCGGTACAAGACAAAAAAATCCGGAACGTATCACTACGGCCCGGATTCATGCAAATCTATAAATTCGATGTTTCAATGCTCGAAAGAAAACGTCTCACGACGTCAAAGAGAGATTAATTACATGAAAAATCTCGCATCAACCTATTTGTATTAGCAGTGTATTCATTAATTATCTTACTGGATGAGGGATTATCCTCTACCCTTGATAGACGGTTATCGTCACTTCTTACCGTAACGTCACCTATCTTTCGTACCATACTATCCTGATATGATGATGGGTCCGAATATATAAAATTATCCACGAAGCTATATATCCCGCCATTAACCGTCTCACCCACCTTCTCATATAGACCAGATTGGAAAGACACGAAATCATCATACCTTCCACGAGCCAAGAACAAGCCGTCCGGTCTCGCCTCGACACCGCCGTTGACCTCCCGGAGCAGGCCCGGATTCCTTTGGTACAGATACCTGTAAAACCCGACATCCATCATCCTATCCTGTCTATCCAGATAGAAAAGATCCCTCATGCTGCTGTCGCTGGACTCGATAGCCACATCAAACAACAGATCTCTTACCTGACCATCCGGCAACGATATCTCTATGTTTTTTAACGTACCTCTGTCATGGTGGTTCAAAGATACGTTATAAAATCCATTAAAATCAAGGAAACGCAAGACATTATTATATAAATCCGATTTTTTTAACCTTTCCTTGATCTGGATTTTCCTCAACGAGATACAGGATTTGATAAAATCCCGATCCTTCCCCTGTCTAGCCTCGTATCTCCTGAACTCCCGATCAATATCGACATCATCCACCTTAGAGGTAACGGGATGTTGATATATCAATCTGGCAAGGATCATACTCTCCGTATTGGAGGATGAGATGTTATCCATAACCAACTTCTTGATATTATCCTTGACCACGCCAATATCAGATCGAGAAGCCCCATGGGGAACCACGCCTGTAGGTAAGTACGAGGGCTGGGCTATCCCGATATCAGCCAGCACCTCATAGGCCTGATCGGTGTCGGTTATCGGGGTCGTGTTATGGTATATATTTCTACCTACATACAACATGTTCCTGTCATACATATCGGAAGGAGATGTTTTCCCGGACCTTACATACACCATCCTATCCCCGGTAAAGTAAGTATCCTGAACCTCATATATCGGATTCCCTTTCCCTGTTATCCTATCAAGATCGGAAATAAAGTCATCATATACCGGATCACCATTCTGTATAGAAGATAACATGACATCCAACGATGCCATAAGGTCACGGATATCCTCCGGCCTAGATATAACCATCTCATCGCTAATCGCCTCGCTTATATCAACGCCCATATCGGAAAGATCCATGGCTATGTCATATAGACGTCCGGCAACATCCTTGATGTCCTTAAAATCGTCCATATTGATCATTTCCCCAACCTTATCCCTTAGACCTTTCATGTCCTTAGGCATACTGATATACGGTATGGTGCTATTGGAATATGAGTCGGTAATCGTATTTCCGTCCTGACTCCGAACCTCCATACGGGTCATATTACGATACATGTCATACATCCGATCTGCGTAATCCTGATCCTCCTGATACCGGAGCGCCAAGGAAGGGTAGGGGACGGAGGTGAAAGCCCGGTCAAACTCCCGGCGGTCGCTGATACCGCCTACCGCCCTCATGATCGTATCCCTTACCTCTATTGGATTCAAGGCTCTTCTCTTTCCCAATGAATCATACACATCCTCATATATCATATAATCATCACCAAGGCCTGATTCGGAGGACAAGAAATATGTATCCTTCTCATTGAGATCCCCCTCAGACATAAAATCGACAATCCTCCTCATCATATCCCTTACCCGCTCATACTCCAATCGGTTAGTCATGATATTATCAATCTCATCAGCATCATACATCCCGGATCGTTCAAGATTATATCTGTTGATGAATATATCACCGCCGGAAAGGAAGTTAGGTACGATCATATCGTTAAGATCATTAATATTATCAACGCCCAGGGAAGTAATGGTATTATTGATATCCTTAACCTCGTCAGCCATGAAATTACCCACAGCATAATTCTTTTGTTTGATAAAGGACATGACATCATCATACCTAGGCTCCCCATTGCTATCTAAGCCGTATTCTGATGGCATGGACATCCAATCGCCAAAGAAAGACACGAAGTCGGGGGAGTAGGCCGTACCCCAGACCGATAAGGCCTGCTTCTGGTCACCAAGCACCTCCATCGCCCTTTGGTATAATCCGGATGGTTGGTCGTTCGGGGCAAGGACATTATCTACCCCACCCTCCTTATTTTTTATAACATAACAAGATCTACCCATAGCTAAATCGTTTTGTTACAAAGATATGAAAATCCCGCCTACTCTCACGAGCGGACGGGAGCCAAATAACAATAATAACAAACCTTATGTTTCTATTGAAAAGCACAAATCATTTTGCCGATCCTCACGGACAAACAAAAAACTCAATCCTAAAACTATAAAAACGGAACTTATTGTTTAGCAAAAATATTTTTATCCGATCTACTGAGAACCCTACCTTTCAACTCCAAGAACCTAGGCATCCATTCCCTAGATATCTTAGACACGATCCACTGGAATCCCTTAGGAGTCACATAGACGGTGTTAGTCCCATAGAACTCATCGTCATCACGATACCTGTAACGAGCGTAACCACGATCTATCATCCTTTGGGAAAGCAACCATCTCTTACCGGTTTTGGCGAAGAACTTATTATCCTCAAGCAATATACGAAGATTCTTCTCCGCTATATCATACCCATGAGCCTCCAGCTTTTCCCGAACCTCTCTGATCAACATATCTGTCTCTTAGGCTATTTCGGCTGTCTTAGCAAACTCAACCATAGGAACCTGTTCTTTGATGATATTATCAGATATCCTTTTGGCTTCCTCTGCCGCTTTTTTCGCCTCAGCTAACGCACGCTTCTCCTTTTCCGATTTAAGTAAAGCCTCTAATGCCTCTATATAATCAGATGGAAGTTCATTCTTTGATGGCATAGAATAGGAGCCTGTTTTTCTAATAGAAGGAAGAACCTCCGATGTTACCCATTTTTTGAATTTCTTGGCAGATTCCATCTTAGATGACATAATCAAAGAATACATCCCTGATTCATTGATTAATTTGATCTCCCTAACAGCCTGATTTATAAGGGGGTTTATTTTAAACCCCATTGATTTACAATCACTTGTAAGAATGATAGAATCCTCATCATCAACAAACCTTTTTACAGCGTTCCCTAAGTTTTCATAACCAAGACATCTGGCTATGTCATTACCAACAAACCATGGATTGCTTTTCTCGTCTAATAATACTCTTACATCCCCAAAATCAGGATTCTCAAACAATTTTAAATTATCATCCATAATATAAAACAACGAGAGCCACCAGCGTCCGTTACTCCACTGATAGCTCTCATTTATCGCCTACGCCTAAGCGATATTAATATCTTCTTCTGGTCTAGCAACGGATAGACACCGCAAATATAGACACTTATTTTAAAACAACAAACAAATAGGAGATATTTTTACAAAAAACGTAATCAATTATATTTGTCTATCATATAGACGAAATATAACTATATCTATCCTCCATCATCATCACCACCTTCTTAATATCAGATAAAGTTAATTTCTTTATCTCCATATTCCTACTATCCATCCTGACGAAAGAGTCCTTGAACTCCTGCTCGGTTATGGCATCCAACCTAAATAGATTGTATTTTATAAGTAACTGGATTACGTCAAATATCAAGATATTAAGATCAACATAATCTTTCAACTCATTAAGTAGATCGCGCATCATATCCTTAATAACGTCAGTGTCAAGTTCCAGCTTCTCGGCTTCCCTCATCAACTTCTTAATGATGCCATTGTACTCGATTATGATATTAGCATTATCATCATCGGTAGGTAGAAGAATATCCATCGTACATTCTATACCTATCTTATCACTAAGTCTTTCATTGAACTCCGTCATATAATCGAAAGCCTGACTTCTGCTTAAAGCGTATGTATGGTCAAGCAACTGCCTTTGTCTGTTATTGACAAAATAATGACTGGTGTATAACATCATCAAGACCTTCACTCGCTGGATGCGTAGGTCTTGCATAATTTTCCGATGTAAAAAACTATCTAACTGCATAATATAAAGAGTCCCCACCGGGGCCATCACACACCCGACAGGGACCAACTTTTAAATATCTTACTCGTCAGGTGATGGACTGACACCGCAAAGATAAATCAAGATAATTTATTTAGCAAGGATTTTCCGCTTCATTTTCTCCAGATACGACATTCCCGTCGGAAACCAAAGACTTATCCTCGGCTGCTTTCGTAGGCGAGGCGAACTCCGATTGGGAACCGGGCGGGTTGACGAACGGGGTCTCCGTATCCTCGAAGAACGTCTCATCCCTCCTAATACTCATCCTGAACTTAGGGGCTATGAAAGGATCGTTATTAAGATCGATGTTGATCGTAACGTCATTCATCAAAATATCCTCCTTGGTCCTAGAATCGCCTATCCATCCTCTTACATCAGCGGTCATAGGCATCTTACTAGCGGCTTCCTTGACAGCCTTTAACCGTCCCTTGATAACATCCACGTCTCCCGCCAACGGAATCATATATGTCTTGTTATCCAGCCCTGATCTGGCTATAGCGTTGTTAAGATCCATTATATCATCAATACTTACTCCACCACCTAGACCCTCTATAATTCTGTCAGCCATCGATCCGATCATAGATGAGAATGATGATGTATCCTGATTTTTCAATCTTACGGGGTACAGGTAATTTCTTCCATTTCCTGTCTTTATAGCTACTACCGGGATACGTGAATTTTTATAATCACCATACTTATCCCTGACGATAGCCGTACAGAACGGGAATATATTATACTTAATATCATCCCTCATCGTAACCTCCCCGTTCTCTATATATCCTACACTCTCGACCTTACCAACCGTCTCGTTGGTAAAGTCATTCTCGGATACCATCAACGTCCCATTATCATCACTTACGCTAAAATTAGGTCTTCCCGGCAAAACACTGGTGACTGTGCCTACGAACGGTATATCAATCTCGCCAGCGACAGATCCTACATTATCCCTATACAACTCAAAGGCCCTACTCCTTAAATCAGCGTTACTCCCTTTTGAGTCTGGATCATTGGCTTTTAGCACCGAGACAAAATTACCGTCACCATCCACGATCTTAATAACCATATTATTAACCAAATCACTACGGGCAGACTTGGTCTCGTCAGAATTAGGATCAACGGCATAAAGGCTATTGTATTTATCATACAATTCCTTGGTATAAGGATCTAACATATCTACCTTGAACCTCACGATATCGTTCTTACGAAGACTAGCCGCAGCTTCTTGATTTATCGACTCATTATTAGAGCCAAATGCATCTCCTGTATAATAAGGAACAACAGATCCATCCTGCCCCTTGCGATACACCATGAACCAGTTGGAGGTCGATAAGGCGGTCTGCCGCCCCAGTATGACACCGGTAGCGTTCTCGAAAGCCTGAGCGTCATCCTCGCTTATCATCCATCTTGAGTGGTTATTCGACTCTATAACAGTAAATATGTCGGTTCCGTTGGTGAAATCCATCACCCTTCCATTATCAGTATCAGTGGCATCAGATCTTTTAAGCCCAAGACCGTCCATAAACCTGTCAAGTCTCATCCCTCCTACCTCATAATACATGACTCCGCCAATCTCTCTCTTCTGGGCCATCAACACTACCGGATTCTGGGCGGCATTGGCCTCCGTCCTGCCGGTGGATGTTCCGGGTTCGCTCTCCGTGAGAACATCACCCATAGGTATAGACTTATCGTAATCCTTGACAACCATACTTCCATTATCATACAGCCTCATCCATTCCACGAACTGGAGAAGAGGTTCATCAGAATAGTTATTGATAATATCAATAGCCTCATTAAGTTTATCCTGATCAACTTCATTCCCGTTGTCAATATCATTCATAAGATCATTATAAGTCTGTATAGCCTCCTTAACCTGATCCTGATCAAGACCATTAATGTTCATATCTATGATATCATCAATAGTATCCCTGATGTTATTTAAGACGTTATCGTTGGTATTTAACCTATCTATCATTGACCTAATCTTATTAAGCCTAGCTATAGGATTATCGCCAAACCCATTTACAAGATCATTGATACGATCCTTGTTATTATCATATATCTGCCTCTCCCTAGGAGATAAGATATCCTCATTACCGTTCCATATCTTTATAGCTATATTATTGATTCTATCATCAGAAGGATTTATGATATCCTCATTATCAGGTACATTCTCAACGATACCGCCCTCATCAGCCTTGATATCATTCTCCATAGATCTGGCGATCATATGATTATAGGTCTTGAACATAAATGCCTCGTCCTCTCCTATAAGACCATCTTGATAAGCCTTATCTATGGCCTGATCATTGGCATAAAGGGAGTTGGCATCAGGATCATCGGTATTCCTGAAATCATATTTACTATCATCCTCCTCATAAGTCTTTCCCCATATGTTTGACAAAACCTTCATGAACCCACGTTCCTGCGACCGTATGAATCTCCTATCACGCATACGGCGAAGGGACTCATTTATATTCTTATAAGCCACAAGATTATGACGATACTCGCTAAGTAACGCCATAGCCTCTTTATAATTATCAACCCCACGGATAGATACAGCATTCTCAAAACCAACTATAGTCTCATAAGCCGACATAAGATCGGCGGCACTGATCCTTGATTCATTCCTGTTTAATAACAGCTTAGATATATCTGTCTCTGAGTTAACTAACGTAGCTAATCTCCTCTCCAAAGCAATTCTATCCTCCGTCAATTTAAGAAGTCTATCATTCTCCTTGGCTAACTTGACCTTATCAGACTCAAGAGCTTCTTTAGACGTGATACTCTGCTGAAGCTTCAAAACATTCTTCTCCATCTTCTGTATATCATCTGTAAGCTTCCTGAGTTTCTTAAGATCCCTACTCGAATCAGGATTAAGACGAGAATATATATCTAAAGCGGGGCCTATATCCGTATTGTATATCCTTCCTAACTGATTAGCGATATCATCCAAATTATCCTTAGCCTCAAGACCGTTATAAGCCATGTTAGAGATGTAGGTGTTAAATGATCTATTGGATATACCATCGGTAAGGGAGTCGGCAAATCTACTAGCCATAGTAAAATTATCAACCTTCTTATTGAACTCGCCAACAAGATTGGACTTATACTCATTTACCTGCTCATCTGTCATATTCATATCAGAGGCTATATCGCTATTAGGTATAGACTCGATGACTGTCTTGAAATTCTCCTTGGTATCATCTAACATCCCCATTTCCTGATCATAACGAAGACGGTTGAATACGGCGTCACTAAAAGTCTTATCTACGATTCTAGAATTAGGTATATCGTCAGCGTTATTATCCGTACTCAAGCCTGATAATTGAGTGTTCAGGGCCATGCTGCCACGAATAGCACGGATAGCGGCGGTAGTCAAGGCGCCGGCATTGGTGTTGTAAGCCTCCACCATCCCCTTGTTCCGGGACATGTCTTGGCTCCATTCCTTTATACCACCAATAGTTTTTACTCCCATAACCGATCCAATAATCATACCGATGCCGATTTCCTTCCATCCCTGATTAGATCCGTAAGTCTCCTTGAACCCGTTCTTTATAGCCTCCATATAGCCTATATTCTGACGAATAGCCATAGGATTGTATCTTGATTCTACCCAATCCTCGGCGGATTTACTAGCCACTCCCTGAAGACCTTCCTCATACAGACCCTCAGATACCGGACGTTTGATAATATTGAACGTATTCCCGGCTATTTTCTGCCATTTCTTAGGCGTTATGATCCTCAATGTTCCATTATCCATCCTCTCGGCTCCTACACCAAATATATTTCGTTTTATGAACTTATCAACGCCCAGATCCATGCCAAACATATCACCGAACATAGCTATATTGGATAACGTAAGGATACCGATATTGGCAGCGAATATAGCGTTAGCGGCATCAGCATTATCAGCTCTGAACTTCATGAGTTCCTCATATGAGGCTTCTCTACCATAGGCATTCCTGTAAGCCTGCTTGAAGTTTTCCTCAGATTCCATCAACCCACTCCTTGACTCTACCGAAGCCTCCCAAAGCGTTGACGTACCGATAAAGGTCAGGTTGTCCAGCCCCTTACCTATGCCTCGTCCTATGCGGGCAGCTCTTAGCATAGCATTAAACCCGGTCTTTGTAGCAGAAACAGCCTTCCCCATACCGGCAATCGTAGCACCTATTCTAGCCCCCATACGAGCGGCATTCATAAGACCAGCTCCGGCGAAGGCGTAAGATGACAAAACGGCTCCAGCCGTAAATGCAGCTCCTGACAAAAGATCATTTGTCCAAAAATTGGTTGTAAACATACTTTTAAGAAATCCAGCATCTCGCTCCTCCTTACTGTAATAATGATTAAGCGTATAATCACCACGCTTATCCATATCATCCAACCATCTGGCAAAACTGTTATCATACATAGCTGATAACGTCCCTTTTGTAACAAGCTCCTTTAATCCATAAACAGACTGACCTACTCCACCTATTCCATACAAAGCAGACTTATAAATAAACTTACCTAATCCTCTATAAGTTTTCTCCCAACCACTTTGACTTCTCGATAGACGATCATCATTATCCACATTATTGATATAACTCTCGTATTTTGGAATCCATTCACCTGTTGACAGCCTATACCTTGAATCACGAAGGTTGATCCTACTTCCAGTTATATCATAATTACCCTTAGGAATACCCGTCTCGTTTATCATCTGAAAAAGCGGATTCCTTGCTTTTACATCATCATGATAAGATGTCTCTACGGAATTTTTTATACCCTCTACTAATGATGGAATACTCCTGCTTCCCTCTCTAGACAAAACATCATTATCCATATCCGATGAACCGCGCATGCCAACAGGTATAGGGATAGAAGAAATATTATCCTTAGAAGGCATGGGAGATGGAATTGATGGAGTAGGGACATAATATCCCTGACTCTTCATCACATTCCCTATATCGTTATTATTATTGCTCATTTTTTCCATCTATTTTATCCATAGTCTCTTTATCCAACACCGAAAGAATATTGCTAAGATCAGAGTGCTGCTCATTAATATCTCTACCCTTAACAATAACGTCTTTATTGATAGCCTCAACCACGGCTTGGGTAAGATACATCTGAGGACACATATTTATAATCTTCATGATATTATCAGCATAATCAGTATTATATTCCAACACCTTTAGAGGTGTCCCGGTCCTAACCTGCCCGTGAAAATAGACGCCAACCTCAACACCTCCAGGAAAGCCCTTGGCTTTAACATCATACGATTTGTAATTTCTTAAAACCGTATTAATAATCCTAATAGCTCTTTTATTAAGCTCGGATGTAGCTAGTTCATTGTTCTGAATATTGTACTTATCAACCATCCTAGAAGCCTCCTCAGCCGCATTCTCGATAGTAGCGAAAGCGCCAAGTGAATTAGCTTGCGCCCATTTCTGATAAGGCCTATTGGTCGTGGCAGAAAAAGATACAGGGATGATCTTAGATTCGTAATCTTCAGATCTTACATTCCTTTCCCTTTCGTACAAACTATACCCCATACTATCTAATTCCTCTTTAGTAACTTGAACCGTAGCGATATTTTTCCCGCCAGCCATAGCTACCAAATCAAATGTATTGGGATTATCCGTAGGACGAGCATACAATATGTAATTATTAAGCCTGCTATCTTTATCCTTATTCAAGAAACCAGCTCTTGACAAAAGCAGACTCTCTAATTTAGCATGCATACGCCTATCTTCTTTAGAGGCATTGGTAGAATTAGAGAACGACCATGATCTTGGAGCAAACTCGTCATATCTTCTTTCATAGACCATTTTAGAATCCTGAATAGCCTTAGCTATATTACGACCTATATTAGATGAAGACCATTCTCTTCTAAGCGTAGGGCCGTCAGCTCTAGACATATTCTTACCTAAGATCTTGATCATTTTATCCCTACTAGTCATATCGACATTATCGCTATTCATTACCGGATTGTCTACACGACTATAAGTTTTAGCTATATCATTTATATCCTCCAGAGTGAAATTTTCTCCTGAATATCTATTTAACAAATTTATATAAGATCTCATCAGCTCCGTATTAGCTATAGATCTATCCGCATAGTTGATGTTCTCGCTTATCAATCCAGCTATAGCGGAAACCTTTAAAGCATCTTCTGGTGAATACTCTTTCCCTCCAATAATAGCTCCATTCTTACCAACATCCCTCGCATTAACCATACCATTGTCAGTATATGTATCAATACCTCCAGTAACATAGTCCTGATCCCTTACAGCATCATTAAGGATATTTTCCGTAGCGACATCAAAGGCATTTGTAAGATAATCAACTTCCTCATCCATGATCTTACCATACCTATTCCTATTATCATTCGCTGCCATAAGAGCCTCGTATTTATTCACCATATTTGGGGTTGATGATAATACAGAACTTGACGCACCGCCATTATTAGTGATCCATGCCATAATATTCTCGCTATTAACACCACCATGATATATAGAAGGATTGTTTTGTATATCGTTCTCTATGCCTCGTAGATCAACAGGATTTATGGATGATATTAAATCCTTCTCACCTGTCGATATATTATTCTCATTCTGAATATATTGATTGTCAAATATATTCTCAGGAGTAACATTAGGCTGAACCTTTTCCAGCTCAATCATAACACCTGTAGGGATATTAGAGCTATTACCAGCTTCCTTGGACATTACTTCCCTAAGCTTAAGATTCTGATCTATCTCCTTTGATTTCTGCCTCCACGAGAACTCTCTCTCCTTGAAATCAAGATCTCTCATCTTAAAGTAATAATCATCAGCGATGTAGTTCTCAGATGAGTTGTTATACGACCATCTAGCGGATACACCATCAAGAAATTCATTACGTACAATAAACTCCCCCGCTCTAGCCGGGTTCATATTATTGCCAATAAAGGAAGTAGCCTCCTCCACTAACGCACGGCGCTGTTCCCGGACCTCCTGTAGTGACGCCTCAATAGCCGCCTTAGCGGAAGGGCTGGCCTCGGCCCCTTTGAGTTTGGCTAAGAGTGCGCTCTCCTCAGCGTCAAAACCGGAAACATATTTATTAACGAACTGATCAGTAGTCATGCCACTAAACATACCGGGATTAGTGGCAGCCAAATACTGACCCTCTATCTGCATCTGAGCCTTAGCGTTCTGGGATATAGATCTAGCGGCTATCGCTCTAATCTGAGATCGACTCATCTCATCAACAGTAATATCTCTCATCCTACCAGTAGGCTTGCCATCCACTACCTCAGGAACAGAAAACTTCTTTCCCTTATTAAGACTGACGAAATCCTTCATCATCTTATTCATCTCCTCATTGTAATCCGTATAAGGAGTGTAATGAATAGGATTCATCCTTGTACCAACCTGACCATCATTAACCCATTCATAAAACGGCATTAAGGCCACAGCCTCATTTATGGCACTATATTGCTTAGGATTATTAAGCTTCATATCTTCGATCTTCTGAAAGAAAGACCTATACTCCCTAGTACCGGCGATAGCGTTCAATACACGGGTATCTAAAGCCTCTCCAAGACGGGCTTGTATGCTTCTAGCTATACCATCAGAAGCTAGATTGGATTTACGATACACGTTATTCACATCCTGTATCAATCCATTTAACCTATTCTGAAGATATTCCCTATCCTGAGGTTTTATAATGTCAGAATTGATAATATAATCAGCATACTCATTTATAGCCTGCCGATTGGTATCTATCTTCTGCTGCATGTATCCCATACCCTGCATCATGACATCCATGTTGTAGGGTGATACGTACTTACCGTAATTCCTTAATATACTGTATTGTGAAGCCATTATTTATCCCTTTTTGCCTTTAGTTACTTCCTGAGCAGGATATAATCTCCTGTAACTTAATATATCTCCTTGAGGGTCTGCGATCAACTGGCCATTGGGACCAATCTTAACATCCCCAAATATAGATCTTAATGTATTCATGGTCGTAGCCGTGTTCCACTTCTGCTGAATCTCATCATTGACGCTATCGAAATACCTAGCCCAGTTCTCGTCATTTATAGCCAATCCCTGCAATATCCGTTGTTGATAAGCTTGACGTTGGGCTATGTTCTTGTCGTAAGTATTCGCCCATGATTGAGAATTGACATTATCAGCCCAAGTCCTTTGAGCCACATTCCCTTGTTCTACCTCATTTATATACTTACCTATATTGGAACTCATGATAGCCTGTAAACTGGAAGATAAAGCCCCTCTCTGGGAATCCGGGACATTACCCATCTGATCCAATTGTGATTGGAAAGCACGATTAGCCTCAACCATATACTGATCAGCCGATCTCAACACCGGGTCCACGGTAGGAGCGTAATGTCTTTCCAGACCTTCCGTTGTCACGGCTCCCGGAGTCATCCTGAACACCTCAGGAAAGTCAAGACCACCACCTACTATATTCCTGCCTCCATTGCCGCCGTTCGACTTACCGGCATTTGTGTTGGTTTTAGGAAGTGTATTAGGATCAATCAGCTCAGGCATATCCAGCTTAACATCAGGATCCTCCACATCACCTATATCCATAGGACCGGGAGCCACCTTATGCGGGTCAAGTATAAAATCAAGACCTTCCATGCCTTTCATGGATCTTAACGCCTGCATCTTAAGCATATCCTCCCCAAGGATCTTATTAACAATATCTTTATTCTTGTCAGAAAACAGTTGACTGAAATGAGTGATACCAGCGTCATTAAGAGCTTTATGTTGATCCTCTGTAACTACATCCAAACCAATCATAGGACGAGATGACGAATATTGACCAAACTTATTATCTCTCATTCTATCATGATATGCGGCCTTCTTGTCTTCCGGGTAATTACCTTGGCTATCCTCACCGCCAAAAGAAACGAGCGTCGTGTAATCCCGAAGTGCCTCTGCGTTGGCGATGATCGGGTTTTCCGCCGTAGCCAAGCCCATCCACCCACCAGTAGTGTTGTATATAGCATCCTGAAGAGCCTTGGCAGCAGTAGCCTTCGGAGCGCTCATATAAGCATCGTAAGCCAAAGGCATGAACGTCTTATAATACTCCAGTCTCTCATCGGTATTAATACCGCCATAAGAGCCATCCTGACCCTGACGCTGATACCCAAACGTGTTATCCTTATTATTGTACTTGTTCTCTACGGGACGGAAAGTAAGTAGGTAATCGAATAAAGAACTACCACCTTTCTCCATCTTCTGACGAATACCAGCCACTTTCTTAAGCAGCTCTTTCTTAGCCTCAGCTATATCCTCCTCCGTAAGACCGTATTCTTTCATAGATCTGGATATGATGTTATCTATCTCACCACCCTTAGCGAAATACGTATCCTCATCCTTCTTCATCTTCCGGTCTTCCTGCTCCTTGTATATAACATTAGCGAAGTCCGTAAATCTTCCTTCTAAGCCATTAACCGTCTCGTTACTGTCATTTATAGCCATGGATAATACAGAAGCGTTTAAACGCCTCGTATTCTCGTCATCTATCTTATCGTTCTTCTTCAACTTATCCAAAGCCTTCTTCTGATCATCATAAGCTGATTTAAGACCTATCTTAGCCTTATACCTGTCCATTAACGTAGCATACGTATCCTTAGGCGTAGCCTTGATCCCATACGTATCCCTGATATATTTGGCGAAATCCGACTCTATGGTGGTATCATCGGTAATAACCTTCGTACCTTCCTCCAAGGAAACGGGGGTTCCCCCATCGGCGTGCTTCTGCCCCATGGCCTCCATCGGCGCCTCTCCGGGCTGCGTCACGTACTCGCCCTTCTCGACCTCTACGTTGGCTTGATCTTCCATCGACTTAGGTAACGGATATAGATACTCACCGGTAAGGCTACCGCTATCGAACCTATTATTAGGTCCTAGATAAACACCACCTCCATCCTTATACCGCATCTGAGATTGCCGTCTCTGCCTAGCCTCTCGCTCTTGAGCTAACCTGATATTAGTACGAGTGCCTTGCTCTGACGCCATCCCTGAGAATACGTTCCTTGCCAACCCTAAGACACCGCCGATGCCTGACATTACAGTACCCACGACATTAGCTGTCTTAACCCCGGTGGATAAATCACCGTATCCCTCGCTTCTCATACGCCCTATACCACGACCCATCTGGGTAAACCTAGATCCTATATCATCAGCGCCATAATAAGGTATGGTGGTAAAGTCAAAAACATCCGTACTGCCAGACTCGTCAACCTTCTTATTGCTGTCAACGATAGCGTTCAAATCACTTGTATCAATGGTATTAATATCAGGCTGCTGAATATCAAATCCTATCCGGGTAGACGAAACCAGAGGTTCCACTCCAAGACCCTGAAGACCAACAATATTACCAGGCATGACAGGATCAACTTCCCCAGCATCTTGATATTTAGGTATCTTCCTTTTAATTACATACTTTCCCATATATCAAATTATTTCGTTCTGATACAAAGATAGTTTAAAAAATACAGACTCACCATTTGACAATGATGAGTCTCTTTAATACTAATCCTTTAAAGACATAACAGGATTACCCCATTTCTTTTTCCACTCATGACCAAGATAATCTATGAGTTTATCATAAGTATCTATAAAACCACCATCTATAACCCCGGTGATAACATTCTCTACAGCTACTATGTCGTTTAACTGATTCTTTGTAGCCGTATTCCTTATCCCACTCTCATGCTTGTTAAAGACGATAAAATTAATAGCCTTAGCTACCCTTGATATCTTATCAGACAACTGACCCTTGTCACTAACCAACCTGGCGACAGCCGAACTCATCTTGATATAAGCCTCACCAGCGGCATTCCTGTCTTCTATGAATCCATCGTGCAACCATATTATCACCTTGGCGTATATCTCTGGATCCAATTCCAATGCTACCATAACAAAAAAATACGGATTTACATACCATTTCTGACCCTCCCCCTTTCCTCTTCGGTAAGCCATTCCGTATTTTTTGAGATCGGTTATCTTATTGATTTTCAATTCATGGTTTTGTACCGTAAGATTTCTTACAGTACATATATCATTAATACTCAGCTCCCTAACAAGAGCTTTCATCTTTTCCTGAAATCCATTAGTAGCAAACAAATGATCAAGCCTTCTAGACTCCAACCCCATAGATTTACGTTTTTCATTCAAGGCTTCCATAACTTCCGTTATGCATACAAACCCGTCCTTGGACATAACAGAAATGTTCCTACCTAATAATTCCCTACTCTCTGATGATAAAATCAAATTACTTTTCATACCTTTACTAAAAGTTTTAAATTAATAAATGCGCCTATCCGCTCGTGATGAGTAGATAGGCGCACAAATATAAATAATACTAATATAATTACAAAATATAATTAACTATATTACAAATAATAATACCTTGTAATTTTAATTCATCGCAAGATAGTTACAGCAACTAGATCCTTTTTACAAATAACAAACCTATTGCTTTCACTAGGTCATAGAATCCAGCAGCGCTAAGCCCGACTGCCACCCCATACAACAGAGCTTCCCACCATTCACTACCTACCAACAACGGGGATACCTGAAGGAACCAAGCCAAGATACATGTCAACATCCCAATAGCCACAGCCGATAAAATCTTAGCCCACTTATGGGTGTCGATATACGGCACTACCTTAGCTAGCTGAGTGGCTAACATCGTGACGAAAGCCATAATACCGGTAAAGGTAGTCAGATCAATAGTAATAGACCCTTCTGATGGGATTACCTCTTGCGCCATCAAAGCGAATGGCGTCAATAACATAGCAAATAAAAACAACAATCTTTTCATATCAAAAACGTTTAATTACTTCACAAATATAGCATTAATTCTGGGTTCTGCTCATACCTTTTATATTCAGCATCAACCCCGGTATCATGTTAAGCACCAACTGCCTTTTCGCCTGTTCCTTACGCATACGCTCGGCCTCCGCTATCTGCGCCTCTGATTGAGGATCATTCTTAATATTATTAGCGATGTCCTCTATAGCTTTCTTGTTAGCGCCGGATTGAGCTAGCATCTTATATAACAGGTCTTGACCTTCCTTCTCCCACCAGCTATCCATGGCAGGATGGGAAGCCAAAGAAGGAGCGGCGGGGGCTACCGTCTCAGGCACGGGCTGCTGGCCTCCGTCTCCCGTACCAGAATCCCGCTGCCCGAACTCGTATCTCATTGGCTCGTTCTCCGGGACACCGTATCTGTTGGAGAACATATCGGCGAACTCAAACCGCTTCTCGTTTCTTAATGTCGATCCAAGGGGTCTTCCGTATCCTTGATTCCATGCCACGGTAGCGTCCTTATAATTCGTGGCGTTATCAAAATCAGCCTTCGAATACATATAGTAATTATATATATTGCCTTGAGCGTCCTTATCAAAGAACTTGCCTTGGTTCATGTAGTTCCAGCCTAGCCCCGGTACACGACCTTGATACTCATCCACAAGATAATCCAGTTGTTGGGTCAATGTCGGTTTTTTACCATACCTACGCTGTAGCTCTTTCTTCCTCGGTCCAAGCCATTGCTGGATACCAAAGTCACCAGCGGCTCCTAGGGCTTCGGTGTCCCCTCCGGACTCGGCGGCGATGTTCGACAGGATGCCGATAGCTTGCGTTTGTGGTATCCCCTTCTTTTCTGTCAGATAGTCCCATATCTCATCATATACAGCCATCTTACTATCCTCTGATCTACGAGGGTCAACAACATATTTCCCATCCCCATAAGCTCTACCTGTGTTTACTGAACCCCCCTTATTCATTTTATTCTTATCCTCATCACCAGATGATATCGCATCATAACTTTTATACATAAGACCTGATATGATAGGGTACATCAAAGCTTTTCTTACATCATCATAGCTCATCTCACCCTTGTTTAAGGCATTTATATACTCACCTGAATAATCACTATTTATCTCCCCTAAAAGACTCTTTATGTCATCATCAGAAATATTCTTGATTATATCTCTCATTTTATCATCTCCATAGACTTTCTCTATGTCATCCATTGTAGATTCATAACCTCTAAGTTTCTCCATCAAGAATTGCAACTCCGTATTAGTGGCCGACTTTTCCCATATATGATTAGCATTATCCATAAAATCATCATAATTCAATGTCTTATAGATCGAATCTATAGTCTTATCAGCAGGTTTTGTCAATCCATGTCTAAATGTCTTTCCAAAAGTATTATCTATATACTGTCCTATCCTATGCCTAGTCTCATGAATCATAGTAGTTAATTTCTGGTTGTAAGGAAGATTGGCATCTATCAACATCTTGTCGCCATCTTTCATGTGAACACCACTAATAACATGGCCGTTCATGCTTAAACCATCAACAAAATCAAAATCATATGTATCAGGTTTCTTTATCATATTCTTAACCCCATCAAGTATAGATTCCCTATTATCATAAGATTTCTTTGAATTAGCATAATTTATCCACCTATTCCACGCCGCTTCCTGATCCTCTATACCATAATCAGATAACATTCTATCCAACTCAAACCTTAAAGGGGTATTCTTTTCAGGAATAACTACACTCCCGTCCTTCCCCTTCATTTTTTTGATAAAATCTTTATCCTCTTCAAGCAACATCCCGCTTTTATAAGGACGCCTAACATTTTTACCCAACTCATCCATCATCCTCTCAAACCTAGGATAAAAGCCTCTTTCGAAAAATAAGTTAGATGTCAATTTAAAGTCATTTTTATCCGCATCAACCACATCACCATGCGTAACACCATCAGATAATTTGTTATGATAATATACAGGTTTTTCGGGAGGCTCCGATATACGTATAGCCTTTACCCTCCCATCAAGCTTCCTTGCCTTGCTTGCATACGAGGCCGCCCCTCCAACAACAGGAAGAAAACCCAAAGAAGCCAATATCAGCCCTATCTTATCCTTATCCTCTATAGCGGTAGCCATGTCTGATACATCGGAAGCTACATCCAGCCCTGGGACAAATCCACTTATAACAGGCGTTAAAGGATCTTGATAAGGCTTTGTGTCATACATTGTATTCATATTTATTCCGGAGCCTCCTACACTCGTATTATCCTTTGAAGCTATATACCCACCATCATATTTCTTCTCTAACTTATTCTTGGACATGATAGCATTACGGATAAGAGCATCCCTTCCACTCTCTTGGATAGGGCTATAGTCCTTAAACGATCCTCTCTCCTCAAACTTATCACCTATAGCGTCTAATGTCTTAGTGACTATATTGACCGGGAACTCTTGATCATTACTATAAAAATCATATACATCGTAAACACCTAACCTTCCATCCGGACGTCTATAAATAGTAAAATTACCAAACCCTGATAACGGGGTAAGATCACCAGCAGCTTCGGGGTAAAAATCATACTCAGAAAAAACCGTAGGCTTTCCGGATCTTACCGAATTACGATTCTTCTCAAATATATCTACCCATTCTCTAGACTTTTTCAAAAGCTTCAGCCTACCATAAGCATCATCTGTAGCCGGCTTATCAGAGCCATATATTTCTTGCTCCGTATCACGAATCTTTTTATCTAACCTCTTTATCTCATCCTTAGTGTCACGATTGAACATCTTCTCAATATCAGTAATGACATTATCAGGAATCCTTATCTCCTTGCTATTTCCATCAAGACTATTAGGCTGGGATAAGAATCTACCCCATAGCTGTTCGCTATATTCATCAACATTAGCTTTGCCATTTCTTCCGTATATAAATTCCTTAACCTTATCGGGAAGACTGGCATTTGAGGCTACCACATCAGGCGTTACATTCTTATACAACCTCCTTCTTACGGCGTTACCTATGATGTCTTTTAAATACAAAGCTCTATCAGATACATCTTGTCTTACATACATAGGATCATTACCAGTAGGACCTCCTTCGGCTTTCCGCTCAATTTTCTCTCCCCATAACCCATATTTCTCCCTAGGCCATATGCCGTCTATGGCATCCACATAACCAACGGGATGCTCCCCGTCTAGACGCCGGTTCCGTCGCTCGTCCGCAGGGTACAGGGCGTTGGCCAACGGCTGCGTGATATAACCCAATCCCTTATCTTTGGATCTCGACATAGCGTCCACCACAGTCTGATATATAGGTCTTAATTTCTCAGGCAAATACAATCCCGCCTCATCAACCAGCTCGCCTATCTTCTTATTTATACCCCTAATGCTGAAATTATAATTACCCATGCCATTATTCAACGGAGACAACGCACCTCTTATCCCATTCATACCCTTAACAGCAGCTCCTCCACTAAGGATATCAAACTCCGGGGATACGTTCTTTAAAGGATCATCATTCATACCCCTAAAATACATGGGACGCTCACCTCTTACAACACGATCAAGATCTTCCTTATACAAATCCTTTATCCATGAAGGGATTTCCTCTTTCTTATCTTTCTTAGCCATAAATCACGTTTTCTACAAAGATATACATAATCGGATGCAGGATAAAACAATAGGCGGGTACATGATTCATATCACCTACCCGCCTATTGTTTTATCCTACACCCTCAATGCATATGATAAGCCGCCAGAGCTTTCTTGGCCAAATCCCTCGACTTATACTTCGCCGGCCATAACTTTCCAGTTTTGTTACTAACCACCCTCCAATCACTTCCTACTTTCTTGATGCACCCCGATTTAGGGCACTTGCCTGAGTTCTTGGTAACCTTCCTTTTTTGAATCATAACATTAAATTTTTGTTACGGTTATATTATAATCACTCGAATTTATTACTACTCGTTTCAACTCAATATTCGAAAAATCAACCATAACCAAGGATATATTACCATACAAAAAACTAGTTATAACATCACTTGTAAAAACGACTACATCGCCACTCATTTCGACTTTATGATACACATACATATGCTGTTTATTAATAATACAGCTTTTTATCTTATCGAAACCTTCCTTGGTAGTATTTTTCTTAAAATCAATTCCTTCTAAAATATAACTTGAGATATCCACTCCAGAAGAACCTATCTCCTTATAAGTCCCATCATCCATCAAGGCCTTATCACCCTTACCTTTCATCTTAAGATGAAGTTGATTATCAAAATCTATACCATCTTCAGTATTTTTCAAAGAATTTACAAGAACTATCTCGGAATCATTTGATGTAGCAACATTTGAATTAGAATGAATATATCCGACACTTAGATTAGGATAAACAGAAATAGATATATCCATAAATCCCATACCAAGAATGGTATTTGAACCGCTGATGTAAATAGTGATACAATCATTCCTTTGATCATTAAAAACCATCAAATCATTGATAAGAAATTCACCTACCAATTCCACAAAAGAATCGCTAGGTTTTATCATCCTGATATTAGACGTAGGGTTACTACCAAACAACGATTTTATAGTATTATACTGATCTTAGGTTAAAGTAGAAGGTTGATCGGACGCTAGATGAAAAACAGTATCTAAAAACGCGTTCTCAATATCACCCCTAGCTTGCACCTCCTTATATTTCCCATTATCCATCAAAGCCTTGGTCCCTGTACCGGCCGTAGAGAAGTTGATGCCCCTGTTATCTCCGACTGGGTCACCACCAATCGTTAAGGATATGTCCTTAGTTTGGTTAGATACCGATTGTACGGTATGACTGGTGACAATGGACGTATGGGTAAGGTCGCTGGATATATTGATCATTACATGATAAGATACAATGACCCCAGCTCCCGTATTGCATCCAGAGCGCAACATGGCTTGAATATTCCCGGATGAATCCTTAATTAATTTCAAGTCCCCAACCCCATACGTCGATGATGCTCCGGATAAAAGATATTGAATTGGTATATCAACCTCACATTTAGAAGCTATTATATCATATTTCGCTTTGGTAAGGGTAAATTCCTTATCAAAGCCCAAATTAAATAATATAGTTCTAAAATCATCCTCGCTATCGAGATTATCGCCCAAGAAGCCCGGCTCATGAACATCTATATCCTGCCATGTGCCGTCACCACGAAGAAAGGCTGTACGCTTCTCCGCGGCGGGAGCCGGCACCAATCCCGCAGCGCCAGCCCCGGACGCCGTGGCACCAACCATATCCTTGACCTTATCAAGCCTGCTGTCTATTTGATTACCATCATACTTACCTTGAAAATCTTCCATATAAACAAATTATTAAAATTTATTGTATTTCAATATTAAATAAAACAAATTGTCAATCACAATATTCATTGTGATAAAAATCAACCAGTTTCAACGGAAATCAAACCATAACTGATATCATTTGAAAGTATAAAAGGGGAATGATAAACACCCTCCCCTATATGTTAATAAATCAAGGTGATTATATGCCTTTTTACACTAAAATCGTAAAATGGTATATATCTATACAGAAATCCGTACCGGGTTCCACCAAAACCCTCTACCTTCTGGTAAGGTACTTACATCGAAGGCTTCTTTTGCCGATTTTCTGATGATGTTAAAAGCACCATTGATATCGGCGTTAATAATACTACCGGAAGATGTTTTGAACAATCCTCGTTTGACACGTCTTCCGGCATATTTATCATGCTTACAAATCTGCTAGTTATCCAAGAAACTACATTTTGAGGTATAGGATTCCTCAACGATCTTAACATTAATACCCTCAAGTGTAGCTTTATATGATATCATTGAGATAAACATATTAAAAGGGATAGATACAAAGTTCTGGTTGTTTCGCTTTCCGATATTGATCTCTTGTTTCCAGCATTTGTTGTGACCGATTACGATCGTATTAATGCCATTGGAGACTACATGATTAATCAATACCCTACTAGCTTTATGCAGATAATCCTTGATCTTGTTATTCCTTTTGTTGGTTAACGATCTTATTTGTCTTGATACTTGTTTATTACCTTTTAATTTAGATTTTAAATATGCTAATCTTTTATTATAATACTGGTTGATAGATTTTAGAGGCTTACCGTTGATGATAAAGCAAGAACCGGTATTTGATACACAAGACGCTAAATTGTTAAGTCCAAGATCAATACCAAGATAATTTCCGTTATCATACATAAGACCTTTCTCTTTCTTATTATACACAATCTCAAACATAATATATCCATTCTTAGGGATAAACCTAAGTTGTTGGACATTTTGTTTATTAGTCCTTATGGTAAAAGAGAATTGTTTTGGTAACTTAATAATACCTTGTTTTATCCATTTCTGAGAAAAGGCTGTTGTCGGGAAAACAGCCATAAACATCCCATCTTTATCAAGATACTTAGGTATTCTTACTTTCTCAGAATACTCACCTCTACCCTTCTTGTTAAGAAGATTGAAGAAGGATTTGAAATTCTGGTCGACCATCATCAATACCTGTTGGGCTACAGATGATGGTAAAGCACGATAGTCTACATCGTTTTCTGTTCTTAGCTTCTTTTCAAGAGAATAGTAGTTGAGGTATTTATATTTAACGGTATTATCATCATTATACTGGAAATAATATTGACGAACGACATATAACCCTTTGTTGTATAAGTTTTTACACTTATGCAACAGGTCTTGAAGCTCAT
Source organism: Flavobacteriales bacterium (assembly GCA_003150615.1). Classification (GTDB taxonomy): domain Bacteria; phylum Bacteroidota; class Bacteroidia; order Flavobacteriales; family UBA1820; genus Merdimorpha. Next base: position 72,236 of record QALN01000002.1, on the reverse strand, counting down.
TGTAATATACCGAGCTTCGCTTGATTATATGTTGTTCGACTAATCTCATGACATATATATAGATTATTATTTATACATAAAAATAATTCGGTACATTTGTGGTGTAAAGTTATATATAAATCACCTAAATCAATAAACTTTCTCCTCATTACTAAACCATCTTACTATCATCTTGAACCGGCTCTCAATGTCATTCACGAACCTTGCCAAGAACCAATCGCCACGAAGACGATCACGCCACCTCCGGTGATAATCGACAGCCCTGGGGTCGATCTCCCGGCCAATATCGTTCACGTCCTTAACCCATACCGGTAGGTTATTAGTATCGTCTTTAACCTCGTTGAAGTAGTCGTTGATATTGATCTTCTGGTCCACTTCCGTCACCAGTATATCACGGCTATCGTCGTTAGTTATAGGATATCTTAGGCGCTGGCTCATGTCGTTCTTATCGGCGATGGTCATCCTAAGCTCTCCACTGTTGTTGGTATCGTTATAGAACCATGCCTTATTAAATCCAGTTGTTCTTCTAACCTGATAATTAACCTCATCCTGATACCTTCTGGCATCCATCCTATATTGGTAGTTCGTGAGGATCTTATTCACATACTGCTCACGTACCGGGACTTCTACAACAAACGGATATAGCTTACCATAAAATACCTGATACGATTGATTGGTTAAGCCATGAGACCACAATCCCACTTCCCGACTATCGTTAGAGTAATTCTTACCGGACTGGAAATAATGTTGATGCTCGATATAATAATCCGGGGTGTACGATAAATATGATTTCCACTCACCCTTCAAACAATTATATCCAACGGTAAAAGAGACGTCCGTGAAATGGCTGGCGTCCTGTAGCTCCACCGCCCGCCCGTTCCTGTAGAACCGGCCTCCCCTGAATTGGTACTCGCTTGGATTCCCTACCGGCATGTAATCCCTCTTGGTTATCAATACCCTCTTGAAACGATTATCCCAACCCATAGACAGACCTATACCAAAGAACTTGTTATCGATATCATAATAAGACAGCTCAGCATCCGTATCGGCGTTATATATCCGGCTACGGATGATCTTCATCTGAAGATGCTCCTTAAACCAGTTTCTAAGCCCCGGTGTGACCTCCGTAAGATTCCTGCCATTAGAATCTACCTTGAATACCTGACCACGCCTTAAATCGACCCAAAAATGCCCAAATTCACAACTGATCATATCCCGGCTCTGGGTCCCGGAATATCCTAACGTCGTATTATTATACTCGATACCACGAGAGGCGAAAAGACCACCTGTCCCTAGTTCGCTATTCTCCGGGGATATTCTCTCCGCCAACACGTCTATGGCGTTGTACAACCCTACCTGATTCTCGAAGCGGGCTAATATCTGATCCGACTCTATCCCCTTCATGCTTATGAGTTTCCCAAATGAGGTCTTGAACTCATGGTAATCCATAGGCTTGTACGACAGCCAAGGGTCGGTCATGCCGTTCTCCGAAACGTCGGCGGTGCTCCATATGACGCCGTTGGGTCTTTGGTAGGCGCAGTCCCAAAAATTGCTATCATACGTCTCTGGTAATGACCTTCCGCCTAGCGTAAAACGATTCTTGTACACAGGACTCATCTTAAACACATTATCCCTTGATATAGGGACATTACGCTCTTGGGTCCATGATATATAATCCCCTACTTCTGGATAGAAACCCTCATAAGGCTCAGGTCCAGCTATACGGAAATTACAATTAATCTCAGACTCCACTAAAAACTGAGGTATGCCGTAAAAATACAGAAAGAAACGACCACTAAGATACATATCCCCGGTCTTGCAAGCCATCTCATAAGCACTCTTACGGCTAGGGAACGAATATAGCGATCCAGTATCTGTGTCAGTCTTATTAAGATAATCCTCTCCGGTATCATAATTAACAAAATAACGTGGATACCCGATATTCCTATAGTCGTAGTAAGGGAATGGTATCATATCTCCCTGACCAAACTGGGTCAAGTAAAACATAGGCATTTTTCTTTTAAGCGAGAATCTGGATATAAACACATCACCTCCAAAAACAGGTTTACGCTTATCCTCATCCATCAACCCGCACCCGCCTAACGACACCCACCTGATATCCTCTATCTGTCCGTATTGAGCTGGAGAATATTTCTTTATCCTCATATAGGGGCAGGATACGAAAGATTCACGTGTCATAAAATGAGGCGTCATACCAGCCATCTCATCGTTACGAATATTACACTCATCCTGAATACGGCTGGTATCATAACTTGAAACCAACTCCGGATATTCAAGCATATACTTATCCATACCAAATGACATGAACAACGAATGCTCACGATCGAGATTATTTACAACTATAGGCTTACCGCCTACTACTTTCCCTTGTGATGAGATATCCGTTACCGGATACAATCCGCTTTTAATATACTTAGCCGTAGATAATCCACGCAACTCTGATGCCCCTGTTTTTTGGTAAAATAGATTATAATGAGCGACAGAAGTATAATAATAAGCGTAATTCCATCTAGGTCCCCTATCTATCAAGGCCGTTAACCACTGATACCTGTACTTCCCTATATCCACGACAGACTGGGAGGTAGCCTTGGCGATACCTGTAGCCAGACGGATAGCCGTCAGCGCTATGCCGACAGGGTTGGCTAAAAAAAACACGCCTCCACCGACATATTGTTGGGACGCCGATTGATATGTATATTCAGCTATAGCGGATATTAAATTAGCCATAGCCTCCACCGTAGCCAATGACGTTGCCATACTATAAGCCTTACTTCCTAATATCGTCCATTTAGGGTGATCCTCCACCTCCCTGAATATACCGGAGGATTTACCTAATTGATAACCATCAACAAGGCACTCAGTGGGAGCATCAGGCTTGTTGAAGGCAATATCAGGGCTTAAGAATGAATACCAGATATTACCCTTCCTGTTAAACGGATGCGTTATAAAATTCTCACGATTAATATCCTTATAGATATACATATCATCAGACAAATCATTGTAAGGATAATTAGGATAAAGGTTAGCCGATCCGTCGGGATCATCGTACTTAAACATATCATAAGCCAGACCGGTACCGATAACGCTCTTATCCAATGTCCTATCGCCCCTATACAACTCATATCCTATTATGGAATCCCTTCTATCCTTATCTATAAGGCCATTCTCTACCGCTATATCCAGAAACTCATTAACGATATCGTCATCAAGCATCACCCCCATAGGATAAATATAGGAGTCAACTCCATATTGACCGGTCAGTTGAGACGGATTACCCATAAAAGGAGCGACAGAGTTATCCGGGAACTTGTAATGACGTATAGGTTTCTGACAAAATGTGGTTGACGTATTGGGGTACTCAGCGTTATCCCCATTACCAGTGAAGTAAGACTTACCCTCAACGGATTTAGGAGACCCATAGTATTTCGTCAAAGAATCTATTATATCCTTCCTCTTCGATCCTCCCGACGATATCCCGATCTTACTTGAATCATACAACTCAAAATTAGCCGGATACTTATTGATAGATTCCCAATAACCAAAATCACCATACTGATAAGGTCTAGGAGCACAATCAGCGGGTTTATCTCCACATGAGATGCATTTCGCCTCATATGTGACAAATCTCCTTAATTTCAGTTCTTTCGTAAAGAAGAATACGTATTTCACCTCCAGTGGCCGAATGCCAAAACAGAACGGGGCAGGGAAAATGGCGGTGCCAGCCGTATAGAATCCTGCAAGTTCCTTCATGTCCTGCCTCATGGCGAAACCGGTGAAGAACACGCATACCGCTGGCTCAATACAAACATATATCTTATGGAAAGTAGTCTTGTCATCATTCCAGAACAAGTACTTTGGCATCATAAATATCTTATGACCCACGTAATTCACTATAACACCTTTCTTGGCATCATTAGCCAAAGGATTAGGAGCCACGGTACCTTCCTTATCCGAGAAAAATGTTATACGAACCTTGTTGTATGATGATGAGTCACCGATCGGATAATTATAGTTACCCATCATCTCTATATACATAATACCGTTATCAGGATCGGATAAACCGCTTACGTATTTTTCGTAATCCAACTCCACCCATCTGGCGTATGAGGATACATGTGGATAGAACTTGAAATAAGTCAAGTTGCTTCTACCGAACCAATTGGTCTTGGCGTCAATATCATTCTGCACAGACACACGATCTTCCCAATCAGTAGATATGCCGGTATTGAACTTAGAGTTATCACCATCACCAAAAAGACACATGGCGTTCTCAATACCAAACTGACTCTCATATTGAGGGAAGTACTTTTTCATTGAATCCATCAATATATCAAGCATAGTCTCGGTATGCTTCTTGCCTTCCCACCCATCGCCTTGGAATAAGAACGTACATTTACCCAATGACCTATCTCCTTGGAACGTGGGTAGTTGAACATCATTAATAGTAGGATTCACGTAAGGATCACCTACCGAACACCCATTAGTACATATACCCTCATCATATAACTGCCGGACATTAGACATATCCTGACACAAGACCAAGGCGGAAGAATCTATATCAGACGGGAATTTGTCCTCATCCTGACCATCCAGCCATTCTTGAACCAGATCTATGATATTCTTGCCTCCACTAGAGTAATTATCAAAATCACACAATACAGAAAACTTCCTTTGAGACTCAGCATTACTTTGTATAAATGTAGTAGGCTCTGTCTCCGTATAATCACTAGCTAACTTATATGTAAAATCAATCCTAGAATCCACCAAAGAGTTTTTATCCAATATAGTCCTGGTCTCTATCCTCTCGATATCGTCACATCCACTAGGGAAATCGGGAGCCTTTATACCATCTTGATCCTCAGGTAACGATATAGCCGCACATAACTCGTCAGTAATGCCTACATTGGATTCTATAAGATCACACAGATTCTCTATATTGTCAGCAATATAATCAATAACATCATCTACCGTAACATCTTCCCCCATTGTGTTGATAACGAATTGGGTCTCTCCTACCGTGGCATATTCCTGCTCTACATATCTGAGTTGCTTGACATCTAGCTGATTCTTGCATTCTCCTCCAAAACCATCAAATCCCCAAGACGGGTCGTTTATGATCTTTGCCGTATTCTTAAACTGCCAAAGATGACGGCGGCTGTTCCCGGCGCACTGCGGGTTGTTCTCCAGCACCGACGCAGCCGACAGGTCGTCAGAGTTACCGTCCTCATCAACGATAACCTCCATCTCCTCCCTTGTGGCCGGACGAGGGATAAGCGGGAATCTAGCTGTCCTGTATCCCGTATTGGTAAAGAATCTTATACCCAACGGATATACCTCGTCACGCATGAAAGAGGCGTATTTAGAGCAAGCCACACCGTCTTTATACAAATTCTCCGTGGCTATAGATGTCTGCCATTTAACGAAATGACCCAAGAAGTTAACGACCGGTTGAAGATTCCATTCATTCTCCACGGTCAAGCCGTATTGAAGAAGACGATTCCCGACAGACGTCATGCCTCTGGCTGTCTTATATACCGGTATTTCCTTGGATAACTTCTCCATGGTCGTACGCTCGCTATACTGATCCGTAAGGTAATAGATGGTCCTTTCCGTTATCGGATGTATACCTTCTATGAAATACTCAAGAACCGGGCTTTGCTCGCCATTATATCCAACGGTGTTCTGTATAACACCTACCTTATAATGAGATACCTGCTTATCTATATTGGATACAGTAAGCCGGATACCCATGTTGGTTGATTTGCCCCATAAGCCATCACGAATGACTATATCCTGACGATCGAATATCATGATAGGGTTGGTCAATGAGCAATATCCGGTCTTCTCTATCCCGAACTCATCGCACAACGCCACGCAGAACTGGTAGGTCCCGGCACGCAGGCTTCCCCCGAACTCCACGACCTCAGGCTCCACGCACGGGGCCGTCAGCAGCGGGAATACCAGTAGCTTCTCGCAAGCCAGCCTACACCTCTCTATTGGCTTATCATCCCCACATGTCTTATATCCATGATAATGATACCAGAAGTCACCATCATCATCCGGATTAAGTGCCTTGTCAACCATAACATATCGCTGGGGGTTATATCCATCAGTCCAGTATATCACCTTACCACACTTCTCATCCTTGATCTCTATATCAAAGATCGGGTGATGAATGGAAAAGTTAAGACAAGGGTCATCGGTCCCATCCTCTATCAACACCTCCATCAAATCACATATCTCATCGAAACGACCATCCGACTCCTCAAGCCTCTCGCCAAGGATACGATGAATATCTTTCCCTGATCCCGCTAATTGATCCTCTACGGTCTTGACATAATCCAATGACCTCATGAACGTGATCTTAGAGGTGTTGTTATCAGGATTCACCAGAAAGAAATAAGTGTTATCACCAGCTATATCATTCTTATACCCAATAACCTTATAGCCATCAAATCGCTTACATAAAAGGGTGCTAGGCTCGTTCTGAATCTTAAGCTGACTCCCATCGTCACCCTCTATGGTAGCGTTCAAGGCGAAACTGTACTCAGACGGGGATAGGTCCTGTGGATGCTTATCCCTGTTCATCCCGGAATCGGGAACCGCTATATTAGAATTATTCTGCACGATGTTATGTTTTTCGCAAATATAGCAAATCCGCCGGATAATCACTTATGTGGCGGATTCTAATAAACTGTACGTATTATGCAAGACATTCAAATCGCACAAAAATAGAAAATCCTTCTGACTCTTACAAGCCAGAAGGAAAATCTAAACACTTTGCAACGTTTACCCCTAATGAAAATACAAAAACATAATAATTATGGATTTTTCCCCATGTAGCTTGATTGCTTGTCGGCGTCCTCTACGGATATGTAGAAGAACCCGTTAGTCACGTATCTCTCATTGACGTCCACAAAATCAGTAGATCCTTTGTCCACCCCTTTCTTTGATCCCTCATCACACACAGCGACCAGACTATTAAAGTCATTGGAATAACCTACGACTACACCGTGCATATCCCGATTTCGAGGATCGAATACGTACCTCATCTTACACCTATCGTAAGCTAACTCTAAAGAGCTTTTGCTTAGCCTCTCATCTAATCCAGCACCCGCTACCAAGGCCAAAACGCTCTTTGATATGTCACTCATGGTGGTATCCTTGGCCGGAGCCTTAGGTATAGAAACGCCTTCCATGACAAAATCCAACGCCTTATCTACAAGACCATCGAAATCATCATCTCTTATATAATCCTTAAGCACCTCCAGTATATATAACCGGACATGGAGTTCGTTATTGACATCATTCAATGTAATCATAATACTAGTTTTTGGCAAAGCTAGATTATTTCTGTGCAATAAAAGATCAAATATGTCATAAGCGAAGGACTAAAAAAAATAAAAACTCCCCCATCCTCACGGACGAGAGAACTGATAGATATTTGTATTATGAAAAAGAATAATCACTCACCTATTCTTACAATACAGTCACGAGACTCCTTGTTATAAATCATCGTACCTACCTTAGAATACAAGGTCTTTATATTTTGCCAATTATCCTCGCCGTGAGCGGATACGTTAGTAGGGGCATCACCGGTATAAACCTCCTCACCTCCTATGTTGACAAAATCATATCCACGTTTCTCCATCGTTCCGCCCTTATAAGCTGTAAATTTGATAGTTACATTCCCTCTTTCTCGACCGCCATACCAGTTGCCGTATATACCACATCTGATCTCAAGAGGTAATTTATCGTAATTATCGCCATCCAATAACGGCCCCATCTGGATCAAAGCTGCCTCATTACCTGATTCCATGTTATCACCACCGTGGATAAGATAATCACCTACCCGCTCCTGCGTGGTCTGGTACTGTTTACTCCAACCAACCAGCTTGCCGTCCACGTCCGGGAGGCCGGTGTTGTCGAAGCCGGTTGCCGTGTCGAAGTCAATGCCGTCCTCGTCAGCCCAGATATACCTAAGCACAAGGAAATCGAACTCAGGGATGATCACCACCGGAACCGACTCCTGCCTGCACACGAACGTCTTTTCTTCCTTGGTGCTTTCTTTAATCACCTTAAACGTAACTTCCCGTATCTCACCGGTCTCGTTAACATCAGCGGTAACCTTAACCTCAGCGGGACCAGTACCACTTATCTTATCTAAATGCATCCAATCTGCCATATCATCGTATTTTGTTAAACCATTTTAATATACTTATCAAAAGCGTTAGGCCACATCCGCTCATAAGACAACATCCTCCTCCTATTATCCTCAGCCAGTTCCCGATAATCATTCAAGGTAATCATCGACATCTTAAGCTCCTTCATAGCCCTAGCGAACTTACCCGGTTCTTGCTGAGCGTATAATTTGTAAGCGTCACCAGCGCCTTGTATCAAGCCATTAACGGCGGCGTTCTCGAAGATCTTCATCTTGATATACGTCTCGACATAATCCTCAAGATAACCTAACGCCGTTTCAGGTATATACGGGAGACCGTCATCATCCTTGGGTGTAGCACGATATATGATGTAAATAAATCCATCAAACCCGGTATACATAGTATTGCCGGATATAGTTATATCATAATTATCCCAAGCATATTTATCCCGATACTTGTCGGCGGCGCAATCACGTCTCAACCCACGACCTATAGACAGCCTTACGGGGTGATGGTAATGGAAGCGAACCTCGTGAGACCCGATATATATCTTCTCCGTGATTGTCTTCTCAAACTCCTCCTTACAGCACTCCGTGCAGGAGTTCCAACGAAACCCGCGCTCCGTGCGCTCGACCCAGCCGATCTCGTGTTGGAGGTCAGCCTTAGCCTTATCGCCCCCCGGAATCTCACAGACAAGAGGCTCACACCTATAGGCGTCAAGCATGTCGAAGAAATCGGAAGGTAATACCGCCTGTTTGTTGCTGGTCTTTACAACCGCCTCGGACATGACGGCTATAACACCCCCAAACCTTTTTAAAGCTATCTCAGCCCACCTATAAACAGACGAGGTGTCTATAGCTCCGCTATCGTCGTATTTATGTAAATCGGCCTTGATCTCGGCCAATAAGCCTTTTATTGTCATATTCAAGTCTTTTGCACAAAGATATGTATTTGAATCCGTGATACAAAAAAAATCTAGTCTACCCTCACGAGCTAACTGGATCATAGAAACTTCTACAGCTTATAAACCCATTTAACTCCAAATACCTTACTTTCCGATTCAACTTCCCGGTACAAGAACTTATATCTCCTTCCAGACTCCATAGCCATCCTACACTCCTTGTTTAATGCTGGAGAGATATATAAATGAAAATACTTATTCCTCGGCATAAAATCCATACACGTATGGACGTAAGAATATCCACCTGTCCCACGCCTGTTTATAGTCCCGGTAAGTTTATTCAGATATATCTTACGGTTGGGATTAATCTTATGACATAGATAACCGATGTTATTTATATAAACCCCGCCCTCATTATCTAAGTACTTATCACGTATGACTTTCCAGATCAACGACTGACATTCGAGAATATCATTCTTGTCCACGATCGTATGTTTCCTTCTCTTTCCGTTCTTAGACATAATAGACCTGTAGAACCGAAGAAAGTATTGATCAAGTATTTTAAACGACTTTGTTTTCATGTCGCAAATATAATAATTTCATCCTTATTCAAGAAATATTTGGCAAGTTTTGGTGTGAGTGTAACGGTGATAAGGCCGCACTTACCGCCGCGGCACAGGCTGACGCACAGAGACTAGCGCAGGAAAAAGCCAACGCTATGGAATGCGATTGCCCCAAAACATGGAGCGCTAGTGTAACGACGTCTAGCGGAAGCGGGAAGACGATAAATTACACCATACAATATAATAATCCATGTGGATCGGAAAAGACGTCTAGGATGACTATAGGATACAAAAAAACGAATGGTCAATGGGAGTATGAGACAAGAATAGTCCCTATTCCTTCCGGATCAGGAACTTTTTCTGATTCTACAACAACCAACTACGGGATATCATCTGGAGCTTATGCTTATTATGAGGATGGTCAAGGAAGTGGATCTTGTTGACAATAAAAAAAGGAGAGGCTTATATAATCTCTCCTTTTTGTTACGATTAGATGAATCTAAGATCTTTCCTCCTAGTATGATTCAATATCCTACTAATATATCTGGTACTTAATCCCGTTCTTTCCTTTATCTTATCATAGATATAACCCTTGGATACGTAAGCCGACATATCTCCCAGATCTTTTATAATCTTGTCATACATATCGTGCACCTCATTATATCTTATGATAGAGCTGTCTCTCATCCCTCTTTCGCCTATACCGTCAACTATGGCGTCATTGAAACCAAAGAAATTGATTATTGATCTTATTAGATTCATGTTATTGAATTTTTTGTGTTTTCTTATTAATATCCATATCCGGGTTCTCATCCGTATGGATCTGCAATTTGGTTACAGTTTCCCTTAATGTTTCGAAAACCACATATTCAAGAAGTTTGTCTGGGCATATGAAATCATAATCCCATTGAGATGTACATGGCTTATCTTTTTCAGCTCCACATCCCCCTAGCTCTAACGCCGCTTTTCTGTCGAGAGTTATAAGATCAACATTTATAGCCTCTATGTTAATATCTGGTATATAGATATATCCATCATTGACATAATAATAGTATTGATCTATATTCCCGTATTTACGTTCCTTGTTGTTAGCGTATTTTCTTAACGATATGGAGGTAAATATAATATCATCCATGATGTTTGATACTTTGATGATAGCCGGTCCTATACGGGTATATATCATATCGGGCAACCTTTTCTTAGATCTCATAAGAATCCGGCATAACTTGAACTCATCAAAACAGCAATCAACCTTCCGAACTCTCTCCATCTCCAGGCAATTGATATGGGTGTATAACGATTCCTCGCCGAACAAAGTACCGTCAGCGTATTTCTGGGCTATATAAGACCTTGCTTTTTGTCTGCCTATGGATAATATCCACCTCCTACTGACATGAGCGTCCTTGTTAATGGAGTTCATGTCATTCATGATCCTAGATACAAATTCTGAATTTTTCATATGCTAAATACTGAGGAGGGGATATACCCCTCCTGTTGTTACTTCTTTTTCTTAACCTTGCCTCCACATTTCATTTGAGGTTTCTTTTTCTCGGAGACTTTGCCTCCTTCTGCCATCTTCTTTTTCTTAGTACATGTCATAGTCTTACTTTTTTTAATGTTAGTGATACAATATTAGTCATTTCTATCGAAAATAGAATAAAAGAGGTTGATGAAACTACCAACTTACCGCCGCGGCACGGGCTGACGCACAGAGACTAGCGCAGGAAAAAGCCAACGCTATGGAATGCGATTGCCCGGAGCAGAAGACGTGGTCATGGTCTGTATCTATGAATAATGATTGCATGAGTCATGAGCAACTTGTCACATCAAGAGGATTTACGATTACGTATAATAATCAATGTGGTAGATCTATATCTGGTTCTGTGAGTGGTATAGGGTATACACAAAACGGAGAAGAGCAGGTCAATAGCGCTAGCTTTACAATTCCCGCAGGATCTGGAAGCAAGAGTGGAAGTGTGTATTTTAGCCGAGAAGTGGTATGTGGAGATGTAACAATCTCTGGTCATGATTCAGGTAATTGTTGACAATCACTGCTGTTATGGTTTTTAATAAAAAGGAGAGACTTATTAGCCTCTCCTTTTTTTTTGTTATACATCAGAATCTTAACAGTTCCCAGCTCCTTTTCCAAAAACACTTATAGACCCACATCGTACTCCTGAATCAAAACCTATGACACCGGTTTTTTTACCAGACCCAGTAGGTATACTTACGGTAGTACTTCCAGCCGTAACGGTTTGTCCATGATCATTCAGACCAGTAACAGTTACAGTTATTGATTTAGATGATCCACATTGATTATTGTAAGACACTTCATAGGAGCACCTTAAGGTGGATGTAGAACCAGACAGGCCATTACAAGGATCACCGCTCAGCATAGCGTCGGCGCTCCATGTTTTGGGGCAATCGCATTCCATAGCGTTGGCTTTTTCCTGCGCTAGTCTCTGTGCGTCAGCCTGTGCCGCGGCGGTAAGTGCGGCCTTATCACCGTTACACTTACACCAAGCGCCATTGTTTCCGCCAGAAACCCAGTAAGCGGAAGCCTTCGGAGCCGTACATCCTGACGGACAACCTTGCTTGGTAGCAGTAGCCTCTACATAATCATTACATACTCTTCCACTGCAACCCGCATCCGCTAATGCCTGAGCTTGAGATCTAAAAATCTCTATCTTATCGCTAGCCTGAGCGTTGGCAGAAGACGTGCTAGAAGCGCATATAGATCCAGAAGGTACATCCGGATAGGAGATCGTTACTCCACAAGGTCTATCAGATGGACAATTCCTACTAGTAACAGATCCTCCTTGGAAACCGATCATATTACAGCAAGCAGATCCATAGCTTTGATATTCCTCTCTTCCACAATCATTTCTATATAAAGCTACACTTTCGCCAGATCTACACTCAGCCTCTCCTATTCTACTCCAAGAATTAGGATCACAACAGCTATCACAAGAACCACCTGAACATCCACAATCGCAATACTCATGCAACCTGTCCTCAATCTCGTCAGAGTGACATCCAGTGCTATCAGTCCTTCTATACATAGCCCAAACATCACCACCTGAGCAATAGTTTCCGCCATTATAGCTCCAAACACTCCAATTAGGAGGAGTGTCCTCGCAATCTCCGTTCTTATTAGCGTAAGCTTGAGCGGCGGCTCTGGTAGCTGAATTGCTTCTGAATGCCTCTTGAACCTTGTTATTGGCGTCAGCCTGAGAGACCGTTGATGTTATAGGATCTAATCCTAACGAGCTATAAGGAACTGATATAGCCACACCTTGTTTACAAGAGCCGCAATTATCCTTGTAGAAAGTAGCGCTTCCAGTACCGGTCCATACACAAGTGCCATGCTGGTTAGCGTAATCTTGTCCTTTCTGATCTAGGATCTGCTCTGCCTTGCTTCTGGCATCCGCCAAAGAAACCTTGCTGGTGATAGCCGTGCCGCCGTTGGCTTGTGTGGAGGTCACCGTTATCCTCTGGCCTACCCCGCCTTCGGCGCAGTTGTTCTTATAGAAGTCACGGCTTGCCACGTAAGTCCAGGTACATCCTCCGTTCTTATTGGCGTAAGCCTGACCCTCAGCTCCACGAACGGCATTCTCAGCTTTCTTATTGGCGTCAGCCAAAGATATGTTGGAGGTGTACGGATGTCCCGAAAGCTTGCTGCTGCTTACGGATACCATGTCTCCTACGCCGCCATCAGCGCAATTGTTCTTCTGGACCTGACCGGTATAGCTTCCTGTCCACGTACAAGTACCCTTCGAGTTAGCTACGCTCTGTCCCTGAGCCGTAACAGCCGCCAATGCCTTGGCGTTAGCGTCAGCCTGAGATACACATGACTTGAACTTGCCATCAGAGCTAGGACTTGGATCCGTAACATCATTCTGAGTCACGGTAACGGAGCTTCCAACCCCACCATCCTCACATTGACGAGTGAAGGCCTTAGATGCCGTACCAAACCAGAAGCATATCTTATTACCACCAGCTATATACCGCTCTTGATTATCAGGATCAGTGTAGCAGGTATTGGTATTACGTTGATGTAATTTAGAGATACAATCCTTGCATACGGTTTCGATAGTCTTCCAAACCGGTTGCTCATCCTTAGTATGACACGTGTCATCATAGTTCTTGTTAACGAACGCCTGACCCATCCTATCGATGTAGGCCTTAGCCAAAGCGTCAGCCTCCTCTTGTGAACGGGTAGAGGTGAAGAACTGACCCATAAGATCCGGGGTTACGGTAATAGGATCAGCATACTGGCAAGTAGGACACTTAGGAGTGAACTCCTTACTATAATTACCGACATATATCTTCAACTCATCACAAGTACCACGATCGTTGGCTATGGCCTGACCTTGTGCCTTGACAGCGGCCTTAGCAAGCTCATCAGCGGCGAACTGGCTCTCGTATGAGTAGAATGGGCCTCCGGTTACATCGGCCTCAGTAACGGTAACTGAAGACGGGATAAGACCGGACGGACAGTTATTCTTCTCGAACGCCTCGCTATAATGACCGGTATATTTAGAAGCCTCATGACAAGTGCCTTGCTCATCGGCTATCTTCTGGCCTTGATTCATTACAGCGGCCATAGCCACTAAATTAGCCTCATCTTGAGATACGCAAGACTGGAACGGATGACCTTCCACCATATCTTGTGTTACGGTGAACGGATCTCCTACCTGATTAGCGCCACAATTGCTCTTCGTAAACTCGAAGCTAGCCTTACCGGTATACATAGTAGCGTTAGAGCAAGTACCCTTGGTATTAGCCAAAGCCTGCCCTTGAGCTTGTACTGCGGTCATAGCCATAGCGTCAGCAGCGGTCTGGGAGTCGTTGGACTGGAATGGGTGTCCTTCTACCATATCTTGAGTGATCATCACCTTAGATCCGATCTTGCACTCACCACAGTTGTTTCTCGTGAACTCCAAGGAAGCACGGCCAGTGTACGTACAAAGGGCATGGATATTGGCGAGAGCCTGTCCTTGGGCGTCAACGGCAGCCTTAGCCTTGCTGTTGGCATCCTCTTGAGACACGGTGGAAGTAAATGGATAACCATCAACCATTCTATCGTTTACCGTATAAGTTCCACCAGTACCAGTACCACAATTGTTACGGGTAAACGTACGTGTATAAGTACCGGTATATACAGGAACTTTCTCACACTTACCTTTCACGTTAGCCACGTCCTGACCTTGAGCCTCAACAGCGGCCTTAGCCTTGTTATTAGCGTCCTCCTGAGACACGGTAGACCTAAAGTCTCCTGTCACCATAGTCTCGTCTACAACAACCTTAGTACCGTACTGGGTCTCATCGCAATTATTACGGGTAAATTCCTTACTGTATTTACCATGATATACGACCTTCTCCTTACATTCACCTTCAAGGTTAGCTTGTTGTTGGGCGTTAGCCTCAAGATCGGCCTTAGCCTTATTGTCAGCATCCTCCTGAGAGAAAATAGAGAAGTACTTACCAGCGGCTACAACATAAGTATAAGGTTGACCGATATGGAACTCATCGCAATTGTTTCTAGTGACTGTCTTCTCCATCCTAACGTTATAGTAGACGTTAGTCTGACAATCGCCACGCTCGTTGGTGATAGCCTGACCTTGCGCCTCAACAGCATCCTGCGCCAGCTTATTGGCGGCATCCTGTGATACTGTAGAAGTGAACGGATAGCCAGAACACATCTTCTCGTCCACAGTGAAGTCAATAGGAGTAGAACCTTCAGGACAATTGGTTCTCTGGAATACCTTAGAATACGATCCGGTAAATACCGGTATCTTCTCACAATTACCCTTGATATTAGCTATATCCTGACCCTGAGCCTCTACAGCGGCTTGTGCTAACTTATTAGCCTCCTCCTGAGATACGATGGATCTAAAGTCTCCTGTAACCATCGTCTCATTAACAACCACATCCGTTCCGTATTGAGTGGAGTCGCAATTGTTACGGGTAAAGGTCTTGCTAAACTTACCATAATAAATATTCTCCTTAGGCTTACACTCACCCTCCAAATTGGCTTGTTGTTGACCGTTCTTCTCAATATCCTCAATAGCCTTCCTATCGGCGTCCTCTTGAGAGATAGAAGACACGTACTTACCCTCAGGAACGATGTAAACATATTCCTGACCATCACTGAACTTATCACAATTGTTACGGATAAAGGTTTTCCTTTGCTCCTCGTTATACCAGATGTCAGTTATACACTCACCATGCTCATTGGCGTATGCCTGACCATTTAGGGCTATATCCTCCATAGCCTTGGCATCGGCGTCCTCCTGTGAGATAAACGACTTGTACGTCCGTTCCTCAACCACATACAAGACAACCGAACCGTGCTGGTTGGCTAGACAGTCATCCTTGGTAAACGGCTGAACCATCTTGATATTATAATAAAAGGGCTTGGCATCTTGGGCTATCATATACTCCTTAACAACACTACCGTCCTTTGACGTTATACGGAACTTAGCCGTACAGATCTGACCGGTGTAATTAGCCTTGTATACGATGTTAAGCTTATTATCGCCTACCCCATGGCTCTTGTCGTTAATGGCAAAGCAATTACCCTCAACGCAATTCTTATCTACTTCCCTTGCCATGTCAATCCTCCTCTATTCTCCATGAAACATTATCTCCGGCCTCTACCCTCACGATTTGAGTATCACCATCCTTATTAAGCGTCAACTTTTGCGGATCCACGTTAAAGGGTGGTTCCGGCTCCGGTTCCTCGCTGCCATCGCCGCAAGTGCAACATACCAGCTCAATATCATACTCAGTGTTAGACTTAATATCAATAACAACCTGACCGTTCTCACTAGTCACGTTATCAAAGTCATGATCAAGTATAATATAAGGTATATCATTAGGCTGTTGATTGATATTAACAACCTTGCCATTCAAGACGAACATCTCATGATGCTCCTCGTTATCCATATTCTTAGGCATGGCTATAACGAAGCTAGCGTCATACAGGTCAGTGGCTCCCGGATCCTCAGGATCGGCGTACACCACGTATCTGCTATCCTCGTCAGGTATCTTAACGGATAACCCGTTGACGTTCATAGACACCATATAGCATTTACTTACCGAACCACCAAGGGTAAGGCAGGAGGCCTTGACCGAGGCGGAGTTAAGCTTGGCGTTGATGACCGCCGTCCCACCCTCCATGTCGAACATGATATTGGCCGGATCTACGCTCACCCGCTCCATACCCTTCTGGGTTATGGTAGCGAGTTTCGTTACCTTGCCTTTCTCGACCGCTACGTAAGTCTCCCTAGGCAACCTACCCATCCATCCCGGCTCTACCTTGATCGCCACCTTGTCGGGACCGGTACCGGAAATCTTGTCGTAGGACACCCATGAGGAGCCTTGCTCGATCTTAGCAAGAATATCTTTTAAATTATTCATATCATTCCGCTTGAGTTATAGTCCATTTATCACTCTTGCCTACGATAATCTCCAGAATCTGCTCACCGCCCTCAGGAGGATACTCGAAGTTAGTAGGCTTAATCTCAAACACGCTGGCGCCACCACAACCAAGATCGCAGATCATGTCCGGCAACCATCCCTCCTCGAAAAAACGCTCTATAAGCTCCCTGACTGCCTCTGAAAAAGAATCAAGCTCCAACCTGTCTGCTGGGACAGACCCTTTCTTAAGTGTCTCACCACATACCCAACCGTCACACTCGGAAGCCAAGACCATATCATACACTCTCTTAGCCATAGCATGAAGTATTTAAAATATTACTATTCAATGTAGTATATACGATATTAACATCAGCGAACTCATCGCCCATGCAATACCTTTTCTTGAACTTAATGGATCTACCAGAAACGACATACCCGTCGTTAGGTACGATAGTACCGCAGTAGGTCACGCTAAGAACATTCAGAGGCTCGTATCTTAACCTTACGGCCTGCACTCCCTTAAACGAATCCCTTTGGATGGACGCCGTTGCTCCAGATACGGCAACCAGCTTCCTTACCAGAGACTCGATTACGCTATTCATGCCATCTCCGTTCCTGATATCTGCCTCAGGAAAAGACTGACCATCATATATGATCTGGGAACTGTAGATACTACATTCGTTCCCTGGTCTATATTCCGGCTTACATGGATTACAGTTATTCCTCATATCAAATCAATTTATTAATCATTCTCCTTAATTCAAGTATCTCAGCATCCTTGTCCCGTATAGCCTTTATCATAGCATTAAGGGTATCGGACATATCGCAATTAGGGGACAATCCCAGCGACTCCACACGAACCTTATCACCGGGATAAATACAATCGGTGCTCATGTACGTAGAGCACGGTACTTTCGTATCGTCTACAGTAGGCCTGTATTGTTTCTTGTTACAACCATTCATTGTTACCATACCTCCTCTTCTGCACCATTATCACCGCCACCATTACCGGCGTTGACAAGCTCGTTTATAATTTTCTTCAAATCCAGAACCTCACGATGGTATAAATCTATCTGCTTATCCCTAGACGCTATAATACGCCTCAATGAGTCTACAACGACAGAGATATCAGTACCTTTCTCTATACCATCCACCACCAACTCATCACCTGAGTATAAGACGCATTTATCATATAAAACTATAGGACATCCATAGCCAACACAAGGCTCGTCCTGACAATCCCGATCGCAAGGATCACAAGGATCCTCGGGGCATTTGTTAAGAAACTTGTCTATCTTAACACCATGACAGCATTCTTCAGGACGCTCCCTCGAATGATCATGACAACAACCACCTGTATTACACATATTAATAATATTAATGTTTTTAGCAAAGATACTTATTTGGTTTGGAAACAAGACAACATACGTTATTAAACAATATAAGGGATACGTCATTCGCATCCCCTATACCCATAAACCATAACAACAAGACAAGATCAGGACTTCAATTTAAGAACAGGATTACCCCATCTGTCTTTCCACTGCCTTCCCAAATCGTTTATAACGCCATCATAGTCTTTTATATATCCAGCCTTAATAGCATAAGATATATTTCTTTCTATTGATACTATCATATCCAACTCCTCGAAGGAAGCCCTATTTCTTATCCCTTCCTCATGTACGCCAAAAACAACAAAATTTATACCCTTAGCAATTCTTGATAGCGATTCCTTTAAATTGCTCTTATCGCTTATAAGCGAAGATACACTGCTGCACATCTCTATATAAGCGTCACCAGCTGCATTTCTTACCCCTACGATATTATCAACAAACCACATTACGACATCGGCGCAAACCTCAGGACTCATTTCCATAGCCACCACAAGGAAAAGGTATGGGTTCATATACCACATCTGTCCATCCCCCTTTCCCTTTCTGCACGCCAATCCCATTTTGTTTAAATCACTAAGATTTAGGGTCTTGTTTTGTAGGCTGATATTTATCCGCTTACATAAATCCCTGTTTTCCAGTCTACTAATTATTTCCCTACATTTCTCCTGAAAGCCATCATACTTAATAATATCATTAAGCTTCTTAGGGGATAAACCCTTTTTAAGCCTATCATCAGACAAGACCTTCATAGCTAAAGTGATGTTAACAAAACCATTATCACTGAGCGCAGGTATAACAACGCCCATCAATCTCCTATCAGAAGATTTGATTTCAACCCGACTTTTCATAACTTTGAACAATATTTTAAATTAAACATAATACCTATCGGTTCGAGATGAATAGATAGGTATGCAAATATAAAACATATTCAACATACAAACAACTGTATTGCAGTATATAAACTTATCACCATTGATATATATACAAAAAATGGAGGAGATATACAATCCCCTCCAAACACTAAATCAACTATTATGGAAAACTAAACGCGCATCATCACCAATAACATTGATCCTCTTGATCAATATTCTCAATCCATTTCTCGCACTCAAGATTAAGATCAGCGTACTCCTGCCCCTCTACCATCAAAACCTCACGAGCTTTGGCGTTGGCATCCTCTACTGATATCCATGACCTAAACCTGTTGGCTTTGATAGAATAATATACCCTACCTGATTTATATCCAAACGGACATACCTTTTCAAACCAATCACCGATCTTCGTATTATAGAATACAGGTGAACAACTACCCTCGGCGTTAGCCTTCTCCTGACCTTCTTTCATGAACTTCCTATAAGCTAACGTATCAGCATCAATCTGGGATATATCGGATATGACGGCTCCGGCTGGCAATTCATACACAATACCTTCTTTACCTGATGTCCCGGTCTCACAATCGTTCTTGTAAAACAAGCCACGAAGAGGCTGTGAGGCCCAGTCCTCGCAGCAAGCCCCGACGGCGTTGGCCTCACCCTGCCCGATCCGTCCCAGCTCCGCCCTAGCCTTATCATTGGCGTCTTTCTTGGATACGTATGACACAAACCTGCCTTCCTCTACGCATATTTGTTCCTTGGACCCCTTACCACTTACGCAATCGTTCTTGATAAACTCATCGCATACCTGATCATTATACCATACAGCCGGTATTATGTCGGCATATGTGTTGGCGTAATCCTGACCGTTGGCATTGACATCATCCTCAGCCTTACTATCAGCCTCCTCCTGCGTATCGCCAAAATAAACATCGGCCGGGACCCGGTAGTCAACAGAGCCACCCACATATCCGGCAGGCAGGTTGTTTCTGGTGAACGTCCGTACTATTTCTTTATTGCCGTATATCATCGTAATTAACTTTGACACAAATATACGATTAAAATCCAAATCACAAAGGAAGAGCCTTTTTGCTTCTCAAAACCTTATACAGATAATCCCTTAACTGTTCCTCGGTAACTATATATCCAAATTCAATCATCTTAGCTATATCAATCTCCAGCTCCATCAACTCTTTAGCCTTAGCCTCCTCTCCAACAGAATTTCTTATCATAGTCTCATGAAGCCCATAGACAATAATATTTACGGATCTAGCCAAATCTTGTATTTTATCCCTTAGTCTTGAAGGTTCAATTATTTTAGACAAAGCGGAAGACATCCTCTTATAGGCATCACCAGCTTTATCCCTGTAATCTATAAGTTGATCATGCACAAATCTCAATACCTGAACTTCGAATCTAGGATTTATCCACATGGCAAATTTTATAAACAACAGAGGATGCATCCATACCTTATCAGGAGTCTTACCATGCTTAGTCGTCTTACCTTTCACTTTTATAACTAATTGATTATCACCAATGTCGATTTTTCTCCTATGGCTTTCATCCTCAGATAAAGCACTAACAAATTCCTTAGTTCTACTACTATTCATAAAATCATCAAGCCGTCTTCTCGTGTTCTCAGGATTATCATTCCATTGCTTAAGTAAACTATTGGCATCAAAATAACCATCACTAGTTCTTTGAAAAACGTTAAAATCGCCCATTTTTCTCGTCAAAACATTAACCGTCTTCATTTTTTAGTCTAATTTTGAGATTAATAATTAAATAGTTTATGTCCGCTCCCTCGTGAGAGTCGGCGGACATACAAAAATAGCCAATTGGTGTGACAAACACAATCCAATTGGCTATTTTTAATATCCTAAAATCAGGACATTAATTACCCATTGCAAATCTTATCTTCAATAGCGTAAAGGATTTTCGATACGGTCTTATCGCCATTTATCTTAACACAAGACTCGCCGAGATCCCGGACATCTATAGCCTCCCTGATACGGGTTAGCTCTTCGTATATCTCCTCTATCACGTCGGAGACCATAACACACTCATCAGAGTCCTTATATTTTGACCACTCTGGGAGATCACCCTCGTAGGGTACGCAAGTGGACGGAGTTATATGTGAACAGTTATATTTTTTCATGCCAGCAACTTATTAACACGTTCCTTTAACGATCTTACCTCATCCGGGCATAACCCGCAATCATTATCGCATAATGACCTTTGCAGACGAATTATCTTGCCCCAATAAGATACATCGGGCTTGTCCCCGATCCTATACCTATGGTACCTCATGTATCCACTCCATTGGCAAGAAAGCCATTCATCTACGACCTTACATAGATCTATTCTATCAAGGTTTGATATAGATTGCGCGCCCATCTAGTATCTCCTTTCTCATTTCTTGTACCTCCTCGTCAGGCGGGCATCCATATGGCAGGTTCTTGATCCACTCACGGATCTTCTTCTGCATGTTGAGATAGACGATACCCACGTCACCTATGGTACGGGTCTGTTTGTATATGCTCACCACGTCACGCTCCATGGTCTTCAACGGATCGAGCATGACCATACAACCGGCGGTGCTCCTAGAAGCGTATTCCATATCGCCAACAACGGTAGAGGAAGCACGATTCATCATACTTCTCTCAATTCTTTCTCTCTCGGCCTTTAACGCCTTTTCCTTACAAGTATTACAACCCACGACTAAATATTTTTATGTTTAACAATCCACGCAATTAGTAGCCATCTCAAGAAGCCCTCCGACACGATCAATAATCTCATGAGCGGCCTCTATGTTATCCAACCTGACGTTAGCCTCCGCTACAGCCATAAGCGTCTCCATCTCCTGTATCTTGCCTATAAGATCCTTATCCTTATCCTCACACAAGATATCGGTCTTAATCCATAGCCGATCAAGACGTCTACGTATAAGATCCGTCTTAAGATACTTGCGACTGAAGTTGTAAGTAGAAGGGCTACCTATGATCTTGATATCATATATACCATCAGGTAGATCAAGGTACTTGACATTACAATCATCGTAATTAAAGCAATTGAGGCCTAATGTTAGGCTAGTAAAGGTATTGACCTGATTCTTGCCAAGGAACAACGTAGCGGGGTCGGACATGCCCGGCGTAGTGATCTCGATGATCGCCTTCCTGTCCTCCAGCAGCCCCCACTCAGACTCATCCAATACCTGAAGCACCTTAGGATCACGTGTCTCTAGCACCTGAAATGACAGCCGAATGTCATTCATATTAACCTTCTTATCGTACCGGCATAAGCTATCGTCATAACGAGCCTGCATATCAAGATCCGGGACATCGGTATAATATGTCTTGACCTCATGACCGTTGATAAACACAGATGTTATCTGGCAAACATGAGACCTAGCGACATCGAAAAACACCATCCTTACATTACCCTCATAATCAACGCCAGATGTCGGGTATGTTAGTATCTGGGTATTATACTCTCCATCGTTACGTCTAGCCACGACAGTAATAACGATAGGTTTCTCTATATCGTAATCATCCATGATAATCCTTGCGGCGAACTTATCATGAATTATCTTCGGTATAATGTTTATTTGATTCATTTGTATATCTTTTTCACAAAGATACTAATTTGAACAATATGACAAATGAAGCTACAAGATAAGAGCTGCAAGTAGATCTTCCTCGCTAAGAAGAATACTGCGATTCAATATAATCATCAAGGAACGGTGTGCTATTATCAGGAATCCACACCTCATCAGACAACGCAGCCATGCCAAACTCGTCAACTACCTCATCGCCAGACACATAATCATATGTCTTAATACCAAATATCCTGATTCTCTTAGCCTTACCAAAAGCAGACTTGACTTCCCTTATCTTATTATCCAATTCCCTCACCTTCTTAACAAACTCGGAGAAAGTAACATCACACTCTTCCAAATAGCTCCTTATAGCCCTCTCTATGGTCTTGATACTGACATTACCAAAGCCCTTCTTCCTGACCTTGTTTCGCACCTTTTCCTTAAAAGAAATGCTCACCCCATTGTTTTTGGAGGACACGAAATCCTTAAGGTCACGTTTCCTGATCGAATCCATGGAGTCATAAACAACACGTTTGATATCCTCGGCGCGCTTCCTATTGCACTCATGGGCTTTATAGGTAGGATTATTTATATTTCGTTCATCCTCTAGCTTACGATGTTTAGGAGGGCAATTGTCCCAATAATAATATCTAGCCTTGCTCCTATGCACGAAAAGATCAGGATGCTCTTTCTTCGCCTTCCTCACCATAGCATAATAACCGTGAACAACAGCTACGTTAACATAACTGATTAAAAGCCACCTAACTAACTTTATCTGATAAGCAAGATTATCACCACCCAGACGATGGTGCTTGATATAGTAATTAACTATTTCATTCACAAAGTAATAGAACGACTTGATGTTGTATTGGATCCCCAACGCCCTAAACCTTATAGGGTCAAGGCATATGATAAGAATACCTATCAGTGTCTCCGATATCGGCTTCTCAAGTATCTCTGACTTGGATGATGATTGACGCTTTATCCTAGGGTTGTCGCAACAAGGATTAGCATTGTCATTAAACAAATAAGGTAGGATGACCTTGCCGGAATCCCTCCTCAAGGCTCTATTTTCTTCTGACACCCTCTTTTTTTCTGAGAAAGATACAAATTGGTCGAATATTAATGTTAAATTTGCCATATGTTAAATTTTAGTATAGTACAAAGATACTAAAAACTTTGTCGTTTCAAAATGAGTGCTTGTGAAAGTACTCATTTTTTTTGTTTATGATCACGGCTTTTTACGGCGATCGCTATGGTCGAAATCCAACTTGGACATTGCGTAGGGAGACTATCGTAGGGATAGTTAAGAAAAGAGATGAATTTATTTATCCACCTTCTTTTATAAACACAGTTGTCTATTTTGTGACATGTGATATAAGAAACTTTCGCCCCCTTAAGAAGGGAGTCTCATTATAAAGATTTTCTTTATTTATCTCATAAGTTGATTGATTAAAAAGAGTTAGCTAACGCTTTGTTATTATCTAAAGTATATAACTTAATTACATTAACATGAAAATATGTAGTAGATTGAAAAATCAAGATCTCAACAATAACTTATATCAATAATTTAGTTTAGTGTATTTTTGACATCTACTTATGTTGTCTATGGATCTTTAATCGACAAACAACTACCTACATCAGACGTTAATGCATTGATATGTTTACTTCTTTCCAACGCTTAAGCGTAATATGCCAAGGGGAAAAGGGAGGTGGGCTACGAGTCGCTCCGCTCCTTGCCGGCCGTGTGGGGATACCTCCTGCCCTGCCTCACGGAGCCGCCACATTCCCTTTGGTGTCAACAGAGATAGACCTCAAAGAGATATTGCCTCACTTAGTGTCTACTAGATAAGGGATTTTCTTCAAGGCAGTTTCTGATTGGGTAAAAATCTGGTCAAAAAAGTTGTCTGGTCAAAGACAAAATTTTATATTCGCGATGCGGTCGGTTGGATGAGCGGTTTAGTCGGTGGTCTGCAAAACCATATACCCCGGTTCGAATCCGGGACTGACCTCTATGATATTTGCATATCCTTTAAAAACTAATTAGATAATGGACGGTGAGAGATCATAGTCCATTTTTTTTATTTAGGTGGGTGGTGTGAAATCAGATACCCATCTAGCCACATCGCTTATCCTGAAATTATCTATCACAAAAGATCCTCTATTACTGCCATCCCTTTGTTTATTAAGATCTATATTATATAACCTCAACGAATAACTAGGGCATTGTAACTGACCTACAAGAATACCATCCATAAAACAAAACAACTTATTGTTAATATCCCTTACCATAGCAACATGATACCATTTACCAACATTTACATTACCTGCCTTGATCCCATATGATCCTCTATGAGTGGCGAAATACAAACATAAGCCATTTTCATTAGCTATACCAAAATAAAAAAAACCGTTAGTCCATTCATGACCAACAACGCAGCCATCAATGACAGCTAATGGCTTATACCAAAAATCAATAGTAAATGGATCTCCATCGTTAAAATAAATGGATGACAATACATTGGATGTATCGATCATTCCATAAGAATCGGACATATTCGTGTATTTGTATCCAGTCCTTGTAGAATCGTTAATAAACTCCCCTCCCTTGATGCTTAAACCATCCTCAATATTAGGGGGGGGGTATCCATCAACCTTAAAATTATTATCAAATCTCATCAAAAACCTTGTATGTTCATCAACAAGATCATCATTATTATTATTCAACATTCTTCTTCTCATAAAATCTTTATCCTATTTAATATATATACCAATACCAACAATATCATCGAGATACCAGCTACTATCCACGCTATAGGCCATCTTGATCCCTTCTTATCATCTACATCCTTAGATTTGATATCTATCTTATTGTCCAAATCCTTTATATCATTCCTCGTCTTATTGACTCCAACGGAATCGGCCGTCACCGTGCTGTCCCGCAGGCCAATGACGATATGGGTATCTGTCTGCGAGGACACCGGTCGCTCCCCCGTGGCAGGATCAACATCCTTGTCCGTATCGAACTTCCTCTTAGTTATAACGATATCGGCATTAAGATCAGATGTCTTTATCTCCACCACCTTACGGTCTACAACCTCATCTATCATCGTCTCTATCCTGCTGATCAACCGGCTATCAATAGACGTTTCGCTAACCTGCCTCCTACTTCCGCAAGAGGACAGGAACAGCGACAGACCTAAACAAAAAACAGCCCTAAGACTTATCCTTAACATCATCATCAGCAATCTTCTTTATATCGTCAAACGTCTCGTCAGGTATGTTCTTGGAAAAACTAAACATCTTGAATACGTTTATCCTCTTAAACACGGCCTTGAATACCTTAACCAAATAAGCGTCAGCGAAAGTATCCCCTATGGTATTCAAGAAAAGCATGACATATCCCACAAGGGCTATATACACACCATATTTGGTTACGGTAAGTATCATGCTAGCCTCCTCCTCGATCGGGTATAACGTCTTATATATAACACATAATGTCATTACTATAAAACAAGACAAAGCGAACTCCTTAAGAATATCAGTAAACCTGACCTCCCTAAACCATCTCTTAAAACTAAACCGTCTTCTACGACTTCGTCGGAGCTTCCAGCCTCTTACGCTTTGCGCTAACCTAGCCAATAAATTCGCTATTAATACTATAAGTAATACGGTCAATAAATGGTGTACTGGCTGGAAATAAGCCCAACAAGAGGCACCATACGCAAGCGCAATATTCCACAAAGCCCCCACTCGCTCTATCATGTCTTTGTCTTTCATTTTATACCCTACTCGCAAAGTTAACTACTATACCATTAAGTACCTAAAACACCACGGCATGTATACCGTTCCTCGTGTCAAGACTATCAAAATGCAACCAATTCACCTTACCCTCAAGCCTAAAAGGATATGGAAGCATATCCTGATGATCTAAAATCAAACCTCTGGCTTGTTCCGCCGTCATCGACTTGACATCGAAATCACCGGCCTTACCCAATACATGAGCGGATAGATAAACATCCTTCTTATCCTTGACGATCTGGCACATGTTGCATCTAAGACCACGCTGGGAAAACTGTCCTTGCTTATCCCAGTTATTACAATACATAGGCTGTTTGATTATATCCCTCCGCAATATAAGAAGATTATGGAGAAACTCTGTGTCAAGGAACTGCCACGATCTTTCCTTCCACTTATTGTAAGTATGAGGACACACCAATTCAACTATATCAAAATAAGAACCTAGTTCTCTTATAATATCATATCTATTCATATCATCCATTTTTTAAATAATGCAAAATAACAATACCACGATAACCTGATCCTCCTCGACCGCCTGCGGACCCATTATTAGAAGCTTTAGAGGCTCCTCCTCCGCCACCACCATAATAAGTGGCATTACCTCCATTTTCGCCATTAATAATAGCGCCCTCAACATCCTTAGCTCCAGCTCCATCACCTCCTCCGTGATTGCCACCTTTACCTCCGGATAAAAAGCCAAAACCCCATCCTCTTGGGTAGCATCCTTCTTCTCATCATAAAGCAAACAGGATTTTACCCCCCCCCCATTTATATTTTAAAACACTAATATTAAACATATTATTCCGGTTTTATCGTCCATTTCTGAGCGTAATTATTTTTTAATACATATATTTTCTCCATAGGCGTAGCGGGAGATCCGTTGGACTGGCCTTTCACGAATCCCTCGGGGGCCTGCTCCGTGCCGGAAGGACGCTGGTTTTCGGTTGGATAAATAGCATTATACATGCTTACCGAAAGACTATAGAACTGGTTCCTCTTCCCATCCTTAGCCACGGATGTCATAGTAATCTGATCCCATCCTACAACAAGGTCGTAGAAAGAGTTCACGAAATCATCTGATCTTTTTTGGCTATGAGTGGATGCATTCACGTTAAACCCTGTAATAGCCCTCATCTCATAAATATAATCCGGAAGCTTATCCATTCTAAGACTATTGCTATTAGTTGCAATGAAACTAGTAAGATGCTCCAATCCCCTTCCAGACATATTATCATCATTCCAACCCGTCCTCCTTTCTCCACTTACCCAGTCATTTAAAAAAGAAAAATCATTAATGTTAGGATTTATCTTATCTACCTCGAAAGAAGGAAGGGTATTTATATCAAAATAATTCCACATATCAGAAGGACCAGGATTCATTCTCAACGAAGTTAATTTAGGAAGATCATTAAACTCCTTTATATACCTATCCAAATAACATGAAGACAATTCAAGGGTTTGAAGATTTTTCATATTCTTTATATTCCTTATCCCGCTAGATTCTATATCCCTAAGATCAAGCATATTAAACATACCTAAATAATACACCTCAGTCTTACTAGTTATAGCTTCAGGCATTTCAGTCATTCTTTGCCCTACATTTGAAAGCTCTATATAAATTAATTTATTAGATCTCGACAATTTATCTACCGGTATGCCATCATTAACATACATCGTATGCGATACGACCAAAAATTCAAGACCTGGAATATCTACGATCGGGAAAGCCGTCATCTTACAAGTTCCAATATTGGCATAATAAATATCACAAGTAAAATCTATCGACACAGCCCGTTGTACGTCCCTCCTCCCATCAGCGTAAGCATGATTATCCACAGGTACATATTGCGATCCATCCTCCTCCCTGAACCACCACGTAGTATTGGGTTTTTTCTTGTGTTGTATTGCCAAAGAACGGAATATGATACGATAATTATCCTGCCCTTGTACCTTGGTCATAGGAAACTGTTCCTTTATTCCATCCCCCCAATCCACATTAGCCATACCGGGCTTTCTGGATCTAAACTCAACAAACGTATTATAAGGATTACCAACCACAGGATCGGGTACATAATTATAATCATCAGTATAATAATTCCTAAGTGCCCTATCCCATGTAGTGAACCACACGAACTTATTTGATGAAGCCTCATATTTATATAATGTCTTAGCCATTACCTATCTTGTTAAAATATTCTACAATAACATTCCTGTCCAATCCCATAGAATCACATAAATACTCCCCTTCTGGTTGACCCCCAAACGATAATACCTTATCCGTATCATGAGCTAAAACATCTCCATTGCCTACAAAGGTACGCCCATCGTCAAATACGATAAGCTTATATGGCTTATACGACCTCGTGTCAATATCAGAAGATCGTATTGACCTTAACACCGAAGCCTCTGGCGCCATACTAAACCTCCATCCATAATTATTCATAAGCACATAAACCATCTCCATAGGAGTCGATGGAGAGCCATTAGACTGACCCTTTATAAAACCAGAAGGTGCCTGTAATACGCCACTAGGCCTTTTATCAACAGGATTGGTAGTAAAATACATACTTAGATACAATCCATAAAACTGATTCCTTTTGCCATCGGAAGCAGAGGAAGACATAGTGAGATAATCAAACCCCATCACCTTCTCATATAATGTTGATATAAACGTATCACATCGACTTTGGGTTGACAAGGAGATATACATATAAAAACTACTCATAGATCTCATCTCATATATATAATCCGGTAGATTACTTACATCTATATTACTATAGCTATGTGAGGCGTCAAGGCTAGTGATATTTTCCAGCCCCTTGCCGATCATATACGGATGCCAGCTCACGACAGCCCCATACCATCTATTTATATGGTCGAAGGTCCTTAAGCTAGGATTTATCTTATCCACCTCATCCATAGCCGGGCATGTATTAGGGTCAAACGATGGCATGGCCACTCCCGGGGATATATATAATTCTTTTAGCTTGCTAAAAGACAGCCATTCCCTTGGATATACCCTAACCCTGCAACCTGCCAAAGATAATGTTACAAGATTAGGCCACATAGAGGGGAATTTCCTTATATTAGAAGACTCCGTATCATTAAAATCAGCCGTTCTACTTAAATTAATGCCTTTTAACTTAGTCAACCTATCCCAATCGTCTGGTATGGATGTCAATGTCCCTACACCTAATTCATTAAGTGTTATATACTCTATATTTACCGATCTACGTATCCTATCTTTAGGAATATCGGTTATATTACCCTCGCCGGTAATGGATAAGATTAAGTTGATAATACTTGGGGCGTCTAATATCGGGAATTCTACCATCATTATCCTTGCTGTTTGAACGTATGTAATATCATTCGTAAAAGTCATGGTAATGACCCGCTCTTTATCTAGCCCATCAGCGTAAGCATGATTAGGCGCAGGGATATACTCACTCCCATCTTCCTTATAAAACCACCATGGATGGCTATCCGGATTCTTACGATAACTTATATCCCTTCTCCTGAACATCAACCTATATCGCCCGTATATGGATTCGCTCCTATCCTTCACGAAAGGGAATTGCTCTTTATTCCCGTCACCCCAATCGACCTCACACATTCCTGGGGTCTTGGAATAAAACTGTATACTTTCATTGTAATTATCAATATCCAATATAGGATCAGGCACGTCATCAGTAGTATCATTCCTGTTAACGCCCCTAAAAGCATATTTGCCTTTAGTAAAAAAGGTTATAGAGTTTTTATTCGTATCCTTGCATATCAACTTCATACCTCTCCCTCCTCTATTCTCCTGAAATACTCGACAACCGGTGAGCTGTCCAATCCCAGATCGTTACAGATATCCATAGCCTCGTATTTGTCGGCGAAATTATACTTACTCATATTATCATCCAACACGTCTCCGCTGAATACGGATACATGACCGTCCTTTACGCCAAGGACGAACGGGGCGATCCTAGTCTTCCCCGCCCGCCTTGCCCTCGTAAGGGCGGCCTTAGAAGCTGGGGCAGGGGCCAAGACCCATGTCTGCCCGTAGTTGTTGGTAAGCACATACACCTTCTCCATAGGCGTCGTAGGATTACCATTACTAACCCCCTTGACAAACCCATTAGGAGCCTGATAAACGCCAGACGGTCTCTTATTAGTAGGAGATACGGCAGCATATAAATCTAAGGTAAGTTTATAAAACTGATTCCTGTTACCGTCAGAAGCCACCTGAGACATCGTTATATAATCCCAGGACATCATCTTATCATAAAACGTGTTAACGAACGTATCAGCCCTCTCCTGCGTATTTATAAATCTACCACCATCACGCAAATTCCATATCCTAAATTCCCTTATCTCATACAAGTAATCCGGAAGATCGTCTACCGGCACCGTACTTGAAGAACAATACATATTATGGATCTTATTTAACTTCCCTCCTACCAGATCTTGTTTCCATGAGCTACCATTACCCATAAAAGTAACGCCCGCCTTATCATCCCCTACCTTATCCACCTCATCAAATACAGATATATTATTCCTATCGCTTATAATACTTATATTCACAGCCGGAATAGAATTAAAAGCAGGATCATAAGAAGGGATGTTACACCAATTGAAATTAAACTCGGCAAGATTCTTCCATTCAGAGAACCTTCTCCAATTAGAATCAGGATCATCCCCGAAATTAAAAACGCTATTGCATCCGAAATACCTCAGGTTTTTCATGTTCAAAAAACCTTCTGGCCAATTACTCCATACACCAGAATGAGAAAAAGTTCCCATCTGTATATTACGAAGATTAACGCTCTTGCTTATCCTGTCATATGGAATATCTCCATTTTTTAAAACGGATCTAACCACAGCAAAATAAGTTATATCAGGAAGATTAGTTATAGGGAACTCATGAAGGACAATACCATCCATATTAAATTCCCCATCAATTACGTTAGAGAACCTCATCGTAACCTCCCTACGCCTGATATCGCTATACTTATGTGGGGGAACCGGTATGTATTGTGAGCCATCCTCTTTCTTATACCACCATACGGTATCATCCGGATTCTTCTTATACTCAATGTCAAGAGACCTGAATACAATCCTATAACTACCATCAGATACCTTAACTAAAGGATATTGATCCTTTGTCCCGTCTCCCCAATCAACGTCCACGAATCCTGGCTTTCTTGTCGAGAACCTAAGACTGCGATTAAAAGCATCCGCTGATATTATCGGATCGGGTATATAATCAGCACCCTTACCATCATAACAAGGGAACCTATCCTCATTCACTATAAACGTGACATAGGGCGCTACCGTGTCGTATCCTGCCAAAAAAGCCATAATATTAATTAATTGAGGTTATATCATAAGACACCCATTCCTTATATCCATTAACCATCTCATATACTTTGTTGATGGTCTTGCATACGACAGCGAATCCGATATCCACGTTAGGGAACTTCTCGTTAAGCTCATCAATAGTAAGTTCCCTGACAATACTCTCATCCCATTTCCTCATCTCCTTTACCTCCATAAGGATCGGTTTTCCGGTTACACCTACGCTCATTACCCACTCACCCTCACGATTGGCATCCGCCAGATCCGGGAAGATAGTAACGCCAAAAAGATCGGAAAGGGTGAAGTTCTCGCCGGTACGGGTAAAGGATGCCGCCGCCCCCGGTGTAAGAACCACCTCGTTCACGGCCAACAGGCTCGTAAGTTTCTTGGCTCCCCCTGATACGGTACCATTCAACACGACAGTAACATTACCGGTAGCGCTATTAACGAACTTGATCTCATCCTTATCGCTATTTATAGCTTGTAAACGTGATCCAGATACGATATTCACGATCTCATAGTTCTTGTCATAAGTGCTCTGTAGCGTCACATTACCGTATTTAGTATCGATAAGGGTAATCCACTTAGCCTTGCCTCCTACTACCTCCACAAGCTTATAGAACACGTCATTACCGTCAGCGTCAACCCATCTAGCTATAGCTCCAGGAGCGAAATCAGTCACCTCCCGATCTTGGGTATAACTAACGGTGCTTTCCGTAGGCTTATTGGCTAAAGTAACGTAAAGACATTGTTCTACGTCAGCCTCCATCTTAACTATCCCAGCTCCATCGTAATAATAATCAGGTACGTTTTTCTCTCGTATCAACAAGATGGTACCTTCCTTAAGCTTGTCGGCATTGGTAGGATCATCCACAAAAGACTTCATCTGGATATAGGTATCAAAGATGATCGACGTACTCTTATCCTCTATCTTCTGGTTGATATCATTAACAATATTATTAATCTCATCTTTCGTATAATAAGGAGACAAATCCACCTTCGGACCTTCCTGCTCTAAAGCCTGAGCTCCATCCCACCAATAATCAGGCACATCCTGCTCCCTGATCCAGAAGCTGTCCCCCACACGGAGCTTAGCCGTGTTCTCCGGAACCGCCAGCCACTCATTCATGGCATCGACCGTATCAAAGATATACGCCGTGTTCTTGCCCTCGGCTATACGTCTTACGACAGCCAACTCGCTCTCGACATCGCTAAGTCTTTCCTTTATATTATTGATCTCCCGCTCCAGCTTATCATAATTATCCTCCTGATCTATAGCATCGCCTATAGACATATAGACCTCATTGGTGAGCTTATTATAAGTAATACGGGCTACTTTCTGATAAGAAGTCTTATATGTACTTGCCCCCTTACTAGTATTGCATATAAAATCATATGTGTTTTGATACACGACAGATCCTCCGGTATTGATAAAGTTATACCCATCCTGTCTCATCGTACCGCCCTTATACCCTACAAGCTCAAAAGAACACTTACCAGTACCTCTGGATCCAAACCATGTGGAGTAGGCTATAAACTGAGTCTCTTCAGGTAATATATCATAATATTGAGCACGAAGATCCTTTACCGACATCCATACACATTCCTTGCCTGATCCGGTATTGTCTCCTCCCCATTTAAGTACGCTTCTTACATGATCGTCATTATTACCGGGACCAGCGAATCCTACGCCTAAATTATCTATGGTAGGAACATTCGAGTTAAGAGCCTCTGTCATGGTATCCAAATCCCTTCCTGAACTTTCGTCCCACAAATATCTGAACGTAACGAAATCCACGTCACCGATCTTAATACCACCGGTATTGCTAGGATATGTTTTAGTCACCAGCTCATAATACCACTTCCCGCCCCTAAACGTGACTCTTATTCTCTCCACTTGCCTTGGAGATATAGATACGTACGATCCTCCAACAGAGACGCTGGCGTCATCTTCGGCACGGGTAGCGCCTTCTTTTGGCTCCTCCGGGTCTACCGGAGTATAGATCGTGGCTTGCTTATCACCTGTATTGATGACAACGATATAATAGCTATCACCTTCCAGACCTTGCTCATGAGCCATCGTAACAAACCCCTGTTCGCTTTCCGGCCTCCATTCGACTACAACCATATGTTTGTCCATAGGTATACCAGATACGCTATTAACGTAGTTGGTTGATGACATGAAAACAGCATGGTCATCGTAAGCCTGATCCACACGCTGATGTTTGGTGGCCAGACTATCAAGACGTGATATCTCAATGGGGTCGATAACCTCAACCCCATTATAATCATACCACTTATATCCGATCATCGTATTCTCACGACGATATTTCCTTTTCCTTATGACCTCACCGCCAGCCATGGCGTCGATCATATAATAATCATTGCATGTTCTTACCATAACATCACGGATTAACAAGTTTGACATAAACAAGCCACGATAGTAGCGCCAACAGGAATGGAGGTCAGCGTCGTACCTACCGGGTAGGTCTGGGAGGATGACTCCAGCACCATCACCGACATCCGCTCAACGACCATATTGTTATCCACCAACCTGCTTCCCTCCACATAGAACCGGCCATCGGCTACCTCATAGCACTCGCGCACCGGGACCATATGCCTTTGGCTTTTATCCGCATAATCACAGATCGTGACCTTAGCCCCCTCTGGAATAGAATTAAGCTCATCACCAGCACTATAATCAGGATGGTCGGAATATACGACATACAATATGGACTTAATATCCTGTAACGCCGGATTGACCGTCCTGAATCCCTTTAAATGGATTTTATGACCACCAACCTCATAACAGTCATCTACCTCCATGATAT
The DNA here is from genome assembly GCA_003150615.1 of Flavobacteriales bacterium. Lineage (GTDB taxonomy): Bacteria > Bacteroidota > Bacteroidia > Flavobacteriales > UBA1820 > Merdimorpha. The sequence continues at coordinate 37,325 of QALN01000002.1, read as the reverse complement.
TAAGGTCACAGCTTATTACCGTCCAGCCACTAACCGTATCTTGGGTAGGGGTGGTATCGGTAGGATGATCAGGATCGGTTGACTCCACGATCTTATAATCAAACTCCCGGACATTAAGCTTATAGTCAATAGACTCCTGACGCCTTATCTTAACCGTTCCATTCCCTGTATCATAGCAGGTATCTGTCGTATCCAAGAACCGATTCTCCATATCAGGCATCTCACACTCAACCCTACTCCATTTATCAATCATAGAGGAGTTAATATCGCCTACCTCATATTTATCATCCTCTGACTGCGTAACCTCATAGAAATGATACCACTCATATCCTAAAGAGTTATATATAACAATATTATGGATCTTAACCCGTTTATCGTTCTCCGTGACATAACACTGATCGTAGTAAGATACATGCCTGTCACGAAGGTTCTCAAGATCGCAAGGAGATTTCTTCCATCCAAAAGGGATCTCATCATATTCCTGATCTATTAAGATAGCGCCGTCCTCGCTCTCACGTACAATATACTTGGCCTTCCTATCACCTAGATCACCGTCATAAGAGACAACCTTATCCACCTCAATACGCTGTCCTTTGAAAGTATAACACTCACGATATACTTGAACGTTTCTATCCTCCATATCCGTAAAATCACATGGGACCAAAGAGAAACTCTCTGGGAGGGTAGCTAAGTCGGTCCCCGGGACGAAGCCAGCGTCATCCGACTCAAGGACTTCGAAACGGGTATATCTGGCCTTTATCTTGGAGTCATAAGAAACTAACCTACGAAGCTTGACATGGCCGTTACCTCCATCGTAGCATTCAATGTAAGATCTAATGTCACGTTCTTCCATATCGTCGAAATCGCAGACAGCCCTTATCCAAGTGTCTGGCAAGGAAATGAAGCTGGCGCCCTCAGGCTGTGACGGATCGGTAGTCTCCAGGACTTTATAACTCTTATCCCTAACCCCTATATTCCCGTCCCATGACGTGAGAACCTCCAGTTTCACCTTACCGGCCGGTGTCTTATAACATTCTACAGTTACCTCAATATCCCGATCCTCCATATCCGTGAAGTCGCAAACAACCTCAACCCAGTCATCGCTTATATTAGTGATAAATTCTCCTACAGGATTCTCAGGATCGGTACTTTGCTTGATGCGATACCATTCCTTTCTGGTACCCATCTCATAATCAAATATCTTATATCCCTCTATCTGTACTCTCCCGGTACCGGTATCAAAGCATTTAAGAACCGGTATTATCTCCCTTTGAGTCATATCAGGGAAATCACATACTATACGATTCCATGTATCAGGTATCTTGTCATACTCCGTACCGATAGGGTTACTATCGTCGGTCGTATTCACCACCTCGTAGTGGGATACCTCGGGGTTCAGGCGGGGATCAACCGACTCCACGCCCTCAATCTGAACCTTACCGCCTTCCGTGGCATAACATTTGCTTACAAATATCAACTCCCGATCGGTCATCTCCGCTATGCTACAATCTATAGCTACCCACTCGGCAGGAACTTTGTCCAATTCCGTACCAATAGGCGTATCAACATCTGAAGAGTTGATGATAAATATCTTCTCGGCCAGTATCTCTCCCTTATTATTCATATAGGTATGGATACGAGCCTCTACCTGACCACCCGGCGTGCGATAGCATTGGTTGACAATCGACACACGCGCGTCCTTGATGTTAATGAACTGATAGTCCTTTCTAGGGACATCGCTTACAAGTCTCTTTACTCCTTTATCATCGAAGTACACGTAACACCCGTCATTCCTCATCATGACCGGATACGTCTTTCCGTCTATCACAACCCCTGAGAAGTCATCTGGCGGAACGGAGAAACCCATGCTTCCGAATATAGAAGCCAATCTCTTTAAATACTCATTAATAGCGGACATACTACAATATTTAAGTTCTTATGCCTCAAAGTTAATAAAAAAGGGGAAAGAATTGAATCTCTCCCCTTTAGGAATTATATGAACGCAAAAAAAGGTCGTTCTTATTTAGGTTCGGTCACGATAGCCGGACCAAGACCAGCAGCAGCACCGATCATATTAATCATCTCCTGAACGCCCTCATGAGCGCCGTAACGTACACGTAAGATCAAGTTGAGAGGATCATCAGCGATAACCTTTCCGAATCCCTGAGCGTATCTATGAGGATTGAGCGTAATCTGGAAGTCAACGTACTGAGCCGTTTGCTCTACACGGCTATATTCGTTCATGAACGTCCGCCCCATGAAATCCTGATGTTTCGGGAATCCATTGAAGTGAGCGTACCCCTTAAGCTCATCATCCATCATATTGCCTCCTACGTGAGTACGCGGGGCTTTGCTGGACAGTCTCTCGAAATGAAGCTGATCCCACCAGATAGGAGAACCCTCATCCAAAGAATCGGGGTAACCGCCACTAGCACCTACGATCTCAACGCTATCCTCGATATAAGTCATTTGATCCATCAAGCACTCTGATGGAGATAACAACATTTCCTTGCCACGGAAACGGATACCGCACTTGCAGTTACTACCAAGCTCTTGTGCTGATTCCAATTTCTTCCACATCCTGTTGCGGTATGATGCCGGAGCCTCGCTGGTGAAGAATCCTTCAAATACCTTGTCACACTCATCGCACAACATATTGGTATATACCTCTGTCTGGAAACTATGCTGGCAAGCCGCAGGAGTACCGTAATCCGTGATCTCCAGTTCCGGGAACGCCTGCTTGATTTCCTCTAAAGCGCTTTCGCCACACTCGTTGTCCGGGATCGTGATATAATACTTCTCCTTAGATACCTTGCAAGATCCGCAAGCTGACCAAGAAGCGGTACGAACCGTAGGATTCTCACACATATCAGAAGTCTTGGCGACATAATAGATAACCGTAGTAGGATTAGCGTCTACGAATGTCTTGATCTCATTATCGGTCAATTTCTTTGACGTAGCGGCGATATAAAGACCAGTGCCCTTGATCTGGCTCATCTTACTAACCGTATCGGAAACCACGTTAGGAAGAGACTCGATAATAGAAGACATGTCAACGCCATCATCCTCCAACGAAACGGAATACAGGTATCCGCCCTTAACCTCAGTATAGCTAGGAGGGCATTCCTCGCATCCTTTCATGATAGAGATCAGACGTTGAGTATAGTCATTAGGCTTAACCCCTTTCTTCATCACCTTATAACGTGACATGCTGCCGTTGATGCTCTCACGAACGATCTTCAATCCCGGATACTGGGCACGAACCTCAGCCAAGGCCAGGTCATCACCAGTATCGCAAACCTCCATACAATAGAAGTTCACGTCCTCCGTCTCAGGCTCCGTAGCCTCGTTAGTACATCTTGTAACCGGAGTGATATCAATATAATCAGATACCTTACCACCTCCAGCGATAGGCTGATTCTTCATCCTCTCGATACACTTCAATACGGCGGGTAACAAATCAACCTCCTCGCAAGGATCGCACTCCTCGCATTGATTTGGCGTATTATCACAATCATCCAAAAGAATGGCGTCATTAATCTCTACACGACCCTCCTCATATCCAAGAAGCTCAAAGGCACGACCAGCGAGAACCAAGCGGATAGCGATACGGTCTCCTTTGGAAACTGAGAATGCCGTGTCATCAGAAACACCATTGTATCCTAAGATAACATCATCGACATAAGCATGATCTTTCTTCGGCCAAGAAGCGTAGATCTCCGTGATCTCGTTCAAAGAGAATAACGGCGTGGAAAAATCCTTATCATAGATAGAGCGGGAAGCCGCTTGTTCATTACGACCGATACGGATCTCATAACGCTTGTCGTTACGAGGCTTACCGGTAAAATCAATCACGGCCTTACAACCGTTCTCGGAAGTATCTTTAGTATCGTAAATACCGATCTGTCCTTCCTTCAAGAAAATGGAATCAACATCCACCATCTTAGCGTGTGGGGATACGAAAAGTACCCGGTCTTGCGGTCTGTGCAACATATTATCAATATTTTAATTTAAAAATCATTTACCTAACACAAACATAATGATAAACAATATCACCACAATAAAATAAGGTCGTGAGTATACGACATAATATAGTATTTACATTTTATGTAAAACAAAAAGCCTACCCGTTACCGAGTAGGCTTAATGATCAAACGAACGGTGTTTATTTGAAAGAAGCCACATTATCCTTATCCATGCTATATCTATTCAATTCATTCTCGTTAAGGCTGAATTGTTTAGCAACAATATCCAGAATCTCCTCCACCAAAGGATCGGGCAGCTCAGGGTCGATATCCGTGGACTGCATACCGGCAGCGTTGATATACCCGGTCAGATCCACCCGTACCGGATTTCGGTAGTAGGTCATCCTGACTTCATCGGTACGGAATCCGTCCTCATACACCACGACCTTCCCATCTCCTATGGTGTAAAACGTCTCCCGGTAATCAAAAGAAGGTTTATTGCTATCATCCCCAAGAAGCTCATGGACGTTCTCGTTCTTAGCTTCCCACATAACGAAATCACCAACCTTGCATCCTTTATAAGAAAACGAACCTTTTATATTTGAGAACCATAGATAATCATCCGGAAGACCGAATGATGTCGATTCAGGATCATCTATATGATTACCCTTATTAAGCGATTCCCAGTATACCAGAAGAGTTTGTATGGAACGGATGGTCTCGTCATCCTTCCTATTTAGATAGTACTTAACCAACCGGTCTTGGGCCTCGTTGAACAACAGCACGAACCTTCCCGGATCCAGCTTAATCCCTCCATTGGCCAGATTCTGCTCGTTCTTCTGCAAAGACCTTAGATACGCTTCTTGGATTGTCATCGTTATTCCTCCTTAACCTTATCACCTTCCTCTACGCCATCCTTCTTCTTAATATCCTTAACCTTCTTGGTCTTGGACTTATTATCGATATTAGACATAGATATGATCTCCTCATACTCATCCAATACATTAGCCTTTATGTTAATAAAGTCTTTCTTGGCAGCCAAGAACTCAGCGGATGTCCGAACGTCAGGTCCTATGATCTGGCCATTATATTGTAATCCGGATGGAGTCATATTGATACGACCATTTCGTTGAAGGACGTTTACGATACGGTAAAACTCAAGAACTTCCTTGAAATCACCTTCCAATGACCGATCCCAGATATCAAGCAGATAATCAACATTGGTCTTCTTCTCATTCATCCAGTTTGATAGAGATCCTGTATAATACTCATCCTCCGTGAAATCCGGGCGAGTTACGATACCGATGTAAAGAAGAAGATCGATGACAGCCTGACGATCGTCGCCGCCTTTCTTAAGGGCGCTGATAAACTTATAGCTGATGTTCATCTTATTGATCTCACGCTGCTGAACGAAATCCTTCATATTGTCTTTCTCCACGAAACAGAACATGGAGTTCATGAAGACAGGATCGCCATCCATTTCCTGAGGAGTCAACATGCCGGAAAATACAGCCAGATATAAATAAAATAGATCTACGGTATTAGCCGTATTATAAACCTTACCCATGAAGATCTTATCCTTAGCGTCATCCCAAAATTCTAAATTGGTTTGAGATAGATCCATCTGCGACATTTCCTCGAAAGGCTTCATGATATTATCTACCCGCTGTTTGACGAGCCTGTCGATCTCATTCTTGTCAAGACCATTATAGCATCTTGATCTTGGATAAAAACCGGTGTTATAGGCCTTGGAGAAATCATCCCAAGGGCAACATACGTGAGTAGCGTTCTCCGGGAACGGAGCTTTAGCTATATTAGCGTCTTGAAAGGCCTGAGGAGCACTTCCATCGTGTTTGCCTACAACCTCATATAAGGTATCTGACATGATATTAAAACCGTTTACCTCGGCCAATACCTTCCTTGATTTTAAAATTTCTTTCATTTCCTTTTTGCGTTACTTAAAAAAAGAGGAGAGGAATATCCTCCCCTCTAAAAACCAAATTACATATATGAAAAAACTTATCCGAATTAGTTCGGTTGAAGCTCGATAATCAAGAACTTACTATTATCCATAACCCATGCTGCGGAAGCAGAGTGGCACCAGAATTGCTCTTTCATGCCCGGCAAGGATGATACGATCTCATTACCGTTGGCTTTGTGTGCCCAACGACCGTATTCATAACCCCACCACATACTTACACCTTCTGGTTTGATATAGAATACGTTGTTGTTCATATTACCTAACTTAGCGTTAGCCGTATTAGGAATAGCGGAATACGCGTTAGTCGATCCAGCGTCAGTGATATTCTCGATAATACAAGAATAAGAGGATCTAGGATACATGCCATTCACCAACTCGCTACGATCTGTCATGTCGGCGTAATCCAAAGAAGGATCATGCTCGAACTCAACATTACCGATGCCCGGGATGAAAGCTCCCTTAACCTGAACAGGACCTAAGATCATGGCGTCGTTAGTACCGGAAATAGGATTAGAAGGCAACATCCTATCGCTTCCCATACCCCAGCTTAAGTTCTGCAAGGTAGTGAAGAACGATTCCCTGATCAACTTCTCTAAGTTAATCATAGCCATAGCTCCTACCTTGAACTTAATCTTACGTTCCGTAATAGGAAGATCCTGACGTCCACGGAAAATATAAGCTGCGGCAGCCATAAGCGTATCCTTAGTAATACCCATCGGGCGGCTATAGTAGATAGTGTAACCACGGCGAAGCTGACGATAGACACCTTCATTCAAATGGATAGGACCATTTTGATCCATGATAATACCACCTTCTTGCCACATCAACTGTCTAGCTTCCAGCTTAACCAACTCAGCCATACAGAACACCTCCAACGTAGAGGCTACTTTAGCTGTACGCAAATCAAGTCTACCATTAACAGTCTTACCGATAATAGCCAGATCAGGAATATTACCCTCATACTCACTTCTCATGGCATTCATACGATGAAGAGCGGTCTCCACAAACTCTGAAGTGCTGTTCTGGGCGGCCTGCATGGACTTCATACCAGCATACATAGTTGTCTCTCCTTCAACACCACGGTGGTTTCCTAAACGGAACTCACAGGTCATGGAACCGGCCTTGTCAGCTCCAGATACCTTAGAGAACTGAGTGCTGTACTCACCAAGAGCATGACCGATCTTCCAATAACGGATACCAGGACGTAATTTCTCTTTAGGGAAGTATTTAGCCTTACCACCGATAACATGACACCAATAACGTGTCAAGTCACCTTCTGTCTTAGACGGGATTTCACCTGAGATAAGGATATTACAGCCGTTAGCGGCGTCATAGGTGATGACATCATAAGCCGTAAACTCAGAGGTATTCAAAACGATATCAAACAAACTACCGTCAATACCCGGTTTTAGATGATGACCTGAAGTATCCTCAGCCGTAACGACAGCGAATGTCTTTGTAACAGGTAAATCATAACGGAAAGAAGCTCCAATACCGTTAACGGAGATCGTAGCGCCGTTATTAATCATACCCATATACATCGGAACGGGGTAATTAGCGATATTAGAGAACAGATTCAACAGACCCAAATGATTCTTATCAGGATCCTCATAATACCAGCTCGCCAATGAGCCTAAGTTATGATCTACGAGCGAAGTCTTATAGTTCTTGGCATCGGTGAAGGCAATAACGTTATCACCATTCACGGTAGCCGGAAAACTTTTTGTTAAAAAAGGATTCATAATTATCTATCTTTTAATGTTATACACTCTTTGATCCACTCAGATCAAGGAAGTTAGCTTCTATAGTATCGTTATCGATATTAGTCTTATTCTGCTTTCCTCCCTTATTGCCAGAAAGAAGAGTGATGGTCTTCTTATTAACCTCCATCTTAGCCTTGTTGGTTTTCTGTTTAAGGAACTCGTCCTTATTCATCAAGAACAAGGCCAAATCAGCGGCCATGTCCGGATTCTTGATAGCCTCCGAATAAGCTTTATCTATAGCCGTATGACCTTGATTGTCTATCGGCTTGGTAACGAAATCGACAGCCTTACCTATCATCGTGTCAGTCAACTGAAATCCTGAGCTTATAGATGTCTTTAGACCTTTCTTATAGACTTTCATCTGCTCAACTAATTTCTGTCTCCTTTTCTCGGACTTTTTTTTCTCCTCCTCGATAAGGTTATCCATCTCCTTTTTCAGGATATCATGGAACTTATTGGCCTTGGACTCAATAAACTCATCGCCCTTGCCGATCATCATCTCCATATTATCCTTTATCTCGTCTTCCGGCATACCCAACATCTTATAATAATGCTGGATAACCGCAAGCTGATCATTTTTATTACTCATATCAAGGCTATCCAACGGAGCCTGAATACTCTGATATTGGCTTAATAGTTGGCCAACGTTACCACCGGCCTTATCCACCTCTATCATCTTCTTCATGAAATCAGACATCGAACCGGTATCAACCTTGTCTTTCAACAACTCATCAGCCTTGTCCTTGATCAATCCCTCCACTATATCGAGTAAATCATCCTCTTTCGTGATAGTAGAAAGATCGACCGGTTTATCATCTACCATAATATCAAGGTTGTCAATACTATCGATAATACCTCTAGCGGCCATCTTCTCCAAAAAGGATTTTCCGTTAAATCCTGATACTACATTATTATCAGTACCGCCTTCGCCAATGGAATCAGGGTCTGCGGTGACCGCATCGCCGCCCTTATCCCCGCCACCGTCAGCCGCTCCGCCGTCGGCAGGCTCTTTATTGGTATCACCTATAGGATTACCATCCTTATCATATTTACCCTCGATATTATTCTTATCGCCATCACCGTCACCACGGTAAAAAAGTTCCTCGACACTCATGGTCTTAAAACCCTTAGCGAAATCACCCATGTCATTCATACAATTTCCTTTTTTGCTTTTTACAAAAGTATTATTAATCCAATTACCAATTAAATCAAACCCATTATAGTATATGACAGAATTTTACGCCAAAATGATTACATATTTTGTAAAAATATTTACAAAACTTGTAATCAACTCTTGTTTATTATTGACGTAAACCTATCTGTATCAGAACGTTTATTCCTAGCATCTATCTCCTTTTCCTTTAATTCCAACTTCCTTTTCTCTATCTCCTCACGAGATCTTCGCTCAGCCTCGGCATTAGCCTGCCTGGTTCTCATATCCTCCTCACGGATATCCAGATCTCTTTCCTTCAAGGCTCGATCCGCTATAGCTTCCACATAATCCATACCCTCTGCGTTATCTTGTGTCCTAGCCGCTTGACCGGCGGTCATTATGCTCTTACCCCGTAAATCGAAGTTACCCTTGATATAAGCCAGCTCCTTCTCCTTCTCATGCTCGTCATTACGGGCCTGTTGATCGGCCTCGGCTTTTTGCTGTACAAGTCGTTGTTGATTCTGGTACTCCTCCTGTCTTACACGATCTGCGTAAGATCTGGCATCCCTTCCTATCTGATTCATCTCAGCCGTCGAGTTGGCATTCATCATTCTAGTGATATCAAGCAAGTCATTGCCCAAAGTATTCGTCTGTAATATATATTGCTTCAAATTCTCCAATTCCAGACGTTTCTTGGAATTAGAGACAGCCATAACATTAAGATGACGTAACGACAAGCTATTATCCGTAAGACTGATGTAAGCCAAGGACAGATCGCTGTTCCTGTACATCACGGTCCAATCGTATCCTTCCTTCTGACATACTTGAGCTACCGCAAGATGAATATCCAATGTCCGTTTCTTGAAGTCATCGAAATCATTGAAGTAAGTCTGAGTCTGTAACATAGTGGCGTTAACTCCCTGTTTTACGCCCGTAGAACTCTCGTATCTAGTTGACTGACCCATCGCTTGCTCGGATATACCTATCATCCTATAAGCCATCATATAGGCGTAAGACGCCATTTCCATACGGGATCTTATCTGATCCGTATTAGTAAGATCATATACACCAAACTGGTTATATATGCTACTCATCTGCGGATTCTGGTAAGGATTGTTCGTGTCATTACCACCTACACCCATAAACGAGACAGACTTAACGATCTGCATGAAAGTAGCCAAAGCCCCTTTCTTGTCCATCATATCCTTATATTCCGTAGGCAGGAATCCTAAGTCGCCTAAGAAGAACTTACCGATCTCCTTCTCTGCGTTATTGTATAGCTGGTTCATAGCAAGATTATACATCATCTGGAACGGCTGTATGCGATCGGCAAGGCTTGACCCTATGAATCCAGACACCGGAATGACATAATCATATAGACTGCTGTCACCATGTATCTGATGAGGTATTGGATCTCCCCCTATATATATAGGTTTATCCATTAAATTACCTCCAGTAATCTTAACTCCAAACCTAACCTCAGGCACATACTCCAAGATATAGGTATTAACCTCAGGATCGCCAACGGCTTCTGCCATCACCCTCTTCACCTTCTTTATCCCGTTCTTCTCCAAAAACTCAGGTAATAGCTCGTCGGCAACAAGCTCCTGATCTACCATCCCGGTCTCCGTCATGTAAGTTATTAGAAATACCGGTTTCATGGACACCCAATATCCTTCCATGACTCTAAAAAGACGGGAATCTATCTCATATCTCTTTCCATTGGACATGTCAGAGTTAAAATAGCCAAAGGGATGGAAGCGGGGCAAGAAGCGGGGCTGGGTGTGTTCCTCTCCGTCCGGCCCGAAGGTATGGTACTCTCCCATAGGAACACCATAATAGTCCTCAGCGGCGACTATAGACTCATAGTCATGGTATCCTTTCCATGGAATAACCTCATTCTCATACATACCGGTAATAGACGGCTTCTTTTTCTTCCAATCATACCTAGTACCGTCATTGGATACCCATCCCTCGTAATCATCATCACCGCCCATAATCCGGCGTTTATCCTTGGCCGTCATCTTATGGCCGTATTTTGATATCAACTCAACACCCTCATAATAATGAAGACGGCCTACATAAGATCCATATTGCGGATATTTTACATCAGGATGGAACACCTCCATCGGACTCCACACCTCCGGTCGATAGTAATCAAAACCGACGAAATGATTACGAAACATCTTTCCGCTAAGAAGACGATCCCGGAAATTCTCCCTGTCAAGCTCATCCATATAAAACCTGCTACGATCAGCCTCGATCGTATGATCTCCCCATACAGCCGCCTGCGTCTTCCATCTGGTGCTCATGAACCTCTGGATATCGTCAGGGGTCATAGACGCCTTGGCCTGCTGGATTTGCTGGGCGTAAGCCTGACGTTCCTCCTCGGAATTAAACTCATTGTATGTAGGATCAAGCCCGGCCTCAACAAGACGTTGGTTGACTATAATATCCCACTGTTCTTGGATATGGCGGTGAAGTAAGTTGGACATCGTATCCTCGTACTCGCTTATAGCCAGATCCCCTACCTCGTTAATAGTATATTTATCCTGTAGGTTCGTCAACCATCCCTCAAAGGCATTCACGATACCACCTATGATATCATAATGCTTCAAGAAAGAGGGTATCCTTATATCACTCCTTAACTTCTGTACGTTTCTTAACTGTGGGATAACATCCGCCATCTCCATAAAAGATAACTTACCATCCGCCATCAGATAATAGTCACGGTACATCTGGTTACGATCATACTGTTTCAACCCTATCGTCTCAAGAGCGTCCATACAATCCTCCTTCCATTTCCTGTTCTTTTTCTTCGTGGAAATAGCCTGAGGAGGTAATCCTAATAACGCTCCTTTTGCTGGAAACGAATGATCTCTATTAAACACTTCCATGATTATTCAATTTTATTTACAACAAAGATAGGCGTTTAATTGACATTCATTTACCTAAAAGCTCCTATAGATACCGATCCAAAGGCAGAGGCATATACCTCATGGTGTTTATAAGCGTCTTCCTTGCGGGCATTATTCATCTCCTCGATCTTCGATTTAGGCATGTAATTGTTATCGTCAAAATATCTGGCGAGAACCAACGCATGCCCGAAGGCTATTATCCTATCGACGTTCAATCCGGGCTTATACTGTATTATCTCATCCAAAAGAGCTATATCATCAATCAACTCAATACCTTTAACCGTTATATCAAGACCGGTACTATCATCATAACCAATAACGAAATCCTGCCAGCAATAATCCACCACACAGGAGAAGAGCAGGTTCTGGTTGCCGGGGGTAGGATATAGCCCCAGCTTGCTATTCTGCCGGGAGCCGGCCTTCACATACTTATTGGCTATAGCCTCACCAGCGAATAAGAAGAAAGATGCCGGCATACCGCTCTTCCGATTAAGATACTGCTCATACATCTGGTCAGCGTTCTCCATAAGGCATATAGCACCATATCCCTTCTGAAGCACCTCGCACGTACGGCAGAATTGGTCTATAGATGATGGGCGGGATACGTAAGAGGCAACTATTCTATAGGCATAAGGATCTCGGATACCAACACGCCTTTTGAATATATAAAAGGATCCCAATGAAGGAGTATCAGACTTGGCCTGCTTATACGGATCTTGGCCCGCCACATAAATAAAATCATCAAACCTATTGGATTGAGGCATCTCGAATATCTGGACAGGAGCGTCAATAACACCGCCGCTAAACGGGAATCCAGCCAGTTGCTTATTCGATTTAGTAGTCCCCAGTTTATTACCTGACTCAAGAAAGACATCACACAGCATACCGCTATATTGCCCCGACTCAAGGAGATCGTTCTTATGCTTGATAGCGTACTCGACCGGAAATAGGTTCTGGGATGAGCTTAAAAAACAGTCATCGATCGTAAATGGATAGAACATAGTATGAGAAGTGTACGCAACCCTATCTTTTGTAGATAGTTTCTTCCGTTCCTCATTAAGTTTATTGGTACTAGCATCGAAATCAGTAGCGTCGATCTTGATCTTATTAAGCTTCTTGTCATCAGGCTTACCAAGATAATCGCCCAATCCTATAGTTCTCTTAACACCGGAGTTAGCCATCTGACCGGGAACGAACATCGCCCATTTCCGTTCTTTCCATGTTTTCCCTTTCATGGCTCTACGATTTAAAATATCCCAGTCCATGACCAGAAGGTTATATGTCTCGGGATCGGAGAACATCTCTTGAGCGTCCTTAGACAACTCCACCTCACCACCGGTACCGGCCAAGATAGGACTAAGACGCCAGCCATAAGGCGTGTCGTAGGATGGCATGGCGGCCGTGTAAGGCTTCTTTATCGGACCTTTACCTACCTCGTCGAAAATAGCCGTAGCCGGTGTCAAACCAGCCGTCTTCTGCGTGGAGGTCTTCCTACCCATGTTGATGTTGGCTATAGAGATAATGGCATGGATATCACGTACGCCATTGGACATCCTCTTGCCTAATGTAACGCCCGAACTCCAGTCGGTCTTGGTTCTGTTGATCCTAAAAAAAGGATGTACATGATCAAGACCATACTCACAATACTCACCTATATTAGATAAATCGCTATCGCTGAAACCTACCACGGAATGGCTAAGCCCGATCGTCATGGTAGCGTTCATCTGGAGAAGTGATGACATGATGGTCGTATTATGGGATACGACAAAATTGGTAGTAAGAAACTGATGCGATTTATTATCGACCTCAATACAAGTAGCCTTATATCTACCGTAATAATCTATATCAGATATCCTAAGCCTATCGTGAGTCTTAGATATATACATATCTTCACCATCCATGACACAATAATACCCCATAGACCAAAATATTTTTCTTACAAAGGATATAATATACTCGCTTTTATAAACGACCTTAAAACGATCGTCACCGGTATTTATACCGCAAGCGATCTTCATAAACGATCCTATGAACAACTCTTTCTGTTTTCTGGATGAATAAATGACATCATCCATCTCCTTCTTGCTTAGCTCAAAGATCCTGTCGGTAGCTCCACAAAGGAAGGAGGCGGCCAGAGACCCCATGAGCTGGGGCGATATCAGCCACCGCCGCTCAGGGAAATCTACCGCCTCCCCAATATCTATAGTCATTTTGGAGAAGTCAGAATGGATGATACCCATAGTGCTCATAACCTTATAATCACCATGATACTTGACTTTCCACTGGTGCTGCCCGCAACACACCACGCTGCGACCGTCCTCAAAGGTCACTTTGTACGTATCAACGAATCCCTGAGGGTATACGCCCACTATGGTAGTAAGCTTCCCGTCATCACCGTATATGATATCTCCTATATCGGCGAATCCTATTTTCTTAGATCCATGAGGAGTATATATCAGCTCCGAGTCCAGAAGAGCCTTGCCAAAACGACGAGTACCAAACATTCCCAACCCTTTCTTCTCCATACGGGCACGTTGGTACATCTCGGCGAAAAACCATTCGTTATCACGCAAACGACTGATCGCTGGCACACGTTCCCCGTTTGGAAGATCCTGGAATACGGGAAAGAAATTAACATGCCAATAAAGCCATGGAGGGATGAACGTACCATTGATAGTCACCCCGTACTTGACCTTATAAGCCTCTTCTTTAAAGAACTGCTTAACATCGTCATCCTGATCCTCCCAACCGAACAGATCGTTCCATACAGGAGGATTTTTCATGTTTACATAAAATTCTGGACTCGTGCTTAGACTCATTTTATAATATCCTTTAAAACAGACTCGATTCCACCAGAAACCTGACCCTTACGTTCCTTTTTCTGGACATTGCTTACAGACCTATATACATCCATAATCCCACTTTTCTCCATATAAGAATCATTCCATGTATTTATCTTATCGATTAATTTTGATATGAAGTCAAATGCCCTAGCCATATCCTCCGGCTTCTCCTTGTCCCAAGGATGCTTATCAATATAAGTCTTAGCGTCATTTATAGCCTTAGCTATGACCTCAAGATTGTCGTTAACCCGATCAGCGTCCTTACTCGTCGGCTTTCGTCTTCCCTGTGGCATTGGCTTTCATATCCTTAAACTCGTTATACTGTTTCATAAGAAGCTCATAAGATTGAACAACACCTATCTTACTTACTTCCGTCACACTCATATCATGGAACATATCTTCAAGCTCCTTATCAGCATATCTCAGACGTTCCTTGTCATCATAAAACACAAATCCAGACGTTCTGTCTTCCATAATGCTCTTTGCGGTGGACGCATATGTCGTGTCTAAATCCAGATCCATACCGAAGCTGGTAGCCAACTGGATTATGAACATCAACCTAGAATTGACTTTTACAGCCTCTATATTCAACATCTGTATCTTATGGGTCATCTCATGAAGAACGACAAAATCCTCCTCTTTTATCAACGAAGATGATTTAAGGGCTATCTTCTTAGTCCTATCCTCAATATCGCTATACAGACGCTTGCTCTCACGCTTTATGGCTATCCAATGCCTTATATGAGTATCCGCCTCCTCCTTAAGATAATCCCTGATCTCCTTTTTTATATCCTTATTCTCCTCCATAATAATCACGCGTTATAATCATTGCTATTCAACTCAATCTCATCATTTATACTTTGGTCTATAGACCTCAATAAATCCCTGGTACTAACATCCCTCAAGAAGCGGACATTACCACCATTAGCCCTAGCAACTCTCCTTAAAGCGGAGTAAAGTATATCACCCAGCGAATATTCGGGTAACTCACGGCAACCGACTTCCATGACAATAAGGGCATGGATACGATCATCTATCTTGCTTCTTACGGGACTTCTCATCGCTATTACTTATAAGCTTCCCCTATAATACGTAACGGGAAATGTTTGAAATTACGTTCAGGATCATCTTTCGTATAACCCATGAGAGATAGATGTTTCTCAAAATGACCTTCCGTATATTTTGAGGTATCCAACGTCATCCTAAATATAGTTCTATTCTCATTGTCAGGATGTTTGTTATATGACACGTCTCCCATACATCCACATCCAAGATGATGCTCCTTGACATGGAAACCATCTTTATGGGTAATGAATAACACGATTTCTATCTTATCACCTATTTTCTGATCAAAAATATTTAGATAAAACTCGCTCTCGTCATCCGTTAGTCCTATATCAAAGGAATCGTTAGGGCACTCGATATTAAAATCGTTATGATCGGCTGTTATGACCTCCATAGCATTCCATTTGGCTTTCTCTCCTTCCACGAACTTCAACGGGCATACCTCGGTCTTCATCCAAGCCTTCTCCTTGATAAAACAACCACACAACGAACATGCCTGTCTTCCCATCAATCTTTGCAGCAATACCTTAGCTGGTAACTTAAAGAAAGCTATATTAGAAGAGTTCTTAGGACATTTCTTGCATAAATCAAGACGATTCTTGTACCACTCCGGATAATCCTTCTCATCCTTAGGAATCCTACCCAATAAACTGTCTTCCCAAGCTTGGGCTATCACTTGGGCTTTACCGATTGTTTGCATATTATTTCTTAAATTGTTTTTGTTGAAAATCCTGTAATTGTTCCCATGTCATTCCATACCGACATTGATACATGGCCTCATGGTTATCACGTATAAGAGGATCTCCGTTCTTCAACCCCTCCATATCCTCTATCGCCTTAATCTTCTTATCCAGACAATCAAGCTCAATAGGCATCCTTTCATCCGGATAACGATTACCTTCCTTGACAAATATCCGACGTATCTTATCACGTCTTACCCGCATCTCGCGAAGATTGCATATAACGTATCCGATAAACGGGATCCTGATAGATATATTATCGGTATATCTGGAGAGATGATGGATATAAGATACGGATGCTTTCATGCACCACTCTACCTGTTGTTTGGTAAACTTCCCATCAGATCTTCTTACCACCTCATCCACGATATCCCTATCGAATGAAATAAGATTCCTACCCATCAATATCCAATTTGTTTCTCTTGAACACAAATCCCATTACACGGGTATCATCACCCTCCCCGTCAAGAACGAAATAGTTACGTAGGCTTCTCATCTCAATAGACAGCTCACGGGTACGGAAATTCCCGTTCTTCTTGTCCACCAGAAAACCACCACGCTTCAGTTCATTGTTAAGGACAGCGATGTAAGACTCCTTCTGCCCATGACAATCCATGTACTTAGCCCTGGTATCATCCGAGTATCCGTAGTTGATGTAGAAAGAAAGTAAGTTTATCGTTCTTTCGGTGATCAAGCTTCTACCCTTAGAATCCAGATAGCCGTTGTATATCCTTAAGAACTGCTGGATCATATCCAGTCTAATGTCGTAAGGTAACGCAAATACGAAAGCTTTTCTCTGTTCCGGCATATGAAATTAGTTTTCAGCAAAACTACTTAAAAAAAATATCGTTGTCAAGAAATTTTGCCATAATCAACATAATATATGCTGACTAGCATGTATTTACGAGAATCCAAAGGGAAAAGGCTAGTGGGGTAGGACGAATGAAGCCATGTATGTCTACGGCTGGCTACAATAGCAAGGGCAGTGAAGTTCACGTACGCTATGCGCGTGGACGGCGGGGAACATCCTTATCCTGCCTCACGGGATGCGACCACTCCTTTTTTCTTTTTGGCTTCTTATCGTCCCATGACATAGCCCAAGGCATCCAAAGGGGAAAAGGTTGGTGGGGGGACACGCTGGGACACCCAGGGTAAGGCTACCGCCGTCATACCGGACAATGCCGCCAGAGATTCGCTATTGACATGGAAGGCGGTAGAGATATATTCGCCTGCCGGAGCGTGAGCGACCGAATACGACCTTACCTTTTTCCCTTTGGATTCCTTCCTCCCAAGCTATGGGATATAAAGCCAAGGGGAAATGGGAAGCCTTGGGGCGATGGGGCCTGCCGTAGAAGATACGGACGGCCGGAGCGTGAGCGATCGTACAAGACCTCGCTTTTTCTTCTTTGGCTTTTTCTCCACCCGATCCCCTTACCGGGATCCCAGCTTCCGGTATAGAATACGGCTTATACCAGGTTTAGCCTGCGGTATGCTACCTGACGGCACCATACCTTGGCGGTAAAAAGCAATGTTTTATTAAATAGAGACTTTAAGTGGAGTACACAGGAACTCGACGTCAGGAGAGGTTCTGTGTACGGATAGAGATATTAGTAAGTAAAATATATTTATAGAGTTAATTATATTTAATAATATACCTATTAACGCGCGCGTAACAAGTAGGTTGAGAAAAACCATCGTTCACGCGCACAGCGTTTTACGGACATCACCTACCCTCCTTAAACAACAAATGGGCGACCTTCACAGGCTACCCATCCATCCGAATAACTTGTTTCGTATTGATGAAACTTGTATATTCGCAACAAAAAATTTAAAAAAAAATGTCTGGAACAAAGATAGCACTTTTACAGAAAATGAAATCAAATTTCGATAAGATTCTTACCGAAAAGTATATTCCACGTAATATTCAGACCAAGAAAGATGAGCTAGGATGTGTAAAACTTCCAGCCGGATCACTTATATGTCCAGTTGATTTTAAGCCTGTTACTAATAAGGAAGGCAAGAAAGTGACAGCCATAAAATATTCATTGAAACATGAGGAGTATCATGGATCGGGAATCCGGATCAGCGATGAATGTAAGATGGCAATGATATATCTTATTATCATAAACGTACTCAAACATGTGTTTCTAAGAAAAAGGATGCAAGATGGAAACAGAGATCAGATAGAGATCAATACCAATGATTTTATTGATATTCTATCGGATGGATGCGCTTATTTCTGCTACCGACATGTATTAAGAGATTCTCACGAAGATATAAACTACCAACTTATAAGTCTAAAGGCTTGGGCTGAAGGAGAGATCAGAATAGCATTGTCAGATATCGTAAAATACAAGCATAAGGCTAGTAAGGTCCCAAGGATAAAGGATATGTTTGTAAAGAAAGGAGAATCCATATACACTTGCATTGATAAGAATCTTGATTCGGATTCTAGACGAAGAATGGCTAACAAAAGCCGGAAGCTTGATAGGGTGAGAATCCTTTCCAAAATAATATTCAGAGCCAGAACCAGAAACGTACATCACATATACAAGGTAACTAAAAGAAAGACAGTTAAGTTCAATGTAGCATACCTTCTTAATGAGTTGAATAAGAAGCTCATAGGCATAGGTATGCGTGAAATATCTCAATCCACTATATACAGATACATAAGCATGTTCTTAGACATGTGTAAGAAGAGTATATCCGATTTGTATGACGAGGTAAAAAAAAACAATGGAGTGGTGAATACCAAAGACAGAAAGAACGTAACTATCGGATGCTTAAGACTATTATACAAGGGGAAATATATGCATATCCTTATATCGACAGAATACATAAGAGATGTATTTTTAGGAGAAAAATCTTCCGAGATGAGTAAAGCTGGATGATTTGAGTATCAGATATAAAATTTAATATTTACATATTATTCACATTTATTTTTAATAGTTAATTATAACTATTCGTATCTTTGTACCATAAACTTAAAAAGACATGGTACAAGAGGATTTTAGAAACGAAAACGACCTCCTTCGTCATATTATGACGGTGGATAAAAACGTAGAGCAGGGTC
The DNA here is from genome assembly GCA_003150615.1 of Flavobacteriales bacterium. Taxonomy (GTDB): domain Bacteria; phylum Bacteroidota; class Bacteroidia; order Flavobacteriales; family UBA1820; genus Merdimorpha. The sequence continues at coordinate 17,824 of QALN01000002.1, read as the reverse complement.
GTGCCTTGAAGAAGATTTTCACCACTAGGGAGAATCTGTTTATTACCGGTAGAGCCGGTAGTGGTAAAAGTACGTTCATGAAACGTATCGTAAAGTTCTTGGGTAAGTGCGTTATCGTAGCCCCAACTGGAGTAGCGGCGTTGAACGCCGGAGGACAGACCATTCATTCGTTCTTCTCTATAAAGAACGGTCCTTATATCCCTTCTATCGAGAGAGGTATGTTGTCTAATAAGGTGGATGTAAGTCCGTTTATGAAGAAGAAGATCAAGAATCTTGATACTATCGTTATCGACGAGATCAGTATGGTAAGACCTGATTTGCTTGATGAGGTGGCTGACATACTTAGACAATGCAGGCGTAGCAAGGAACCTTTCGGTGGAGTTAGGTTGATTATGTTTGGAGATCTATCACAACTACCGCCTGTGGTGACGGCGGATGATTTTATCGACAAATATTATGAGAGCCGGTTCTTTTTCTCATCAAAGGCATTAAGAGCGTCAGGATTCTCGGTCATTACCTTCGAGAACGTATTCCGTCAAAAAGATCCTCAGCTTCTTTCCGTACTTGAGGATATAAGATGTGGGGTTATTACCGATGAGTCAAGACAGATATTGGATAGTAGGGTCAAGTATCCGGATAATATGGATAATACTATAATTATATGCTCAACTAATAAAGAAGCTTATGAGATAAATAAGACTAATCTTGATAAGATCAATAATAAGGTATTTAAGTTCGATGCTACTGTATTCGGGGAAAAGCCTGTAGCTCCCTGTGAGGATGAGCTTATAGTAAAGGTAGGAGCTAAGGTCCTAATAACCAGAAACGGCAATGGGTATGTCAATGGTTCGATGGGTATCATAACCAGCATAGATACTGTTGATGAGACGATATATGTTCATCTAGATAACGATACTGAGGTGGAGATAACCAAAGAGAAGTGGGAGAAGATAAAGTACAAGCAGGTGGATGATTCTCTTGAAGGCATTTCTTGCGGCTGTATAATACAATATCCATTGAGGTTAGGATACGCCATAACCGTTCATAAATCTCAGGGAATGACTTTAGATAATATATTCGTAGATATCAGCAGAGCCTTCGAAATAGGGCAGATATATACCGCTCTATCAAGATGTAGGTCCATAGACGGTCTTTATCTAAAATCAATTCCTAAAGAAGATATGGTTTTGCTAAGCGATAAGATATCTGACTTCATAGATAAGGTGGATGAGAATGAGGGTGTTTTAAATCCAGAAAAGATATCTGATATCGGTAAGGATATGATCAAGAAACAACAGGATTTGTTTGATTTCAATGAATACGGATTATAATGGCTAAGAAAGAACTTTTTTCATACGTAGATGAGTTAGTATCATCTTTAAATAAAGAGCTTGGAGAAGGCTCAATAATGAACTTTGGCGATGATAAGCCTATAATATCCATACCAAGGGAAAGCACTGGATCGCTGGTGGTGGATAAGGCCCTCGGCGGCGGATGGGCGGTAGGCCGGATTCATGAGCTGGTCGGGATGGAATCTTGTGGCAAGACTATGATGTGTACGTTAAGTATGATCGAGTTCCAGAAAAAACATCCAGATAAGCTGGTAGCTATAATAGACGTGGAGAACGCTTTCGATATTGAGTACGCTAGGAAAATGGGATTGGATATAAACCGGTTTTTGATCTCCCAACCAAGCTACGGGGAGCTGGCTATTGACATCACAGCCAAGTTAGTCGAGTCTGGGAAGGTCGGATTTATTGTCGTAGATTCTGTAGCCAATCTGGTACCGAAGAAGGAGATAGAGAGCGATATGGAAGACAGCAACATGGGATTGCAGGCTCGTTTGATGTCTAAAGCCATGAGGGTTCTTACAGGAATCGTAAACAAAAGCGACTGTGTTCTGGTATTCATCAATCAGTACCGAGAGAAGATCGGTGTTATATACGGCGATCCTAAGGTAACGACCGGAGGTAACGCCCTTAAGTTCTATGCCTCTATCCGTATGGAGATGGCGAGAAAGAAGGTTATATTAGGAGAGGACGGATCTTCAGTAGGTCATGAGGTTAGGATAAAGGTTCTGAAGAACAAGACAGCCGTTCCGTTCCAAATAGCAGAGACAGCCTTGTATTATGGCGTGGGGTTTGATAAGGAACTTGAACTTTTGAAGTTATGCGAGGAAACCGGTATCTTTACCCGTAAAGGATCATGGTACTGGTACGGGGATGTCCGGGTAGGAAATGGGGTGGATAATACGTTAAGTATCATGAGAGATAATCAAGAATTGTGTCAAGAGTTAAGAACTAAATTGAATTTGTAATCATGGCAATAGGAGTAAAATTTGTAGACGTAATACCATCCAGCGTAGAGAACGCTGTCGAGGTTAAGAAGGGGGATGTAAAGAACTATCTGTTCGTAGGTATTCCCATGAGTGAATTTATCGGGAAGAGATATGAGTATGAGGGATTCATATACATGTGCCTACAGGGTGTCACCGGTGGTACGGAACTTGGCGGCGATATAGCCATAGCCGTATTAAGACCGGTTCGACCAGCGACAGGACAGGCTTCTTATCATTTGGTATCGTATACGCCTCTCACATATACGAGATCTGATGTAGCGATATTACTTAGAAATGGCGATTTTAAGGTTGTTAAACGAGACGATTGTAATCTTATCTAATATGGGAACATATATCTCGATAAAATCAACGATAAACGCATTCAGGTACGGTATTGATCCTATACCTGAATGGTTCGATAAGATATCTAACAAGACTGATGAGGTTGATGTTATGGTTGATGGTAATAAGGTAAAGGCTTTGGATATAATACTAGAAAATGGCGTTTTACGGGCTTTTTACGGTTATTATATAGGTCTGTATCCAGATAACTCTATACAGGTGTTTAGACCGAAGGATTTTAACTCATTATATACCTTAAAAATATGAATGCGGTGATAGGTATAGATCCGGGTATAGATACCGGAGGATTGTCTATGATCCCGGAGAACGGAGAGATTAAGGTAATCATGACACCAAGGATATCAGCTAAAGGGGATATAGATCTTAGGGCCATATCAAGTTTCTTCCTTGACGCAGCGGATAAAATCCAAGAAGAAGGTGGGGGAACGCTGGCGATCGCCGTCGAGGACGTCCACAGCATCCACAACAGCTCAGCCGCCAGCAACTTCACCTTCGGCGGACGGCGCCGGGAACCAAACGCGCTCTTCGCTATGATGGTGGAGATGATGGAGCGATACCACTCGCATCCGGACGTCAGGTTCATGTTCGAGGAGGTACAGCCAAAAACCTGGCAGAAGGAGCTTCATACGACAGCCGATCGGGTGTATACGGCGGCTAAGCTGGATACGAAAGCTACCTCCATCCGATGCGCCATACGCCTTTTCCCTTTGGTGTCTTTCGTAAAACCATGGTCAGGTAAAGGAGTTCAACCTACCAAAATACAAGATGGAATGTGCGATGCTACGCTTATAGCCGAGTATATCAGACGTAAGTTTAAGTTATTTTAATACTATTAAGCGTTTGTTGTATTTTAATTAATATAATTATGATTATATTTGCAATGTAATATAAAGGTTGTTCATTATGTTATTTAAGTGCTTGTCGAAATCATTGAATGAGAAGTTAAGTAAATTAGAATTGGTTGTTAAAAATGCCGGATCTAATTCACTCTATAAGAATATTAAGATAGATATCATCAATAGTCTAGCTTATATTACTTCCGTAAACGCCAAGGTATGTGTTATAGAGAAGCTGGAAGTGGAGTCTGATTCTAACTTCTCTTTCTTGGTAGAGGCAAGCTCTTTCATAAGGTTTGTAAAAAAACAGAAGAATGGTGAGATTAAGATCGTGCTTTCCGATAAGAAGGACAGTATTACTATATACTACGCCTCTGGTGAGTATAGCTGTCCGGCCTTTGACGTAAATACTTTCCCTATGGTATATAATATCCCTGATGGAGGTATTAATGTTAAGATGAATGATTATGTATCGGTCCTTAACAAGGCCAGTAATTATACGGAGATCAACGAGCTTTATCCTTGCATAGAGAATGTGGTCATTGATATTGATGATATTAATATTAATATAGTAAGTACTGACAGGAATACTATTTACAGGTATTTTATCCCTAATCAGGATAAGGTAGAGAAGGTATTTATCCCGGTATCAAACGCCTCCTCTTTATTACTTGATAAACATATAAATAAGTCATTAGATACGTTGTCTATCAAAGTAGATGATACTAGGACTTACTTCTCTACCCCTGATATGGATATGTATGAGATTCACTTTGACGGTAATTATCCTAACTGGAGGTTCGTGGACGAGCATTTTGTCAAAACAAGTACCTATGTCTTTGATAAGGATCTACTCGTCCAGGCCCTCCAGAATAATATCAAGGTAAATGAGTTCGATCATTGTAGATTGATATTCACTGAAAAAGGATGCGGTATTATGTCAGAGAACCCTATGTCTGGAAGATCTTGTAAGGAAAGGCTTACGGCTTTATCGCATAACGGTAATGATATTATATGCGATGTGCTATGTGGTAGGTATCTTGGTATAGTTAAAAACATATCATATAATAGGATAGTTATCGAGCATGACCATAAATCTCATTTTAATAAGATTTATGGGGAAAATAATAAGAATGAGTATTTCTTATCATCATCAATTATTGTTTAATTTTTAAATATATATAATATGGGAGTTCGTGAAAATTCGCTAGGATCTAATAATCACTACTTTAAGATAAGTGGTGGTGGAGTTCTTTATCAATCATCCAAGGAGCCTAAAGAAGGTTATGAGGAACATGTGAATGATAAGACCGGGGCTGTATCTTATTGGAAAGTATTTTGGAATGGTATAGAGGGATATTTATCAGATATTGAGATAAGGGAGGTTGACTATAACGGGGCAAAAACTAAATACGTAGCTATAAAAATAAGCGATGACGAAGGAAACTATATTATAAATGTTCCTTTGATGACTCAAAAAGGAGGTATTAATAATTATGTTAAGTCATTGGTGAGATACTTGCCTAATATTGATTTAAAGCGTAAGGTGGTAATCAATCCAGCTCACGCTAGGAAAGGAGATCAATATGCCCCGGGTAATTTTTTTATCTCATATGCTAGGGAAACTCCTGATGGAAGGGATGAACTTATACAGCAATATTATAAGAATGGTCAGAATGGATGGCCTGACAGAGTTGAGAGTACTGATATAATGGGGAATAAGAAGTTTGATTATACGGCTCAAGATGCTTTTGCCTATCAAGTGCTTAATAAGTATATTCAAAGTATTAAGACAGATGGTGTGAAACCCGTTCAGTCGGCAAGCCAAAACAACGCTGGTGAGGCTACAACGCAAACGCCCCCACTGTCATATCAGCCGCAATCCCAGCCGCAGACGCCTCCTCCATCATACCGGCAGGCTCCGCCTCAGACAGCCCAAGCTCCTTCTTTTGGAGGTCAGCAACAACCTCCTCAATATCCTCCTTTTGGAGACGATAGTGACCTACCTTTTTGATTAACTAATTGAAAATGAATAATTTAATGGAAAGTAATTTTAATATATCTACTAAAGTGAACCGTGTCTCGATGCCTACCCAAAATAAGGTAGATACGGTTATGAAGAACTTAGGGCATCGACCTTGTGTAGCGTATTCCGAGGAAAAGAATATGTATTATAAGGATGGAGAATGGGTAGCGTCAGATCTTGACGCTACTATCTTACCTCTTAGGGAGATGTTCGAAAAGACATCTGATTTGAAGTTAGGATTGAAGATCGTTTATTTAATAATAAAATTATAGTATGGCTACGATTGAAGATATCAAAAAACTTCTGGAGAGTAAGTCATTTACATCAACCAGAGATCTTGACGAATTTGAGGAAAAACCGGATGATAAGCTTGATGAGGTTCACATGAATTGCGATCCAATGGTAGGGATAGTTGAGAAAGATGGTAAAATTTTTCTCAACTCTTTAAAATTCTCTAAGGCATGGAACTCATTGGGAAAGGATATTCCTATCAAGCAAGGTAATGCCTTCCCGTTGGGTCAAGGTGATGTTCTTGATATAGACACAGGCATATCGGCGTCGTTCCCGGATGATACTGTCGGGATGGTTATGATGCTGCCATCGTTCACCAACGATACAGGCCTCACTTTGGTAGGATCACCGTTCGTTTTCTCTAATAACGAGAATATTACGATCAGAGTCACTAATGTCCGTAAGGATATAGCTATAGTCGAGAAAGATAAGCATATAGCTGAGTTAATTATAGTCGGCAAGATAAAGGCCGATATTCGTAGAACTTATAACAGTAATAAAGATGTTCGGATTGAAGATAGTAAAGAGTAGTTATATAAATACTCTAAAAAAAGATCTTGATGAGGCTATTAGTTATTCAAGTAGATTAAAAAGAAATTATGAGGATGCTCGTAGTAAGATAACGGAATTGAAGGAAAAAGAAAGATATCTTAATACACTTGTGGATTCTCTTGATATGGATATAGATTCCAAGGATTCTCATATCGTTAAGATGGGTAATGAGCTTAGTAAATCAAGAGAGCTATATAATGAGTCGGTGAAAGAGAAAGAGACTCTTAAAAGGGCTTATATGGATATCGAGAAGAAACATAAACTATCATCTAAATTACTCGATGAGGCTAGAAGAAGGTACAAGGAAATAGAGGAGCAAAATAAGGCTATGTCAGATCGTATCCAGTATCTGGAAAATCATATTGATCCTGAGGCTTTAGATGGTGATGTGTCTGATGAGGTTATTGTCGAGGAGGATAAGATGGACCCTAATTCAGGTCATATCGATATACCTGAAAATAATATCTCTGAGGTTACTGGTACCGATGCCGGAAATGACGTAAATGTCGAGAATAAAACTGAGGAGAAGAAGAAATCTAAAAAACGTAAAAAAACTAAGAAAGATGAATAGAATCTTGTTTTTCTTGGTAACGTTATTTACCTTAGCGGCTGTCGGATGTAGTACATCTAGAACCTATTATACGGAGTACGATACTACTGATATATCTTATGTGGTGGATTCCATAGTATCTTCCGGGACCGTGATGGGCCAATGGAAGGAGTGGATGTTTACGCTGGATGACGGCCGGGTCGATAACTTTGGTTTCACCGCCCTGTACGACGCCAAGGGAAAAGCTAGAGGGTCAATACAGGTTAGGCAAAGATCCGATACGTTTAATATCAAGATAATAGACTATCATAAAAAAGATAAAAAATGAGTTACGGACTAGGTTACATACCATCACCAGCGGATGATAGGGACGCTATCATGAATATGCAACATGAGGCTGTTCCTGATGAGTATAAGATCAATAATGTCGATAGCGTGGTAGATCAAGGTTCTTCCCCTATTTGCGCAGCCGTAAGCCTGGCTGAGATCCTTAACTGGAGAAAAGCTATAAAGGATATCAAAAGACCAGCTAAAATATCTCCTTACGATATATATGATCTGAGAGAGGATAAGGACCAGGACGGTATGGTTCTTCGTGACGCTATCAAGTCTATCAAGAACGTAGGCGTAGATGGGGAGAAAATAAACAGTTACGCTAGGATCATAGATCCGGTATCAGCTAAAGTGGCGTTGATGCTGAATGGTCCTCTGGTTATAGGTCTGTATTGCTATAATTATGGTAATCGATTCTGGCAAGGCCAAGGACAGAACTTGGGAGGTCATGCCGTTATCCTCACCGGATGGGACAAGGCCGGCTTCGTCCTACAGAACAGTTGGGGGACGGAATGGGGTAGGTCAGGTATAGAGACATTCCCGTTCGAGGATTGGTGCTATATGCTAGAATGTTGGACAATAATTTCATAATACTATATAATTTTCGAGAAATTCCGTTCCACATCCTCTTGTGAAAGACGATGTGGTATATTTAGGACCCGTAGATCAATTGGTTGGATCATCTGGCTCATAACCAGCAGGTTGTCGGTTCAAGTCCGGCCGGGTCCACAGTTGGATTAATAGAGTTTGTCATTAGATTTAGAGTTTAGATTTTGTTTGATGTCCTTGTCCGGGAGGATCGGGGCATATGGATCCGAGGATTATTGGATGATCGCCATAATATTGGAGATGCTGGTTCGATTCCAGCCGGATTCGCTAAAATATTGTTTTAATATGGATATTTGAATAAAGGGGAGTTAATTTAATGGATAGAATTTACGATTCCTAATCGTAGCGTGGATAAGGGTTCGATTCCCCCACTCCCCACATGGTGTTTTATTAAACATATTCCCGTAGGTCGGTAATTAACGATAACCGGTAGACAGCCTACGGGAATCAATAAAATCCTACGTGCTTGGGATCGCTTTCAGTTCTATTTTTCGTGTGTAATCTATAGGAGGGTAGCACGACCCTCCTTTTTATAATAACTATTTGGAATGGACATTAATCAAATAAAAAAGTACCTGCCATTAGGATGGGATGTGGTTGATCTAATAGATCACGGCATAATTGATCTTGATATCATGAATGGTAAGATGATGGGTGAGTATGTGGCTGTGTTGATGATAAAATCTTATGATAAGACCAATGGCCATATCCTAACCGCTTTCTCGTTCCATGATAAAGATATGGATAAGTTGAGAATGTTGATAGGTAACGCTATAATGGCGGTAGGATATAGGAATAATCCTCTTACTGGAGATGGGAACACGGCAATCAAATAAAGGTACTGAGTACACTGAAAGAGGGATATTGGATATCCTGAACAGAAAGTTCTTGGTATCTCCTAAATGGGTGATAAATAACCTGTATGTATATAACTGGGAGTCCGATTATCTGGCTATAACCAGATCTATGTACGCTTATGAAGTTGAGGTAAAAATCTCGTTAGATGACTATAACAAGGATTTCGAGAAACAGGAAAAGCACCAAGTAATGCAAGGCTGGTTCGAGGTTAGAAGGCAAGCCCTGTACGAGGCCGGAGGCTGGACTAGGTACGGCCGCCCCAATTACTTCTACTACTGCGTGCCGGATGGGTTGGTTGATCCTAAGGACATACCTCCGTACGCCGGGCTTGCTTATGTTTGTGGCAGGAATTTGAGAAAGATCAAGGACGCACCTGTCCTGCATCGTGATAAATTTGACCCCGAAGCTTATAAGATGGCAGACAAATTCTACTACAATTGGTGGAACGAGAGACGTAAGGCCAGACAGATAGAAGGGAAGGATATGAAAGATGAGTTCAGGAAGAGCATGAAAAAGGTGAAGGAGAAGATAACCGTCGATGCCAAGATCAAGGCGATGGAGGCGTTCTGGAGCGTCTGCGATTACGCCTACTGGCCGTACGGGGGAAGAGGGGTACCCGGAATGAGACCCAACTGTTCCGCTTGTGGCGAGGAATGTAAATTACAATGTCCGAAAGGAAAGGAATTTAAAAACAAGATACGATGAGTAAGATTAAAAATGTATTGGCAAGAGCCATTTCATTAGCCTCAGAACAACCTATGAGCTATAAAGAGGCAGTTGAGTTACTTGATGGTATAGATACGTGTAAGGTCAAGATATGGCTAGAAGAGGGGGCTAAGCTACCTGAATACGCTCATAAACAGGATGCTTGTATGGATTTGTTCGTTAAGGATATAGAACTTGATAATGGAAGAATCATATATCATACTGGTGTACATGTAGCACTACCTGAAGATTATGAGATGGAAATCCGTCCACGTAGTGGTTTTACTAATAGCGAGCTAATTATGCAAAACGCCCCTGCTACTATTGATGAAGGATATAGCGGGGAGATTATAATAGTTCACAGAAAAATGGATAGACATAGTCCTTATTATTGTAATGTCGGTGGTAAAGTAGCACAACTTCTTATTCGTAGAAGGGAACGTATCGTATGGGAAGAAGTGAAGTCATTAGAAGATCTTGGAAAGTCTGATAGAGGGGATAATGGATTTGGAAGTACAGATAAGATAAATAACGAATGATATGGAAAACAAAAATACATCATCCACTACTAATGAAGGCTTGAAAGAAATTGACAAACAAACAAATCCTGTTATGTATGGATGGAGATGTCCGATATGTGGAAGAGTGTATTCTCCTTATGTATCTATGTGCGCTTATTGCGGCAATAATAATATGAATCATATTACATGTAAAATTACTGGATAATTAACATGAGTGGAAGAGTTAAGATAAAGTCCAAGGATAAGGATAAGAAACCTAAGATCGATGTATTTAAGATAATAGAAAACAGGTTTAAGAACATGAACGAGCTTCGAGACCTGATCGACATGGATCCAAAGAAAGGGCTGGTCAGGATCCGGGACGGGGCCGGCTTTAGGGAGGTGGAGCGGGGAGGATGCCTGCATCGGAACTACCTTAACCTGTTGGAGGAGGAGCTGGGAGCTAAACTATCAATAGATCTGATAGATAAATATATTAAAAGAAAATAATTTTAATAATTATGGGTAAGTATAAAAATAAATTATTATCAATAGAAGCTGTAAGATGGAATGGCCTTAATGTTGACGAGGTCAAGAATTTGGTTGATGATATATCTAAAATAAGTATCATTGAAATAGGCAAAGCAAGATACTTTAATCTATACTGTTTTCCTGTATGCTATGTGAGATTAAACGAACAATTTTATACCGAAGTAAGTATTGGAGATTATATTGTCAAGGATGAAACTGGTAATATTTATACGTGTAAAGAAGATCTGTTTAATAAAATATATGAGAGGGTTGATGATCCATCCGAGGATGATATGGGTAACGTATCCGACGGATATCATACCTTTGACGAACTATATAGGTATCGTATGCTTTATAACGCAGCTTTCTTTAATGAGCTTGCTAAGAAAGGCGATATAAAGGTCTGTAAATCTCATAGGCATTATGATGGTGAGGAATGTTTCGGCGGAGGGTGGTTTATCGTAATGGCAGAACTGCCAACTGGACAGATATCCAATCATTATGAGAACCGGCATTGGGAGTTGTTTAATATCCCTGAACTTGATACGGCATGGGAATGGGATGGACATACGCCTAATGAGGCCGCTGATAGAATAGAATCATATTTGAAGTCAAATTGATTAATATCTGCCCTAGGAATTACTTAGGGCAGGTTCGTTTTATATACCGAAGTGTCTACCACGATCTGGCTGTCCATATCCTCAATCAACTCAATGATCTCATCCCTTATATCGTAAGAAAGCAAGATCGGGATTATGGTTAACATAAAAGATAGTAGTATCCCGAATCCTATTATGACAAGGATATCATTATACCCTATATCTAATATCGGCATGACAAACATCATCCCTGACGTGAATATCATCACGAATAACGCTGATATCTCATTTATCATAGTTGTAAATTTCATAAAAATATTCTAAGATATCCTACTCCATTTTAGACGCTTCAACACAACCGGCAACCCGGCTGCTCTGCGTCCGTATAGCCGCATCAACTCCTACGGCTTGTATGTCTCTAAACATGATTTTAGTTTTGTTCCAAAGATATGAATTTTTGATATCCGGTCAAAGATAATACCTGAGAAGCCAAAAAGAACGGGAGGCGGTGGTAGGGCGGGGGAGGCCCGGAAGGACGAGGTCTCCCTCCTTCCCTTGGGATTACACTATCCTTACCGTTACTCGATAGTTACCATGAGAACTTTTCCCATAGGCATAAGATTCACATCCCGAACAAAGATCAGTTACTATACAATTATCGTTTAATACATAATCACCATCCCAAGCTACATAACTTTCATCTAAAACCTGAGTCTGTAATTCAGTTCTGTAAGTGAAATTAATGATCTTCCCAGGATCTTTTATCACCGTTACAGGAGCAAAATTAGTTATCCTATTCCCGTATATCACCTTATTAGCCAACTCGCAATGCATACCCGAATTATATTGATACGTAAGGGGTCCCTCTATAATACCTCCACTTATGCCCAAAATAATATTGTACTCATTTTTCGGATTTAGATATGATATCTGTCCACTTATGCTTATAGTTTTTATTTTCTTATCGCGATATACATCAATATAAGATCCGTTAAAACCAGATTGATATGGATTCCCATCAATATATATATCTACAAAGCTAAGACACATATTCTTGTTTATATTAATACGGTAGTGGATCTTACCGGGAGAAGAAGTCCTGCGCCTAAACATACCCCCCTCCTTATCTGAGGGTTAAAATACCCCCCCCCCATGTATTTAACTTCTTTATTCATAATATTTTATATTTTAATTATGTCGCAAATATAATAAAATTTGGGATATGTTGGGATGACGGACATGTAGGGATATGAGGGGATATGCGGGGATATGCGGGACGGACCACCTCCCCGAAATCGACCCGGCCGGGCTGCCGTTTTTTGGGTCCACCCCCCCCTAACCCGCAGAAATCAAAAAATAGGACGGCAAACGACCAGCCAGCCTAAAAAGGAATGCTTATTTTTAATTTAAATTGTTGATTATCAATGATATAAACCAATATTTTAATATACATTTACATTTGATTAGTTTTATTATATATAATCGTTGAATTTTTATTGCATAATATTTGTTTAGTGATAAAATACTCCGTATATTTGCCCCTGTAAGATAACAATATTAACAAACAGGCGTACCAGATGCCAATACAAACCCCAAAGGTATGGGTAAATCTAATGACAAGTAAAGATGTTAACAAAGTCCAGAATGAAGTTAAGAAAGCAAGTGAAAAAACATTAACAGGCGCCGTCAAGGCTTGGTGTCAGCTTTTTAAATCTGGCAAAGAAATCAACGAAATACTCAAGGATAACGATATTAAAGTAGACAAAACTGTAGCACCAGCTTTGATTGCTTTGGCTAAGGACAAGGAAATTGTAATACAGCTTTGTAAAGAGATATTACCACGTGTAGATGAAACCTTTTGCGCCTACAAGGAGATCGAAAGAGTATATCTCGATAAACAGGATCAAGATAAAAACATAAAATTATCCGAGGATAAGGTAACAGAAATATCGATAACAGGCAAAGCACATAAACGCTTTGGATATAACGAGCCTGTAGAATATGAAGGGGGTGTATATTATGAAATGTTTAACGGATCAGACAAACGTATTGTAAAGTGTGCTGTACCTATCAAACGGTATACGTTTAGTCTCATTGCGAAATGCGTTACATACTACTTAACACATCCAAAAAACGAAAGGTAGCAAATAATTAGCCCCTATATCATTTGTATATAGGGGCGTTATGGTAGCATATCTGTGCGTTCCCGTCGCGCTACTGATCTCGCTAAACAGGTAAGATATTTGATATTTTGGTATAGATATATTACAGGTCGTTAGGGTATCGAGAGCCTGTAATAGATAGGCCGCCGCTTAACAATGTGGTTTAGGTACTATCCTAGTCCAGGATAGTGCCGTTATCTTTAGATCTATATCAATCCGGTAAGCACGCTAGGTCAACCTAGTAGGCCGTGTAAAAACACGGGATATATTGGTGTATATACGCATGTATAGGGTGTATGGTGGTATGTTGTGAGAGTAGCGCATATCAAGTGTATTACGGGGTTGTTTCCGTGCCAATATATCAAAGCAATGATATTATAGGTGGCTTAATTACTATAGTGTCGTATGTTATTATAAAACAACAACCCTTACAAGGGTATTTAGTGCGGTTAAATTGACGTACTTAATACGCCTTGTCGGTACGTATCACGGGTGACGTATGTACGTATTTGGCCTCGTTCAGTCGGAGCAAAGGGACAATCCAATGGATACGGGCGGGTGTGGTGTGTCCGGCTGGTTGTATTGATAACGGCGGCTTTGTGCCTTCATAGCCGTGCCGTATTCTTATTGGTGTAATTAAATGAATATATTATGTACAAAAAGAAATTTGATAATTTGAATAGGAAACTATCTATTCAAAAAGAAAAGGCTTTAGAAGCTATAAGAAAGTCTCAAATTGAGTTTTATATTGAGCTTACCAAAGAACTATACAAGTCTAATAAATTAGATTGCAGTAGGGAATCTGATAAATGTAGGCGGAAACGTGTTAGTTACATGGCGAACAAATTGCGACAATAGATCGTTTGTTTTTATTTGATTTTAAAGTTTGTGCCCTTCCGTATTGTAGTGATATAAGACGGGAGGGCTTTTTTGTGCCTAATTTTACAAAATAATAGCATAACCATATGTTTTGCTTACACATAAAAGTGTTGAGGCGGTAAATTTTAAGCCTTAATTATAAATGTGTAAGTAAAATACTTTATTATGTGTTATTTTGTATATATCTATATCCATACGGACGGGTGAATTGTACCCTTATGCATGGATTTGCGCTTGAATCGATCCTAAAAGGTATATAATAGGCGGTACTTATTGTATATTTTTTATCTATATCTAGGCTTGTCTTTCCTTAGAGGTAGCTCTAGGGGTTGATATATATTATTTTATTGATACTCAATTAATTGTATTATTTGCGTTCAATTTTAAAATCGTGGTTACTTATTGTATATTTTTATGGGTGTATTTATATATTTCGTACTCACCTTGTTTTGTGGGTATATGGCGTTTGAGTTGGGGCGGTACGTTATAGCTACGGGCGACGCTCTGCCTATAATCATAGTTTCTTTATTGGTTTTATTATCAATACATTGTATTAGGCAAGTATATAAGGCAATCAAGAACAAGGACCTCGATATCCTAGACTAAATCAGCGTTCCACGTGGAACAAAGTAGCGGGAGGTCTTGGGTTTTCGTGGGAATTTCGAGGGAGATTTGGGATTTGCGTGATGGGACACCTCCAAACAAGGAAATCCAAACAAGGAAAAACCTTTCCAAACAAGGAAAACCTTTCCAAACAAGGAAAAACACCAACAAACAAGGGAAACCTTTCCAAACAAGAAAAAACACCAACAAACAAGGGAAACACCTTTCGAGCAAGGAAAACGCCTTTCAAGCAAGGAAAACGCCTTTCAAGCAAGGGGTATCTTCCGATCAAATGTAAAAGTTTGCAAGTGGTAGGAGTTTCCCGTCAAGGCAAGGCAGTTGTGAGTGATGGTGGGTATGGTGTTATTGGTGGTGGATATTGTTTATTAGTATGGGGTGATGCGGAGGGAACCAAGGGAAAACGGGGGCGGCTATGGCGTGGGGTCGGCCCCGCTGGTCGTCCGTCTCTGCTCCCTTTTGGCGGTAGTATAATATAAAATCTGATAGTGATATGACGAGAGAAGAAGCGAGAAACGTATTTGGCGGTAGTATAGTAAATGAGTTGCTGTCGCTGGGGGCATACGTAGGCGACAAGAAGTGCAAGAGAGTAAAAATATATGTAGGCAGGCCGTTGAGGGATACGCCTAAAACCTATAAACGAATAGGCGGATTTGTAGCAAAAGAACTATCCAACGCTTATAACAGCGGTTGTGTTTCCATCTATGAAGCAAAGGATAAAACGCTCAGATATTCGGTTTATCGAGACGGTTGTTTCTATCCTTATTACGGGAAATTAGAGGTGGCAGAATAACACCAAGGGGAACGGGCGGCGGTGTCACGGCGTGGTAGGCTGCGGGTGTCGGCCGCCGTTCTTTTTGGCGTGGTAATATAAAATACTAATAGTATGGACGAGATTACGAAATTACAAGATGAAGCGCTGCTTTATCTACGGGATAATATTACGAGAGAAGAGGCGTATTATATCCTTACGACTGATAAGGAAATGATAGAGATTCTTATATCAGATAAGAAGGACGGAAGCAAACGTATCAAGATTCTTGATATGGAATATACTATCGAGAAGGATGATATGTTATTGTTGTTCGATACTGATGGGATAATAGACGAATGTCTTTTGGTTGCCAGCTATATAGGGGTAAATATGTATTTTCGCAGGCAAGATGTCAACGCTATTTTGAATAACATCAATAGAGAGAAAGTTATGAAATATCCTTACATAGCTATTCAGTTAGATAATATACAGACTATAGAAAAGCGTAGGGTTGTTTTTGAGATCACCGGGCATAGGATGGATGATAACAAAGAGAGAATAGATTTTATGTTTATTTATTTTATGGCAAGATTATGCGTATAAGAAGGACTGTAAAGGAAAGGGATATTGTAAAGGTATGGGT
Organism: Flavobacteriales bacterium; assembly: GCA_003150615.1. Taxonomy (GTDB): domain Bacteria; phylum Bacteroidota; class Bacteroidia; order Flavobacteriales; family UBA1820; genus Merdimorpha. The sequence goes on along the minus strand of QALN01000002.1, from coordinate 1,674 downwards.
ATTCGGGTACGATCGGAAACTTATAAAATCGGCGGCGGATTCCGGGTTCAGAAACATGTCGGAGGTATTATCTTACGCTAATTGTATGGCAGGAGATAAGCCTGTAGATCATATTAGGGTCTCGAATGAGAATCGTGGCTGGTGTGGATCGTATACTATATATGGTAGGGAGATAGATTAGTTTGATAGTGAACAACAAAGGAGGTGTGTATGAATAATGTTATAACAAACGCCAATGGCGTGAAGGTAAAAGTAAGGGTGTATGATATTGGTGATGGGGAGGTAGATAGATACACGATAATATGTGTAAGTGATAAGGGTAAAGATAGTAGTGGGTTGGTATATTATCCTGTGTTTGCATGCAGCGAAAATCCATTTCATCCACAAGGAATAGGAATATATGTTGGTGATTATTATCCATATAGGAGACATTCATACGATTTCGGTAAAAGAGTTAAGGATCTAGCATCCTTACCAGAAGAGGTGATTAAGTACATAAAAATAATAACGACATGAACGAAATAGTTTACAACAATTATGATTTAGTGGCTTTTGAACAAGATGGAGAAGTGGTAGTGGCCGTAACATTTTACAGATATTACAAGAAGAAAGCTAAGGGCGAGGTTAATTATAGATGGAGAACCAGATGCCCGGAGTTGGTGGATAAGATTGTAAGACACCGTACCAAGGTGTTTACCGGCCAGCTTATTCAGTTAGCGAAGGCGTATGGGGAGAAAAGGGTCATTAAATATCAAAAACAGGAGGAAGAGGTATGTCAAAATACGACAGGGACGCTATAGAAATATATATACTAGATCATATAGATACTGATAATTACAAAAAGCAGTTTAGATATGATAGGGAGTATCTGGCTTTTATGCTTAACGTGTTTAAGGATGAGTATAAAGAACATATCAAAAGGGATGGGATTAAGAAAGCTTTCGAGGACTACATAATGAGCGTTCCGTCTATATTCAGGATTCATATAGCGGATTGCGATATCAGGTATTTATTACGTTCATGGGAAGTGGAGTTCGATGATGATGATGATGAGATATACATCTTGTATAAAAAGATCATAAGGGAGGTCTTCTTTAAGATGTGTAATGATATGAACATTAGATTTTAGTTTGTTAATATTGTGACCATGACCTTGGCGGGGTGGAAGGATATATCATAATCGTACGTGTGCGGATATGATCCGGGGTCGGTTCCCGGCACCTTGGCATAACTTAAATGTAAGTAGTATGGAAGATAATATTTTAAAAAGAGCGGCAGCGGAATTAAAAGAAGCCGGTTGCAGGGTTTTCGCATGGCAGGATGATACTTATAATAGAGGTTGGAGTAAGGGTGATTATATAATGTTGTATTACGCCTTCCCTGATTCACCCAACATCGGGTATCTGAGTCATGGAGAATATGGAATGAGTGTAGCATATAGTAGAGCCTATATACCGAGCCGTGGAAGTGGATCGGGATGTGGTATCAAGGAGGAAGCTACGTTCGACCTTGCGACGGCATTAGACGTAATGAACGGGCCGTTACCTAGGTGGTGTAGGTCTTATGGGGTTTATCCAAAGCAGTACGATAATATTGACAAATGGTATAATAGCGATAATCATAACAAAAAATTATTTAAGGAGATTTGATATGGAGGTAAAAGATTGGGAAAAT